>JBJEBM010000001.1:0-27031 GCA_051870055.1 Candidatus Cryptobacteroides sp.
ATTATCCATTTTCATTCTCGTGGACGGCTTGAAAAAGTCATGGGTGTTTCATATTTCCAACAGTTAAACAGAAGGTTCTGCATCACGGACACAACGCACTGTGGCATAGAAACCGGTCTTATGGGATGAGCCTGTCATAACATCCGGCCTCTCGACATATATCATCTTGTACAAGGCCTGCTCCTCATCCCCGGCATCGAGTTTCACAGTGTCCCCGGACCAATATACCGCATATTCATTATTGCCATAAGAGTTATGTCCAGAAGAATCCCCGGTGATATATCCTGTAGGCAGGGCGGAGAAACCGGTCGAATTGGTTATCTTAACAGCAGGCCAGTATTCCCACATCCTGTCCCCGTTGAACCGTCCGTTGACCATCAGATTTCCGGCTACTCCGAGGAAATCAGTATTTCCATCGTCACCTGTATAACCTGCAGCTTTTCCCAAATCCAGCCAGTCAGCAGCTACAGGCAGCCTCCATCCTTCAGGGCAGGCAATAGCCGCCTCATTCCAGGTATAATATTTTCCATAAATATCATCAAGAGCAGGAGCTTCAAGATAAGATATTCCGGCTCCGGTATAACTGAGGTTTCTGACAAACCAGTCACGTGACCCTATTCTCTTGTAATAATATGTCTTTCCGTCCCTCTCATCAACTATATAAGGATCAGTCGGTTCGACACCGTCCTCGGTAAGAGTTTTGCCGAATTCAGGATTCACTACAACACAGTCGTAAGATGCGGAAGTGGTGTAGTATCCTGTAGCGAAGGCTACACAATTGACTGTCAGCACACCCAGAGTGTCAGGCACTTCGAAAGAGAATTTACCGGTCTTGGATGCAGGATCTCCGAGAGCCCTGGTGGTATCCTTGTCGGTGAGAATAGGTGAAACCGTCCAGTAATAGCCGATGTCAACAGTATCTTTATTCATCCCTCTCGGCTCGGCTTCAACCACATCACCCGGCAGCACACACGCAGGCACACTGAATCTCAGGGTTCCTGTAAAGGAATTTGAGAGAGTTGTGTCATCCTTGTCTTTCTTGCAAGAAACTACCGGAAGCATCATCACTGCCGTACCGGCGAGAAGAAATATTTTCTTTAATTCCATCTTGTGTTCAAATAGGTATATTATTGCAAATATCGTTATTTTTCCATAAAAACCCGTACATTTGTGCAAATACTTTGCCGAATATCGTCAATCAAATGAAAAGTTGATTATGAATATGCGAAAAACAGTCTCAGCCTTGTTGTCCGCCCTTATGCTCGCAGGCTCATACGGATGCGCGGACAGGGACCAATATATAATATTGTCCGGATATGCCCAGGGAGGAACATATTCCGTCAAACTGAATCTGAAAGGGCCGGATGGACGTGTGAGAAAAAGCCCTGAAGCCATCAAGTCCGCAGTTGACTCTATATTGAATGCAATTGACACCACGCTGTCAGGTTACAACAAAGGCTCACAGCTGAGCCGGCTGAATGCAGGAGAGCCAGTTTACATAAACCGGAAAGGGATATTCACCGATATATACACACGTTCATACAAGTATTATGAGGAGACCGGAGGTGCACTCGACGTGGCTGCGGGCCCCCTGTTCGATATCTGGGGATTCGGATTCACAAGCGACAGTCTTCCAGCAAAAAGCATAATCGACTCAGTAATGGCTGATTGCGGAATGGGCAGGCTGAAACCTGAAGTGCCGTTGCCGTATGAAGGGGACTCAATCAGGGGAAGCGACCTGTTGTCAGATGGCAGTTCTGGAGTTCCCCCGGTCCTGAATTTCAATGCTGTCGCCCAGGGCTACAGCTGCGACCTTGTGGCATCTTACCTGTACAGCATCGGGGTGAAAGATATGCTTGTGGACATAGGGGAAATATACTGCAACGGATTGAATCCCGCCGGCAAGCCCTGGAAAGTCGGCATTGACAGACCTGTTGACGGAAACAACATCCCCGGAGCTGACCTGGACGGCGTATGGGAGTCATCCGGAGGGCCGTGTGGAATTGTCACATCGGGCAATTATAGGAAATTCTACATCAGGGACGGACACAAGTATTCCCACACCCTTGACCCGCGCACCGGACATCCTGTAGAGCACAACCTTCTGAGTGCCACAATTGTGGCGTCAAACGCGACAGACGCGGACGCATACGCCACATATTGTATGGTAATAGGATTTGAGGAAGCTAAACAGTTTTTAGAGAAAAATTCTTACAGACTCTCCGGCTACCTTATCTACTCGGACGAGGAAGGCAAAATGAAGGAATGGGCCTCAGATGGATTCTCTATCGTAAATCAGTGATTATCCAGGACTTCCCCGCTTCAGACATATTGAACTTGAAATCCTCCAGCGGAAGTCTGTCCGAATATGACATTGACTTGAACGAGAATTCGGTCAATGTCCCGTCTGACATAACGGCGGCTGCGCTTGCAATGACCGGCGCTCCCCCGCTGACAGGCTTCAGGACTGCAGTCAGGGAAGTGATTCCCAAAGCACCGGATTGAGGTTCGAACTTTATCTCCGTCAGGCCGCCATTGACCGATGATGAGACTACTTTGAAATGAGTATCCAGAGATCCTAAAAGCATAGCCGGATCGGCAGCAGCCGCCCCTCCATCTGCGTCTTCCACATTCTCCACAACCATTTCTCCCGCTGCACGGTCAAGAGTCCATCTCGTCTTTCCGTCACACCATATCTCAAGTCCGTCACCTTTCATATGAAAGGAGTCGCCCTGCAGGAGCAATGTACCTGAACCTGAAATCATTGTGCCGGAAACAGCCTTGTACGAATATTCCAGATTGACAGATGACGAACTGACTGCGGCCTTGAATTGGTCAAGAATCCGCTGGGCGGACACAGGAATGGAGACCATCGCCGCCAGCATAATTGTAAAGAAAGTTCTGGTAAACATAATCATTCGCCTTTCAAATACGCTCTCAATATGGAATCCAGCGTATCGAAGTCAGCCACCAATACCTGTCTCGGCTTGGAGCCTTCCTGCGGACCGACAATGCCAGCCGCCTCCAGCTGGTCCATCACTCTGCCAGCCTTTGCATATCCCATACCAAGTTTGCGCTGAAGGTCTGAAGTTGAGCCTCTCTGGGTCGAGACAACCATCCTGGCGGCTTCTTCGAACCTCTCGTCGAGAGACTTCATATCGATCATTGACGGAGCGTCATCAGCACCTCCTGTCTCAGAGACTGACGGCAGATAATATGGGGTGTTGTACCTCTGTTTGTAGCCGTTCTGTTCCTCTATAGCCTTGGTAATGGCGTTGACTTCCTTGTTGCTGACAAACGCACACTGCACACGCTCCATATCAATTCCGGCATAATACAACATATCACCGTTTCCGATAAGTTTCTCTGCTCCAGGGGAATCCAGAATTGTCCTGGAGTCCTGCATCTGGGAAACGCGGAAAGCGATCCTGGTCGGGAAGTTGGTCTTGATGATGCCGGTGATAACATCGACGGAAGGCCTCTGCGTGGCCAGGATGATATGGATGCCTGCGGCGCGTCCTTTCTGTGCGAGCCTGATGATGGAATGCGTTATGCTGCGGGCCTGGTTGCGTCCCTCGCCGCCGGTACCGCCGGACATAGTGAGATCGGCATATTCGTCAATGATAGTGACAATGTACGGCAGATACCTGTGCCCTTCAGTCGGCAGAAGATGCCTGTCACGATACTTGTCATTATATGACTTGACATTGTTGACAGAAGCCTTGCTGAGCAGTTCGTAGCGCTCGTCCATCTCCACGCAGAGAGAACGGAGCACAATCTCCGCCTGAGGCGCTTTCTTGACAATAGCCTTATCCTTTTCCTCATCCTCGCTGCCGGCATCAGGGAGCACCGCCAGATAATGATGCAGCAACCTGCTGTATGCGGTGAACTCCACCATTTTAGGGTCAATGAATACGAATTTGAGTTCGGACGGATGTTTCGCATACAGGAGAGAGGCTATCATCACATTGAGGCTCACTGACTTACCCTGTTTTGTAGCTCCGGCCACCAAGAGATGCGGAGCATCTGCGAGGTCGAACACCTTGACATTCTGGGTGATGGTCACGCCTATGGCCACCGGCAGTTCCGCCTTGCTCTCACGGAAAGCGGAATCATTCAGCATCGCTTTCAACGGCACGATGGAAGGCTTGTCATTAGGCACCTCAAGACCTACCGAGTCAGTCAGCATCATAATACGCAATTTCTTCGTATTCAATGATATGGAGAGCTCGTCGTAAAGATTCTTTATGGATGCCACCTTCACACCCACAGCCGGATAGACTTTATATAGTGTGACAGTAGGGCCAACTACTGCCTTGACCGTCTCGACACCGATATTGTAGTTGGTCAGGCAGGCCCTGATCTTGAAATTGTTCCTGGTAAGTTCCTGCTCGGAAACCGTATGGATTGAGTCCGAGTAGTCGGAAAGCAGATCCAGGGACCAGAACTTGAATTTCTCAAGTTCCTCCCTCACATCTATTCTCGGCAGTTCCTCAGTCACATCAGTGGAGAGTTCCTGTCCTACCTCAACCTTGAATCCGGAATTGCCAGAAGCCGGATCCGCGGCAGGAGTCTTCACAGGTTCCGCAGCGACAAAGACATCATCCTTGACAGGGAAAGCCACCTGCTCCGTAACGGCAGGCTCCGGTTCATCCGCTACTGAAGTTTGTTCTTCCTTCGCGGGCTCATTGTCCACACCTGCTGCAGTTCCGGCATCTTCTCCGGAAAGTTTCTCACCCCAGGTGAACGTCCTGCGTTTTTTCTCCCCGGCGTTCTCCCTATCCTGTTCCGGAGTTCCTGCATTGTGGAACCAGTCATAGAAACGCCTGCTTGAGAAATACAGCCATACGATGCAGAGCAGTACAATTATCAGCAGGGCAACATATACATTCACAAGATTGTCAAGCCAATGGACGAAGACAGCGCCGCACTCTCCCCCGAGACCGCCGCCGAAACTGTTCTCAAGGCCGAACACCATCGAAAAATACGCAAGCACAAATGACAGAAGCACAGCCCCTGTCAGGGACAGAATGATGATTCTGAGAATCGAGAACCTGCTTTTTCCGAAAACAAGCCTGAACGCAAGAACGCCGAGGGCGAACACCGCGGCGAACGCGCCGAGGCCGAACCATCTGCCGATGAGCAATGAAGCCAGCCTGAGACCCAGTTTGCCGCCTTTGTTTGTGACAGTCGTATCAATGCTCATCAAGGCGTCATCCATCAGGACACTCTGGTCCTGCTTCCAGGAAAACAGGAAAGACACACATCCGAACAAAGCGAGGGCCACGAATATAGCGAGCGCAAGTCCTGCAAACTTGCGCACAGGTACCCATTTGGAGTCAGCAGACTCCACGATATCAGATATTTTTTTCCGCATTGCCTGTGAAAAGTTCTTCAGCGTTTATTACCTTTTCTTCCGAAACGTTTCTGCTGGCCGCCCTGCTTGCGGACAGTCGCAAAGTCTATGTTCATTCCCGGACGGGAGAAGTTGGAGTCAGATGAAATCCTTGAAAGTGTCAGTCCGTCAGGTACCCGGATACGGTATTCAGACAATTTTTCGATATCGTCGAATATGGTCTCGTCAGCCACACTGTCCTTGTTCCATATCAGGTACTGCTGCCTCATATACATCGCAAGCGAACGTATCATCGCAGTCTTCTGCTCCCCGTCCGGCTCCCCGGCAATCAAATCAATGATACTTTCGATATTGCGCCCGTAATGAGTGGCTTTGACAGGTTTTTTCTTGAGCGGAATGATTTCCGGGCGGGACATACGCTGTTCCGGAGCCGGAACCGGATATGGAGAGTCAACATCAAGGTCATAACCGGCCATAATATACAGATGGTCCCAAAGTTTCTGCTCCCAGTTGTCAGCGGTGTGGACCTGAGGGTTAAGCAATTCCATCACACGGACAACGGCCCTAGCCTGCTCTGAACGCTTCGTCCTGTCAGGTATCCTCTTCACGTCCTCAACCATCTTGAGCACATTGCGCCCGTACTCCGGCATTGCAAGTTTCTCTCTTTCTGTATTGTAATCCAGAATCACAGGATTCTCCTCATAATATTTCTCGTTCATAGCGGTAAATTTCTCCAAATAAGTTGAAATTACAAATATATAAAAAATTCTTCTTATTCCACATCCTCTACCCGATTCTGAAGCACATACCAGAGAGAAGCCGTCACCTTGCCATATCCCATCTGCCTGTAAAGCCGTGCATAATTGCGGACCTGGTCCCTGTATTTCGGTGACCCAGCCCCGAATTTATAGTCAACCACCATCACACGGTCATCGTCAACTATCACTCTATCAGGTCTGTAAACCTCTCCATCAGAATCGATTATGGACATTTCATTATGCACTTTGGAGGCATCGTCCGGAAACCACCCGCGATCAGCTACAGCCTTGACCGCATCATTCAGAAGAGTCTCGGTCTTCGCGGCTTCCTCGCCTGACAGCCTGCCGTCGTCCAGACTTTGGCGGACAGCGCGGCCGACATCTTCAGGAAGAATGACAGATGACAGAATATCGTGCAGGACTATACCCTTGAGTCTCATCGAACTGCCGGGGAGCTGGCCATCCTGCATCTGAAAAAAGTCAGCCGCCTCAGGGCTGAACTCAAGCCTGTCTCCAAGCGGCCAGGAACAATAATCCCCTGATTCATTTCCGGCATCGCCAGAACTAGACTTCTTCTTCGGCTTGAAAGCGGAAGGCTCACCGTAACGGTAACGCAGGACACCGCCATCCTGTCCAGAATCAGGCAGAGTGCGTATTCTCAACGCTCCTCCTGAGGTCCTTACATACCAATACAGCACCTGTGACATATCCGAAAAACCAGAATATGACTCGCCTGTCTCAAGACACTTCGCCGCAGCCTCACAAAGCTTGCCCGATGGCATTTTCGAAATGATGGTCATACCGAGTCTCGCCCTCGTGGTGGCCACATAGAAAGTGTTCATCGCATCCACCATCTGCATCATTTTCTCTTCCGAATAATCCCCTGAGAAAAGGGAGCGATCCGCGGAGGACGACAAATTGACTCTGTAAATACCTGAAGCACAATCTTCCAGACTTGATCCGGACACATCCGGACGGCACCAGTGCATACCGGGCTTATATAAATTCACCGATTCGGCATACGGGAAAATGACATAGTTGAAATCAAGACCCTTTGATTTGTGCACCGTCATTATTCTCACCGCGTCCGAACCGTCAGGAGAGGCGATCTTCGGATCTACTGTCTCCCAGTATGAAACAAATTCCTGCAGAGAATTGCCATTGACCTGTGACCAATCCTGCACAACGTCCATAAACGCCTGGATATAAGGAATCTCGCCGGAAATACTCCCGCCAGGGACCTCCTTGATCCCCCTGATGAAATACTCGCAGAGATCAATCAGAGAATGACAGTCTTCCGGCGGCTCGATATTGAGAGAGCCTGCAAGATATGCATTGAGTTTATCTTCCGGAGAATCGATATAGGACAACAGGGCGACAAGCCTTCTGACCGCCGGAGAGGATTTGACTGTCAGGGAATCATCGGATATGACCGGAATTCCGGCATCAAGCAAAGCCTTTGCCACAAGCTCTCCCGTAACGTTAGTCCGTACAAGGACTCCGATATCGGAATATGAGGCGCCGTCATCAATCAGTCTGCCAATCTCCGAAATAATTGTTTTCATCTGGAGGTCCTCATCTTCCGATTTCCCGCAGAAAACAAGGTCCACATTCCCGGAAGCGGCATCCTTGCTCATAACTTTCTGTCTCACATCGGAATATATGGACGAGAGCTGGCCCGGGACATTCCCGTCCAGAGATGCAGCCGCGAATGAATAGAAATCATTGTTGAACTCTACGATGCTTCCGAGACTTCTCCAGTTGCCGTCAAGAACAGTCTCCGACGATTCCGGAAACTCCTCTTTCAGCCGGCTGTTCAGCAAGTTCCAATCCGAATTGCGCCATCTGTAAATGCTCTGTTTCACATCTCCCACCACCAGATTGGAATTTCCCCCGGCATCGCTTTCCCGCAGCAGGGGGCGGAAATTCTCCCATTGGATATTGGACGTGTCCTGAAATTCATCAAGCAGGAAATGGTCATAGCGGACACCTGTCTTTTCATAGATGAACGGGGTGTCGCTGCCGCCGATAATACCTTTGAGAATCGTGTTCGAATCATCTATGCACAACACATTCTTCTCCCTCATCAATTCCGAAAAAGCCTCGTCAAGCTCGGCTGTCAGCCCGAGAGAATAAATCTGTCCTTTGAGAATGAGCGCAGTGCAATACACTCTGTACGGAGCGTCGAACAAGGCGCAGAACTGTCCGAGAGGCTCTTCAAGGACAGGCTGGACAAGAGGAAGGAGATTTGCAGCGGAAGACTTGGGGAACCATTGCCCGGGATCTGCGGAACGGCCCAGGAAAGAATCCCCCGGCACAGGGAGCTCGTCATTTTCAGCCAGTCCGGCATACCTGTCGATGAATGTCAAAAACTTCCGGTAGGACTGATCCCTGCCTACACCTGCACTGTCAGTCGCCTCAATCACTTTTTCCGCTGCGGCTATGACATCGGCCCTGAAATTACGTATTATCTCCGAGCATCCATCCTTGAGTTTGAGGAGGTTGTCCCTCGTGTAAACAGACTGGCCGTCAATTCCGTATTTTTCCAAAAGTTCCCTGCGCTCCTCACTCCTGAGGGCGGAAGCCATTTCGTAAAGCTGTTTTTCAATCGAAAATCTGCCTTTCTGGTCGAGCTGTTCCCTGACGCTGTCCGTAAGCCATCCAAGGAGGCTCCTGTTATCCTCCGACAGAGAGTCCAGTATTCTGTCAACGCTCTCATTGACAAGCGATTCCTTGTCCAGTTCCACCTGATATGACGAGAACTGTCCTATCTCCCTTGAAAAAGCCTTGAGCGTCCTCTGGAAAAAACGGTCTATGGTGCTGACTGAGAATGCCCCGTAATCATTCAGGATATTGCACAGGAATGTCCTTGCACGCCTGGAGATGAATGATTCTTTCATTTCCGGAGACAATTCCATAAGTTCTTTCAGATAAGGGGAACCAGACGGATTCACAACCAATGTATGGAGTTCCTTGAGAATACGCTGCTTCATCTCGTCAGTGGCCTTGTTGGTAAAGGTCACCGCAAGGATATGCCTGTATGCGAAAGGGTCCGCATCAGGCCCGAAAAGCAGTTTGATATATTCTTTCGCAAGGCTGAAGGTTTTACCCGAACCCGCGGACGCTTTCATTATATTGATCATATCACCTCCTATCTTCCGCAAAGTTTCCTGAAATCACAATGCCCGCATTCGTTCTTGTCCTCCGTCCTCGCAAAGCCCGCTTCCGGATCTGAAATCTGTTCGAATACGGACTCCAATTTCTCAGTCACAATATCATTGAAAACACTGCACTCCTCCGCTGCCATAATTCCTGAGCTGAACAGCTTGGGTACCGGATACAGGACATTTTCGACTGTCCATCCGTTGGCCACCTTCTCCCGTGCAATGAACATATCATACAGATACAGCTGTAGAGCGATTTTCGGACGGTTTGGAGAAACAGGGGCGAACAGGGCCTCAGCCACTTTGACAGCGTTGGTGTCATCTATCTGGACCTCGTCAGACTCTGTACGTCCTGTCTTGTAATCCACAATCCTGACCCTGCCGTCCACAATGCTGTCCATCCTGTCAATGAACCCTGTCAGCTTATAGTCTCCGAAACGCCAGAAAACCTGCCGCTCAAGTCCTATAATCCTTATCGGCCGCATACCGTTACCACGGATGAGCAAAAGGTCTTTTTCCAGTGTCTGCCGGACATACTGGCGCATCAGTTCCTCTATCACCAGATTGCGGCCGGAAACCTCGTCGCTGCGCATCTCACGGCAGACCAGTGCCCGGATCTTGTTATTGACAATATCCTTGTTTTCAAGCAGATACTGAATGTATTCAGCTGAAATCTCCTTCAATGGGGAAGCGACATTGGCCTCGACATTCTCCCTCGACATATCGAAACCAGGCTCCAGTGCCTCCCCGCCGGTATATAGCGCATACATCGTGTCGTGGAACACATTTCCTATCATCCCGCTGTCCAGGCTTTCCGACACCTCGGTCTCCTTCGCAAGTTTCTTGATGGAACTGTAATAGAATTTCGCCTGGCAGGCCAGCCAGTTCTGCAACGAGGAAGCCGAATAGGTCATTGTCCTGATGCGCTCCAGGTCTTCCGGAGTCTTGGGGATGTCTTTCTCCGAATCGGAAACCGATATTCCGCGCCTTACCACTTTTCTGGTCAAAGGCTCATAAGCATACTGATATTCAAGCTGTTTTATATACCGGCTCTCTTCACCGGACTTCAGTCCCTCGGTTCTCGAATCATACAGCAGCCAGACATTGGACGCCCTCTGAATCATACGGAAGAAATAATACGACCATACTGCGTCCTGATTCTCATAGGTCGGCAGCCCGAAGCCTTTCCGGAGTTCCGGAGGAATGAACGAAGAACTCACACTGCGTCTCGGGAAAACGCCCTCGTTGCAGGACAGGACTATCAGATTCGTAAAATCAAGCGACCTGACCTCAAGCGGACCCATTATCTGAAGGCCCTTGAGAGGCTCACCCCTGAACGGCACGGAAACCGGTCCGACAAGCTGCCTCAGAAGACGGAAATATGTAACCGGCAGGATTTCCAGGCCCATCTCCCTCAATCGGTTGACTGAAAGGTAATACTCTTTGGCGAACTGGGTTTCGAGCGACATATCCGGCAGGGAGGATAGCCTCTCCCCTATCCCTGCAAGTATTTCCAGCTGGTAGTCCGCAATCCGCCTGATCTGTTCACGGGACGTACTCTTCTGGTCATCTACTACCGGTTTGAAAATCAGGCTGAACGGCCAGATGTCACCGAAATCAGCCTGGGGAATATAGTATTTGGCATCAGACCTGATTTGCGAGGCAAGTTTACGCCCTTCTTCGTCCAAAAGGCGCTTGACAATGCCCGAAGACAGTACGGACCATACCTGGCGGTGATAAAACGCCCATCCGTCCTTGCGTTTCCGAAGATGGAGCTGCATTGAGGCAATCTCATTCATCAGGCCCGAAATCTCACTTCCGGACATCGGATAACCCATTGTCACATTGACAGATGAAATCTCCGGAGGGATGGTGTTCAGAAGCGGGACAAGCAGAGTTTCGTCAGGAATCACTATAGCAGTGTCCGCACCGCCTACATCCAGCCGGCCCACTTTGGACATATCGCCTCCGGTTCTGCGGGCCGCAATCTGCTTCAGAATCTCCGGAAGATACTTGACCTGGCCGGTGGAGGAAGGCACACTGAGTACTTCAATTGCCGGACGCATTTCCCCGGAATCAGTATCCAGCGTTACGCTCTGGGGAAAATCGCTTACGTTCTTCGACATAAACATTGACGAGCGGTTCAGCGGATCCCTGATCATTGAAGATGAATAGTCCCAGCAGAATTCTGCAAGGCCTGCATCCCGCATTTTCCTCATAACAGTCTTCTCGCACTCATTCAACGCATTGAGACCGGTGAAAACGAATTTCTCCAGACCGGGGAACGCTTTCCGTAGAATGTCCGGTGCGCTTTCACCTTCTTTCAGCCTGACCGCGAAGTCCCGGTACGACATTCCCTCGTACGAAAGCCCTTTCTGTCTCAGGGTATTGTTGAAATCCTGATATAGCGGATATAAGATGTTCCATATCTTCAGGAAACGTGCCTTTACATCCGTAGAATCAGAGTCAAGATTCACCGTCAGCTTGCCTCCCGCGGTGAAATGCGAAATGAATCTGTTGATGGCTTCTATCTGCTCTTTTTCCAAATAGGAATACGAATCCTGTATCGCTTTGAAATCGGCGACATTGGCATACAGCCTACGCGGATCGGCCAGATATTTGTCCACATCATCGAAGTCGCCCAATATCACATCCCCCCAGAAAATGAAGTCGTCCAGGGGCTCGGCCTGCGGATAGAGTTTCCTGTAGCACTCGTAAAGTTCCAAAAGCAGGGTCACTCTACCGGTAGCTTCCGCCCCGCTGACCGCATAGAAGAACTCATTCATTGTCAGCATCTTCGGAGCCACCACAGGAGACGAACCAGGATCTTCCCGCACCACATCGGCCAGATGTTTTCTGAAGAACACCATCGACCTGCGGTTCGGGAAAATGAAACACATTCTGGAGAGCGCGGCGCCCGATTCATAATAATGGGCTGCCACCTGACGCAAGAAAGGGGTCATATTCAGCGGCAATGTTAAAATTTTTCCAATATTCTTCAAAGTTACAAATAATTGCCGCCAAAATATGACAGTTTACCGGATTTTCAATATTTCCACCTGCTCTTTTCTTTCATCGAGTGGGCAGGAGCGGAATTTCACTTTCCCGAAATCGATGTCCTCCAGATTGATACAGCGGATTCTTGAATTGTCCATTGTCCTGTAATAGAATTTCAGCCCGTCAATGTCGCTGGCGGTTGTGAACTGGGTGGAGGTGAGCATATCGGTTGATTTCTCAGGATTCGCATTCACATCAATGACCACACCCACAGGAATGACCATCGCCTCAAGTATCTTGAAGGACTGGAGCATAGCTTCGAATCCGTCCGAAGGCTGCGGAGCGGTGGCGCGGTAAACAGCGACACGTACGAAACGAGATGGAGACGTCGGGTCACCGGGAAGCCCGAGCATGCCCGAACCGCCGCTCAGCGCTTTGACAGGGAATGTTCCGGAAAGTGACTTCCAGGCCTCTCCACCGGCATTTCCCTGGACGAGATTCAGATAATTTCCGAGATTTGTCAAGTGCCATTCGAATCCGGGGGCATTGGTCAGTACACCAACAGGATTGTCATAAATATTCAATTTCCCGCCGGTGATTTCGACCACAATCTGGCGGCCGGTCCTGTCACCGAATCTCCAATGCACAGCTCCCACATTCTTGTCAAGGCCAGTCACGCGCACCGAAGGAAGTGCGGCAACCACCTCATCCACAGTGGAGAAAGAGGCAAGGGCCCAGGAGACAACCTGGAAATCACAGAGGGTGGAACTTCTCAGCTCCGGGTCGAAATCCTGATATGAGCCATACCCCGGGAAGAAGAAGAGCCCGGCGTTCAGGCCTTTCTCGTTCATTCCCTCAACCACCAGTTCATCAGACATAACTCTGACTCCAACATATCCATACCTGGAGACAAACTGCTTTCCGCCCTTGCCGTCAGGTGTCATCGAAGTGATTGAATGTCCCCTTGGCACGACCACATAACGGCTGTCAAGACGCTCACTCGCCCATTCAATGGAGCGCGCAAGTAAATGTGACCCGTCCTTGGCAGTGAACGATATACCCGTGCAGGCTGACATTCTGTTCTGGAACAATAATATAGACGCGAGTGCCGCTATCCCGGCGGCAGCCTTCCGCAGATAATAACCTGGTTTCATAATTCATTGTGTTTAATTACTTTGTGCGCTCCAAATCCCGTGCCCTCCGGATGAGGCCTGAAACTATGACAGTCTCCGGCCGGAATGTCAGTCCGGAGGCAGGTTCAGGCCAAATTGTCAGAATAGTTTGAACGGGTATTGAATTTGCTGTGAAAATTGTTAAATTTGTAAACTATATTTTAATCTTTCAAAATTATGAAAAAGAAATTCAGATGCCTTGTATGCGGATACGTATATGAAGGCGATAGCGCACCGGCTGAGTGCCCCGTATGTCACGCAAAATCTGACAAATTCGTTGAGGTAGTGGAGGAAGGTCCAAAGAGCTGGGCCTGCGAGCATGCTATCGGAGTTGCAAAAGACTGCGACAAAGAGGTTCACGAGGGTCTTGAGGCTCACTTCAACGGAGAGTGCTGCGAAGTCGGTATGTATCTGGCAATGAGCCGCCAGGCTGACCGTGAGGGCTATCCGGAAATCGCCGAGGCATTCAAGAGATACGCATTCGAGGAGGCCGAGCATGCTTCCAAATTCGCTGAACTTCTCGGTGATGTAGTTTGGGACACAAAGACCAATCTCGAGAAGAGAATCGAGGCCGAGGCAGGCGCCTGCGAGGGCAAGCTCGCCATCGCCAAGAGAGCAAAGGAGCTGAACTACGACGCTGTTCACGACACTGTACACGAGATGGCAAAGGATGAGGCACGTCACGGTGCCGGCTTCCAGGGTCTCTACAACAGGTACTTCAAGAAATAGTTCCCAAGGATAATCAAGAGAGCGGCCGGCGGTCTGGTGCCCCGGCCGCTCTCTTTTTTGGGCACCCGCAAGGCAGATGTCCACTTATTAATTTTATTACATCCTTATTATCAAATAGTTGCAAAAACACATTGTCCATATCGGAATTGTACATTGTATTAAAAAACATAGTACCTTTGCAGCAGAAACAATTGACAAAAAACATAAAGCAAAATGAAAACAAGAATCCTGACAGTCTGCGCCGCAATGGTAATCGCGGCAGGATGCGGAAGAACACCGGTCAAGAACGCCGGCATCAATTACGCCTATATGGACACGACAGTCCGCGCGGGTGACGACTTCGCAAGATACGCCACCGGACACTGGGGAGACTTCAATCCCCAGCCAAAAGAGTACCCGATGTGGGGAACGGTCACAAAAGTAAGCGACGACAATGTGAAAGCACTTGCCGACCTTATCAAGGAAATCGCAGCAGCAGAGAACAAAAAAGGTTCAGTGGAGCAGAAAATCGGAGACCTTTACAATATGATGATGGACTCCGTCCGTCTGAACAGCGAAGGAGCCGCTCCGCTGAAAGCCCACATCGCAGAGATCGACGCCATCAGCACACGTGAGGAATTCCTCTCGCATTGCGCCAAAGAGCACGACAACCTGCTGTTCTCAATGTACATCAGCGCCGACGAGAAAGATGCAGACAACAATATCGTATGCATCAGCCAGAGCGGCCTTTCACTCGGCAACAGAGACTATTACCTTTCTGATGACCCTCAGAATGTAATGGTCAGGGAGGCTATGAAAGAGCATATGGTCAGGCTGTTCGTCCTCACCGGCTACCCGGTTGAGGAGTCAAGAGACAAGGTGAATCGCATCTGGGCCATCGAGACCAGCATCGCAGAACCTTATTATTCCAAAGAGAAACTCCGTGACACGGAAGCCAACTACCACAAAGTCAGTGTTGACTCCCTCACCGCAATCTGCGGCGGATTCGACTGGAAAGGCTATATGAAGGACCACCGGTTCGACAAGACAGAAGAAGTGGATCTCGGTCAGCCTGAACCGGTTGCAAAAGCGTGCGAGATTCTGATGACAGCCAGTCTGGAAGACCTCAAGGACATTTACAGATGGGAACTCATAAGCAGCGCCTCCAGCATTCTTTCAGACGATTTCTCGGACGAGAACTTCGATTTCAACAAAAAGCTCTACGGAGTGCAGCAGAAGACCCCGAGATGGAAAATGGCGGAGAGCCTCGTGGACAATTTGATGTCTGACGCAGTCGGCCAGATGTATGTGAAGAAATACTTCTCCAAAGAGGCCAAGAAAGAGATGCTCGAGCTAATCCACAACCTCCAGGCCTCCCTCGCGGAGAGAATCAAGAACCAGGAGTGGATGTGCGAAGACACCAAGAAAGTCGCCCTTGAGAAACTCGCAGCATACAGAGTCAAGGTGGGTTACCCTGACAAATGGGACGACCTCAGCGGACTTGAGATAGACCCGTCAAAGAGCCTCTACGAAAACCTGAGGACAGCCGGCGAATTCTACTGGGACTTGTACTACAACAAGAAATACAACAAGCCTGTGGACAAGACAGAATGGCAGATGCCTGCCCAGATGGTGAACGCATACTACAATCCAACATCCAACGAGATCTGCTTCCCTGCCGGATTCCTCCAGCCGCCGCTTTTCGACATAAATGCAGATGCAGCAGCCAATTACGGAGCTATCGGAGTAGTTATCGGACACGAGATGACACACGGATTCGACGACCAGGGCCGTATGTACAACAAAGATGGAAACCTCTGCGACTGGTGGACAGCAGAAGATGCTGAAGGATTCAAGAAGCCTTGCGATGCAATGGTTGAATACTTCAATACTCTCTGGGTGCTTCCTGGTGAACTGAAAGCCAACGGCACTCTTTGCCTCGGCGAAAACCTCGCTGACCACGGCGGACTTAACATCTCCTATGACGCCTTCCAGATTTGGCAGAAGAAACACGGCAGGCTGTCAGACGACAACGGATTCACTCCGGAGCAGAGATTCTTCCTTTCTTACGCCAACGTATGGGCCGGCACAGCCTCAGACGAGATTCTCAGATACCTGACAATGATGGACGTTCACTCAATCGACAGGCTCAGGATCAACGGAGCCCTCGCCCAGTGCGACTATTGGTACGACGCATTCAACATCCAGCCGGGCGACGCCCTTTACGTTGCCCCTGAAAACAGAGTGAGAGTCTGGTAACCGATCAAGACAATTTGCTCTTGAGCCTCTGCTTGGCCTTGGTCACGGATGCAGGAGATATTCCGAGCATCAAAGCAGAGTCAGAAGTGGAAAACCCGAGCCTCATCAGGCAGGCCACTCTGATATTGCCGGAAGTCAGGCCGGCGGAGGCGAGAGAGGAGCAATAGCCGTCAAATACTTTATCAACAAGGTTTTCAAGTCTGGACCACTCTGAGTCAGACAGATAGCGCGGAGCTTTGCGGAGAGACGCCACCAAAGGGTCTCTGTCAAGCAGTTCCGTGCTTACTTTTTCAGCCTTGCGCTCGGCTTTCAGTTTCTCCTCTGACCTGGCTGAGAGTTCTGCCTCCTTCCTGCCAAGCTCCCGGGCGGCATCCTGCAGCTGGGCCTGCCTTCTTTCCGCAATCAGACGGTAACGCCTCATTATCAGTACAAGAAGGACGCACACTAAAACGGAGATTCCGATAACTGCGGCAAGGCGTGAAGAACGGCTCATAGAGCGCTCCTTTTCGAAACGGACGGTATTCTCCACCACGGCCCCGCTCTTCTGGGACTCTAGCTGGCGATTCCTCAGTTCCTGATACTCAGACATATACTTGACTGTAGAATCATTATCGTGAAGCAAATCCCTGTAGATGATATATGTAATCTGTTTCGAAGTGAGTTTTGAAACAATATCCGGGGCGTCATAGCTCTTTCTTGCATAGAACAAGGCCGAATCGGCATTTCCTACCTTTCGGTATGCATCAGCCAAAGTATTGTATCTCACCCTTTCCTTCCTGGCTCCTTCACTGACAAGAGCCTCCTGGATCCTGACAGCCTCGACAGAAGACTCAAGAGCCCGCTCGAAATCTCCTGAACGGTTGTAGCAAGCGGAGAGTGCCATCAGCGCCCTTGCACGGCTGTCCCTGCTGGAGTTCTCCTCCGCAACCTTGCAGGCCTGCATTGCATATTCAGTTGCCTTGCTCCAGTCTTTGTTCCTGTCACCGATAAAAAGATGGGAATGGGAAAGATTTATCAATGCAGTGACCTGGAAACCGTACATTTTGGCCTTGGCTGCAGCCTCGACAGATTTTTCCAGAGCAGGTATAGCCTCGTCATACCAGCGCCTGTTGTTCATCTCGATTCCATATCGGTTGTAAACGAGTGTGGTGATGTACGGGTCAGCGCACTTGTCTGCCTCCCGGCAACCCCGAAGGAAGTCATCCACCCATTCAGGTTCAGAACCGTCCTTCAGTTCCTGTCTCACAGCGCCTCTGAGATAATGAGCCTGTGCTTTGCGGAGATGCGTGCCCTTAGAAAAGAAATACGAGCAGGCTGTGTCCAGCTGTCCTAAAGAGAGGTCGGAACTGTATGCATTGTAACCTGCCCACACATTCAGGAGACACCAGGTCGCCCTCTGGTAACGGTTGCCGTTCCGGACGTCATCACAGCCACGGAGAATGTTCAGCGCACTGTCCGGAGCGGAACGCAGGGAAGACTCGGCCAAGGCAATCGATTCCGGCATCTTGACATTGGTGCAGGAAAGGATGTACGGCAGAATTGCAATCAGCAGTAATCTATTGATTTTCACAGGCTATGTTGATTATGGAAGCGGTTTCCTAAAGGAGTTTCTTGACAAGATTGAACATTCCGTAAGGCATATAGCGGAAAGGCATATCAAGCCATACAGGAGTCTTGATGACCGCACGGCGATGTGAGAACGCGTCGAAACTCAGTTTGTTGTGGTAACTTCCCATTCCGGACATTCCGACGCCACCGAAAGGAACATTCTCATTGGCGATATGCATAATCGTGTCATTGATGCAGGATCCTCCAGAAGATGTATGCTTGAGAACCTTGTCCCCCTGTCCTCCAAAATAATACAGGGCAAGAGGCTTCTCCCTGGATGTTACGAACGAAATCACCTCGTCAATATCCCTGAAAGTCAGGACAGGGAAAATCGGGCCGAAAATCTCCTCCTGCATCACAGGAGCGTCAGGGCTTACGCCGTCGAGAACTGTTGGCTCGAAATACCGCTCTGACTTGTCAGTATGTCCGCCGAAAACAATCCGGCCGTCAGCAAGATAACTCTCCAGCCTGTCGAATGCCTTGTCATTCACAATACGGACGAAATGCTTCGTATTCCGGGGGTCTTCTCCAAGAAGCGTCTTGAACTGTTTCCCCAATTCCTCAAGGAATCTGTCCTTGACACTTTCATGAAGCATCAGATAATCAGGCGCAATACAGGTCTGGCCGGCATTCAGGCTCTTGCCCCAGGCTATTCGTTTTGCGGCCACATTGATGTCCGCATCCTTGTCCACAATACAAGGACTCTTTCCTCCAAGTTCCAGCACGACGGGGGTGAGATTTTTGGCGGCCGCCGTCATCACAAGCCTTCCGAGAGACGGACTTCCGGTGAAGAAAATGATATCCCAACGTTCCTCAAGCAACTGGCCGTTGACCACCCTGTTGCCCTGGGTGACAGCGATATAGTCCTCTTCGAATGTATCCGCTATCATCTGTTCCACCACCCTGGAAACCGACGGAACATACGGCGACGGCTTCAGCATCGCGGTGCAGCCCGATGAAATGGCCCCCACCAGCGGAGTCAGGAGAAGCTGCACAGGATAGTTCCACGGAGCGATAATCAGGGCGTTGCCGAGCGGCTCGGTGATGATGCGGCTGGAGGACGGGAAAAGCTTGAGAGGAGTGCACCTGCGTTCAGGCCTGGTCCACTTCCCTATCTTGCGGATATGTGTCTCGATCTCGCCGAGAAGAATGCTTATCTCGGTCAGATAAGCCTCCTCGTATGACTTGTGCAGGTCAGTCCACAATGCCTCGCAAAGAGGCTTCTCCCATTTGAGGACCGCTGCCTTGAATTCTTCCAGATGTCTTTTTCTCGTCCTGACGTCAAGGGTGGCGCCTGACCTGAAATAACGGTCCTGTTTCGCGCGCAGTTCCTTGATCCGCTCCTGTGTCGTGTTTTCCAATGACGGCATAATAAAATTAAAATTACATTAATTGTTATTTTCTGCCGGTGAAATGGTCCATAACCGAATATACGCCGAACCATTTTCCGAAGATAATGTCGAAAAGTGCGTTCGGAAGAATACCCTGCCAGATGCGGATGAAATGGTAAGGGAACGGTATTCCCCTGAAGTCCTTCTCCTTTTCAATTGCGCGGATAATCTTCGCAGCAGTCTTTTCCGGCTTCAATATAGGAAAAACTTTTGAATTGACACCATCAAACATACCGGTATTTATAAAATAAGGCGCCACAGTAGTGACTTTCACTTTGCTGCGCATCTGCTTCAGTTCTATGCGCATAGACTCGGTCCAGCCCACTACAGCCCACTTGCTTGCCACATATACAGAAAGTTTCGGCACGCCAAGCATACCGGCGGCAGATGCGATATTGCATATATGACCGTTGTCACGCTTGATCATATCCGGAAGAATGCTCAATGCCACAAGCATCGGGGCGGTGGCATTGATGTCCATAGTCAACCTGATATCCTTCTCAGTCTGCTGGTCGAATGTGTTGTTGCCCTTTACAATTCCGGCGCAGTTGATAAGCAGGTCAATGTCACCGGCATCATTCTTGACAGCCGAATATGCGGACGCAATATTCTCATTGTCAGCCACATTCACTTTATAGACGAGCACACGGCCTTCAGAAGCGGTGCCATCCGGACGCACGGTTTTCCCAAGTTCTTCTTTGGCTGCCGCCATATTGACCTCGTTGATATCCCAGACAATCAGTTTCCCGGCGCCCTTTTCGAGACAGATACGTCCCATAATCTTGCCGATTCCGGATGCTCCACCGGTAATCAGCACGTTTTTACCTTCGATATTGAACATATTATTTAATACTTTATTCCTCTAAAAAGCTGGGCAAAATTACTATCTATTCGACAAAAGAACAATAAAATTCTACCTAAAGAAAGAATTTTTGAAAAATTTAGAGCACAAAAAAGTATTTTTAGACAAATAATATTTAAATTTGAGGATATGAACTCAGATAAGACCGCAATCGAACTTGTAAAGAGCAACAAGCAGCTCGCCACCACTGTAATAATATTCACAGTGCTGGTAATAGCATATTTCTTCCCGTCAAATGATATGAAGTCATTCCTTCCGGACTTTATAGCCGAATACCGGATTGCCTGGCCTCTGCTCACGCTGACCATAGCCGGAGCCTTTCTGGTTGCCTGGCCGGTTGCGGTGGCGATGCTGTTCTCATTCGCCGGGGACTTTATGGGAGCCTACGGAAGTTTCATCGGCCAGATGATATGCTTCGCAATAGCGCACGGAATGTTCATCTATTATTTCTCGATGAGATTCAAGTCCGAGTCCAAAGTGAACGCATCGAATATGAAGATTGTGTCAAAAGAAACAGCGGACAAGTTCAATGAATTGAGGCTGAAAAGAATAGTGACATTCTGCGTGTCCGCTTCCGTCACTCTTGTCTTCATATCGGTGGCAATCTCGTTCATATTGCCGGATGTGCCTGCAGGAGTGCTGCGTATAGGATGCGGAGTGTATTCAGGCCTTATCAGCATAATGGTGGGGACCGCCGTAATTCAGCGGGACTTCGTTTTCACTCTCGGTGCGCTGCTGTTCCTCTTCTCCGATATGATTCTCGCCTGGAACAAATTCGTCGCACCGGTGGAATACAGCTGCGCGCTCATTATGATTCCTTATTACAGCGGACAATTGCTAATATGGCTCCGTGCCAGCGTGGACAATGCCAGGAGGAACGAAGCCATTGAAAATCAAGACCTTGAAAAGGCCGGACAATCTTAGGAATTACAGACTGTCTATAAAACTCTTCATCTCGTCAACTTTTTCCAGAGCGCTGTGGAACAATGTCATCTGCGCACGGGCACGTACGAAGTTGTGGTCTATATATTTAGTCTTGTAATAGGTATCTCCGTTGATATAGTCGGCAAGGAAACGCACCGCCTGCATAAACGGGAACATACACGCAGCATAAGGCAGGTTCTCCCTCTCGACATCGGTCAGGAAACAGCCCGCTGACTCGATATATCCCTTGGCGAATGCCTTGAAAATCTCCATATTGAAATGAATCTTCTCCACATCCGGTTCATCCTCCGGAGCAGTGTTAGCGGCTGTACGCAGGAAGTCTCCGAAATCCGAGAAGACAAAACTTGGCATAACAGTATCCAAATCAATGACACAGAGGATGTTGCCGTCACGGTCAAACATCATGTTGTTCACCTTGGTATCGCAATGGCAGATACGTTTCGGAAGGACGCCGTCCCTGTGAAGCCTCTCGGCTTTGCACATCTCCACGCCGTATGTGTCAATATCCTCAAGCATATCGAGAACCTCCTGGCTGTGGTCTGGGTCATCCGGATTCGGAACGCCGTCCTCCTTGCCGTCAATTCGGCCTGCAGCGTCGTTCTCAACCGCCTCAATCAACTGGGACAGGCGAAGTTCCATATTGTGGAAATCCGGGATTGTTTCGCCGAGAGTGTCCGGAATGTCAGCAAGCATGGCCTCGAAATTGCCGAAAGCCTTGCCGGCACAGTATGAATACTCAGGATTGACAGTCTCGTATGTATAGGCATCAGGGATGAAAACCGACACACGCCAGAATTTCCCCTCATCTTCAAGATAAGTAAAGCCGGTGTCTTTCACCTTGATGAACCTCAATACTTTACGGTCAATGTCTGATTCTCCTGCAGCCTCAAGTTTGGCCCTTATGTGGCCGGTGACAGCCTCGATATTTCCCTGAAGAAGGGCAACATCCTTGAAAATCGCATTGTTGATACGCTGAAGCACATAGTCGGGAGCGTCGCCAGCTGTGGCAACCTTGTAAGTATCATTGATCAGTCCGCTTCCGAGCGGCTCGATGCTGACAACTTCACCTTCGATTCCGAAGCGTGAGACAATATTTGAAAGTTCCGCCATATCGTAATGTTATTAACTGCGTAAATATACACAATTTTTGTCAAGTTAATCAATACTCGTCCCAGGACTTTATCTGGATGTCATCAAGGCTCATAGAGCAGAACGCGCGGATGAAGGCCACGGCAAGACGGGCATTTGTGAACAGCGGAATGTTAAAGTCAATGGCGGCCCTGCGGATATAATATCCGTTGGAAAGCTCCTCGCCCGTGAAATTCTTCGGAATATTTATCACAAGCTCGACTTCCTTGTTGCGTATCATATCGATGGCCGGAGTGAAACGTCCCTTGAAATTAGGGTTGTCACACTCGCTCGGCCAGAGCACACGCTGACAAGGTATGCTGTTCTCAATGAAATACTTATATGTTCCGCCGGTAGCGTAAAGCTCATATCCGTTCTCCACCAAAATCTTGCAGGCACGCAGCATATCGGCCTTCTGGAGCGGGTCTCCGGTAGAGAGCAGAATCTTCTTCTTCGGAATCGTGTTGCCGACAGAAAGGACAGACTTGAGAAGAGCCTCGTCCAGATTGTCTCCAATACATCCCACCTCACCGGTAGAGGACATATCCACTCCGAGCATCGGGTCAGCCTCCTCAAGACGAGCGAAAGAGAACTGGGATGACTTGACGCCCACATAGTCGAGGTCGAATGCGCTCTTCTGCGGAGCAGCCGGATGCATTCCGAGCATAACTTTGGTCGCAAGCTCTATGAAGTTGATTTTCAATACCTTTGAAACAAACGGGAAACTTCTTGAAGCCCTGAGGTTGCACTCGATTACCTTGATCTGGTTTTCCTTGGCGAGGAACTGGATATTGAAAGGTCCTGAAATCTGGAGCGCCATCGCAATCTGGCGGGCAATCTTCTTGATCCGCCTTACCGTCTCGACATAAAGCTTCTGCGGAGGGAACTGGATTGTGGCGTCACCTGAATGCACCCCGGCATACTCGATATGCTCGGAGATAGCATAGGCAAGAACCTCACCCGCGTCCGCAACTGCATCAAACTCAATTTCCTTGCACCTGTCCATAAACTTGCTTATCACCACCGGATGCTCCTTGGAGACATCAGAAGCAAGCGAGAGGAATCTGCGCAGCTGGTCATTGTCGTAGCAGACATTCATCGCCGCGCCCGAGAGCACGTATGAAGGACGGACGAGAACCGGGAAGCCGACTTTGCTGATGAACCTGTCCACATCGTCCATTGTCGTAAGCTCACTCCACTCCGGCTGGTCAACGCCGAGAGAGTCCACAATGCTGGAGAACTTGTTGCGGTCCTCTGCCTTGTCAATGTCCTGGGCCTTGGTTCCAAGAATCGGGACTTTTGCACGGGCGAGTCTGAGAGCCAAGTTGTTAGGAATCTGGCCTCCCACCGAAACCACCACTCCGTGCGGGTTCTCCATCTCGATGATGTCCATCACTCTCTCGAATGTGAGCTCGTCGAAATAGAGCCTGTCGCACATATCGTAATCAGTGGAAACGGTTTCAGGATTGTAATTTATCAGAACTCCCCTGTAACCTTCCTTGCGGATTGTCTCGATGCAGTTGACCGAGCACCAGTCAAATTCCACAGAGCTTCCTATCCTGTATGCACCAGAGCCGAGAACTACCACAGACTTGCTGTCGCCCTCGAATCTGATGTCGTTATATACTCCGTTATAAGTTAGATACAGATAGTTGGTGGCAGCCGGGAACTCCGCGGCAAGAGTATCTATCTGCTTGACTACCGGGACAATACCTTTGGATTTCCTGTATTCCCTCACAAGATCCTGGTTGGCATATGACGGCCCTTTGTCCTTGAACACCGCCCGCTGGATCTGGAAATCGGAAAAGCCCTGGCATTTGGCCTGGCGGAGAAGGTCATCCGGCATATCCTGAAGCGAGTCATAGCCGTGCATCTTATTGTAGGTCTCGACTATATTGGAAAGTTTGTCGAGGAACCACCTGTCAATCTTGGTCAGGCTGTGAATCTGGTCAACTGTATAGCCGGCCCTCATCGCCTTGGAAATCACGAATATACGCTTGTCGGTAGGCTCTTTGAGAGCCTCGTCGATATCAGCCACGTGGAACTCCTTGTTGCCCACGAAACCGTGCGCCCCCTGACCGATCATCCTGAGACCCTTCTGGATAGCCTCCTCGAATGAGCGTCCGATGGACATAACCTCTCCGACACTCTTCATACTTGAGCCGATTTTCCTTGACACCCCGTGGAACTTTGAGAGGTCCCAGCGAGGAATCTTGCAGACAATGTAGTCAAGAGCCGGTTCGAAGAACGCAGGCGTGGTCTTGGTGACGGAGTTCTTCAGGTCGAAAAGACCGTAGCCGAGACCGAGTTTGGCAGCCACGAAAGCTAACGGATAGCCAGTCGCCTTGGATGCGAGGGCCGATGAGCGCGAAAGTCTCGCATTCACCTCTATCACCCTGTAATCCATAGCGTTAGGGTCGTATGCATACTGCACGTTGCACTCTCCTACGATGCCGATATGGCGCACAATGCGGATGGAGAGCTCACGCAGGAAATAATAGTCTTTGTTGGTCAAAGTCTGGGAAGGGGCAACAACGATACTCTCTCCGGTATGGATGCCGAGAGGGTCGAAATTCTCCATATTGCAGACTGTGATGCAATTGTCATATTTGTCCCTTACCACCTCATACTCAATCTCTTTCCATCCCTTGAGGGATTTCTCGACAAGGACTTGTGGAGAGAACGAGAATGCTTTTGTGCAGAGTTCCTCAAGCTGTTCGTCATTCTCGCAGAAACCGGAGCCGAGACCGCCGAGAGCATATGCGGCACGGACAATCAGAGGGTAGCCGAGCTCATGGGCCGCAGCCTTGGCCTCCTCCATATTCTCGGCAGGATGTGACTTGATGGTCTTCACGTCAATCTCGTCGAGCTTCTTCACGAACAGTTCGCGGTCTTCCGTGTCCATAATCGCCTGGACCGGCGTTCCGAGCACCTCTACCGCATATTTTTCAAGGACACCTCTCTCATAAAGGTCAACTCCGCAGTTAAGCGCGGTCTGGCCTCCGAAAGACAGGAGGATGCCCTGCGGACGCTCCTTCGCAATGACCTTCTCTACGAAATAAGGGGTCACAGGCAGGAAGTATATCTTGTCAGCCACACCTTCAGAGGTCTGGACCGTAGCTATGTTAGGATTGATGAGGACAGTCTCTATCCCCTCTTCCATCAACGCTTTAAGTGCCTGAGAGCCGGAATAGTCGAATTCTCCGGCCTGACCGATTTTCAATGCTCCTGAACCCAGGATGAGGACTTTCTTTATATTAGGGTTTTTCATACTTACAAAATTTTTTCTTGTCCTACAATTTGCTGATGAACTCGTCGAAGAGGAACTCCGTATCTGTAGGACCACTTGAGGCTTCAGGATGGAACTGCACTGAGCAGAACGGTTTGGACTTGTGGCGGATGCCCTCGTTGGTCCCGTCATTCATATTGACAAACCACGGTTCCCAGTCCGGGCCGAGAGCTGACGGGTCCACAGCATATCCGTGGTTCTGGGAAGTGATGAAACACTTGTTCGTGCCCAGCATCCTGACAGGCTGGTTGTGGCTTCTGTGCCCGTACTTCAATTTATATGTGGAGGCACCGGCAGCGCGTGAAAGCAGCTGGTTGCCCATACAGATTCCGAAAATCGGCTTGTCGCCCTGGAGAGCCTTGCGAAGTCTCTCGACCGTGATCTGGCAGAACTCAGGGTTGCCCGGGCCGTTGGAAATGAAAAGTCCGTCGTAATCAAGACTCAGGAAATCGTAGTCCCACGGAACACGGATAAGTTCCACGCCGCGGTCAACGAAACACCGGAGGATATTGTGCTTGACACCGCAGTCCACGAGCACCACTTTCTTTTCGCCCGAACCGTAACGGATCACTTCCTTGCAGCTGACAATGTCAATCTGGTTGTCGAGGTTCGGGTCGTGGACATCTGCCGGCTCCGGAGCGGTCTCCCCATCCGGAACAATCACGCCGAGCATCGAGCCGTTCTCCCTGAGGACTTTCGTAAGTTCCCTTGTATCAATACCATAAATGCCAGGTATCTTCTGTTCCTTGAGCCACTGGTCAAGACTCTTGACCGCATCCCAGTGACTGTACTGGAATGAATACTCTGAAATCACGAGGCCCCTGACCCAGATTTTCTCCGACTCGAAGTTCGTTGAAATCCCGTAATTGTCCGTGCCCTCGTCAGGGACTCCGTAATTACCTATGATAGGATAGGTGACACAGAGAATCTGGCCTGAATAAGACGGGTCAGTAAGACTCTCCGGATAGCCCACCATTGCCGTGGAGAAGACTACCTCTCCGTCGCAAGGTTTGTCGTAGCCAAAAGACCATCCTCTAAGTTCCATTCCGTTCTTCAGACGGAGTGTGGCTCGAAGTTTTTTTTCCATTTAAGAGTAATAATAAAAAAAACGGCCATCCCTTAACGGGAACGGCCAATAATCAACTAATTGTCAAAAACAGAGACGCCACCGGAAAGCCGGAGAAGAATATATATGTTCCTGTCTTCATCATAGCGTCTGAACTGTTAATGATTTCAGAACACAAATATATGAATTAATTTTTGATTTCAAGCCTGGAACTTGGGAAAATCCAAAATAAATTGTACTTTTGAGAACTTTAACCGACACATGATATGGCCTCGGGAGTTTGACACATTAATTTGAGAATTTTTTCGAAAATATTTGATAAAGAGGC
>JBJEBM010000002.1:0-26946 GCA_051870055.1 Candidatus Cryptobacteroides sp.
TATCCATTTTCATTCTCGTGGACGGCTTGAAAAAGTCATGGGTGTTTCATATTGTCAATAATTTCGGGTTCACACTCTTCATCAGAAATTCAGCGAGACGCCTCCGGTGATCGTGACGGCGAAAGGATATGTGTCATAATTCCTATAGCCGTCGATTGAAAGTTCAGGGTCGTAGTCCTTGATCTTCGTGAGGACCCACAGGTTCTCGGCCTGGACGAAGAATCTCGTCTTCCTGATACCGTAAGGACGCAGCCAGCGGTCCGGAAGAGTATAGCTGAGAGAGATGTTCCTCAGCTTCAGATAGTCTCCTTTCTTGAGGAAACGGGTAGTCCTCGACTGTGAAGAATAGCCTTCGATACGCAGCGGAGCGGTAGCGTCAGTATGGAGAGGTGTCCACCTGTCCAGCTGGTTCACGGACACTGAGCCGAGCTGATTGCCATCGTCTTCGGTATATGCGGCCTGACGGTCGTAGATGTAGAATCCGCCTGCGAAGGAGAACAGGGCGGAGGCCTCCAGTCTTCTGTATGAAAGCGAGGTGGAGAATCCTCCGGTGTATTTCGGGATGCCCTGTTTGCCTACAGGCCTGTATTCCAAGCCGCTCGTGCTTGTGACTTTCTCACGGGTCCCGTCCTCATTGTATTTCCAGTACATCTGGCGTCCGGTCTCTTCGTCAATGCCGGCGAACTCCCTGAGCCACCAGGTGTTGGGACTGTAGCCGTTTGCTATTATCTGTCTCTGGCGGCTGTCGATATATGACTCAGGCAGTCCGAAATAGCGGGCACGGAGGGTGGCGATATTGGCGCTGAAAGTCCAGTTCCAGACCGGAGTCTCCACCAATGACGTGTTCAGTTCGATCTCTACTCCCTGGTTGTCGATGCCGGCAGAAGATATGTTCTGAAGCTTGTAGGAGAAGCCGGATGTGTTGGACACAGGAAGGTCAATCAGCAGGTTCTTGGTCTTACGTCTGTAATATTCCGCCGAGAGCCTGATCCTGTCGTGGAGGAAACCTGCATCTATGCCCACGTTCCAGATGGCGTTCTCCTCCCAGGTCAGACCATCATACGCGACTGAAGAGAGATACGCTCCCGGTGCGTCCGCATTGCTGACCGGTGCATATAGATTGGTATTGTACCAGCTGGACGGAAGGTTTCCGTTGATTCCGTAGCTGCCCTTTATCTTCAAGGTGTTCACCACCTGCAGAAGGTTTTTCCAGAAGTTCTCCTTGGATATTCTCCAGGCTCCGGAGGCGGACCAGAAATTGCCGGTCCTGTTCTCCTTGGAGAAACGCGATGACCTGTCCTGACGGAATGAGCCGGAAATATAATACCTGCTGCGCCAAGAGTAGTCGGCCTTGGTGATGACCGAGAACTGGGAATAGCCGTAGCCTCCTCCGTCCCAGTCCGTGATGACGGAGCCGTCGGACAGATGGGATGACTCGTCATTGATAAAGTTTGACACCGTGGTCTGATTGTATTTATAATCGAGTTTCTCGAGCTCGATTCCGGCGGACACTCCGACCTTGTGGTGTTTATTGAATGTCTTGTCGAAGAACAGCATCGTGGTGTTGGCGATCTTGGCCCTGTTCACATTACGCTCGGTGAGCAGACCTCCGTATTGATAACCGGAACCGAAAGTGCTGTCATAATATGTCTTGCGCCGCAAGCCCAGATAATACACCGAGGCGTTGGACGTGAGATAGAGCCATTTTGCGAAATTCAGCCTCACATTTCCGGACACGGTGATGTTCAACTGAGGCTTGCGGTTCTCGTTCTCCTTCGCGCTCGCCACCGGATTATGATTGGTGTTCAATATGTTGGAAGGGAACGCGAAATTGTATGAGCCATCCTCCAGGAAAGCCGGGATGACCGACGGGAGACGGAGCGCAGCATACATAGGCGTACTGTAAGATGTGCCGCCTGTCATAGGACCGGTCTGAACCGAATTGGAGATGTATGAATTGAGGCCCCAGTTCAGGAACTTCCTGGTGTCATCTGAAGAGAGCTTGATCCTTATAGCCTCACGCTGGAGTTTGCTGTTCAGGATGATTCCCTGCTGGTCGTAATATTCCAGAGATGCATAATAAGTCAGGGACTTGCTGCCTCCTGAAACTGAAAGATTGCCTTTCATGAAAGGGGCGACCCTGCTTATCTCGTCATACCAGTCGGTATCCGGCAGCTTGTCGTAATCGTCTCCGAAATAGTCGTAGGTCCGGTAGGTGCCGTTCCCAGCAGGCATCTGGAACAGGGCGTTGAACTGCTGCCTGGCTATTTTCTGGTATTCATTGAAATTCAATCCATTATACGTATATCCATCCTTGTCGAGATAGAGTTCTTTCAGCACCGCGATCAGATCTTCCTGCGGAATGGAGGACGCTCCGCTCTGCTTGAGCATCTCATTACGGATATTGGCGTGCATCTTTCCTTCCACCCACAGGTCGGCGAATTCCCGTCCGCTGACGAGATCAGGACATCTCTGCATCATCGAGATTCCACCCTGGAGCGAGAGATTGATGGAGACCTTGTCGCTCTTCTCTCCTTTCTTCGTCGTGATGACTATGACGCCGTTGGCTCCTCTCGACCCGTATAGAGAAGCGGAGGCAGCATCTTTGAGGATGGTCGCGCTCTCGATATCTGACGGGTTGAGAGCATTCAGAGGATTGTTGGCGGACATATCGGTACCTGAGACATTGTCCAGGTCCCAGATTACACCGTCCACCACATACAACGGCTGGTTGCTGGCGTTCATCGACCCGACACCGCGGAGACGGACCTCGCTGGTCTCTCCCGGCTGTCCGGTGGTGGATACGATGGCTCCTGCCACATTGCCCCTCAGGACATTTTCCACAGAAGACACGGCACGGTCCCCGATCTTGCCTGATGACATCACGCTTGCGGATCCCGTATAAGATTCCCGGGCGATGTTTCCGTAACCGGTCACCACAACGGACTCAATCACCTCGGCGTCGTCATACATCACCACATTGATAAGCGACCGCGAGTTGATCTGCACCTGCTGGGTCTTGAGGCCCAGGAAAGAGAACTCCAGGACCTTGGCAGTTTTCGGCACTTCGATGGAATATAGTCCTTCTACATCCGTGACGGCTCCGATGGCAGACATCGGAACGATTACGGAGACACCGGCTATCGGGATGTTCTCTTCATCGACGACCTTGCCTTGAATCAGCATCTTGCCGCCGATCTGCTGTGCGTCCGCCCGGAATCCGGAGAGAAGCAGGGCCAGGCCCGTGATCAGAGCCAGAACCGCCGGCTGCCTGAACATTGATTGTGATCTTACCATATTGAATCCTATTTAATATCAAACCTGTCACCGTACAGCAGCCAGAAGGCCGCAGTGTGCGTGATATCCCCGATATCATACACCAGCTTGCCGTCAATCTTCCTGCGGCTGCCGTATATCATCATCCTGGAGGAATGGGATGCGCCCTTGACAACGGACTGGCACCAGTTTATCGGATATCCCCTTGAAAGCGCCGTGCGCCTCGCCTCCTTATAGAAATATTTTCCTCTCGCGTAACGTGTCGGGCCCTGGGCCATAGCCTCCGGATATTTCGGAAAATCAGGACTTTCAGTATCTATGTCCCTGTCTCCTACCGTCACATAGAACTCCCTGGCGAAGAACGGCCTGAGATATTCCTCGCTGTCGAACATAGTCCCCCTGATGGAATACGGCCAGCCATATCCATAACCGGAATCCTCCCCGATGACCATCGTCCAGGTCCCGGGATTGGCGGCCACAGCCCTGTGCACTCTCGCCTGAGGCATGCAGAGCAGGAACCTGTGGACGAACTGGCCCCCGGCGGAATGCCCCCAGATATCATATCTGTCACTAAGATTGCCGGTCTCGCTCTTGAAAAAGTCGAATACAGCCTCTATCACATTGTAAGTCCATTGTTCCTGCGGATTGGGAGAGAACTCCCCGGACGTCCGCATGACATTGCCGTAATTGTAGGCATTGATGTCGTAATACTTCTTGCTGAATTCAGGGCTCAGGACAATGAACCCGTAATGCTCCGCGAAGTCTTTCCAATAATCCCTGGCTTCGCTTCCGCGTCTCTTGGTCCCGTGCATCGAGAACAGTATCGGCATCACCGTCACGTCCCCGGACTCAGGAATGTAATAATACAATGTGACCGGGCTCTGTGCAAGAGGCCCGTAACCGGAATACTCGTATGAACCTTCCCCTCTGTGGAAGATCCCCTCTCCGAAGACATCCGTCCCGGAGAAAACGGAAGCGGCCATAAGCACCGCAGTCACAGTAAACAACCTGTTTCTCATGCGTTATTGATGTGGTTTTTCAGCAAATATATCTTCCAGGACATAACATACCGATTAAAGAAATGGTGAACAAAGCTATTAATAGGGCGAAAAAATTACGATAATGGCTATATTTGCAGTCAGAATCTGCACGTCTGTATGCTATACATCGGAATCATCATAGCGTTGGAAATACTTGCGCTGACAGCATATATGTTATGGAAACGGTTCAGCCCCCAGGGAGTGCTGCTTGTCTCCGGGATACTGATGCTGGGTCTTGCGCATCTGGCCGGACTCGCATCCCCGGAGATCGGGGAAAGCACAGGATCGGCGTTCTTCGACATTTTCAAGGCAATAAGCGAGTCATTCTCGACAAACCTCGTCAATGGAGGCCTGATGATCCTGGCAATCGGAGGTTATGTGGCATATATGCGGAAAATAAAGGCAAGCGAGGCGCTCGCAATAGTCTCGACACGTCCGCTCTCCCTGCTGCACCGTCATCCGTATATCGCGGCCACCGCCCTGATTCCCATCGGGCAGATCCTATTCATCTGTATTCCGAGCGCGACGGGACTGGCGTTCCTGCTGGCCGGAACCATTCTCCCACTGATGTCCAGGATGGGGATATCCAAGCCGACGGCCGTGTCCGCCATCACATTGTGCACCGTCTTCGACATCGGACCCGGATCTGCCAATTCAATGCAGGCAGCATCGTTGTCGAGAATCAACAGGCTGCATTATTTCATTGACTACCAGCTGGAATACGTAGTCCCGCTGACCATCCTGCTGATGGCGGTGTTCTATTTCTCGAGCAAATGGTTCGACCGGAAGGACAATCTCACCACCTCCGGCGGGAATCCCGACAACATACTTGAGGCGGAAGCCATTTCAGGCGCTCCGGGGGACATTTTCGCGATTCTTCCGGTCCTGCCGCTCCTTCTCCTGGTGTTTTTCTCCAATTATACCGGGAACCTTCTCGGATTCTCCATCGAGCTGGACATCATCGTGTCAGTGCTTGTCTCGCTGTTCGTCGCAATGATCTTCGACCTAACGAGGACCCGCAGTTTCGAAAGGATGTTCAATTCGCTCAAGTCTTTCTGGGAAGGTATGGGGCAGACGTTCGCCAGCATCATCACCCTGATCGTCTGTGCGGAGATCTTCTCGAAAGGCCTCATAAGTCTCGGTTATCTGGAGGCAATCATAAGAGCGTCAACCGGCATCGGACTGCCGGGACAGGCTGTCGTGCTGGTGATGACCTTGTCTATCTTCTTGACGGCGATGGTGACAGGAAGCGGCAATGCCGTCTTCTTCTCCTTCAGCCCGCTGATGCCGGACATTGCGTCCATAATAGGGGCGGCACCAATCAATATGATATTGCCGATGCAGCTGTCTGCCAGCATCGGACGTTCTGTCTCCCCTATCGCGGGAGTTGTGATCGCAATTTCCGAAATTGGAGGGGTATCTACATTCGAGATCGTCAAGAGGAACATCGCCCCGGTCCTTTCAGTCCTGGCGTTCCTGTTGATCTTCAACGGATATACGCTGATATGATCACATAACGTCGGACGGAGTGTTGATCAGCTGGCTGAAATCATATTGGAAGCTGCTTCCATATATTTCCTTGTAGCGCTGCACGAAAAGATCATAGGCGGTCTTGGCGGACGAATGGCGTCCGGATAGGACATAGGCTCTGCATTTCAGATGCAGGGCTTTCTCGTTCAGGTCATCGAAATGCTCCATCGTCTCGGCCAGAAGGAGAGCGAATTCCGTCTTCTTCTCGCAATCCTGCCCGGAGGCGGCCTTGCCGAGCACGTCTATGACCATATCGGCCGCATCCGACTTGAACGGGTCGAGCCACGGAGAATCCATTTCCGGCAGAAGCGAACCTCTCTGCACCACCGTCATCATCTCAGAGGCGGAGGAATCGTCCATAGCCGTATTCTTCAACTTCCTGAATTCCAGATAATCCACGAAGATATCTCCGGTCTTGAAAAGCCAGTATCCGGAATCCGTGTCAAGGCTGAACGAGCCCACCCTGACCAGGATGTCCCTGAGCTTGCGCATATACACCGCCCTGTTGTTCCGGGCGCTTTTCAGGTCCTTGTCCGGCCAGAGTTCATCTTTCAACCCCGTGGAGGTGATTCCCTTGTCCGCCGAATATATCAAAATGAGGACGAGGAGTTCTTTGAGCATAGGTGAGAACAGCCTCGTGATATCCTCCCCTTCTGAATCATATACCCGGAAGCCTCCGAACAGCAGGATTGCCGACCTGGATGGCAGAGGACGAAGAGTGAAGGACGAGGAGGTACGCTGCTGTTCCGTAATACCCTCCTTCCAGTCCCGCCGTTTCGATCTCTGGCGGAAGACCACGGCTATGGAAAGGATAATGTTCACAAGGCATATTCCGGCAAGCCAGATCCACACCCGGTGCCTCTGGTTGTCGGAAGACTCGCTCCTGACCATATCCGAATATTCGACAAGGGCGGGAATATTCGGGTCGGGCCTTCTGGACAATTCCGGAAGTACGGATATGTCATAGCCCACGTTCAGCGAGAGCCCGAGCCTGTCAATGATGACTTTCCTGTCCTCTATCCCGATGACCGCCTTGTCTGTACGGAAATAGATGACCGTCGAGACTTTCACCTTCTCCGGGCTGCGCGGCCAGGACAGACTGTCAATGTCAAATGTATTTATATTCCGGCCGTTGACGACCAGAAGCCTTGCCCGTCCCAATGACGAATCCCAGTTCAGAAGTATCTCCCTCTGTGAGTGGTCTCCACCGCTGATGTCGTAAAGCACGCCGGTGAAATCATCCGCATCCTGTCTCCTGCATACATTGAAATCCAGACGGAGAGAGTCTGAATAGTAATGATACGTCCTTGCATCCGCCACGGTCTGGAGGACTGTGACGAAAGCCAGGATCAGGATGATACGGACATTTCTCATATATTACGCCTGTCAGTCTTCCAGCTCGCAGCCGGTGAAGAAATAGTCGCTGGCGGCTTTTTCCTTGGTGAAACAGAAATAGGTGAGCTCTGCCATCGTGCAGACCTTGCCGTCGTGGCTGATGGTCACGTCGATGAATGCGAAATTGCGCTTCATCTCCCTGATATGGCCGCGGATCTCGATCTGCACGCCTTCCCCGGTAGGGATAGGATTGCGGTATTTGACCTGGAGATTGGTCGTCACGCCCGATGTCTGGAGCTTGCGGGAAATCACCCACGCACCGAGCTCATCGATCAATGTGGCCTGGATGCCGCCGTGAAGCGTCTTGAGCCATCCCTGATAATTGTCCCCCGGATTCCAGAGGGACACGATGTCGTCGCCGTCCTCATAGAACTCCATCCTGAGTCCGAAAGGATTGGTCGGGCAGCAGGCGAAACAATTGTAGCCCTGCTGCTCCAGACCTATGTATGGATTCTTTATCTTCTTCATATCGTCAACCTATTTCAGCACCGTTGCAAAGCGTCTCCTCAGGTGTGATGAAACGCATCTTGCCGTCATTCTGGCGGGCCATAAGGATCATTCCCTTGGACTCGATGCCGCGGATCTTCCTCGGCGCGAGATTGGCGAGGATACATATCTGCTTCCCGACCATCTGCTCAGGGGTATAGAACTCAGCTATGCCGGAGACTATGGTACGTTTGTCGATGCCGGTGTCAATGCTGAGCTTCAGGAGCTTGTCCGTCTTTGGGACACGCTCGGCCTCAAGGACGGTGGCGGTGCGGATATCCATCTTGCCGAACTCCTCGAAGGTACATTCGTCTTTCTGAGGGGTTACGGTCCTGGCGGCCTCGGCCTTCAATGCAGCCTCCCTCTCAGCCCTGATGGACTCGAGACGTGCAAGCTGGGCATTGATGGCATCGTCCTCTATCTTGGCGAAAAGGAGTTCCGGCTGGTTCAGCTGGTGGCCGGCAGGAAGAATGGACGTCCCGCCGAGGAGAGACCAGGTGAGGACGGATTTCTCCGTTCCAGCCTCGCCTTCAGACGGAATGTCAGAAGATATGGTGTGGAGAGCTGTACCTTCACCCGGCTTGTAGGTATTGACCGTCTCCTGCTCCCCGCGGCGGTGGTCATATCCGGCATTGACCGTCACACCGAGCATCTTGCGGAGCCTTTCAGCGGCGAACGGAGTGAACGGCTCGAATGCGATGGCCAGGTCAGCGCAGATCTGGAGGCAGACATTCAGGATGGTGCCTGTACGCTCCATATCGGTCTTGGCCACCTTCCACGGCTCGGTGTCGGAAATGTATTTGTTGCCGACACGGGCGATGGACATCGCATCCTTCAGGGCCTCGCGGAAATGATAGCCCTCGATATTCTTCTCGAGAGAAGCCTTGAGCGCCGGAATCTCAGCCAGAGCCTCACGGTCGATGTCCTGCAGTTCCCCGCAGGCCGGCACCTTGCCGTCGAAATATTTGTGGGTCAGGACGACCGCCCTGTTCACGAAATTGCCGAAGATGGCCACGAGCTCGCTGTTGTTGCGGGCCTGGAAATCCTTCCAGCTGAAATCATTGTCCTTGGTCTCCGGCGCATTGGCGGTGAGCACGTACCTCATCACGTCCTCCTTGCCGGGGAAATCACGTACATATTCGTGAGCCCAGACAGCCCAGTTCTTCGATGTGGAGATCTTGTCTCCTTCGAGATTCAGGAACTCGTTGGCAGGCACGTTCTCAGGGAGTATATAGCCGTCCCCGTAAGCCTTGAGCATCGAAGGGAACACGATGCAATGGAATACGATATTGTCCTTGCCGATGAAATGCACGAGCTTCGTGTCCTCACTCTTCCACCATTTCTCCCAGCTCTGAGGAAGGAGCTCCTGGGTGTTGGATATATAGCCTATCGGAGCGTCGAACCATACGTAAAGCACTTTGCCTTCCGCCCCTTCCACCGGGACAGGCACGCCCCAGTCGAGGTCACGTGACACGGCACGAGGCTGAAGACCGCCGTCGATCCAGCTCTTGCACTGCCCGTAGACATTGCTCCTCCACTCCTTGTGACCGTCGAGGATCCATTCGCTCAGCCATTTCTCGTAACGGTCCAGCGGCAGATACCAGTGCGTGGTCTTCTTCTTGACCGGCTCCGCACCGCTGAGCTTGGATTTAGGATTGATAAGCTCCTCCGGGCTGAGGGTGCTGCCGCATTTCTCGCACTGGTCCCCGTAGGCTCCCTCCGCACCGCATTTAGGGCATGTACCGACAATGTACCTGTCGGCAAGGAAAGTCTTCGCCTCAGGGTCGTAATACTGCTCGGATTCCCTGGTCACGAACTTGCCTTCATCGTAAAGTTTCCTGAAGAAGCCGGAGGCATTCCTGTCATGCACATCCGAACTCGTGCGCCCGTAGATATCGAAATTGATCCCGAGTCCCGAGAAGGAATCCTTGATAATCCTGTGATACTGGTCCACGATGTCCTGCGGAGTACAGCCCTGCTGGCGGGCCTTGATGGTGATTGGCACGCCGTGCTCATCGCTGCCGCAAACATAGAGGACGTCCTCTCCCCTCATTCTCAGATACCTGACATAGATGTCCGCAGGCACATACACTCCCGCGAGATGTCCGATATGCACCGGTCCGTTGGCATAAGGCAACGCACAGGTGACAAGAGTTCTTTTGAATTTTCTGTCCATATTCCTGAATATTTTTATTTCCTTGCAATGCGCTCTTCCGGGTTCTGTCACTGTACCCTTCCGAGGCGTTCCGTTATCTTCTTCCTGAGTTCGGCCGTTTCCTGAATCTGCCTGAGAAGCTTGAACTGCTCCTCTATCCCGCCTTCACCGTCCTTCCTCAAGGCCTGCAGATTCTCAGTCAGGATTATCTCCTGCCATCTGACCCTCAACGATTTATAGACCATGATAGCACGCGGGACCGTCCTCACGAGGAAAGACGGAACTGATGTCATCGAGTCCGCGAAATTCTTCACTGTCAGAGGATATTTCCGTTCCGTCAGCTGTCCCACCTCCTCGGCCATCTCCCTGTCCTGCCCGTTCATGAACGACAATACTATATCCTGCTGGCCGAGTTCGGGATCACTGTCATACAGGCGGAAATACTCATCGTATATCCTGCACAGCAGGCTGTTCTGCAGACGGTGGGAATCCACCTCAAGGGCATCCCTTATGAAATCCGCCACTGTCACTGTCCCCGCTTCGTTGTAATACTCCGAATCCGTCTCGAACTCCAGGGGCGATGTCCCGTGATTCAGGATAAGCCCGACCAGTTCCTCCTCGGACGGAGCCAGAAGCGGATTCTCATATTTCGCCTTCCGGGAAACTGCAATGCCGCCATTGTCCTGAACAGGACCTTCCGCAGGCTCTTCATGAGGCATTTCACCGCCCTGAATGCCAGCAGACTCCCCTTCTGCCTTCTCCCTCATCCTGCGCCTCTGTTCCTCCTTGAGGGCATCCTCAATCATTTTCTCACGAGTGGAAGTGATTCTTGCGAAAATGATTTTCTCGTCAATGTTGAACCTGGCGCTGACGCTCTGGGCATAGACCGCCCTCTTCACCTGGTCAGGCATCAGGGCCACAGTGTCAGCTATTCCGTTTATAAGTTCGGCCTTTTTCAAAGGGTCGTTACCCGCCTCCCCGAGGACCTGGTCGCTCCTGTAGTCAATGAAGTCCTGCTCATTGGCAGCAATGAAATCCCTGACCTCCTCGAGAGTATGCTTCCTGGCGAAAGAGTCCGGGTCGTCCCCGTCCGGGATCAACACCACCTTCACGTTCATACCTTCCTTCAGGATGAGCCCGATACCCCTCAGGGCCGCGTGGATTCCTGCAGCATCCCCGTCATACATAATGGTCACGTTGTCCGTGAACTTCTTGATCAGGCGTACCTGCTCCACTGTCAGGGACGTTCCGCTGGAAGCCACCGTATTGGTGATGCCGAGCTGATGCATGGACAGCACATCGAGGTATCCCTCCACGAGATAGCACTTGTCCTGCCGGGCAATCTCGTTCTTGGCGAAATAAATCCCGTACAGGGAACGGCTCTTGTTGTATATTTCCGTCTCAGGGGAATTGACATACTTGCCGATGTTCATCGACTTGTAGTCACTATATAAAGTCCTTCCGCCGAAAGCAATGACCCTTCCGCTCACCGAATGAATCGGGAACATCACCCTGTCGTAGAACTTGTCCACGAGAGAGCCGTCATTGCGCTTGATGCTGACTCCCGTGGCCGTCAGGTATTCCTCCTTGTATCCATCTGACAATGCCTTGAGGGATAATGCATTACCCTTCTTGGGAGACCATCCCAGGCCGTATTTCTCTATGGTGGAGTCCTCGAGCCCACGGGACTTGAAATAGGCATAGCCCACGGAGCGTCCTTCCGGCGACTTCAGGCTTTCCTGGAAAAATTTCTCCGTATAGTCCATCACGAGCATGAGGCTCTCGCTGCGTTGCCGGGCAGCTATCTCCTCGGCGCTCTCCTCCTTCTCGACCACCTCGATACCGTATTTCCTCGCAAGGTATTTCAACGCCTCGACATAGGTCATCGACTCGTGCTCCATCACGAATCCCACCGCAGTCCCGGTCTTCCCGCATCCGAAGCATTTGTATATGCCCTTGGCAGGAGAGACATAGAATGAAGGGGTCTTCTCGTTGTGGAACGGACAGCATGCGACGTAATTCGCCCCCCTGCGCTTCAGGGAGACGAAATCGCTGATGACATCCACTATCTGTGCGGAGTCAAGTATCCTGTCAACGGTATCCTGAGGAATCATTTCACGCTATTCCTTGCGGTATTCCACGTCCTTCACGTCAGCAAGGCTCTCCGGCACGTCATTGCCATCCTGCTGAGTCTCACGGTTTTCCTGTCCGAACTTGATTTCGTACGCCTCCTTGGCCTTGGTCACCCTGAACATCGAAAGCAGGTCAGAAATCCCGTATACCACGAGGAAAACTCCTGCCAGAATGCTCATCACCCTCTCGGAGAACGGGTTGAAGAGCAAAGTGATGCCGCCCACCAGGGCAATGATGCAGAGGACAAGCGAGAATCCGCCCATACCTACGAGCGACAATGTGCCTGAAAGCACCACAAGCTGCAGGACGGCGAACAAGAGTATCGCAATGCCGATGAGCGTAACAATGATGCCGGCCACTGCCGTCGGGAAAAGGAAGAGCAGAAGGCCTATCACGATATCAACCACCGCATTGACCGTCATCAGGCTCATGGCACCGCTTCTGCGGTTCAAATATCCGTATACGAATGATACGACACCCGCAGCGAAGAGGAATGCCGCAATGATTTTAACCACAGTGACCGTGGCATTGGTGCTTATGACCATCACCAGACCTATGGCGATGGCTGAAAGCGAGCGCAGTATGCTGCTGAACTTGCTGTTGTATCCGAAAGTGATCATCGATGAATGAATTTTAACTTACAAAATTACGCATTTTTTTGATATATTTCCTTCAGTCACCGACCAGATATTCCGGCAAGGACCATGAAAAGGTTTTCTCAGTCGAAAAGCACGCCGGGATTCATCCTGGACGGGCTGCGCCACTCTATTCCGAGAGATGCAAGGGCGGCGGCTCTTTCGTGCCAGAAAGCGTGACAGAAACCCATTCCCCTCGGCATCTCCTCGAGATTCTCCTCCGCCTTCCTGTCCGCCTCGTCTATGACCTCTTCCCAGCGGGCAGTCCACTCCACTGGGTCATGTTTCAATCTCCGGTCATCTTCGATCAGATCGAGCTTGCCTGCATCCGCATAGTCTATGTTTCGCCTGAGGACATTTATCTCGTGGAGGATATCGTCATATACGGAAAGTTCGTGGTCCTGCATGGCTGAAATCCTGTCCACGACCAAGAGCCACAGTTTCAGGAGTTTGAGCTTGAGCCGGGGATGGTCATAAAGGCATTCCGACATCCGCGACAGGGCTTCATGGGTCCGGTCGAGCAGATGATCATATCCTTCGAGGACGGAAGCTTGCTCCATGAGTTCCCGGGCAAGCCCGGCAATCTCCCATTGATTCCTGTTCTCACTGAGGTTGTGCTCCGCAAGCAGCACGTCGCCGCACATGATGTCCTCGCGTGCGGAAAGATTCTTTTCTCCTGATGCCGCCGCCCTGCGTGCCGCCTCAAGTTCTTTTCTTATTTCGCTCTCTTCCATATACAATAATACCTAATAATATACTACTTGGGGAGGCCGAAGACATCGGAAATCTCGCGCATCTGCTCACTGGTCATGCCGTCCGGCTCGAATCCCATATTCCTGGCAGACATGTAAATCTGCGCAGCCTTGTTCAGCACGTCCACCTGGTCGAAAGCACTCATGACGTCCGTGTCCACAGCGAACACTCCGTGCTTCTCCCACATAACCACGTCATAGTCATCATCTATGGCACGAATGGTCTCCTCCGCCAGACCGACACTTCCGGCCAGCATATAAGGTACCATTCCGAGTCCCCTCGGGCAGAAAGCCTTGGTCTCGGGAATCATGGACCAGAGCAGATTCGTCAGCACGTCCTTGACGAGGAATTCACGCTTGTGGGTCATCGCCACCAGCTCGATCGGGTGAGTATGCAGGGATGCCCTGTAAGGCGAACCCTTCCCCAACAGATAATCATGCACGCTCAGATGCGAAGGGAGCTCGGAGGTCGGGGCGACGGGATTGTCGGCCACGATTTCGTACCCGGTGCAGTCATCCGTTATCCTGATGATGGAGCCGTTCTCCATCGGTTCGCGGGCAAGGTCGCGCATCCGCTTTCCCGTACCCTTGCAATAAAACCAGCACCCTTTCAGATGAGGCAGATAAACCCCTGTCTCACGTCGTGGAGAGATGGCCGGAAGACTCCTCATCTCATCATCCACATATTCGGTGATGTTCACCGTGATATTGCCGCCGTTCCTTTCGGCCCAGCCTTTCTGCCAGAGATATCCGGCAGCCTCGGCTGTCTTGAGAATCTCCGCCCTGAGAGCGGGACGTGTATCTATAATACTGTGTGCCATAAATATTTACATTGATTATATTATTTTATGAGTTCAGGGAGGAAGCTGGATATTGCGAGGATGACGATTCCGCAGACCAGCACGGTGACCGTCTTCCTCGAACAACCTTTCCACTCCTTGAGAATAATCCCCCAGACATTGCTGAACACCACATTCAGGGCCATCAGGATACACCATGAGAATGTCAGGAGCGTGGCGGAATCCTTGAGGAAACCCTTGCCGAGACTTAGCCCGAAGAACTGGCTGTACCAGAGCAGACCGGCCAGGCAGCAGAAAAGTATGTTATTGACATACAAATCCTTGCGTCCATAGTCTCCCCAGCTGCGGTTCTTCCTGTTCTGATACAGGCAATAGGCCGCATTCGTGATGAAGCCGCCGAGCGTGACCATCAGAGTGGCCGGAAGGGCCCTGAAGATCTCAGGAGTCCCGTCGAATGCCAGATTTTCCCCGAAGCCGAGCCCGATACTGAAGCAGGCGCTCATGAATCCGGCCAGCAGGGCCACCAGGATACCTTTCGTGAAATTGAAATCCTTCACGGCCTCCTTCTTCTCCTCCTCTGACAGGGAGGCGGACTTCATAGCCCCGGCCACGCCTATGACGGCTATGCCGGCGAGAGTCACTACAACCCCGATTATGACAGCTGCGGAAAGACTGCCCGCATTGCCCGTGAAGACAGGTGTCAATATGGTCCCGAGCCCTGCGCAGGTACCGAGAGCGATGGACTGTCCGAGAGCCACGCCGAGATAACGCATCGAGAGTCCGAATGTCAGTCCTCCCACACCCCAGAGGGCGCCGAAGAACATACATTTGAGAGCGTCACCGGGATTGGCTGAATAAAGCTCGACAAGGCTGTGCCCGGAAGGCACGGCGAGCAATGCACCGACCAGAGGGAATATAATCCACGCGAAAATGCCCTGGGTGAGCCAGAAGCTCTCCCAGGACCATTCACGAACCTTGTTTATCGGCACATAGCTGCTCGACTGGCAGAAAGAGCCGACGGCGATGATGAGAAGTCCGATTATTGTCTCCATAACTATCTTCTCCCGGACGTGACGTCCCTTTCATATTGTTCCACAGCCCTGACATAGTCCTCGCCGACCGGAACCCCGTTCCTCAGGCAGAACATATCATAGACGGCTCCCCACGGAAGCGCCTTGCCTTCCTCGAGCATCGCAAGTCTCTGGAAGCCTTTGTCCTGAGCCTCGTATTCACGCAATGCAGGAAGCGGTTCGAGAAGCGCCTGGAGCAGACATTTCTGGGTCGCGCGGGTACCTATCACATAGGCTCCGATCCTGTTGATGGAGGCATCGAAATAATCCAGCCCGATATGAACCCTTCCGAGAGCTCCGGAACGCACAATCTCCTTGCACAGCTCGAGAGTCTCGTCATTGATGATGGTCACATGGTCAGAATCCCAGCGTACCGGACGGCTCACGTGGAGCATCAACTCAGGCAGGAACGGCAGAAGGGCCGAAATCTTGTCGTAAATATTCTCGGTCGGATGATAATGTCCGGTGTCGAGAGTGAATATCTTCTGCCTCTGCGCCGCATAGGCGATATAGAAGTCGGCCGAACCCACTGTGTAGCTCTCAAGGCCGATTCCGAACACCTTTGCCTCAATACAGTCCTTCATGTTACGGTAGTCCTCCGCAAATATCTCGTCCAATGAGTCGCGGAGCAGCTCCCTGTATTTCAACCTATTGACAGTCAAATCCTTGCTTCCGTCGTGAATCCATAGATTCATGATGCACGGATCCCCCTGGCGCCGTCCCATCTCCTCGGCTATCCTGCGGCACCGTTTTGTATGCTCGATCCAGAAATCGCGTATGGACTTGTCAGGATTGGCAAGGGAGAGATTGCCGCTCTTCGGGTGCGAGAACGAAGTGGAATTGAAATCCAGCTTCATGCCGTTCTCCTGCGCCCACTGCATCCAACTCTCGAAATGCTCCGGGCCGATCTGGTCCCTGTCCACCGGCTTTCCTCCGAAATCCCCGTAGATGGCATGGAGATTCAGCCTGTGCGAACCCGGAATCAGGGACTTGGCCTCGATGATGTCAGCCCTCACCTCATCTATGTTCCTGGCCTTCCCCGGGTAATTGCCCGTAGCCTGGATACCTCCGGAAAGGGCATCCGCATTCTCAAATCCGGTCACATCATCCGTCTGCCAGCAATGCAGGGAAATATGTATGTCCTGAAGGGCCGCAATGGCCTTTTCGGTATCCACGCCGATTTCGGCATAACGCTCCCGAGCATTCTCATAAGCGTTCTCGATCAATTTCTCTTTCATATCAAAAATAGGAACTTATTTTATTCAACTTCAATGTATTATCCTGCCGACGGCCTGAAAACCCTGACCGGGAATGAACCGGCGATAATCCGCCTCATCTCCCATCTGTCACCTACCAGTCCCGCAGCCCTGGCCTGCACCATGATATTGCCAATGGCAGTGGCCTCAACAGGTCCCGCCACCACAGGAATGCCGGTCGATTCCGCCGTCAGCCGGTTCAGGAAATCATTGGCGGAGCCGCCTCCTATCACATGCAGCCGGTCTATGCTGAAGCGCGCAAACTGCCTGAGCACCCCGAGCACTTCGCCGTAACGGTCTGCAAGACTGCGATATATGCAGCTGACCATCTGGGCGTCATCTGCAGGGACAACCTGACCGGATCCGGCAAGGGCAGCCCTGATCTCCGCATCCATATCCTTCGGGCAGGCGAAACGTGGGTCATCCGGGTTGATCCTCGACGGGAAATCCGACTCCCTCTCCGCCATCTCCTGAAGCTCAGGATAAGTGTAGCTCCTGCCGGCCGCAGCCCAGGAAGCCCGGCACTGCTCCAGAAGCCACATCCCGGTGATGTTCTTGAGACATCTCACCGTGCCGTCTATGCCTCCCTCATTCGTGATGTTCGCATTCACTGCATCCTCACCGAGCGCAGGCCTGTCCTGCTCGATGCCGAGGAGACTCCACGTGCCGCTGCTGAGATAGGCGAAATTGCCGTCCGCAGCAGGAACCGCAGCTATGGCGGAAGCCGTGTCATGTCCGGCAACGGCAATGACCGGAACCTGTCCCAGGCCCGTCACGGAGGCTATTTCCGGCTTCAGAAGCCCGACCTGCGTACCGGGATATGAGATATTCCCGAAAATGGACGGGTCAATCCCGAGCCGTGATGCCAGATTCCTGTCGAAGTCCTTCGTTACCGGATTCACAAGAGCCGACGTGGAGGCATCCGTATATTCGCACACCATACTGCCCGTAAGCATATATGACAGGAGGTCCGGCATGAACAGAATCCTGCGGGTCCTCGACATCAGGTCAGTTCCGTTCTCCCTGTCCTCCCGGTACAATGCATATAGCTGGAATACGGTATTGAAATTCATTATCTGTATTCCTGACGCGGAATAGAACTCTCCCCTCGGAATGCTCCGGAACACCTCTTCAGGCACGCCCTCCGTATATGGGTCCCTATACGATCGGGGCAGTTCGAGCAGTTCCCCGTCCTCGCCGATGCATCCGAAATCCACTCCCCACGTGTCGATACCTATGGACGTTATCCTGAGACCTGATTCTGCGGCAGCCTTCATCGCGGCCTTGAGATGTCCGAGAATATCGTAAACATCCCAGTAATAGCGTCCTCCACGCTCCAGAATCCTGTTCGGGAAACGGTATATCTCCTCCATCGTCAGCCTGCCTCCAGAGATTCGGCCGGCTACGGCCCTTCCGCTCGTGGCCCCGAGGTCGAAGGCCAGGAAATTATTGTCTGTTCCGCTGTTTGGCATATCAGTCCAGTGTTATCGGTTGAAATATGGTTGTGAAAGCAAATGTAATAATTTTGGAGGAAAAAATATAAAAAAAGGAGGCTGACCAGCGCCAGCCTCCACGCGGAAGGATTCCTTGACAGAATCCCATATCATTATCCTTGATTAAAAAATAACGTCCTGCGAGTCATCCTGAGGATAGTAGTCAGTCTCCGGAGCCTCCTCAGCTGCAGGTTTCGGGCCGAACGGCTTGCGGCCTCCCCTGCGATCATCGCGAGGTCCCTTCCTGTCATCGCGGCGTTCTCCCCTGCGGTCGTCACGAGGAGATCTCCTGTCATTTCCGCGGCGGTCGTCACGGCGGTCATTGCCACGACGGTCATCCCTTCCCTGAGGACGCGGACGGCGCTCCGGCTCGGTATATCCTTCCGGCTTCTCCTTGAGAACCCTCATGGAAAGTCTCATCTTGCCGGATTTCTCGTCGATTTCGAGGAGCTTCACATCCACCTCGTCACCTACCTTGAGCACGTCGGATACGTTCTCCGTCTTCTCCCAGGCAATCTCGGACACATGGAGAAGTCCTTCCTTGCCAGGCAGAATCTCCACGAATGCACCGAAGTCGAGGATTGAAACCACCTTTCCGTGATATACGGTACCTACCTCAGGAACGGCGCAGATACCCTCAATCCAGGCAAGAGCCTTGTCGAGAGCGTCACGGTCAGCGCTGAAGATGTCAACGATACCCTTCTGCCTCTCGGTATCCTCGGTAATGGTAATGGTGGTGCCGGTCTCCTTCTGGATCTTCTGGATAGTCTCGCCACCCTTTCCGATAACGGCGCCGATGAAATCAGAGTCGATTTCAATCTGCTTGATACGAGGAACGAACGGCTTGTAATCCTCACGAGGCTCGCTAATGGTCTTCATCATCTCGCCCATGATGTGGAGCCTTCCCTGACGGGCCTGCTCAAGAGCCTTGGCGAGCACGTCGTATGAAAGTCCGTCCACCTTGATATCCATCTGGGTCGCGGTGATACCGTCCTTTGTTCCGGTCACCTTGAAGTCCATGTCCCCGAGATGATCCTCGTCCCCGAGGATGTCGGTGAGGATGGCATATCTCTCGTTAGGCCTGTCCTTGTCGGTGATAAGGCCCATTGCAACACCTGCCACAGGTTTCTTGATCTTCACACCCGCATCCATGAGAGCGAGGCAGCCACCGCATACGGAAGCCATTGAAGATGAGCCGTTTGACTCAAGAATATCGGATACTATACGCACTGCGTAAGGATTCTCCGGCATCGTAGGGATCACAGGCTTGAGAGCACGGAGGGCAAGGTTTCCGTGACCAATCTCACGACGGCCTACACCGCGCTGCGGTTTTGCCTCGCCGGTAGAGAACGGAGGGAAGTTGTAGTGGAGGACAACCTGCTGGTCATCCTGGATGAGGACTTCGTCCATCTCCTTCATGTCGAGTTTGGTTCCGAGGGTCACGGTAGCGAGAGACTGTGTCTCGCCACGGGTGAAGATTGCGGAACCGTGGGCGCAAGGAAGATAGTCAACCTCACACCAGATCGGGCGGACCTGGGTGCTGACACGGCCGTCGAGACGGATTCCCTCATCGAGAATCATGTTCCTCATTGCGGCCTTCTCCTCATCACCGTAATATCTTGCCACCATTGCAGCCTTGGACTCCTGGTCCTCCTCAGGGAGGGTTGCGAGGAAGTCTTCCTTGATCTTGGCGAATCCGTCCTCCCTCTCATGCTTAGGCTTCGCAGACTTTGCGAGAGCATAGCACTTGTCATAGCAGAACTCGTGAACTGCCTTCCTGAGGTCCTCATCCTCCTCATCGTGAGGATAATCTCTCTTGACATCATTGCCGAGCTCCTTGATAAGCTCCTTCTGTACACGGCAATGCTTCTTGATCTCTTCGTGGGCGAACTTGATGGCCTCGAGCATATCGTGCTCGCTGACCTCCTTCATCTCACCCTCGACCATCATGATGTTCTCCTCGGTAGCGGCAACCATAAGCTCGATGTCGCTCCTCTTCATATCCTCGAAGCCCGGATTGATCACGAACTGGCCGTCAATGCGGCAGACACGGACCTCGGAAATAGGACCTTCGAAAGGAAGATTGGAAGCTGCGAGTGCGCAGGATGCAGCAAGTCCGGCAAGTGCATCCGGCTGGGTGTCCTTGTCGGCTGAAATGAGGGTCACATTGACAAATGTCTCAAGATGATAGTCAGATGGCCAGAGAGGCCTGATCGGACGGTCAATAAGACGGGAGATAAGGATTTCATAATCAGAGGATTTTCCCTCACGTTTCATGAATCCGCCCGGGAAACGTCCTGCAGAGTAGAACTTTTCCTTGTAATCAACCGTAAGAGGCATGAAGTCAGTGCCTTCCTTCACCTCTTTGGCCGCACAGACTGTTGCGAGAAGCATTGTGCCTCCCATTTTGATGACTGCTGAACCGTCAGCCTGCTTGGCGAGCTTGCCGGTCTCGATTTCGATTACCCTACCGTCGGATAATTCGATTTTCTTGTTGATAATGTTCATTAGTGCTTCATAGACCTGCCTTCCCCAATGGAAGTTATTTTTCGTATCATATTAATATTCAGCGCCCTGGCCCGCCGCAGGTCTGTTCATTTGCAGGCCGGGAGATAAGTATTCAAAAAAAGACCGGTTCATTCCGGAACCGGTCAAAAGGCTTCCTATCGTATTATCGACGGAGACCGAGCTCCTTGACGATGTTTCTGTATCTTTCGATGTCCGTTTTCTGGAGGTAGTCCAGAAGCTGACGTCTTTTACCTACGAGGCGGAGAAGAGAACGGCGTGTAACAACGTCCTTCTTGTTCTTCTTCACATGCTCTGTGAGGTGATCGATACGGTAGGAGAATAGAGCAACTTGACTCTCAGGTGAGCCGGTGTCTGTATTAGACTTCCCGTACTTAGCGAAAATCTCTTGCTTCTTTTCGGCTTGTAAATATTCTGCCATTTCGCAAAAAATTTTGGTTAAAACAATTTAAAAAATACAAATACTTATCCGTCACGGAAAAGCGGGTGCAAAGTTATGCATAATTTCCGATATTACAATGCTCTGCGAGAAAAAAACATATCAAAAAATCATCCATCCGGCGACTGCTTTGCGGAGAGCCCCTTCGGGATCCGGAGAAGACAAATACGTGGATGCTTCCTGACAACCTTCAGCTGCAAGACGCGAGAGATTGTCCCTGCACAACGACCCGAGAATCGAATGGAAAGCCGGGCCGTGATTCCTCTCCCTCAGATGGCAGAGCTCATGCAGGAGAACGTAGTCGCAGAGCGGTTTCGGCAGACGTATCAGATTGAGATTCAGATTGATATTACCAAGACTGGAGCAGCTTCCCCAGTTCGAGAGATTGTGCTTCACCGTCATCCTCCGGTATCTGAAACCATACCTTTCCGCCAGTTCCGCAAGCCTGGCAGCGAGATATAGCCGGGCATCTTTCCGGAGAATCCCCGCCAGCACCTCCTTCAGCATTTCCGAACGGGCCCTGTCACTTACGGAACCGCCAGCCCCGAGCCATTCAGCCGGGAACCTTATCGTCCTCGCCAGCCGGCCGTCCTCCATGGAGCCTCTCACGGTCACTTTCCCTGACAGTCCAGGATCGGCACGGAACAGGATGTCCGCCACGAGAGTATGCACCGGGAGTCCGTCCCTGACCGAAATCATGGCACGACCGTCCGCTGCGGCCTTCCCGGCAGCCTCATCCTGTTCCCGGAGCACGTTCCTGACCCAGTCCCTGCGGCGATCCATGAAATCCAGGCCGTCCTGAAACCTCATCAAATAAGGCACCGTGACGGAAATACGCTCCCCGTATTTCCCCGGACGGCCCCTGACCTTCAGCCCGATGCGCCTGCTGCGGCGGTTCCGCATCACACGCACTGGTCCGAACTCTTTATCCTCGAACAATTTATCAATTGCTGGCATACTTCATCAACTCTATCGTCGGTCAAATATACATATTCGAACTGAAAAAATGCTATCTTTGCCCCAACCAATACCCAATCGGAATGGAATATCTGTCACAAGAACGATACGACGAGATTGCCGCCGAACTCGACAATCTCATCAACGTGGAATATCCACGGATCAGGGACGAGCTGTCCGAGGCCCGTGCCCAGGGAGACTTGAGCGAGAATTTCGAATACCGCGCAGCTAGGAGAGCCCAGGGCAAGGCCATAAGCCGTATCCGTTTCCTGCAGAAGGTGATCCAGCATTCGAGGGTCATCGACAGGAGCGCATTGCCGAAAGACCGGATTTCCCTGCTGAGCAAGGTGGAATTCACCCATCTCGGCAACGGCAGGACAATGACATACACCATCGTCAGCCATCACGAGATGGACCTCGAGCACGGCAAACTCTCCTGCAACTCCCCCATCGGCATTGCCCTGATGGGCCGAAAGGCCGGCGAGACCGTGGATGTCAATGCCCCGGCCGGGAAATTCCAGATAAGAATCGACAGTGTAACTATCGAATAATCAATAACATTTATGCAAATGAAGACTATAATCGGAATCCTGCTCGCAGCAACATTGTGCTTTTCAGCATCAGGCACTACCGTGAAGGCCGGATCGCAGTTGCCGCAGGACAATAAGACAACAGAGAAGAAAATGGATGATTTCCAGATAATCAGGGACGAAGTGGTGGACAGTGTCCGCTATGTGTCCGCTGTCCCGAGCGCCACGGTATGCTCCGTGCGCATCGACATTGAACTCAAAGGTGACATCGTGGAAAGCGTGGTCTATACCCGCGGCTGCAACGGCAACGCCAAAGGCATCGGAGCCCTCATCAAGGGAATGACCGTGGACGAGGCCATCCGACGTCTCAAAGGCATCACCTGCGGCAACCGCCCTACCTCATGTCCCGACCAGCTCGCCCGGGTTCTGGAAAAAGTCACTGCCTCAGGGGAATGAAAATGCCAAGAGGGCAATTTTCAAGGCAGCAGGGGATTATGGCTATACATCTCTTGACAACGAACTCACACATTTCCGATATGTAGCCCTCTGTTTCGCAGCCTTTTCCGGTTCGGCCATACCGATCCTGGCAGCAGCCTGACGGGACTTCCTGTATAGATACTTGTCAAGCCGTCGCGCCTGGGAAAGAGTATATTTGTTGTTGCCCGCCTTCTCATAATCCAGAATATGGGCAGGCAGGGAGTCCATCCTCTTCATCAGGTCCTGCTGCACGGTCCCGGAGAGCGGCTCTCCCGACCTTGCCGCATTGGAGCAGATGATGTCATAATATCTTCTGGCTATGCGCTTGAATTCCGCATCTACCTTGTCCTTACGGATTCGGATCTGGCCCGTACGCCTCATCTCGTATCCGACAAAGGCAACCCAGTCCGACGCGTCTCCACTTCCGCTGCCCCACCGGTACACATTCTTCGACTTGGAATGCCAGAATCCTTCACGGGTCTTCTTGCCGGACTTGAAATCAGAGACATTCTTGCGTGGATGCGGAATCAGTTTGCAGGCAACCAGACTTTCATGGTAAGCATCCAGATATCGCCTGCAGCACTCCTCGTCCGTATGCATCAACATGATATCATCGCAGTAACGGATGAAAAGACGTTCATGGTCCTCCCCGCCCACGACAGGCTTGTCCACGACACGCATGACAACATTGACGATGATGCCGGAAAGTGCGCCGCCCTGTGGTATCCCCAGTTTCTTGCCGTCCACGGCCGCCCGGAATTCTTCCGGAGAATAGCAGCCTGACGAGACGAACGCTTTCTCGTCCACCCATTTGAACCTGCAGACAGGATCCGGGCCGTCCCCTTTCCTGCGACGCTGGATTTCACCCCGCCAGAATCCGGGATCACAGTTCCTGCCCATGACGTGCTCCGGGAAATTGAACGATGCCAGATATGAGCGGATTACGTTCCGCAGGGGGTCGAAGTCAGAACCGTATACATTGTACTTCTTTACGGCTTCTTCAAACAAATCCTCAAAGCACTCCATGATGACATCATGATTGAAGATGTCATAGAACTTCTGGATGTCACATTCCCCCACATAGATTGTGTCAAATCCGTGCTTCCTGCGGTATCCGGAAATCATGTCGATGGCGTCGAGAAACTTGGGAACGGAATACTTATGCCTGCCAGTGCGCCTCGCTGCACGCATGAACAGCATGTCCTTATGGAAAAACCTGTCAAACATAGCCAGAATGTACTGGTATGTCAGTGCGAGGATTATCTTGGTCTTGAGGTCAGAGTATTTGCAGATGGGACGAAAAATGAAATCCGCACCTTCCTGCTCCTTGAATTTCGCGAGGATGCGTGGAGTCTCGAGGACAAGAGCAGATTTGCCGGACAGAGTGTCCTGAATGTCCCTGATGAATTCTTTCAGATTTTCCTTCCAAGGCTCGGACGGTTCCTTTCCTATATGCCTTTTGGCAGCCTGGTAGACGCGGACCGATGCCCGTTTCTTCCTGCAGGTCCAGCGGCCCAGCCCCTTGTCCTCCTTTTTCGGCAGTTTTCCCCGGCCGGGATTGCTCCATAGCTTATGCGGAGGTGTCAGTTCCCTGAGCCTGATGAACAGCGGGTCCGACCTGAAGGGATTGGCGGAGCCTCCATTCTTGGCAGTGTATTTCCCTCGTTCTTTTGCCACGAGGCTTATGATTCTGTCTTCAGTCGCAAATTCGGTCAGGGTTTCAAATCTCTGCATGATTGGCAAATTCTAAAAAAAAAAGAGAACCGCCCACTCTCGTTCTTAATCGATGGCCGTGGCACGCAGCCACGGCAACAGGGTTGCCGGATAATCCGTAGCTGTTCACCAAGCCCATTGAACAGCGGAGGCACTGTTTTAATAAATAAATAGTTATTATTATAGAGTTTCCAGTCTTTAAAAGGACTTTCTCGGGCAGTTCTCTCAAGGCAAAGATAATGAAAAAATCGTTTTCTTAGCACATAATCGGCATCACATCCGGCCTTGTGGGACTGAAAAGATAGCGTCCCTCCATTTCGCGGATGAATGCGTGGTCCGGCTCGCGGCCCCGGGCCGATGGCAATGCCTGCCAATGAATACTGATTATCCGCAAGTACGAGAATAATAATCAGGGCATATTGTCATCCCGAGCATAGCACTTGTGCGGAGTCGGGAGATCTCTCCACGCGCTTTGCCTGGTGACATAAAGGGACGCCGCTTGGTGAGATGACAATCGCCTTCGTGCAAAAGACCTGACACCTGAAATTGCCCTCTGGAGCGTGTGGTGGCATTTCCGGTGGCAAGTCCCGGCAAATTGACGATACTTGACACTTTCTAAAATGCGTTGTCATTGATAATCAGATAATTATCTTTCTGGATCGTGTCAAGTGTTTTGCACGCACGAATAGTTTTTTGTGCGTTGGAGGCACAAAGCAAGCGGAGCAGCCTTTGGGCTGAACTGCGCAGCTTGCTTTGAGCAGCCGGCCGGCGTATTGGCCGGCTGCGGTGCCGTGCGTCAGGCAATGATCTTCACTTTCCTGCAATTCATCGCGCGAGCAAATCGCCGATTTACGCCACATAACTGCATTTTACTCGCTCGATGGCACCAATTTGTCGGCACCTGCCACTCTTAATATACTTTATCATTGATAATCAAACAGTTATAATCTCATACCGTGTCAAGTGTTTTGCAGGAAGAGCTATATTGCCGTAGGAGTTGCGGATAATCAGTCAAATTAATTGGGAAGGCCCTGCGGACCGTCGCAGCCAGCAGGGACTTGTAAAAAACGGGAGTTAGCAAACGTTTTCTCATGCATGTAAGAAGTAAGAACCTTCTGAAATGGAGCGATCCGGCTTCTTTTCGCGGCCGGAATTCTCACCGGTGCTAAAATGCCCCCAGCCTTTCCATATCCTCATTGGTCGCAAGACGAATGATATCCTTTCTGATTACCATCGAGCACAGAAAGCCGGCAACAGGAAGGAGAGTGCATGCGGAATACATATCGAACATCGGATTGGGATAGAAACCGAGAATCACCCCGACATATTCCCGTTCTTTACTGTTATCCGGGTCATACTCAGCCCCGTAGGCATAACGTGAGAGATAGATGTCAGGTTCATTGCTCTTGAGAAGTATCCGGTCTCCTATGCGGAATTCCGACTGATTGTCATCGAAAAGATGCTTCCACGCCTTGCGTAGGGCAGCCTTTTTCAAACGGTGCCCTCCATCCAAGTCAATCAGGATGCGATATCCGGCATCGTAACAGGCTGCCTGGTTGCGACGGACGCCGGCAGGGCCGATCAATTCATCGTTGGTGGAGAACATCGCATAATCCTTCCCCCTACCCTGAGTTACCTGATGCCCTGCAATGTAGTCCTCGAACCTCGCACAGACAGCCTCGGACAATTCATACTGCTGCACGCCATCCTGCCTCGGCACGAAATACTCCTCCATGCCGAATCCGATCTTCTCCCGGATTATCCGGGCAATGTCACAGGCTGGATTGAACAGGAACCTGATGGCGCCATCCTCACAAGAGGACATATCCGCATACATCAGATACAGGCCGCCAAGTGATGTCCCCATCAGGAATGCCGGGTGCAGTTGCCCGATGGCCTGGTTGATGACATCCACTGAGGCAGCAGGATCCTCATTCACCTCCACCGCCGTCCATTCATATTCAGGAAACACCTTCCGCACGATTCCGATTGTGGATGATGCTGCGCCCGAACCAAGCCCATGTACATAAATTGCTTTCTTCTCAGTCTTCATATATAAACTTCTTTTCGTATTATATTTATACTGACTTATACCCCGATTCTTTCATAATCTTTGTCCGGTTTGGTGTAATTCTTGTTTAAACTGGAATGGGTCGTTAGACCCGATTGATATCACTTGAATTTTCAAGGAAATTATTGTGTTATCAATCAAATCTTACGGCCTTATGACTGTAAATAGTACCGCAAAATTCCACCACCAAAATAATTGAAAAAGGGACCATA
>JBJEBM010000003.1:0-26818 GCA_051870055.1 Candidatus Cryptobacteroides sp.
CTATTACATATTTCTTGGCCAGCACCATCTGGAGAATCATCAGGTACTCAGGCCATGAAACGTGATATATGGCCCTTTCCTCAAGATGCTCGGCCCATTTCACGCCCTTCTCCTTGCCGGAATGCGATGAAGCATTCTCATCCGTCTCATCTTCATCCGCTCCCCTGCGGCCATAGGTACCAAGGACCATACATAGTCTGTGATTCGCGAGCACAAGGTCGTCAGTGTCAATCGCAATATTCTCCCCGCACACCTCGTCAAATGCTTCCGGGTCACGGTACGGCCACTCCTCCGGATAGAGAGACATCAGGCCAATGAGTTCATTCTTGTGGGAATTGTGGATATGCGCCACTATCTGTCCTTCCGTCAGAGGCTTCTTACGGTCTTTGCTGAAATAATCCTCCCCCGTCTCAGGGTCAGGATGCATCACATCCTCCCACAGGTCCACCATCGCATAATGATTGTCCGAAGACGAATCAATTTTCATTTCCCCAATCCTTCTTTTATTGAGGATCTGTTCCTTCTTGTCAACGGAAAGATCGAATTCCGAGCAATGGGAATAGATGAATCTCTTGTAGCGTGTGGTAATCTCATCGAAGGTCATACCCTTGCCGAAGAAATCCAGGTCAATCCCCTTGTCGAGAGGATTGCCGTGTATATCAAAATGGAAATCAGTGATTATGAATCCTGTCTCCAGGTTGATGTCAGTCTTCTTTCCGGAACCTTTATTGCCGGCGTCTTTCGCCTTGCTCCAGAATTCGGCTCCGAGATAAGTGGAAAGGAGTGTTATGATATGGTCAGTCGTGGCCGGGCGCGAGAGGATTCCTTGATAACCGTTGAAAAGGAAGCGGTATGTCAATGAAACCGTATGCCCGAAGAAGAGCGACATCTCGACATTGACGTGACAATGCATCACTATCGGAAGGATATCCTCCTCCCCGGACGGATTCAGGTCCATCTCGAAATCGAATCCCCTGAGTGAAAATCTGCGGACACTCCTCTCATCCGGTGCGTCCGCATCGTTCTCAGGCAATACAAATATCTGGGATTCAATGGCATTGTCCATCGGAGCGATTGGTATGCCGAGGGCGTCCGCTTTCTCGATATAGATATTCCGTTCTTCATCGAAAAGCATGTCTTCGTTATCCTTAAGAGACTGCCTGTATTTGTCAGGAATCCTGAACTTCTTCTCCGACCTGATGGAGAATGTCTGGATGAACACCGCGGAGAAACCAGGGAACTCAAGCCCGTGGTCCGGCACATACACTTCCGGTACTGAATTGCTCATAATGAATCTGTATTTAATTCTTCCAAGTTAGAAATAATTATGCTAAAATCAATGGATGAGCGTATTCAAAGCCGGAAATATCCTCCAGCAGATGCAAATTTTTTGATTTTTGTGAAAAAAAGCTGAAATGATAGAAATAATCTGTACTTTTGGAGAATAGAAAATAATAAAACACAGATACGAATGAGAAGACTCATCACATTTTTCCTTCTGGCGGCAATGGCTGCGGGAACGGCAACGGGGCAGGAGAACCCGAGATGGATCAGGAAGAACAGCATTTCCCCTGACGGCACTAAAATCGCTTTCAGCTACAAAGGCGACATTTTCGTCGTGCCTGCCGCAGGAGGAACAGCCAGGCAGATAACCACCAACGCGGCGTATGATTCAGAACCGCTATGGACAGCTGACGGGAAAAATGTTGTATTCAGCTCATACAGGGAGAAAAGCAAGGATATTTTCGTCACTTCTTCTGAAGGAGGCACACCTAAAAGGCTAACATTCCATCCCGGCAACGAGACGCCTCTCGCAGTGCTCGCTGACGGAAAGGTGGTATTCTCGGCCAACATCGAGCAGGACGCCCTGTTCGACGGCTTCCCGGGAGACGCGCAGCTTTATTATACTGACCTCAACGGGTCAAGACCGGTGAGAATCACCTCGCTTCCTATTGACGCCATAAGTATAAGCAACGACGGCACAGTCATTTACGAGGACGTAAAAGGCTATGAAGACCAGCTCAGGAAGCACCACACATCTCCAGTCACCAAAGATATATGGTCTTATAAAGGAAAGTCTTCAGGAGGAAAACTCAGCATAGACGGCAACGGCACGTTCAAAAAGCTGTCCGACTACAAGGGTGAGGACAGAAACCCGGTTTTCGCCGCCGACGGGGACACTTTCTATTATCTGAGCGAAAGGGACGGCAAGGCTATGAACGTTTACAGAAGTTCGCTTTCCGCTCCCGGGAAATCAGTTCAGCTGACACATTTCACTCAGAACCCGGCCCGCTATCTTTCCGTTGCAAAGAACGGCACTGTCGCGTTCTCATACAATGGAGACCTCTATACATTGAAAGAGGGTTCGGAACCGGAAAAGGTTGACATCAAGGTTTATTCAGACCAGGATGAGAGGGATGTCGAGACAATGACACTGAGCGGTGGAGCCACGTATATGGACGTGTCCAGGAGCCAGAAAGAAATCGCATTGGTAATCAGGGGCGATGTTTTCGTGACTTCAGCGGACTACAAGACCACCAAGCGCATCACCAACACCGCCTCCCAGGAGAGAAATGTAAGTTTCTCCGAGGACGGAAGGACATTGTATTACTCAGCCGAGCGTGACGGCCACTGGGGAATCTGGAGAACTTCTCTTGTGAACAAAGATGACAAGTATTTCACATACGCCACTGAATTCAAGGAGGAACTGTTCTCCGACGAAGGAGAGACCTGTTTCCAGCCGGTTGTGTCACCTGACGGAAAATACGTCGCTTACCTCCGTGACAGGACTGAACTTGTGATAAAGCCGACAAAAGGCGGCAAGACCATATCGCTCATCAAGGATGCCAACTATTCATACGCTGACGGCGACCTGTCATTCAGCTGGAGCCCTGACAGTCATTATCTTCTGTCATCCTACCAGGCTGACGGCGGATGGAACAACGAGGACATCGCCGTGGTGGACATTGACACCAAAGAAATAACAGACCTCACTCAGAGCGGCTACAGTGACGGAAGTTTCCGCTGGGCTCTCGGAGGCAAGGCAATGACTTGGGAATCAGACAAGGACGGTTACCGCAGCCACGGAAGCTGGGGCGCCGAGGGTGACATTTACATCATGTTCTTCGACGGAAAGGCCATGACAGAGTTCTTCAGGGACAAGGAGGACGCCGAGATTGCCAAAATGCTTGCCGGAGACGACAAGAAAGACGCCAAAAAGGACGAAAAAAAAGATGAGAAGAAAGACAGCGTGAAAAAGGTGGAGAAACTCAAGCTCGACCTCGTCAACAGGGCCGACAGAGTCTTCCGTCTCACCAGGAATTCCGGTCGTATCGGCAGCCACCTGCTCACTGATGATGGCAAGAAACTGCTTTACACTGTGAGACTTGAGAGCGGATTCGACCTTTGCTCAATGGACATTGAGGACGGCAGTGTGAAGGTGCTCAAGAAGAGTGTATATGGATTCATCCCTTCAGCTGACGGAAAATACATCTACATTTCATCCGGAATGGGCATCACCAAGATGAGCGTGAACGGCGGGGAAAGCAAGAACATCAGTTTCGCCGGAGAATTCGAGTTCAAGCCGAAGGCCGAAAGGGAGTATATTTTCGAGCATATGTGGAAACAGGTGAAAGAGAAATTCTATGACCCTGACCTCCACGGAGTTGACTGGAATTATTACAAAGAGAACTACAGCCAGTTCCTGCCTTATATCAACAATAATTTCGATTTCCAGGAGCTTCTTTCCGAGATTTTGGGCGAGTTGAACGGCTCCCACACAGGAGGCAGATACCGCCACAGGTCCGGGCTGACCATGGGCACTCTCGGTGTGATTTACGATGAGACTTACGAAGGCGACGGACTGAAAATCAAGGAAGTGCTTCCTGACGGAGCCCTCTCGCTCGCCGACCCGGAAATCAAGGCGGGAGACATCATCGTTTCCATCAACGGCAATGAAATCAAGGCAGGCAAAGACTGGTACCAGTTCCTCACCGACAGGGCCGGCAAGAAGACTCCTGTCACAGTGAAGAAAGGCGGAAAGAAAGCCACAGACCTGTTTGTGGAGCCGGGCTATTCCGACTACAGCCTGCTTTACAAGCGCTGGGTGAAAGAGCGCGAGGCAAAGGTCAAGGAACTTTCCGGCGGAAAAATCGGCTATGTCCACGTGGAGGGAATGAACTCTCCAAGCTTCAGGGAGGTTTATTCAAAGGCCCTTGGAAAATACAGGACCGCTGACGCCCTGATTGTGGACACAAGGCATAACGGTGGCGGATGGTTGCACGATGACCTGGTGACATTCCTTGGAGGCCGAGACTATGTCAACTACCAGCCGAGGGGCAAGTTCATCGGAAAGGACCCTTACAGCAAGTGGAGCAAGCCGTCCTGCGTTCTTGTATGCGAGGACAATTACTCTGACGCCTGCGGATTCCCTTACGCCTACAAGGCCCTCAAGATCGGCAAGCTCATCGGAGCGCCGGTAGCAGGAACAATGACGGCCGTATGGTGGGAGACCCAGATCAATCCGAACATTATCTTCGGTATTCCTCAGGTGGGCTCCTGGTGCATTGACGAGGGTCATTACAGCGAAAACCACCAGGTGGATCCGGACATTTTAGTTTACAACGACCCGGCATCAGTGCTGAGAGGCGAGGACAAACAGCTGGAAGCCGCTGTAAAAGAAATGCTTGCAGAGACAAAGGACAAATAATGACGGATTAACTATGGAAGACAGGAAATTAGTCATAATTCCGACCTACAACGAAAAGGAGAACATCGAGCGTATTATCCGCAAGGTGTTCTCCCTTGATGGAGGATACGATATTCTCATCATTGACGACGGCTCTCCGGACGGTACTGCAAGCATTGTCACCGGGCTCCAGACAGAGTTCAACGGCAGGCTGAACATCATTCAGAGAAAGGGGAAACTCGGATTGGGAACTGCCTACATCACCGGTTTCAAATGGGCTCTGGCCAACGGCTACGACTACATTTTCGAAATGGACGCAGACTTCTCCCACGATCCGGATGACCTTCCAAGACTCCTGCAGGCCTGCAAAGAGGGAGCCGGAGTGGCCATAGGTTCCAGATATTGCGACGGAATCAGCGTGGTTAACTGGCCTATAGGACGTATAATGATGTCCTACTACGCTTCGAAATATGTCCGTACAGTGTTGGGTATCAAGATATACGACTGCACGGCAGGGTTCAAGTGCTACACCAGGGAGGTGCTGGACACAATCGACCTGGACAATATCAGGATGAAAGGATACGGCTTCCAGATTGAGATGAAATACACCGCGGCGAAACTTGGTTTCAGGATAACCGAGGTGCCGGTGATATTCGTGAACAGGAAGGCCGGAACTTCAAAGATGAGCGGAAGCATTTTCGGAGAGGCATTCTGGGGAGTGCTGAAACTGCGTTTCCGCTGCATAAAGCCAAAACAAAGCCTTTAACAGACGTAATATGAACAGACACAGAAGAATTCTTCTGACGAATGCGTCCATTGCCACAGCCGATGAGGTCAGGCAAGGGGCGCTTTTGATTGAAGACGGAGTCATAAGTGAGATTTGGAAAGACGGCGATGACGGAAGGACAATGTTCATTAAAAGCCGTATGCCCGGAATGGAAATCCGCGATCTTTCAGGAAAAGTGCTGTTGGCCGGAGGAATTGATGCCCATACACATTTCCGCGAACCAGGTCTTACAGCCAAAGCGGACATTCGAAGCGAGTCAAGAGCCGCCCTTCTTGGTGGCATCACTTCATTCATAGATATGCCGAACACCAGTCCGGCGGCGACAAGCATTGAAAGAATTGAGGAAAAATGCGCCCTGGCGAAAGGCAGGTCGTTCGCCAACTGGGGATTCCATATAGGAGCGACCAACGACAACCTGGAAGCACTTGAAGAGCTGCTCGCCTCGGGACGCGGAAATGAATTCTGCGGGATCAAGGTGTTTATGGGCTCATCAACGGGCAATATGCTGGTGGACAGGCAGAAAGCCCTCGAAGGCCTGTTCGGGATACGGAATGCGAGAATACTGGTCCACAGCGAGGACGAGGCCATTATCCGGGCCAATTTAGAGGCCGCGAAATCTGAATACGGGGACAATATCCCGATGCGGGAGCACGAGAACATAAGAAGCCGGAAAGCCTGCGTAATGAGCACCATCAAGGCTCTTGAGATGGCGATGAAGCACGGCACGAAACTGCACATCACCCACGTGACAACAGCCGAGGAAGTGGAAATGATACGTGCGGCCAAGCTGCACAATCCGCAGATAAGCGCTGAGACTTCCGCCAACTATCTGTGGTTCAGCGATGAAGACTATGACAGACTGGGCAGCCGGCTCAAATGCAACCCATCTGTGAAACAGGCCGCTGACAGGCAGGCGCTCAGGCAGGCGCTGAAAGAGGGAATCATCGACACTGTAGGCTCTGACCACGCCCCTCATCTGCCAGAGGAGAAAAACAGGCCTTACACGTCATGCCCGTCCGGCGTTCCGTCAATCCAACAGTCAATATCAGTGCTGCTGACAGTGGCGTCGCAAGAGAATATTCCGCTTACAAGAATAGCCTCAGCGATATCGGAGAAACCGGCCGGACTGTTCGGCATCAAAGAGCGTGGAAAGCTCGTTAAAGGATATGCGGCAGACCTTATTGTCATTGACCCGGACAAGGAATTCATTGTACAGAAAGGCGCTGCAGGCCCGGCAGGCATCGAATACAAATGCGGATGGAGTCCGTACGAGGGAATCCGGCTGAAAGGAATGGTGGAAGATGTATATCTGAACGGCGAACCTGTCGTGCTCGGAGGCCGGCTTACAAGCGAGACACCTTCAGGCCTGGGGCTTGCGTTTGAAAAATGACAGGAGCCGGAAGTTAAGCTGGGACAATGTCACACCAAGGCATGAAACAAAGATTCCGGTCCACTGCATCCTGGTCAGGAACTCCTGCCCGAGCAGCCACCCGGCCACAGCAGTGACCACCGGTATTGTGGACATGAATATGCTGGACTTGGCCACGCCAAGGTATTTTATCGTATTGGCCCACAATGAGAAAGCGATGCCGGAGCAGAATATCGCCAGACACAGGACCGGCTTCCATACATCCCAGTCGAAATATACTTCAGAGGAAAAATTCTCCATACCTTTAGTCAGGAAAAGCGGCAGGAGATATACAGAGCCGAAGAGGAACTGGTACATCACTATCACCTGAGGCTCGTACCTCCCTGCCAGGATTTTGGTTATGGAGGCATTGCCCACCTCGGAAAGCACGGCTACCACAAGCAGGACCATACCGAGCCAGAAAGCCTTGCCTACTGCGCTTGATGACATTGTCACCATCACTATGCCGCAGAGGCAGACGATGATGCCCGCCAGATTGAGGAATGAGAAACGCTCCTTGAAGACAAGGACTCCGACTATCACAGAAAAAATCGGGCTTGAGGCCACAATCAGGGAACTGTATGTCGGAGAGGCTGTCATCCTGATGCCATAGGTCTCGCACACAAAATATATGAGCGGCTCGAAAAGGGCCACAACCAAAAAAAGCGGTATGTCTTTTTTTTCCAGGGTCATTTTCCTTCCCGCCACAAGGTTCAGTATGAAAAGGAAAACCGCCGCGATGAATATCCTGACAAAGACTATGTACTCCACCGGAATGCCTTTTGAAAGAAGGGTGTCACTCCATATATAGGACATCCCCCAGAAAGCGATTGCCGCCAGAGACAGAAGATAGACGCCGAGCATTCTGCCGCCGCTGTTTTTACGTGTCAATGTCATAGAAATCTTGAATTATGTTACAAAATTAACAAAATTCAGGATAAATTCATACGAACCGTAATGAAATTTTAGTATTTGATTACAAATCGGAAAAGCTTCTGCTATTTTATAAGGCGCAGCGATATGCGCTTCCTGTCAAATTCCACTCCGATAATGCGTACATTCACGTGCTGATGCAGTTTGAGGGGAACAGGTCCGCCGTGACGGATGCCCATCTGGGAGATATGTATCAGTCCGTTCTCGTGCACTCCAATATCCACAAAAGCGCCGAACGCCGTGATATTTGTCACAATTCCGGGAACTTCCATTCCCTCCCTCAGATCCTCTATCGAGTGGATGTCATCTGCAAACGAGAATTCTTTTGCCGACTCGCGGGGATCCCTGCCCGGCTTGGCCAGTTCCCTGATGATATCGTTCACTGTCGGGAGGCCGAAATCCCCTTCGACATATTCCTCAGGCCGGATTTTGGAACAGAGTTCCTGGTTGCCCACGAGTTTCTCGACAGGGACTCCAAGACCTGCTGCCATTCTGTCCACAATATGATAGCATTCAGGATGTACCGCGGAATTGTCCAGCGGATTGGCCGCACCGGGAATGCGGAGGAAACCGGCGCACTGCTCGTAAGCCTTGGCTCCGAGACGGGGAACATCCATAAGTTCTTTTCTGGACTTGAAAGGACCTGATTCCGAGCGCCTCTTCACAATGTTGCCTGCGAGGGCCGGGCCGATTCCGGATACATAGCCCAGCAAGTACGGGCTTGCAGTATTGAGGTTCACGCCAACGGCATTCACACAGGAAACCACGGTGTTGTCAAGTTTCTCCTTCAGCAGGGACTGGTCCACATCATATTGATATTGACCGACTCCCAAAGATTTTGGATCTATCTTCACAAGTTCCGCCAGCGGGTCCATCAGCCTTCTTCCGATGGACACGGCACCCCTCACGGTGACATCCTCGTCGGGAAACTCATCCCTGGCCACATCCGAAGCGGAATAGATGGACGCTCCGTCCTCGCTGACAACAAACACCCTGCATCCATCCGGCAGCGGAACCCTCTTGATGAACTCTTCTGTCTCCCGGCTGGCCGTGCCGTTGCCGATGGCAATCACCTCGATATTGTACTGCTCCAGCATTGAAGATACTGATGTAATTGCCTTGATCTTCTGGTTCTGGGGCGGATGAGGATAGACAATCTCGTGGTGGAGAAGTTCTCCCTGGGCATCAAGACATACAATCTTGCATCCGTTACGGAACCCAGGGTCGATGGCCATAGTCCTCTTCTGTCCGACCGGAGCGGCAAGCAGCAGCTGCTTCAGATTCTCCCCGAAGACATTTATGGACTCCCTGTCAGCCTTTTCTTTGGCTTCGGCTATAATCTCGTTGGAAATGGACGGTTCGAGAAGCCTTTTGTAAGAATCATCAACCGCCATCCTTATCTGTTCGGCAAGACGTCCGGCCGGATATCTCCGCTCCTGGCAGAAATCGTAGTACATCTTGTTGCCGCATTTCTCAGGATCAGCGTCGATGCGGACTGACAGCCAGCCTTCTTCCACTCCTCGGAGAATGGCAAGCAGCCTGTGCGGAGCGATACGTGAAAGCGGCTCGCTGAAATCGAAATAGCCTTTGTATTTGAGAGCATCCGGATTGTCCTTTGCGTTTTTGGAGGCTTTTGAGACAATCCGTCTCGTCCGGAAAATTCCCCTGAGGGTTTCCCTTACAGGTGCCGACTCCGACAGTCTCTCCGCAATGATGTCTCTTGCCCCGGCAAGAGCGGCTTCAACATCCTTGACCTTGTCATTCAGATACTTTCGGGCCTCAGCCTCCAGATTGCCCACATTGACTGAATACATCCTGTCCGCAAGAGGCTCCAATCCGGCTTCTTTTGCGGCAGTGGCCCTTGTGCGCCGTTTCGGTCGGAAAGGCAGATAAAGGTCCTCCAGTTCCGAAGACACAACGCAGTTCTCCACAGCGGCTTTCAGCTCGGGAGTGAGCGCTCCCTGGGACTCGATAGTTGACAGGATGGAGGCTTTACGTTTCTCCATCTCAGAGAACACATCCGTCCAATGTCTCACACTCGCCACCTGCTCATCGTCCAGTCCCCCGGTTTTCTCCTTGCGGTAACGGCTGATAAAAGGAATCGTGCATCCCTCCTCAAACAATGCGGCACAGTTTTCCACCTGCCATTCCTTGATTTCCAGCGCCTCCGCTATATACTTGATATATATCTGATTCATAATCAATTGGTTTTAGTCTTAGCAACCGCCTAATCCTGCGAGAGCATTTTCAGTTCGTCCCTGTATGCGGAGAAAATCTTGGACTTCGACACGAAGCCCACATACGTCCTGTCATTCTTCACCACCGGAAGATTCCAGGCGTCGGTCTTCTCGAACTTGCGCATCACGCTGTCCATCCTCTCGTCCTCGTAAACATAAGCAGGAGAGGACTTCATATAGTTGTAAACGTGCATTTTCCCGTACAGCTCGTGCCTGAACATATCCTTCCTCACATCTTCAAGGGAGACATAGCCCTGGAAATGCTTCTTGGAATCCAGGACTGGGAAAATATTCCTGGCGGCTCCGGAAATAACCTGGACAAACTCGCCGAGTGTTGCATCGATAGGAATTGTACTGAAATTAGTCTCCACTAAATCTGAAGTCTTGAGAAGAGTCAGCACGGCCTGGTCGCTGTCGTGCGTGAGAAGCTCGCCACTCTTGGCAATACGCTTGGTGTAGATTGAATATTTCTCGAAAATGCGGATTGTTCCGAAAGATATCGTAGCAGTGATAATCAAAGGGATGAACAGCTCATATCCTCCTGATATCTCGGCGATTAGGAAGATCGCAGTCATCGGGGCCTGCATTACTCCGGCCATCAGGCCCGCCATTCCCACGAGCACGAAATTCTGTTCCGGGACAGTGAACGAAGAACCGGCAAGCAGCAGGTTGGTGACTCTGGCCAAAAGGAATCCGGCTATGGCGCCCACGAACAGTGTCGGTCCGAATGTTCCTCCGACTCCTCCGCCCGCATTGGTGAACGTCATAGAGAATACTTTGAGTATCAGGATGAGAGCGAAGAAAAGCGGGACCAGCCAGGGTTTATGCAGCATAAACGCAAGAACAGTCTCTCCGTCGTACGAGACTGGCTGACCGTTCAAAAGCGGGCTCAAAGCCTCGTAGCCTTCTCCGTAAAGCGGAGGGAACAGGAAAATTAAAAGACCGAGGCAGGCAGCACACACAGCCCACTTTACATACGGATTTTTCATTTTTCCGAGACGGTCCTCAAGGCCGAGGGTCATCCGGAGGAAGTACAATGACACCGCTCCGCAGAAAAAACCAAGGAGAATGTAAAACGGCACATTCTGGAGAGTGAACGGGGTCAGGGTGCACTCGAACGGCAGGGAATCGCCAAGGAAAATGTATGATATCATCGTGGCCGACACTGTGGAGAGCAGCAGCGGCATCATTGAAGTCATTGAAATATTGAACAGAAGAATCTCAAGCGTGAAGAGCACGCCCGCCAGCGGAGCCTTGAAAATGCCGGCTACAGCTCCCGCCGCCCCGCATCCAAGCAGAATTGTGATGTTGCGGTATGACAGTCCCATCCACCTGGCGAAATTCGACCCGATGGCCGCTCCGGTATAGACAATAGGCGCCTCGGCTCCCACAGAGCCTCCGAAACCGATTGTAAGCGAACTGGTCGCAATGGAGGACCAGATGTTGTGCGGCTTTATCCTGGACTCGTTCTTGGATATGGCAATCAGCACTTTAGTCACGCCATGACCTATTTTGTCTTTGACTAAATACTTGACTATCAGGAAAGAAAGCAGCATTCCCACTCCAGGGTATATGAGCAGCAGCCAGTTGTCGGAACTGTCCCTGAACCAGGAGGTGAGAGCGTGGTGCACTGTCCGCACAAGAGTTTCAAGCAGGACAGCGGCAAGTCCGCTGCACACGCCCACAACGAGAGACAGAATCAGGAGCTTGTTCTTCTCCGGAATGTTTCTCATCGCATCCCGGAACTGGCCCAGGACTCTTTTAACGAACGTAATCTTCATTTCCTGCAATATTCTTCCGTACAAAAATATGGAAAATCGTGGAAAATAAAAAGCCGGTCAATAAATCGGCCGGCAAGAACGTTTATTCAATTTATTATCAGTCAGCAGAATCGTCATCCCCCGCTGAGTACTGGGAAATGTTGTCATCCGGGAGTGTGTCGCCAGTATCCTGTCCTCCGTCGCCTCCATCGCCTGCCACATCATCGCCTTCATTGAGCCATCTCTCGATATCGTCAGCATCATCGGTCTTCACCTTTATCTTCACAAGGTAAATAGCATCCGGAATCTCGACTGTGACAGCATAGAAGAATGAACCGTCCGGCTTGTCGTACTTGATAAGGTCAGGCAGATAGTCACTGAATCCCTTCGGGTATTTTTCCGCAAACGCCGCTGCAAGTTCTTTTGACATATTTTCATAGCTTACAACAGCTCTCTTTTTCTGATTTGTCGCCATAAACAATTGTAAAGTTTTTTATAGTCGTATCATTATTCATTTCGCGGTGCAATAATAGAACATCTTTTTTGATTAGAAAAGTCTTTCTGACATTTTTTTTGCACAATCTGCGAAAATGTTAAAAAAACGGCGGAAAGGCTTATTTCTGCCTGCGGAAAAAGAAAGATTTCTGAAGTTTTTTCTTCTCCATATCGTGTTCAGTGAACACCGGTTCCATATTCCGCGGATCAAGTCCTGAATAGAACATCACAGAAGAAGTCGTCATCGGAGTCGGGGTAAAATCCTGTACCTGGTCCATATAGAGCCCCCGGAGAGCCGGATTTGCGGCGAGCCGCTCCATATCCTTCATCGTGCAGCCGGGATGAGAGGAGATGAAATAAGGCACAAGCCCGACATTTGTCCCTGCCTTGCGGTTCAGCCTGTCGAATTCGGTCCTGAGCCTGTCGAACAGTCGGAATGACGGTTTGCCCATATATTTCAGGACTTTGTCCTCCGTATGCTCGGGAGCGACCTTCAGACGGCCAGAGGTATGGTTGAGCACCAGGTCTTTGAAATAAGGATATGAAGATTCGTCAACGAATCCCTTTTCATCAAGAAACAGGTCATAACGGATTCCGCTTCCGATGTATGCGTAGCGTATTCCCTTGACAGCAAGCACCTTGCGGTAGAGCTCAAGCAGGCGGGAATGATTCCTGTCCATATTCGGACACGGAGCAGGAAACAGGCAGGACTTTCGCCGGCAGACATCGCACAATGCGGTATTGCGGCCTTTCATACCGTACATATTGGCAGTCGGGGCACCGAGGTCCGAGATGTTTCCCGCGAAACCCGGGACATCCAGAAGACCCTTGACTTCCTTGAGAATCGACTCTTCAGAGCGGGACTGTATGAATTTGCCCTGATGGGCGGCAATTGTGCAGAAATTGCATCCCCCGAAACATCCCCTGTGCGTGGTGATAGAATACTTGATCATATCATACGCCGGGATGCGTTTTCCCTTGTATCTCGGATGCGGGAGTTTGGTGAACGGCAAGTCCCAGTACGAATCCATTTCTTCCTGGGTGGCAGGTGGATATGGCGGATTGACCTGGACATAGCCATCTCCTGCGGCCTCTATGATGACATCCGGATGCATCATATTCGCAAGGGTCTCGATATGATGGAAATTCTCAGCGAAAGCCCGCTTGTCGCGCCTGCATTCCTCGAAAGAGTGCAGGATGGTGACGCATTCCCTTGGCTTCGGAGTGCCGGTCATCCGGAAAGCAATCTGGGGAATCTTGTGCATATCCCTCTGGCTCCTGCCGGCCTCTATACCTTTTGTGAGCTCAAGCATAGGTCTCTCCCCCATTCCGTAGCACAGGTAGTCCGCCCTGCAGGTTTCCAGGATTGACGGCATCAGGCAGTCCTTCCAGTAATCGTAGTGGGTGAGCCTCCTTAGAGACGCCTCGACTCCTCCAATCACCACAGGCACATCGGGATACAGTTCCTTGAGAATGCCTGTATATACCGACACGGCATAATCAGGACGCTGGCCGAATTTTCCGTCAGGAGTGTAGGCGTCATCGTGGCGGAGCCTCTTCGATGCGGTGTAATGGTTTACCATCGAATCCATCGCCCCGGCATTTACCCCGAAATACAGCCTCGGCCTCCCGAGTTTGCGGAAATCCCTCAGGTCGTCCCGCCAGTTGGGCTGAGGCACAACAGCAACACGCCAGCCCCATTTCTGAAGCCAGCGCGCTATGCAGGCTGTTCCGAATGACGGATGGTCAACGAAAGCGTCGCCTGTGAACAAAATTATGTCAATATAATCCCAACCAAGAGCCTCCACCTCTTTTTTCGAGGTAGGAAACATATAGTTATTGTCAGGAACCGCCATCGGATCTGAAATAAATTACATCCTGTCAGGCAGCTGTATGCCAAGGATATCCATAGCCTTCACAAGGACCTCAGCCACTGTCTGTATCAGGACAAGCCTGAACTGGCGGACCTCCATATTCTCCTCCTGGAGAATCCGGGTGTCGTGGTAGTACTGGTTGAACTCTTTGGCAAGGTCGTATGCATAATTGGCGATAATGGCAGGAGAGTAAGCAGCTCCGGCCTCAGCCACTTTGGACGGATATGAGTTGAGAATCTTGATGATTCGCGCCTCTTTCGGAGACGGCTCAACATTCCTGCTGAGCACATCTGCCCCGTGTGCGATGCCCTGGTCGTCCGCTTTCCTGAGAATGGACTTGATACGGGCGTGGGTATATTGAATGAACGGGCCTGTATTTCCGTTGAAATCAATGGATTCCTTCGGATTGAAGAGCATAGTCTTCTTCGGATCTACCTTGATGATGAAGTATTTCAGCGCCCCAAGTCCAATCATCCTGTAAAGACTCTCCTTCTCGTCAGCAGGCATATCGGCGAGTTTTCCGGATTCGTCAGATGTGTTTCTGGCCTCCTCGTACATTTTCTCGATAAGGTCATCCGCATCCACGACTGTACCCTCGCGGGATTTCATCTTGCCCTCCGGAAGTTCAACCATTCCGTATGAAAGGTGGTAAATGTCATCAGCCCACTTGAAGCCGAGTTTGCCGAGAATGAGCTTGAGCACCTGGAAATGGTAATTCTGCTCGTTTCCAACAACATAGACGTGCTTGTCAAGGTGATATTCGGAGAAGCGGCGCTCTGCCGTGCCAAGGTCCTGGGTCATATACACCGACGTTCCGTCACCGCGCAGAAGGAGTTTGCGGTCCAGTCCGTCGGCTGTGAGGTCGCACCATACCGAGCCGTCAGGATCCGTGACGAAAACGCCCATATCCAGGCCTTTCTGTACGAGTTCCTTTCCGAGCAGATAGGTGTCAGACTCGAAATATGTCCTGTCGAATGATATTCCCAAAGCCTTGTAGGTCTGGTCGAAACCGTCCAGAACCCAGCCGTTCATCTTCTTCCAGAGATCACGCACTTCAGGGTCGCCCTGCTCCCATTTCACAAGCATCTCGTGGGCCTCTCGCAGAGACGGAGCCGATTTCTCAGCCTCCTCCTCGCTCATTCCCGAAGCTACAAGGCTCTTCACCTCGTTCTTGTAGATATCGTTGAACGCCACATAGCAGTCTCCCACAAGATGGTCTCCCTTCTGTCCGGAGTTCTTAGGAGTGATGCCGTTGCCGGCTTTCTGCCAGGCCAGCATTGATTTGCAGATATGCACTCCCCTGTCGTTCACCAATGTGACTTTCATCACATTGTTGCCGCAGGCCTTGAGCAGCCTGGACACAGAATCTCCGAGGAGATTGTTCCTGATATGTCCCAAATGCAGCGGCTTGTTCGTGTTCGGAGAGGAGAATTCCACCATAATGTTCTTGCCGGTTGAAGGCAATGTTCCGAAGCCAGCATCTGACACAATGTCAGTGAACAGTTCGTTCCAGTAAAGCGGAGAGAACAATATGTTGAGGAAGCCCTTTACGCAGTTGAATCCGGCGATTTCGGAGACATTGGTTTTCAGCCATTCCCCTATCGCGGCTCCCGTATTCTCAGGTGACGAGTGCGATATTTTCAGAAGAGGAAAGACGACCAGTGTATAGTCGCCTTCGATCTCTTTTCTTGTTACCTGGACCTGAAGAGTGGATGCATCCACATCAGACCCATATATGCTTTTTATGGCCTCGACGGCCTTGGCCTGGATAAATGATTCCGGTGTCATCGATTGTATTTCAGTTAGTTATTATCCCAAATAAGCTTTAAGCAGCTTGCTTCTTGACGGGCTCTTCAGTCTCCTGATGGCTTTCTCCTTTATCTGGCGCACTCTTTCCCTCGTGAGGCCGAAACGCTCGCCTATCTCCTCAAGGGTCATTTCCTGGCAACCGATGCCGAAGAATGACTTGATTATCTCACGCTCCCTGCTTGACAATGTGGAAAGCGCCCTCTCGATCTCCGTATTCAGGGACTCGTTCACAAGTCCCCTGTCGGCGCTCGGGGAGTCATCATTAGGAAGCACGTCAAGCAGGCTGTTGTCCTCGCCCTCCACGAACGGGGCATCTACTGACACGTGACGTCCAGACACTCTGAGGGTATCGGAAATCTTGTCCTTGGGGACATCTATCATTTCCGAAAGTTCCTCGCTTGAAGGCTGGCGCTCGTTCTCCTGCTCGAATTTGGAGAGAGCCTTGTTTATCTTGTTCAGCGAACCGACCTGGTTAAGCGGCAGCCTGACAATTCTGGATTGCTCTGCAAGAGCCTGGAGAATAGACTGGCGTATCCACCACACCGCGTAGGAAATGAATTTGAATCCCCTCGTCTCGTCGAATTTTTCCGCAGCCTTGATAAGTCCGAGATTTCCCTCATTGATGAGGTCCGGAAGGCTCAGGCCCTGGTTCTGATACTGCTTTGCCACAGAAACCACAAATCTCAAGTTCGCTTTAGTGAGCTTTTCCAGAGCTCTCTGGTCACCTTTTCTAATTCTTTGAGCCAGTTCCACCTCTTCTTCAGGTGAAACCAGCTCTTCTCTTCCAATCTCCTGGAGATATTTGTCCAGGGATGCGCTTTCTCTGTTGGTGATCGACTTTGTAATCTTAAGTTGTCTCATCGTACCTTTTGGTTTATTCCTTTCCAAAAGCGAAGTAGGCAGCTTTTCCGTAAGATGTCACACCTTCAACATATACAGCCCTCTTCGCCTTCTTGACAATATTAATCACGTCTTCAGGTTTGCTTACAGGCTGGTCGTTCACGTACAGAATTATGAATCCCTCTTTGGCTCCTGCCTCCTGGACTTTTCCGGCGCCTACTGAAACAATCTCGACTCCGGCTTTGAGATTCAGGGCGGCAAGTGTCTCTTTTGAAGCCTCTTTCAATCTCGCTCCATAGAAAGCCACAGAACCGTCGATGTCAACTGTTCCCGTCTCAGTGGCAGTTCCCTGGAACGTGACTTCGAATTGCTTCTTGTCCCCGTCCCTGATGACAGTGACCAGAGCCTTGTCGCCAGGGTTGTACGAACTGACCTTTTCCTGAAGTGATGAAGGTGTCGTTATGGCTGTGGAATCGACTGAAACTATGACGTCACCGTGCCTGATTCCGGCCTTGTCGGCAGCTCCACCTTTCAAAACCTCCTCTATATATACACCATTTGGAGAAAAAAGTTTCAATTCTTTCGCTTTTTTGTCATCAATCTGGGTCATAGTGACACCGAGAAGAGCTCTTTTTACGCTTCCGAAGTCGATGAGGTCATCGGCAATTTTCTTGACAATATTTGACGGAATCGCAAACGAATATCCAGTGTAAGAACCAGTCTGCGAGATAATTGCAGTATTCACTCCCACAAGTTCGCCTTTCTGGTTCACAAGAGCTCCGCCACTGTTGCCCGGATTGACGGCAGCATCGGTCTGGATGAATGATTCAATCTTGAACTCGCCCTGGTAATGAGGCATCTGACGGCCTTTTGCGCTCACGATGCCGGCTGTGATGGTGGACCTGAGGTCATAAGGGCTGCCGATGGCGATGACCCACTGTCCGAGGCGGAGTTCGTCTGAATCTCCGAACGGCACTACAGGAAGTCCCTGTGCGTCAATCTTGATGATTGCGACATCGGTTGCCGGATCGGTGCCGATGACTGTGGCCGGGTAGGTCTTGTTGTTGTTGAGTGTCACTTCAACTTTCGTGGCGCCTTCCACAACGTGGTTGTTGGTGACAATGTAGCCGTCGGAGCGGATGATGACACCCGATCCGCTGCCCTGCTGCTCACGTGACTGCGGGGCGGCCTGGTCTCCGAAGAAAAATCTGAAGAACGGATCCGCATTGTAGCTCTGCTGCTGACGGATTGTCACTTTGACATATACAACAGCGTCAACTGCCGACTCGGCGGCGAAAGTGAAATCAGGATATTCGGTCTGTGACAGATTGACAGTACGGAATGCGGAACCATCCGAAACCATATTGGCTGTCCCTGCATATTCGCCTGGAACACAGGCTTTAACTACTCCAAAAGCCGTAAGGCCGGCAACTATTGCCGAGGCGCAGACGGTGATTAATGATTTTTGCATACTATCAAATATTTTATTGTTTTACATATCAATAGAGAAAGCCGGCGGCTTCCTCCACTATGGCGGCGGAAATAATGCATTCGCACGGGGTTTCCGCCAGCCGTGTTTCTGAAAAATCAAATTATATGCCAAATTTCGGGATTTTTATTTACCTTTGTAGTATTGCGCAAAGCGGGCGCAATTATTGAAATTTGAACAATAAAATTGCATAAATATGAAATTTATAATTTCCAGTTCAGAACTGCTCAAGGGCATCCTGACGGTATCAAAGGCGATTCCAGCCAAAAGCACTGAGGCCATATTGGAGGACTACCTGTTCTCATTGAACGGTAACATTCTGGAAGTCACCGCCTCGGACAAGGAAATAACGATGAAGACCACGCTGGAGGTTGACAGCACAGAGGCGGAAGGCAAGATAGCCGTTCCGGCCCGCCAGTTGAACGACCTGCTCAAGGAACTGCCTGACCAGCCGCTGACAATCAGCACGATAAGCGAGAACCAGTTTGAATGCGCCTGGGCAAGCGGCGCTTCGACATTGCCATACTTCAATCCTGACGATTATCCGGAAAGCCAGAAGACCGGTGACAGCGCCGTAACAGTGGAATTCCCGGCACAGACTTTGGCGGACGGCATAGGACGCACGATTTATGCATCATCAGACGAGGACAACCGCCCGGTGATGAACAGTATTTTCTTCGACATCTCGCCGGATTCCACAACGCTGGTTGCATCTGACCTCCAGAAGCTTACCTGCTACACGGCCGATGACGTGAAGGCCGGGGAGCCTTGCTCTTTCATCCTCAACAAGAGGCACGCAGCTGTCCTGAAATCGATATTGGGGAAAGACATCGAGAACGTATCGGTCACATTCGACTCCCGCACGGCTGTGTTCCGCTTCGACAACACGACTGTGATCTGCTGCCTGGTGGTCGGAAAATATCCTGATTACAGGACCATCATCCCGCAGAATAACTCCAATATATTGAAGATAAACAGACTCCAACTCCTGAACACTGTAAGGAGAATCGCTGTCTGCTCGCCAAAGGCGTCAAACCATATCAAATTCGACATGTCCGCCGGCTCGATAGAGATTTCCGCACAGGATCTCGGGTTCGAGATTGCAGCCCACGAGAAACTCGCCTGCCAGTACGACGGAAGCGACCTTTCAATCGGTTTCAAATCCACTCATATCATTGAAATGCTGTCGAACCTGACTTGCGAGGAAGTGGTAATGAAATTCGCCGACAAGAGAAGGTCGGCGCTGATGCTGCCATCTGAGGAAGACGCGCAGGCTGAGAAAGTGTTCGGCATCGTAATGCCTATTATGGTCAAATAATTATGAATCTCAAACTTGAAAAACCTCTCCTGTTTTTCGATATAGAAAGCACAGGACTGAATATTGCGTCCGACTGCATTGTGGAACTGAGTTTCGTGAAGGTGTTCCCGGACGGAGAAGAAAGAATCAAGACCTGGAAAATCCTGCCTTGGGACTATGAGCGAAATTGCCAGAGGCCGATGAATCCGAGCGCCAGTGCGGTGAACGGAATCACTGACGAAGATCTCAAGGGATGTCCGAAATTCGAGGATGTCGTGGATGAGGTCGTAAGCTGGCTAAAAGACAGTGATTTGGCAGGCTTCAACTCCACAAAATTCGACCTCCCGATGCTTGCAGAGGAGATAGAGAGAGTCAGGAGATACCGCCATAAGACATTGGATATCAATCTTCACGAAAAGAAGATGGTGGATGTGCAGACCATCTATCACGCTATGGAGCCGAGAAATCTCAAGGCCGCCTACAGGTTCTACTGCGGAGGCCAGGATTTCGAGAACGCCCACACTGCGGAGGCAGACACAGTGGCTACTTACGAGGTACTCAAAGGCCAGCTTGACAGATATCCGGAGCTGAAGAACAATGTGGACTATCTGGCTAATTTCGCAGGAAGGCCGAAAACTGTGGATTATGCCGGCAGGCTGGTGATGGAAAACGGAGAGCCGGTCATCAGTTTCGGCAAGCACAAGGGAAAGACTGCGAGGGATGTCTATTTCAGCGAGCCTTCATACTTCGCCTGGATTCAGAACGGGGAATTCACTCTTGACACGAAACGGCAGTTCGAGATTCTTAAAGAGAAGTTCGATGAGGAAAAGAAAGAGGCTGCCCGCCAGAGCAAGAAACCGCTTGAAGGCAAGGCCTTTGACGATGCGACGGAACAGCTGTTCCTCCACTTCGGCTGCAAGAAGCATTAGTCCGGGCTTATGAATATTATTGTCAGGACTTTCAACGGACATTATGTCACCCGGCCCGACACCACCTGGGAGAAGGACAATGAGGATTTCTTTCCGCCGGATTTTGTCGGCAGACTGGATTTTTCCCCTGTCTTGTTCGCAAGAATATGCAAGCCGGGGAGGAGTGTCGGATTAAGGTTCGCTTCAAGATATTATGATTCTGTAAATTACGGCATTCTTCTATATCCGGCAGACCATATCGGTGACGGTCCGGAATTTTATGCCGAGGCATTGACACTGGACCACACCTCTTTCCTTCCTGCACCTATGCCAGCCGTCAGTGAATTGTCCGGACGTCCTTTCTCCATCATGAAGGACGGGACGGAGATTTTCTCCGGCAACTTGTCCTCAACCGATATCTCCGGGACTGTGGAGAAAGCCATCAGCGAGGCCACTTCCCGCATCTACATCCGGACAGGAGACCTTGTCGCTATCGAACTTGCGCCAGCCTCATATCTCGCCGACCGCGCTGAAGGCAATTTCGGAGTTATTGGAAACCTTGATAATCAACCATTTATGTCCTTTAAGGTGCATAATGTGTAAACAAAATCATGGAAAGATTTGCCGGAATAATTTCCTGCCCGCGGCAGGAAGATCCGGACAATGACGGAAGGCTTGCGAGGAATTCATAAGGCAGGTCAGGGCATGATACTCATCAAGTATTGCCTCCTATTAGACCCTGCAAACAGGCCGATGTCAAATAGAGATTGATAGTTCCTTTGCAAACAAGTGCAATAATTACTATATTGCCTCTCAATAGCATGAAAATGTATTTGCTATGATAAAAAGGATAAATTTGTAACTTTGCAGATGGCGAAAACTGATACAATATGTTGTACCCGATAGGAATACAGAATTTTGAGGATTTACGTAGCAACGACTATGTGTATGTAGATAAAACGCGACACATTTATCGTCTGGCTTCCACGGGAAAGTACTACTTTCTGAGCCGCCCGCGCAGGTTCGGCAAGAGCCTTCTCATATCCACGATGGAGGCGTATTTCCAGGGCAAGAAGGAACTGTTCAAGGGTCTGGCACTGGAGCAGTTGGAGAAGGATTGGAGCGAATATCCGGTACTGCATATGGACCTCAACAGCGGAAAATATATGGCTCCGGGGGACCTTGACATAGTATTGGACCAGCAGTTGAACAACTGGGAAGCCCGATACGGAGTAACCAGGAAATATGACGACTGTGCCGCCAGGATGAACGACATCATTGATGCGGCTTATGAAAAGACAGGCAGGCAGGTTGTAATCCTGATTGATGAGTATGACAAGCCTATCGTGAACAACCTCGGCAATGAGGAACTTGCTGATTATTACCGGAAGACTCTTCAGGGATTCTACAGTGTGCTGAAGGCTAGGGACGGGAAGATCCGGTTCGGGTTCCTGACTGGCGTGTCGAAGATTGGCAAGCTGAGTGTTTTCAGTACGCTCAACAACCTGAGGGATATATCAATGGACCCAGGATACTCCGATATTTGCGGTATCTCGGAGGAAGATCTCCACAAATATTTCGACGGGAGTGTTGCTGAACTTGCAGAAGCAAATCGATTAAGCATAGACGAATGTTACAATAAGCTGCAATACAAGTACGATGGTTATCATTTCTGTGAAGATTCCGTGGGAATGTACAACCCGTTCAGTCTGTTGAACACATTCAGTTCCAACAAGTTCAGGGACTACTGGTTTGAAACCGGGACTCCTACGCTCCTGGTCAATGTGATGAAGCAGACATCATTCGACGTAACCACGTTGTCAGACAACGTGGTGGTGTCCGCCGATGACCTGAACGGGATGCAGGACATAGTCAACAGGCCTGTACCTCTATTCTTTCAGACAGGTTACCTGACTATCAAGCAATATGACAAGGAATTTCAGGAATATACGCTCGGCTTACCGAACAAAGAAGTCAAGAACGGTTTCCTCAGATTCATTTACTCATATTATGTCCCCGTCAATCCGGCAGAGGGCAACACGACAACCTCCAAGTTGGCAAGAGCCCTGAGGGGAGGTGATCCGGAACGCTTTATGTCGATTCTGGAGGCCCTGTTCGCAAACACCACCTACCAGATTCAGGGCGACTCCGAGAAGAACTTCCAGTATGCGATGTACATCATAATGGAGCTTCTGGGCGAATATGTCCAGGCCGAGCGCAGCACCAGCAACGGCAGGATTGACCTGCTTCTCCAGACAAAGGACTACATCTACATCATTGAACTGAAGATTGACAACACCGCCGATGCAGCATTGCAGCAGATTGAGGAAAAGGGCTATGCGAAACCTTTCGCCGATGACCCTCGAAAGATCTTCAAGATAGGCGTAAGCTTCTCAACGGCAAACAGGCGCATCGAGGACTGGAAAGTTGTTTGAGGCAATCTCCAATGCTGATATAATAGGTTAAAATTTGGGGATTCAAACCCTGATATTTTGACTTAACGGGCGAAAGAAGCCGCTCAGCGCTCTCAACTTGCAAATTAACGCGAAACCGGCTTGCCCCCGGCGAATACCAGAAAGCCAAGCCTCGTGACAAGTCAAAGTACAGATTCATCGAGCAGTAGTTTCCGATTGCTAACACTGTTACTATCAAGGGAGTATGAAAAAACTGTTATCTTTCATATTGAGTATCATTTACTTATGCCAGTCCTTCGCATCAGCGCAGACCTCCGGGACGGTAAAGGACAGGCAGGCTGTCATTGAAGAAGCAAGATATCTCAAGAGCATTTACAAGACAGAGAAAGCCATCGAACTGCTGTCCGGGTTGTTGAGCCCGGAGCAGTTTGACGAAGAGGTGATGAATGAACTTGCAGAATGCCACATCCAGGCCGGTGATCTTGAATCTGCCGCGAATATGTATTCGACTCTGCTGATGATGAATCCTGAAAGCATTCTGTACAGAATCAGGATGATGAGCATTGCCTACAGGTCAAAGGATTACAAGGCAAGCGCAGAAATGGGGCTCTCAATAATACAAAGGGATACAATACCGGCAATAATCTCACTCACAGGGGATTCATTCAATATGGCCAACATGCCTGATTCAGCCCTGGCATACTACGGAATGTATATGCGCCTGAATCCGGCAAATCCTGCTGTGGTCAGCAAGGCTGCGAAGATACATTTGGCCCGGAAGGAATATGACATTGTTCTTGATATGGCGGAAAACTATCTTCAGATTGATTCCACTGATATGGACATCCGGGGACTGCAAGGCCTGGCTTATTTCCAGATGGGAGATTTCAGAAAATCCGAGGATGTCTTCCAGAAAATGGAGGACGACGGAAATGACAGCTACAGCGTGCATATTTACCTCGGACAGAACCAGTGGCGCAACAAAAAGCATATCAGCGCATTGAAAGAATTGAAGACTGCCTGGCAGATAGATTCCAGCGATGTAAATCTGGCATACAGCATCGGTACGATAATGAGAGAATTCGGCAGCGACCTAAATAAAGTAAAGCCTTGGTTTGACAGGGCTCTTGATCTTATCACACCAGATCCGGAAATACTCGGCAAGATTCAGAGAGAGTACGCCCTGGCATATATGAAAGCCGAACAATTCAGCAATGCTCTCGATTATTACCTAAAATCCTGGGAGACAGACAAGAGCAAGTATTCGGTCCTGAGCAACATAGGCTATTTATACGAACAGCTCAAGGACTGGAAGAAAGCCGAGAAATACTATCTGCAATACCTGAACTACGGGAAACCGGGCTCAGGCGGCTACAAATATGTCGAAGAAAGCCTGGCATATGTCCGGCAACAGATGTTCATGGAAGAGTGATGCCAGCTATTTTGTTTCAACTATCAAATTATTATATTTGGAATTCACAAACATTCAATATGAAACGACAGATCACCTCAATTCTCACCATCGCAGTTGCCGGGTTGCTGTTCGCAAGCTGCTGCAACAGAGCGAACAACGCCACTGGGGAAACAATATCCAAGGAAGTCCAGGCCGCTCTTGACGCATACAGGTTTGAGCTTGACACAACCATCAAGGCCCCTGCATTCGACCCTTATGAACTTGGAGACGAACCGGTGTTCGATATGGTGACGACAGCCGGAACCATCCGCTTCAAACTATACAGGCAGACACCTCTCCACAGGGAGGTCTACACCCGGCTCATAGCCGGACATTTCTTTGACGGAATACTCTTCCACAGGGTTGTCAACGGCTTTATGATTCAAGGTGGAGACCCGTTCACCAAAGACCCTTGCAGAAGCATGGACCAGTGGGGTTCCGGAGACCTCGGGTTCTGGATTCCGAATGAATGCACTCCTGAGCTGAACCACAAGCGCGGATGTCTCGCAGGCGCCCGCGAACCGGACTATGCGAATCCGAAAAAGGCCTCCTCAAGCACCCAGTTCTATTTCGTGCAGAGCGAGGAAGGATGCAGACACCTGGACGGCAACTATACCGTTTTCGGCGAGACCATTTCTGGCCTGGAAGTAATAGACGCCATCGCAGCCTCCCCTACCGGTCTTCTCCGCCCTGAACTTCCCGATACTCCTGTCAGGATTCTCCACGTAGATCTCGTTGATGACGGGAAATAAGCAAATGAAGAAAAAATTCTTATTGGTTGCAGTATCCTTGCGCAGGCGGGATGCTCAAAACTTGAAGTTTATGAGGCAAATAATAGCCCACAGACTTTCTTTAAGGGCAGAGCGGGGCCGACCTGCTTACAGTCTCAAAACTGCTTGGCCACTCCAACATCCGCACCACCCAGTTTTTCGGAAAATCGTTGACGAAAGCAAGCACCGTCAACTGGAAACTCGGGCTGATTATCATCTGGCAAATCTTATCCCCATTATGCCTATATAATTAGCCATTACTTTGTAAATGTTGCCTATAGATTTGGAAAGTTTTGTATATTTGCCTCTGTAACAGGAGTAATTATGTACAAAAGAGAAATTATGTCCCAGCTCAGGGAATGGGCAGAGCGAAAGAGAAGAAAGCCGCTGGTCCTCAGAGGTGCGAGGCAGGTCGGGAAGACCACGCTCGTGGAGGAGTTCGGAAAGGAATTCGACTCCTTCATCAGCCTGAACCTTGAGAAGGAGGATGCCGAGGTGTTCCGCAAGTTCAAGACCGCTCTCGATGTATGGCAGTACGTCTGCCTCAAGCATCACGTTACCCAGGACCGGGACAAGAGGACTTTGCTATTCATTGATGAGATCCAGGAAGTGCCGGAAGCGGTTGCGATGCTCAGGTATTTCTACGAGGACCTTCCTTGGGTCTATGTGATAGCGGCAGGAAGCCGGTTGCAGGTGCTTACAAAGAAACGCATCTCCTTTCCGGTAGGCAGGGTGGAATATCTCACCCTGCGCCCGTTCTCGTTCGTGGAGTATCTCGAAGCCAAGGGGTATGATGACTGGGCAGAGTCAGTACGGAGCCTCAATGCGCACACTCTTCTTCATGAGGACCTCACGTCGGAGTTCAACAAGTATGCTCTGATTGGAGGGATGCCGGAGGCTGTTTCCGAGTATGTGGAGACAGGGGACATAGAGCGCCTGTCGCCTATTTTCAATTCCCTGGTCAAGGGCTATACGGAAGATGCCGGGAAGTTCGTCAAGAAGGAGGAACAGTCACGTATTCTTCAGCATATCCTCTCTACAGCGTGGAAGAGTGCCGCTGAGACTATCACCTTCGGCAAGTTTGGTGAGAGCAGTTACTCATCAAAGCAGATTCACGGGGCAATGAACATACTCGAAAAGGCATTTCTGCTTTCCCTCGACTATCCTGTCACTTCCACTTCGTTGCCGGCCATTCCGGCAAAGAGGCGAAGTCCCAAGCTTATTATGCTGGACAGCGGGCTGACCAACTATGTGGCCGGCATCCAGCTGGAGTATCTTCAGAACAAGGACCTGCAGGACACCTGGAGGGGAAGGGCTGCCGAGCAGATAGTGGCACAGGAACTCAAGCCGGTACTCGACAGGCATTACAAGGAGGAACAGTGTTTCTGGATGCGGGATAAGGCCGGAACTACAGCGGAGGTGGACTTCATTTGGCCGTCAATGGCCGGCATAGTGCCAATAGAGGTCAAGTCAGGCACAAATGCACATCTGCGGTCAATTCATTCTTTCGTGAACAACTGCGACCACGATGTCATTGCCGTCAGGGTGTGGAGCGGGAATTTCTTCATCCAGGACCTGCATACTCCCGCCCCGGAAAACAAACCGTTCAGGCTGATCAACCTGCCGTTCTATTATGTGGGGCAGTTGGACAGGGTTC
>JBJEBM010000004.1:0-26601 GCA_051870055.1 Candidatus Cryptobacteroides sp.
TGATCAACGAGTTCTATATGATTGACACTTACAAGGGAAGCGGAAAATATTGGAATGCCGACGGCACTCCTGACATCAACGGAGGTCCGGTTGACGGTATGATCAGGACTACCAATGATATGGCTTGGCTGAAGGCGATGATGGAGGCCGGCTACCAGTTCTATCCTCAGCAGGGCATCGGCAAGCAGAAGATATGGTACGGAGAATACATCTATGCCGACCGCAACGGTGACGGCCTCTATGGAAACTCATACGACGCCGCATTCCAGAACAGGTCCACCACTCCTAAGGTCAACTACGGTTTCCAGGCAAGCCTCGGATGGAAGGGAATCGACTTCTCGATGAGCTGGGCGGGTGCCGCCGGATTCTCAATCTATTACTACAGGCAGGCTTCCAACTCATCCAACACCATCTACGGCTATGCTATTCCGCAGAGTCTCGTGGGTGACAGATATTTCTTCGACCCGAAGAACCCTGACGACCCGCGCACCAACATCAACTCGAAGAACCCTCGTCTCGTGAACCTCACGGACAGCCAGTCTTCGACGACTTCCTCACTTCACCTCTGCAAGGGTGACTACCTCAAGCTCAAGAACCTCACGCTCGGCTACACCCTTCCACAGGAGCTGACCCGCAAGGCCAAAATCGAGAAGGTGAGAGTTTACGCTACAGGCGAGAACCTCTTCGCAATCACCAAGTTCCCGGGAATGGACCCGGAAATGCGTGCCACGGCTGGTTATTCGACAATGCGCCAGTATGCGTTCGGTGTTAATGTTACATTCTAACAGGAGTCAGGCGACATTATGAAAAAGACATTAATTTCAATATTCGCGGCGGTAATCGCCCTTTCGTCCTGCCAGTCCCTGGATCTGACAAGTACCTATCAGGTGGCTTCTTCCAATGTCTGGGGCAAGGCCACATTGGCCCGTCAGGCAGTGAACGGCATTTACAATGAGTTTTATACAAGATCTTCCACCACTGTCAATGAGGACAACTGGAATGTGATGTATGAGGCGTATTCCTCGGTGATGGACACCGACAAGAACTGGTATGAGAACCAGAAAGTCTGCTACGGCAACGGAACTCCTTCCAGCGGTACCTTCTCCGAGATGTACAAATATTACTATACCTTCGTGTTCAGGGCCAATGACGCCATCACGCACATTGACCAGGTTCCCGATATGGAAGCTTCCGAAAAGGCGAGGCTCAAGGCCGAGGCGAAGTTCCTCAGGGCATACGGTTATATGAACCTCAATGTCCTCTATCGCGGAGTTCCTCTCTACCTTGAATATATCGAGGATGCGTCCAAGGCCAACAAGCCGCGTTCCACCGAGAACGAAGTTTGGAAAGCCATCATTGACGACCTCACTGACTGCGTTGAGGAAGATGCGCTTCCGGACAGGTATCTCGCCGGATCGCAGGATTACGGCCGCATTAGCAAGGGAGTCGCACTCGCATACAGGGGCCAGGCATACCAGTGGATGGCCGCCAGGTCAGGTGAGGATCCGCTTCCTTATATCAGGCTCGCTCTCGCAGACTACGAAGCTATTGAGGGATTGGGATATGCACTTTACACAGGTGACGGTGCTACCAGCTTCAAGACCCTTCTCAAGCCTGCCAACGAGCAGTGCGACGAGATGATTTTTGCAATCCGTTGTACCCAGACCCCTGGTATGGGCAATCCGCGTGCGGTGCTCTTCGGAAACCGAGATACTGGTGTGACCGCTGGTGCCTGGAACAACTATATTCCTAACCCGGCATACGTGGAGTCTTTCGAGAACGCTGACGGAAGCAAGTTCGACTGGGAGGACTACTGCCCGGGATGGAACAGTATGACTCCTGAGCAGAGGTCTGTTTTCTTTCTCCGCAACGAGATGACTGACAGTGAGAAAGCCGATATGGCCTCATACGGTGCCGATATGTCCAAATATCAGAACAAGAGCAATGAGAGTCGCATCCAGGCAGCTTACGACAACCGCGACCCGCGTCTCAAGATGGCTGTCATCACTCCTTATTCCACCTATTACGGAGGTATTTCCGGAGTCGCCTACACCTTCACTCTCCGCTGGCCTTACAGGGCTGACACCAAGGAGCCGAGAGACATCAGGACCGATACCAACTCAATGTACTATTATCTCTGGAGAAAGTACGTTCCGGAAGGACTCGAGAATACCATCCGCTGGGTATATGAGCAGGACAACATTCTCTGCCGCTATGCCGAGATTCTTCTCCGCCGGGCAGAGTGCCTTAATGAGCTCGACAGGACTGACGAGGCCGTGGCTCTTGTCAACAAGGTACGTGCCCGCGCCGGCCACATTCTCCTGAATACCAACTCCTACACTACTGTGGAGGGCAAGGATGACATGAGGGAAAGAATCCGCAATGAGTTCTACTGGGAACTCGGAGGCGAGGACAGTATGTATTTCAACGAACTCCGTTGGGGAGTATGGCTTGACAGGAAATTCCGCGACCGCTCTTCCGGACAGTTCGGTGAGATGAACACCAACGGCCTCATGCAGATTTGGGGAACCAAGACTTACACCTGGTACTCTCTCGGTGACTATGTGGAGACTTGGCCTATCCCTGCCAAAGAGCGCGAGATGAACCCGAGCCTTACCCAGAATCCTGGTTGGAATGATTAAAGTTACAAGCAATGAACAAGATAACATATTTGTGCGCAGCCGCCGTCCTTTTGGCGGCCTGCTCCGAGAAGATTGTTGATGAACATCCGGTGAAGCCTGATCAGGGAGAGGCCGGCTACATCACAACCAAATATCAGAATCCTGTGATCAGGAACAACTGTCCTGACCCGTCAGTCTTCGATGACCGGGAGCGTACAGGTTATTTCTACGCTTACAGCACCCAGAACGGAACGAGTGACACGGAAGGAGTCGTTTATCTGCCTGTCTATCGCTCGACCGATATGGTCAACTGGGAACTTGTAGGCAACGCCTTCGGAGGGATGAACAGACCTCAGTGGGTTGCCGGAACCAGAATCTGGGCTCCTGATATGGAGTACATCAACGGACGTTATGTCCTCTATTATGCTGAAGGCCATTGGACTGATCCTAACCAGAGCGCCTGCGGAGTGGCTGTGTCAGACAGCCCGACAGGTCCGTTCACCTGGGAGAACATTCCTGAAATACAGCCTCTTGCGAATCCTCACGGAATGCTCGTGGACTATGCTTCACAGGGTGTCGGCAACGCAATCGACGCCAATATCATCCGCGACCAGCAGACAGGAGACATCTATCTCTTCTGGGGCAGTTTTGGAAGTAATTCCGGCATCTGGGCCATAAAGCTTACAGATGACGGCCTCGCAGTCGCACAGGGCGCGCAGAAGACATTCATCTGCTACGAGATGGAGGGTACCTATATGCACTACAAGAACGGTTACTACTACTGCTTCGGCTCCAAGGGTACCTGCTGCGCTGGCAGTTCCAGCACATACCATATTGTCGTGGGAAGGTCCCAGAACATTCTCGGCCCTTATGTGGGCAAGGACGGAAAGCGTATGGACACCAAGTCTTCCGCATTTGACAATGCGACCAATACCATTATGTCAAGTTCCTCCAGCAAGATGTTCGCAGGCACAGGACACAATGCCGAAATCATTACCGATGACAAGGGCAAGGACTGGATGTGCTACCATGCATATTGGAAAAACAACAACTATGACGGCAGATGTATGAATATGGACCAGGTCGAGTGGGGTGACGGCTGGCCTTATTTCGCCGACGGAGAGCCTACCGAGGGCAAGGTTTCCGGCCCTACCTGGAAGGATCCTGGCACCAAGTCATTCTCTGCCCTTGTCATTGACAATGACGGAGCCGGCCCTCTCGTCGAGACCGGAGACCCTTGCGGATGCAGGAACACCTGGTCATTCTCAGAATTGTACAACACTTATGAAATAAAGCTCTATGAATAAGTTTTATAAGTCAGCGATACTGGCGGCGGCAGGGGTGATGCTCCTGTCCTGCCAAAAGGAAATCGATGCTCCGACTCCTAACAAACGTCCGGAGATCGAGGTCGAGCCGGCTATTGTTGAGGCCCGGTTCACATTGAACCGTTTCACGATGACTGGCGCCAACATAAACTGGATTGAGGGATTGAAAGCCAATGTCTATGACGGAGTTCAGGAGGGTGCTTCTGAGTTTGCCGCAGCAGGGGCTTCTTCCCTGAAGTCGGTGTTCACCGGCAAGATCAGCAATCAGGCGGATCTCTTCTATATCCTCTCTCCTTCTGACCAGGTCGTTTCATTTGCTGAGGGCAAGGCAGTGATGGAGATTCCTGCGGCCCAGCTCGCAGGTCCTGCCGGAGAGGGCCTTTCTGTCCCTGCGTCCGGAATGACCGCCCTAAAGACCGGAACTATGAGAAATGTCTCCGCCGCCGTGGTCCTCAATCTTGACTATGACAATGTCAAGACCATCAGGCTCACTGCCATTGACGGCGAGGCTCTTGCCGGAAAGGTTGACGTGGAGGTATATGAGAATTCAGTAAGTGTAAATGAGACAGGAGCGTCCACTATTACGGTATCTCCTGCGGAAGGGGAGACCCTTGCCGCCGGAACTGTGACTGTGGCTGTGCTTCCGGGAAAAGTCAACGGAGGTTTCAAGGTCGAGACTGAGTCGGCTGACGGCAATGTGGCTGTAAGCTGGTTCTATGATGCGTGTGAATTGTCTGTAGGAGAGGCTGTTGTCCTCGGCGGAGTGCGCAAGCCTCTTGCTGAGAAGGTTGACTTCGATGCCGTTCTTGGTGAAGCGACTTCATCTACATTGTCATTCTCCTGGTCACAGAGCGGTGGGGCTGATGTCGCCGCAGACGCATCGACCTCGTACACATTCGGCCTTTACAAGGACGAGGCCTGCACCGATCTTCTCGTGCAGTTCTCCACAGACGGATCTTCTTCAGTATGGAACAAGGGTGTGCCTAAGTTCATCTTCACGGGCCTCGAACAGGGCACGACATATTGGTTCAAGGCATATGTGGATGATTACAAGGCAGATGACGAGTTCATCAGGACCAGCAACATTGTCTCCGGAACGACTACGAAGTTCGAGATTGTCCAGTCGGCTTCTTCGGCCAATGTGGGTGATGTGCTCGTGGCGGAGGACTTCTCCGAGCTCCTCTGGTTCGGTGATATGGCAGGCCGTGCTGCTGGATATGTGAATGTGCCTGGCTACAGGGACGGTTCCGCCATTGCTGCCAATTTTGGCCCGGCTCTCGGTGAGGGCAATACCGACGCCAAGGTGACATTCACGCTCTTCGGACAGGAGGCAAGACTCTTCAGCCATATGAAAGCTGTCGTCAAGGACACCCGTCTCGCTGACTGGGGACAGATAAATGAGGGCTCAAGCAATCTTGTATGCGCAAGGCCTGGCTATGTGAAACTTGGTGCGGAGAGCCGCGTCGGTTTCATTGTGACTCCGGCTCTCAACAGTCTCGCCGATGGCAAGTACTATGACCTCAAGGTGACATACAAGGCTGCCAGATATGAGTCAGACCCTTGCTTCGGACTCGTGAAGGTTGTCACCGGAAACAATCTCGATAACTACAATGTAGATGTCACCGAAACTGTATGGAACACTCCTGTAGAGATGTCTCCAGAGGATGGATGGCACGAATATTCAGTTGTGGTAAGGTCTGTGAAGAAGGGTGACCGTGTGGCTGTCGGAATGGACAGGGCCGGAAGCGGCACCAATGCCGGTGGCCGCCAGCTCAGGGCCTGCGTTGACGACATCAAAGTCGAAGTTCTCAAGGTCAATGACAATCCAGTATTGTCCGATCCTGTATTCAACTATAAGAGAATCGCTTTCTCTGACGCTCTCCTCAAGTGGGATCCGGTTGCCAACGCCCTCGGATACAAGGTTTACCTCGACGGCAGCCTCTATCAGGAGACCACTGCCACGGAGATTGACATCACAGGCCTCAAGAACAACTCTGACCATTCAGTCCGTCTTGCGGCATACGACAATACCCAGGAGTCTTCAGTTGAGCTCTCGTTCAAGACCAAGAATGTATGGCAGATCAAGGGCAGGAACCAGGGTTGCCGTATGGCTACCTTCCAGTGGGATCCTCTCGAGGCTGATTTCCCTCCGATTGACGTCAATGGAAACAAGCGCCTCTACCAGATGGAAGTTTATTCTGACGCGGCCTGCCAGAATGTGGTCTATACCTGCTATCCATATAACGGATTCTCGGGGCAAAATACGGCATTCGCCAATTCATCCTGGCTGGGCAAGAAGAACGGAGTGAACCTTATCTATGACACAAGGATAACCTTCGGCAGTCTAAAGCCGGCAACCACCTACTGGTTCCGTGTCCGCTCTCTCGCCTCATATACGATCACTTACCACGCAAGTGGCGGTGACAAGACCATGACCAACCCTGCAGGTACATCCGAATGGTCCGAGCCTCTTGAGTTCACCACTCCGGCAAGACACGTTATTTCCGGAAATGAGGTCGCATATATCGGTTTCGACGACTTCTGCGTCCAGATGGACTATGGCAACTCCTGTGTCGGAACTACTCCTGCAACTACAAGCCGAAACGGATATGCCGCCGCTGTAGCCAACGGTGCCAACTATTGGACAGGTAATTTCTGTACTTACGAGTTCGCAATCGGAGGCCATCAGCCGGACACCTGGGGATTCGGTACGGGAGAGACCTATATTGACGGAAGTGACAAACCGACTTCTGTGAACTGCCTTCGCATCAATGCCAATGGCGGCGACGCAGCAGGATGCTATCTGTCTCCTGAAACCCGCCCTGCTATGGGTGCCGTAATGCTGGATGGCGGCATGAGAATGGTTTCAACCTATCCTCTCGACAGCGACTTGCTGAAGGATGATGCGACAACTCCTTGTACATTGACATTCACGTATATAGGAGTCTCCAACTTACCTTCTTCATATGCGCAGAATCTTGAGGTGCGCCAGTACAATCCGTCCGCCATTTATGATGGCAAGACATACAAGGTTGTGAAGACTATCAAGTTGGATCCTCCATATCTTGAGGGCGCAGCAGCCACGAATACCGACTTTACTGCTGATTTCAGCGGTGTGACAGCTACCGTGGATGTGGATTTGTACAAGGGTGAGGCCCTGATGATTGTGAATACTACCACAGATGGAGTTAAGCGTCTGGTTATTGACGATATCAGAATAGTCACTAAATAATTCTTCATTTCATTCCAATAGTGACTGCCAGCCGTCAGCGCAAGCCGGCGGCTGGATTGTATCAAATAAGTGTTATATTTGTAAAAAAAATTGACCATGAATATACTAAGACCAATCACCATTGCCGCGGCGGTCGCTGCGGTTTTGTCGGGATGCATTGAAAAGACAACTCCCGTAAGGCCTCCTATGATGGGCTGGAGCTCCTGGAATGCCTATATGGTGGACATTTCCGACTCCATTATCACTCATCAGGCCGACCTCATTGTCAGCAAAGGACTGAAAGACGCCGGCTATCAGTTCGTCAATATTGATGACGGATTCTTCGGCTACAGGGACTCCGCGGGCTTTATGGTGCCTCATCCGGAAAGATTCCCGAAAGGCACGAAAGGAATGCGCGTATTGGTGGATTACATTCATTCGCTCGGCCTGAAAGGCGGCATTTATTCCGATGCCGGTGACAATACCTGCGGCTCCAGCTACAATCACGACCTGAACGGTCTCGGGGCCGGTCTCTGGGGACACGACATCCAGGACGCCGAAAGATATTTCAACCAGTGGGATTATGACTTCATCAAGATAGACTACTGCGGCGGACAACACGTTGGACTCGATGAGGAGACTCGCTATATGCAGATAAGGCGAGTGATTGACAGCATTGCCACCAAGCCGGTGGAGATTAATATCTGCAGGTGGAATTATCCAGGTACCTGGGTAAGCGGGGCCGGAGACTCCTGGAGAATCTCCGCTGACATCCGTCCGATCTGGTCTTCAATCAAATACATAGTGGGAAAGAACCTGTATCTGTCGGCTTATGCCGGAGGCGGACGTTACAACGATATGGATATGCTTGCGGTCGGCTATAACCTGAAACCTTCTCCTTTCTGGGAGGAAGGCCTCGGGTTGAGCTATGAGGAAGAGGAGGCCCATTTCGGCATCTGGTGCATTATGAGCTCACCGCTTCTTCTCGGCTGCGACCTTGAATATCTGCCTGAGGAGACTCATAGAATCATCACCAACAGTGAGCTTATAGCCATTGACCAGGACCCTCTCGGCCTGCAGGCCCACGTTGCCCAGCATAACGGCGAGACTTATGTCTTTGTGAAGGACATCCTGGAGAAGTGGAGCGGCACAAGGGCAGTGGCTCTGTACAATCCTGCCGACACCGCCGCATTCTTCAGCATCCGGCCAGAAGAAATTGAGTTCAGTGGCGAAATGAAGATCAGGGATCTCAACCTGAACCGTGACCTTGGAGTAGCCAGCTCTATTGAAATGACTCTCCAGCCTCACTCCGCTAAAATACTGAAGGTAGAAGGCCGCCGCGCGGAGCCTGTGAAATATGAGGCGGAATGGGGATATTGCCCTGAATTCACGGCGATAAGAGGCTCTGGAGTGAAATATGTGCCGATGGAGGGAGCTTCCGGACGGGCTGTTGCCATGAATCTCGGTGGCTCGGAGAATAACTGCCTCGAATGGAAAGATGTGCACAGTGTCAAGGGAGGAGCATACATTCTCTCGCTTACTGTGGCCAATGTTCCGGAAATGCCTGCTGTCCACCTTTCTGTAAACGGGAACGAGGCTGCTCTTGAGAGTGTTGAGAATGCCGGTGACTTTGTGACGCTGAAATACAGTGCCAAACTTGCCAAAGGACAGAATTCTGTGAGAATCTGGAATGCAGAGACAATGATTCCGGCTGTTGACCGTCTCGACCTGAACAGACGATAATTTTGAATCTTCGGATTTTTATACCTATATTTACACGGCTATTGTCTGATTTGTCCGGACAATAGCCGTGATGTGTACTAAAATAATGAAGATGTTCAGACAGATAGACAGAATAATACTATCGTCGTTGGCAGTTTTATCCATCTTGTTTTCCGTGTCCTCCTGTGGCCCGGAGAGGGTGGCCGGCAAGGAAAAGGATATTGAGGGACAGGTCTCTATTTCAGGGGCCTTCGCGCTTTATCCGCTTGCTGTCCAGTGGTCCAACGAATTCCAGGTCAGATATCCGGCCGTCAAGATTGACGTGTCCGCCGGTGGTGCCGGAAAGGGTATGACCGATGTCCTGAACGGGATGGTGGATTTCGCCATGCTTTCGAGGGATCTTCACGATGAGGAGGTGGAAGCGGGTGCGTTGGCTTTCGTTGTGGGACGCGATGCGGTGGTACCGGATTACAACAGCGCCAATCCATATTCTGCGATAATACGGAAGAGGGGAATCACTGCCGACGATGCGAGGAAAATCTGGGTGACCGGAGAGATAAAGACCTGGGGCCAGCTTCTTGGCAACGGGGACAGCCGCAAGATTAATGTATATACGAGGTCGGACGCCTGCGGCGCGGCCCAGACTTTTGCGTCCTGGTTCGATGCCAAGCAGGAAGACCTGGTGGGAACGGCTGTGTTCGGCGACCCTGGAATCGCCCAGGCTGTGCAGAAAGACAAATGGGCGATAGGTTTCAATAATCTCGCTTATGCCTTTGACCCACAGACCCACAGGCCACTTGAAGGACTGGATGTGTTCCCGATTGACTCCGACGGAGACGGCCAGATCAGCGAGGAAGAGGATTTTTATTCCACAAAAGAAAGTCTTGTCCACGCAATCGAGGACGATATGTTTCCGTCACCTCCGGCCAGAAATCTGTATTTCGTGACCAAAGGAGCTCCCCAGGATTCGGCGACAGTGGCGTTCCTAAAGTTCGTCCTGCGCGACGGACAGAAGTTCAACGAACCGGCGGGATATGTGAGGGTCTCCAGCAAGGCTTTGACTGACAATATGAAAGCATATCGTTCGGCGTTGCGCGCATCTGACAAGAAGGTCAATACAACGGACGATATTGTCATTGCTTTCATAGGTCTCATCCTCATTCTGCTTGCGGTTTTCAGCGGCTCTTTCTTCCACCGCACTCTTACGGCAAGACGCATTTACAAGCAGAACCTGTCATCTGCGTTTATGCTGATACTGACTCTGTCCTCTGTTTTCCTGCTTATTGCGATGATAGCCGGGCTTTTCATCAAGTCCCTGCCGATTCTGCAGGAGAATTCGTTTTGGGATCTCATCACGTCATCTGACTGGAAGCCTTCGCAGAAGAAATTCGGCTTCCTGCCGTTCATTTCGGGTACTTTGGCGGTGACGTTCATATCCATCTGCATTGCCCTGCCCCTGTCCCTGCTTACTGCAATTACGCTTACGGAATATTCGCGCAAATTTGTGCGGAAGTTCATTTATCCGGCATTGGACATTCTTGCGGCGCTTCCGTCGGTTATCTACGGTGTCTGGGGAATCCTGATATTGATTCCTATTACCGGCTATACACTTTTCACTGCTTCTATTGTACTGTGTGTGATGGTTTTGCCAATTATGGTGAGCCTGTTTGTGGAGATTTTTGCGACCGTCCCGCAGGATTTGCGTGATGCGTCGATGTCACTCGGTGCAACGAGATGGCAGACTACCAAGAAGGTAGTGCTGAAGAAATCCCTTCCGGGTATTTTCGCGGCTGTGGTGCTTGCATTGTCGAAGGCAATGGGCGAGACGATTGCAGTGATGATGGTCTGCGGCAGTATTCCGGCCATTCCGAAGTCGCTTTTCGGAGGGTTCTACACATTGCCTGCGCTGATCGGCAACAACTACGGGGAGATGGCTTCAGTGCCTCTGTATGAGTCGGCGATAATGTTCGCTGCTCTCATTCTGTTGGTGATTGTGGTCATTTTCAATGTCCTGTCCAGGATCATTCTTTACAGAATCCAGAAAAAAGATTGATTATGAAGAAGATGCAGAGCAAATACATAGAAGAGAAAGTGTTCCAGGTGCTGATGTGGATTTCCGTGATTGCGGTGCTCGCGTTCGTGGTGTCCATCATCTGGACTATTTTCGTGAAAGGAATTGGCTCGATTTCATGGGACATGGTGACGAAGGTGCCGGGCAAGAACTGGAATACGGCCGATGACGGAGGATTCCTCAATGCTATTCTCGGATCGCTTTTCGTCGTCATACCGGCAACGCTCATTGCGATGTGCGTGAGCATTCCGGTTGTATTCTATATGAACCTGTACCGCAGGCGCTCCAACTGGCTTTCCTATCTGGCGAGACTTGTTTACGACGTGCTTTACGGTATTCCGTCGATTGTGTACGGAGCGTTCGCATTTATGATAATGGTTATGGTCGGTATGAGGGCGTCGGTGCTTGGAGGTATCATTGTCTCCACTCTGCTTATCATCCCGATGTTCATCCGGAGCGGGGACGAGATTTCCCGTTCGGTGCCGGACGATATGATAGATGCGGCCTATTCGCTTGGAGCCACCAAGTGGGAGACGTTGAAAGTGGTTGTGAGACAAGTGCTTCCTGGTATGGCGACGGCATCTCTGTTAGCGGTCGGCAAGGCAATCGGCGATGCTGCCGCAGTGATGTTCACAGCCGGATTCTCGGACTCCGCAGCCACGTCCCTGTCATCGCCTACGGCCACTCTTCCGCTTGCTATTTTCAACTGGATAACAATGCCTGAGCCGTTCCCGGGAAGGGCTTATTCGGCAGCACTTGTGCTTACTGTGCTGGTGCTTATACTGAGTCTCGGAGGCCGCTGGATTACAGGTCATTTCACTAAGAACAATCTATAGTTATGGAACAGAATAATGGAAAAGACCCAATGGTGGTCAGGGATCTGAATCTTTCAATAGAGGGAAGACCGATTCTGAAGAATATAAACCTCACTTTTCCGCAGAATAAGATAACCTGCATCGTCGGACCGTCCGGATGCGGTAAAAGCACATTGCTCAAGAGTCTCAACAGATTGATTGACAATGTGGACGATGTGAAGATAAACGGACAGATTCTCATCGGGGACCAGAATATCATCGGTGCTCCGTACAGGGAGTTGATTGAACTGCGCAGGCGTATCGGGCTGGTTCCGCAGAGACCGTGCCCTCTTCCGATGTCAATTTTCGACAATGTGGCATACGGATGCCGGATCCACGGAATGCATCCCAAGAAGAAGGAACTTGCCGAGGTGGTTGAGCGTTATCTCACCGAGGTGGGCCTCTGGGAGGAGGTGAAGGACAGGCTCCAGAGTTCGGCTATGCGTCTGTCCATAGGCCAGCAGCAGCGTCTGTGTCTGGCACGCAGTCTGGCTGTCGAACCGGATTTCATCCTTGCCGACGAGGCTACGAGCGCCCTGGACCCTGTTTCCAGCAAGACTGTTGAGGATCTTTTCGTGAAACTGAAAGAGAATTATTCCATCATAATGGTGACCCACACTCTCCGTCAGGCGTTGAGAATCGCAGACTACGCTGTGTTCCTCTATCTTGGCGAAGTGATAGAGACCGGGGATGCGAAACAGGTGTTCGGCGACCCTAAGGAGGAGCTGACCAAGAAATATCTTTCGGGAGTTTTCAGTTAGATTGTGTATATTTGCAGAATTGTGTAATAAAAGAAGAATTGAAATGAGCGAACATTTAACTCATCTGAAAGAACTTGAAGCTGAGTCTATCTATATTCTCAGGGAGGTTGCGGCGCAGTTCGAGCGTCCGTGCATCCTTTTTTCCGGAGGAAAGGACTCGATTGTGCTGACTTATCTGGCGTACAAGGCCTTTTATCCTGCAAAGATTCCTTTTCCGTTAGTCCACATTGACACCGGGCACAATTTCCCGGAGACCATAACTTACAGGGATGATCTGGTGAAAAAGCTTGGTGCTGACCTGATTGTGGGCTCTGTGCAGGAATCAATCGACCAGGGACGTGTGACTGAGGAAACCGGCTACAATGCGAGCCGCAACAAACTCCAGACTGTGACTCTGCTCGACACTCTGGCAAAGTACAAGTTCGATGCAGCCTGCGGAGGCGCAAGACGCGACGAGGAGAAAGCCAGGGCCAAGGAGAGGATTTTCTCGCACAGGGATGAATTCGGCCAGTGGAATCCGAAAAACCAGCGCCCTGAGTTGTGGAACATCTACAACGGAATGAAAAATCCGGGAGAGCATTTCAGGGTATTCCCTATAAGCAACTGGACCGAGATGGATGTATGGCAGTATATTTATCAGGAGGGCATCGAACTCCCGAGTCTGTATTATACACATACAAGGAAGGTGTTCTTCCGTGACGGCCAGTGGCTTGCTGCTGATCCGGACATCATCCCGCGCCGTCCTGATGAGACTGTCGAGGAGAAGGAGGTACGTTGCAGGACCATCGGCGACGTCACCTGCACAGGTCTGACTCTTTCCCACGCCCACAGTCTTGAGGACATCATTGACGAGATTGCATCGTCCAGGGTGACCGAGAGGGGAGGCCGCGCTGATGACAAACGTTCTGAAACGGCTATGGAAGACCGTAAAAAAGCTGGTTATTTTTAATGGATAGGAAATAAATGGAAACACAGAATACTAAAGGTTATTTGAATATGCAGCTGCTCCGTTTCACTACGGCAGGCAGCGTGGACGACGGAAAAAGCACCCTCATCGGAAGGTTGCTCTATGACTCGAAGTCTATTTTTGAGGACCAGCTTGAGGCTGTCGAGGAAGCATCGAGAAGCCGTGGCAATGAAGAGGTGAATCTTGCACTTCTCACTGACGGCCTTCGTGCAGAGAGAGAACAGGGAATTACTATCGATGTGGCTTACAGGTATTTCGCCACTCCGAAGAGGAAGTTCATCATAGCTGATACCCCTGGCCATATCCAGTATACGAGAAATATGGTCACAGGAGCCTCCACTGCTGATCTGGCTGTCATCCTGGTGGATGCCAGGCACGGCATTATGGAACAGACTGTCCGCCATTCCTATATCGCATCTCTGCTTGCCATCAAGGAGGTTGTGGTATGCGTCAACAAAATGGACCTCGTGGACTTCTCCGAAGAGGTGTTTGACAAGATTGTCTCTGACTACAAGGAGATGGCCTCATCTATAGAGCTTGGCAATGTGACATTCATTCCGATTTCAGCCAAACTTGGTGACAATGTTGTCAACAAGTCCGAAAATATGTCCTGGTATGATGGCAGGGCTCTTCTGGATTTCCTTGAGACAGTGCAGCTTCCAGTCGAGGCAGACGACAGGATGAGACTTCCGGTCCAGTATGTCGTCAGGCCGATATCGTCAAAATTCCCTGATTTCCGCGGGTATGCGGGACGTCTTGCAGAGGGTTCCGTGAAAATCGGAGACCGTGTCAAGGCATATCCGTCAGAGATGAGCTCTACAGTCACAGGTATCTATCTCGGAGAGAAGAGTCTGGAGAAAGCTGTGTCTCCGGAGTCGGTTGACATAACTCTTTCCGATGATATCGACATCAGCCGGGGTGACGTGATAGTGTCCGAGGCGGGAGTCCAGCCGATGATGGAGCAGGATATTCTGCTCAATGTCTGCTGGTTCAGGAATTCCCCTCTTCAGCAGGGCAAGCGCTATGTAATCCGTCACGCTTCCCAGCAGACTGTGGGTATCGTCAAGGAGATCGAATACAAGATAGACATCAATACAAGGGAGCGCCTTTATGGAGTGGACAAGCTGATTATGAATGATATAGCAAGAGTCCGCATCAAGACGGCAGACCCTCTTGTCTTCGACTACTACAAGGACAACAGGACGATGGGCAGCCTTATTTTCGTTGAGGAGGGCACAAATGACACTGTAGGTGCCGGAATGATTGTACCTGACGAGATATAGCTCCCGGATTTGAACCATCACAATATGGACAAAGACTTCAGGACTATGACGGCGGAGGAGAAAAAAGCCTTCGCCGCTTCTAAAAATAAGGAGTTCATAAACCGGGCTCCTGAAGAGGTGCTTGCGTATTTCCTGACTGAATTCCCGGGCTCTGCTGCGCTGTCGTCAAGTCTCAGTTACGAAGACCAGACGCTGACAGATATGATGGTGAGGATACGCAAGGATTCCCGTATCTTCACTCTCGATACCGGACGTCAGTTCCCCGAGACATACGAACTCATTGACAGGACGAATATGCAGTACGGCATCAGCATAGAGGTCTTCTTCCCTGATTTCCATAAGGTCCAGGAAATGGTCAGGGAGCACGGCATCAACCTGTTTTATGACAGTGTGGAGCTGAGGCATCTTTGCTGCTCTGTAAGGAAGATTGAACCTCTCAAACGCGCTCTTCAGGGCGTCGATGTCTGGATAAGCGGCCTTCGCCGTTCCCAGTCTGTCACCAGGGCCGGGATGCAGATGGTGGAATATGACGGGGATGATGACGTTATAAAGCTCAATCCTCTGATTCTCTGGTCTGAAGAACAGGTCAAACGCTATGTGAAGGAGAATGCCGTTCCATACAGCAGGCTTCACGACAAGGGCTTTCCGAGTATAGGCTGCCAGCCGTGCACCAGGGCTGTGGCTCCTGGCGATGATATCCGTTCAGGACGCTGGTGGTGGGAGGATCCTGACCATCGGGAGTGCGGCCTACACGTCCGGGACTAAGGCCAATTCCTGATATCCGGGGATTGCTATATGACCACCGGCCCTTCAGTCCCGCTTTCCCAATCGCATATCCTTACGGTGAAGGTGCAGTCAATCTGGTCGAAATCAAGGCGGATGTCGTCAAGATTCTCTTTGTCCCAGTCATAGCCGGCAGTTTCAAGAATATCTGACAGACAGCAGTGCAGGAGTTCTTTTCCTTCGCCGATGTCTGTCATTTTTATGAATAGTTCCCGTTTCCCTTTTATCTGTCTTGGAAGATTCAGTTCGTATGTCCCGAAATCTTCATCGAACAGCCTCGCCTGGCATTCGAACTTGCCCTCAGCCGGCTTTCCTGACAGGATATCGACTCCGTTTATGTTCCCGCTTACAGTGATTTCCAATCTTCCTGACAGCTCTCCGTAGTTTCCTGTGGAGATTTCCAATGATGCCCAGTCCTTATGTAGTCTCGCTGTCGCGGAGGCTTTCTCGCATTGGCAGTCAATCGTTTCTGAATAAATGAATAGTCTGTCCGAATCAGAGCCGTAGGCAATTATGACATTGTTTCCGGACAGTGTGCTGTTCTTCAGTCCCTGAATTGCAGAGACGTCGATCTCCGCCCTGGGCACCTCCTCTGTATATCCATATTGATAGTCTGAAGGGAGTATGGACTCCTGAATCAGGAAGCCTTGACCGCCGGACTGCCGCCCGTTTCTTCCGGACAGTTCCGTAGATACTGTCAATATGGCCTCTCCATCTGCATCTGTGGCGTTTCCGAAATATACAGTCAGCATACAGGGGCAGGCTATTCTGTCCTCCTTGAGACTGCAGGACTCCGAGGCAAACACAAGGACCGCAATAGCTGTTATCAGTCGCAATGTCATAATTGTACAGAATTCACCGGGCGGATTATATCACAACATTATCCTCGCTGCCTTTGTCCCAGTCGTCAACAATGATGGAGAATGTACAGTCGTTTGAAACCACTTCGACATCAGGGTCATCTGAACCAGGTCTCGTGATGGTCAGCTTGGGAATCCTGTATTTTGTGTTCCTTACGATGTCGGGAAACCTGACTGGATAATAATAAGCTTTCCCGTTAATTGTGGTCTCCACTACTAATTTGGTCACCGGCCATTCTGAATCTACTGCCCAGGTTTCTCTGTTAGGATAAACGTAGAAGTATTCTGCAATGCTGTACGGTGATCCTTCCGATAGGGTAGTACCGCCTATATTCTTGTATATCAGCGCGTCAACTCCGCTTTGTAAGTAAGAGCCCTTGTTGTACCATATTCCCGGTTTGGCGGTCAGGGCGTAATCCGATTCGCCGGCAGCGTTGAGCACATAAATCCCGGTCAATTTCACTTCCGCTGACTTGTAGGCGTCTGATTCATAATCCACTTCAATGCTCTCAATGCTGATTCTTGCTGCAATACGTTTCACGTTCACTGTGATGCTCTTGTTGCCCTTGATGTCTTCTCCCGTCTCTCCTGTCATTACGAAATTCGACAGTGTGTTGTGTGTCAGCAGGCTCTTGGTTCCGAGAAGTTCATCCTTGCTGATGACGGAGGACATATCAGGTGCGTTCACTACTGCGATTACAGTTTTCTCCCCGGTTGTGCAGGTGAGCTTGATGCCGTCTTTCTTGGCTCCGTTTGAATATGCGTCCAGACTTCCGTCTTTTCTGAAAACGAATATCTGAACGTTGTTGACCGCGAATTCTTTGTCAATGTCAAGCGCTGCCCTGGTGTTTCCTGACTGTGCTGCAGCCAGGTTTTCACCTCCAGAGAGGTGTACAGTAAGTTCAGCATATTCCGGCAGCCTGATGTCTGTAGCATTCTCAGTGCTGCACGAAATGAAGCCAATAGCGGCCATCATTGCTGCCGCGGTAATGTGTATTTGTTTTCTCATCGTTAGAATTGTTAATTGGTTGTTTAAAGTCCATTATCCCCGTTGAGTTTGTAACTCTTTATGAGCGAGGAAATTTCCGGGTCCAGATTTCCTCTGTGCACAAGTGCCTGGTTCATCGCACAGGCTTTTATGTAAGCGTTGACAGCTTCCTTTGTCCTGCCGGTCCTGCTGTATATGATTGCAAGCATATACAGTGTTTTGTCGGTCTCTGGCAGTTTCTCGAGAATCTGGAGAGCGCTTGCATTGTAGTCCATCGCGCAGTAGGCCACGGCCAGGTTGTAGTCTCCATATGGCCTAAGTATATTGATAGCCTTCCTGTAGTCCCTGTCTGTAATGGCCCGGACTCCTGACATATATGCGGTGTCAAGCACAGTAGTTCTCACCGTGTCAAGGAGCATTCCTTTCCGGTGCAGATGGAAGTCGAACCTGACTGTCCTCAATCTCGGATATAGAGTCTCCCGCAGATATCTGTAGAAAGACGTCTGTGACAGTTTCTGTTCACGTTTGTCAATGTCGGGCTCATTCCTGATATCCATATACTTTTCCTTTTCGGATGCGGTCAGAACCGTGTCCCTGCCTATCATTGAGTCCAGCATAGTCCAGTTTTCTCCTGCTGTTCTGGCGATGAAACACACCTCCTTTCCCCTTTTAGGGTACTCGCCGCCGGTCTCTCCAATGTGAAGCACTGCTCCTTCTTCTCGCCGGATTGAATCCCTGCAATGTTTCAGGAAATCATTGAAATAACCTGATATTGACGCCGCCCTCCTGCGGGACAGGTCTTCGTTGTACTTTTTCTGTCCTTCAGGCGAGCAAGAGGCTGTGACAATGATTGAGTCCAGGTCAAATTCATTGTCCGATACCAGGTCGCACAGGTTTTTCTTTATCCTTGATATCTCATCCCTGTTGTTTCCGAGTTCCGGAAAGATGTCGTGCCTTCCGGACGGAAACTCGACATAGCAGGCAGTATTTGCCTCCACACGTCTCGGAATCACTTTCAGAAGATACCTCTCCGACTGGTCGGCCAAAGTGCTCAAAGAACTGATATAGAACGTCAGAGGACGGCTTGCCGGCACACGGAACGCGGTCTCTCCCGATTCGAGAATCTCTCCTGACAGCTTTATCTCCGCTTTCTTCAGTCCGGGACAGGTGTTGATTGTCTGTATGTAATTGTAGATGAATTCACCTTCAGGGCTGATTATCACGGTGTCGAGGCGTATGCCTTCAGTCACGATCGGCGCTTTCACATATCTGCTGTACATCTTTTCCTTCTTCGCCTTCTTCCGTTCGTTTGAGAGAACAAGGAATTTTTTTGTGTAATGCTCGATTGCCGCCTTTTCAGTAACTCCGTAAACGGATGCGAAAGTCTCGTCTGACACGAAAGAAGTGTCGCTGCGGAATCTGTATATCTCCGGAATATTTCTCCTTATGAAAATCTCCAGCTGGGCTTTGTTGAGCAGTTTGTCAGGGTCTGAGATAATAGAATCCAGAAATTTTCTGTACTGTTCATATCCCCTCAGCTGTTTCTTCCGGTAATCCATTCCGGTGATCACCACAGGGTCAAGTCTTACGCTGTCATCCATAATGAACATATCCGGGTTCAGGCGGAGCTGCCATCTGCTGTCCAGCAGTTCTCCGGGCACATTGACCTGAAATTCAAGATCGACTTTTCCGTGGCGTTCGGCAATATTCCTGAATCTTGCAGTGACCATCGCCGCTTTAATGACATCCGTGGCAGTCATCTCCCCATTCTCGTCTTTAACGGCGTTCATTATTATCGGCCCCTCCTGGACAGAATCTATAACGTGAGGTGAATCCTCCGCTTCATCAATCTCATATTCAGGAGGAGCGGAGTTCTGGACTGCCAGAGAGATGTCAGCGTAGATGTTGCTCTCCCTCAGACAGTTCATTTTATGTCTCACACCGCATCCATCTATTATGACGGCGATGGCCAGAAACAAGATTGTCTTTTTCATCGATATCCCGATTGTCAGATTCCGAAAGCTGGCTGCGGATTCCCGTCCTCCTCGATTATGGCCAGCCTATTGGCCAGCACCTCATATATCTGCTTCTCAATTCCGTCCGCTGTATTGTATTTCTGGCTTCTTAGCCTTCCGGAGACATATACAAAGGCGCCTTTTTCAATTTTTCTGAAGTCCGGCATGCCTTTCCCGCTCCATGCGACAATATTGTGCCAGGTTGTCTCTATCACCGGAGTCCCGTCTTTGCCTTTGTATGCATAATTGGTGGCGAGGGAGAAGTGTACTGCCTCGTTCGTGCCCACGGTCTGGAGTCTGACGTTCCCGACGTTTCCTCTCAATTCGATTTTGTTCAGTTGTTCCATAATGTTGAATGTTAAATAATCCGGACTTCTGAATTGCGCGCTTTTCGGTCCGCAGGCAAAGTAATAACGTCTTTGTCGTCCGGGAAAGGAAATTTAAAAAAAGAGCATAAGAAATATATGAATTTTAAATAATCAGCAACGGCAGGATAGGATTTAAAATTAATTTTAAATTTTTAATGAAAATCTCAAAAATTAAAATTCATAAAAAATACCATCAGTATCGCAGAGATATCTTGCTTATTTTTCCCGGATTGCCCATATTTCGGAAAAAAGATGGGAAATATGGCAGATTACAAAATTACAGTGGATGAGCGGGCGCAGGGACATTGCCTTGAATGTGGCGCTGTCATATATGGAGGCCGTTCCGACAGAAAGTATTGCTGTGATTATTGCAAGAATCGTCACAACAATCGCAAGGGTCACGAATTCAGGGATTTGAAGCTCAGGGTCAGCACGATCCTGGACAGGAATTACGATATCCTGTCTTCGCTCCTGAAGGAGAATGTGCACTCTGCGGACCGGACGGAGCTGGCGCTGCGCGGCTATAATTCAGAGTATATGACGGCTCATATGCGTCTGCCAAGGCACGACAGGTGCTGCTGTTATGATATATCATTTTATATGACTCCGACCAGAATATGCAGGATAACCAGGCTCAAAGCCGGAGAATATCCTGTAAGAAATGAATAAGATGTGTTATATTTGCAGAATTATCAATATATGACAGTTATGTACAATATCAAATCATTGTCAGCAGCGGTGCTTGCCGCCGCTCTGCTAGTAATATCCTGCAAAATGAACGACAATCCATTGCTTTCAGAGTCGCCGCTTCCTTACGGCGCGCCACAGTTTGACAAGATAAAGGCCGAACATTATATGCCTGCTTTCAAGAAAGGCATTGAGGAGGCCAAGGCCGAGATAGACGCCATTGTGGGCAATCCTGATGCCCCGACTTTCGAAAACACGATTGAGGCGCTGGAATACAGCGGCAAGACTCTTGACCGTGTTGCTGGGATATTCTATAATATTCTGGAGGCTGACACAAATGACCAGCTACAGGAAATCGCTGAGGAACTGTCTCCGATTATGACTGAGTATGAGATGTATGTGTCGCTCAACAAGCCGTTGTTCGAGCGCGTGAAGGCTGTATATGAGCAGAGGGAGTCTCTCGGCCTTGAGAAAGACCAGATGCGGCTTCTGATGAATACCTACCGTTCGTTCGCGAGGAACGGAGCCAATCTCAATGACGAGGACAAGGAACTGTATTCCAATTATATGAAAGAGCTTTCACTGCTGAATCTCCAGTTTGGAAAGAACGTTCTTGCCGCTACCAATTCATACCAGCTTCATCTGACTGACGAGACTGACCTTGCAGGGCTTCCGGGATATCTCCGTGACCTTGGCGCAATGACAGCGAAAGAGAAAGGGCTGGAAGGATGGGTGTTCACTCTCGATTACCCAAGCTATTCGCCTTTTATGCAGAATTCCGAGCGTCCTGACCTGCGCCGCCAGATGTATCTGGCTTACAATACAAAGGCAGTGGGCGGGGATAACGACAATACCGGGAATGTCAGGAAAATAGCTGAACTGAGGATAAAGGTGGCCAATCTGCTCGGATATGAGACCTGGGCTGACTATGTGCTGGAGGAGAATATGGCAAAGGACAAGGCCACTGTGACCGGCTTCCTTTCTGAACTGCTTGACCTTTCTCTCCCGTTTGCGAAGAAGGATGTCGGGGCGGTGTTCAATTATGCCAAAGCCAATGGATTCGCCGAGGCGGCAGAGAAGGCCGGCCTGAATCCTGATGAGTTTATGCCTTGGGATTTCAGCTACTGGTCAGAGAAGTACAAACAGGCCGAGTTCTCTTTGAATGACGAGCAGCTGAAACCGTATTTCAGGCTGGAGAACTGTATTGACGCAGTTTTCTCACTCGCAGGAAAACTTTATGGAGTCACATTCGAGGAGAGGAAGGATATCCCTGTATATCACAAAGATGTGAAGGTTTTTGACGTAAAGGACGAGGACGGAAAGCATCTCGCTCTGTTCTATGCTGATTTCTTCCCGCGCGCTTCAAAGAGAGGCGGAGCATGGATGACAGAGTTCAGGGGCCAGAGCATCAGGAACGGCGTGGAGGAGCGCCCTCTGGTCAGCATTGTTATGAATTTCTCAAAACCTACAGAAAGTGCTCCGTCTCTGCTGACTCACGATGAACTCAATACATTCCTTCACGAGTTCGGTCATTCGCTTCACGGAATGTTCGCTGAAGGCCGTTATCCATCTCTGTGCGGGACCAACGTGTCCAGGGATTTTGTCGAACTGCCGTCCCAGATTATGGAGAACTGGGCTTTTGAGCCTGAGTATCTTGACTCATTCGCCCGTGATTACCGTACAGGTGAGGTGATTCCGGATACTCTTGTTGCCAGGATTGTAAGTGCAAAGAACTATCTCTCAGGATATTATCAGGTAAGGCAGCTTGATTTCGGCAATCTTGACATGGCATGGCATACTTTGAGCGCTCTTCCCCAGGAGAGCACTCTTGACTATGAGAGAAAAGTGCTGGCGCACTCCGCGCTGATGCCTAAGCCGGAGGGGACTGCGATATCCACTTCGTTCAACCATATTTTCTCAGGCGGCTACTCTGCCGGATATTATTCTTACAAATGGGCCGAGGTGCTTGAGGCGGACGCCTTCTCGCTTTTCAAAGAGAAGGGCATCTTCAGCAGGGAGGTTGCCAAGTCATTCAGGGACAATATCCTGTCAAAAGGCGATACTGATGACCCGGCTGTGCTCTACCGCAATTTCAGGGGACACGATCCGGAGCCGTCAGCATTGATGGAAAAACTTGGTCTCCAGTAGAATTGTCAAGATTTAACTGCTATGCGTAAAGTTCTGGATTTCCTGTATGACCTGAGCCTGCATAATGACAGGGACTGGTTCAATGCCAACAAAGACCGTTACATCGAGGCGAACAACACGTTCAATGTCTTCGCTATGCAGCTGGCATCACGTCTTGCGGATGTGGATTACCAGGTCGGCAGGCAGCAGCTCAAGGATATGACTTACAGGATTTACCGGGACGTCCGTTTCTCGAAAAACAAAATGCCGTACAAGACGCATTTCGGAGCGTTTATATGCAGGGGAGGGAAGAAGTCGCCTTATAGCGGATATTATTTCCAGATCGGCGTCAATGGAGAAGGTGAATTCGAAGGCGGAAATATGCTTGCCGTTGGGGATTACTGGATAGAGCCTAAAGCGCTGCGTGTAATGCGTGAGGACATATCAATGGGAGAAGGGGAGTTCGGCCGGATTGTGTCTATGGCCGATCCCCGTTTCTCCATTGATTCATCTGACGCCCTGAAGCGGAGCCCGGTTGGCTATCCTTCTGATTGCCAGGATGCTGAATATCTGAAACTCAGGAGGTTCTGCCTCTGCTATTGTCCCGATGACGATTTCATTACATCTCCGGAGCTCTTGGACCGGACAGTGGAACTTTTCTCCACCGCCACCCCGTTTCTTCATTATCTGAACCGCGCCATAGAGTTCTCTCTTGAGGAAGGTTCAGGCGATATGTCCCTTGATTTTTAGCCGGGGACGTCTCGTTTTCAATCGAGGTAACATTGACTTCGCTCAGTTTCTGTAAGTTCGCAGCCGCGGTACCGTGAGTTCATTTCATCGATTAATTGCTGTATTGGCTTGAACTCACGGAAATATATGTGCATCCCATCAGTAAATTCGCTCAGAAAAACAATATAATTCCCTTTAATTGAAAACGTTGCATCCATTATTCTCTCATTGTCAAGAGCCTGAAGAACGCCGATATTTTCTTGTGAAGAAATATCTATAACTGAAACTTTATTCTCTTGTATTTCAAGACTATATCTGTTTTGAAAAATAGAAATATGCTCATAATCTTCTTCACTGAATGAACTGACTTTTTTTACACTATGGGTTGTGTTATTAATAATGAAACCTCCTTTACTGTTTTTATCCTGTATCAAAACATTATTCTGCTTCGAAACTTTTATTGGCAATAAATCAGAAGAATAGTTTTCTTCAAGAGCAAGACTCACTAAATGCTCAAAAACAACACTGTCTTTCTCCTCTTGTTCGTATGGTTTTGTTAGATCAAACGGTGATGAAAACTCATTGTCAAATTCAGTAAATTCCGACTCGTCATAATCATCTGGATTATCTGGAAGAGATTCCTGAACATTTGTGACGGGGAAATGGAGTCTCATCAGTCTGTTGCCCAATAATAAATATTCTCCACTTTTACTGACTTCAAAGTTTGATGAATAAAGATTGGTGTAATGACGGCCAATATGTTCAATGTCGGTTTTATAAATATTTCCTTTGTAAATATCACCTTCTTCATAAGCTATTATAAAATCTCCATCAATATCTATTACACCATATCCAACAATATTATCCGGAACTGATACATCTGTATAGTCAGTAATTCTATGGTATCCAAACTCGTTTATGCGTTTCCCTGACGATATCTCGTAAACCTTTATTCTATACTCTTCTTGCGAAATTATATATTTATTGCATGGACTGAATCTTGCCTTTGCATATGTACGACCGGTTTTGAATGTTTTTATACATTTTTGCTGGCTGATTGAAAATAGTCTCACATTGATACTTTGTGTGCCCAAGATATACTCCCCGTCATAACTGCAATCCAGATATTGAATAATTCTTGGTGTATTGATGGCGGTTATTTGTTCAAAATTCCCGGAACCCCACAGTTTTATTGTGCAGTCATCTGATGCTGTGATGAAATATCTGCCGCAAGGACTGAATATCATGTCATTTATAACGTCATTATGAGCCTTTGACAATTCTATACTATTGCCTTCGTCCATAAGGAAGATTCTTATTGTATTATTCACATACAATGCCGCTATTTTCCTGGAATCAGGACTTATCGTAATCTTGGATATGCGTAGTTGTGATTCTGTGACAAGGCGGGGTTTGACAATTCCTGAATTGCCAGCTGCTTGCGGAATGTTCCAGATACCAATACTATATGACAGGCATTCATTCAATATGATGGCGGCAACGTATTTTGAATCCGGACTAATCTGATGGCAGGACAAACGGGGTCTTGGCAATGATACTATATATCTGTCTGCAGGAATTACCTCGCACTTGCCATCTTTCGAAGATAAAAGAATTTCTTTTGATTCAGGCATTATCCCAATTGTGCGTATCGGATATGATACTCTGTAATCAATGAGATTCATTTCACCTGTAGCTACGCACAGGCTCTTTAATTTGTTGAATGCGGTTGTGTATATTATCCGGGAATCGTTTGGATTGTATGTCGCTATGCTGTCATCAGTAAATAAATCCGTAATGCATATAAGGCATTCGTCTGTCGTCCTGCTCATTATCTTCAATTTCCTGTCGGAAATTATTGTATATATATCATCTTCACGGACGGCAGGATTGAATTTTTGAATGTGTTTTTCATATTTGTCTATTTCTTCGCTGTCAACAGCGTACGACCGGTATATTTCATTTCTGAATATGTCATAAATATGGAGGTATCCCCCATCTTTTATCAATACTGATTTTTCATCTGATGAGAAATCAAATGATATATCATTGTAAGTATTCACATCTGAACTTCGTTGCCATAGTAAAGATCGGCTTTCAAAATCCCAAACGATGATTGTACTTGCTGTAGTAACACAGATTATCAGCCTCCCTGATGGGCTGAAAGTGGCACACATTACATCTTCATATATATCAGGCCTCAAGGATTCGTATTTTCCGGTATCAATATTCCATAACAAAATCGATGAGCCATCCTCCTCGAGTGAAATCAAGGTCCGGTTTTTAAGGAAAATTGTTGAATCATTGATTCTGCCGGATATCCTGATGGATTTGTATGAGACAACGTCTCTTAATAATCTCTCGGCTTTTGCTAAAAGAGGCCTGTCGTCAGGATCATTGATGTTGTTTGGCAAAGCTTTAAGCAATACTAAAGCGGCCCTGAGAGAATTACCTTCTTCAATCCATTTCTCCGCTTTTTCTGAAAGAACCCTGCTTTGTAAAATCAAGAGATTGTCACGCTCCGACCGTTTTCTTTCTTCTTCTGCAATCTTCTCTTTCTCATAGCGGTTCCAGAGTAAATCAAAGCCGATGTTCAATGTGCCTGAAAGCACTTTTATGAATGCCATATCACGGCCGGATTCAAGTACATTGCCGCCTATGCGCTCATCTTTTGAATTCAAGTTTTTTAATATTGGAGGAAAGCACTCATCTTCTGAACTTTCAGCGTGTGGTTTTCCGCCTACAATAAATGGAAAAATGTTGTCAATGTTGTTGATTCCATTCAGCTTTCCTATTTCAATAAAATCATGGATTTCTTTATTCACCCACTTTGACTTAGCGGCATCAGGAGAACAGATGACTATTAAAAACCGTGACATGAAAAGAGCTTCATAGATTTGTTTCGGCAGATTTCCGGCACTCAATTCGTCTATGTCACGGAAAACAGGTCTGAATTCAGCAGGCAGGTCGTCCCGCCCGTTTAATATAGAAGGTAAATGGTAATGCTCAAATTCAAATTGGATCCATCTCGCCCATTCCTCATCTTTCCGGTTGTAACTGATGAATGCGTAATATTTGTATTTTTGTTCCATTGTTTTCTTTATTTAATTTACGCTAATTGCAGATGATGAAAAACCAAGGTTGAAGTTTTTAGCGCTATTGACATAAACTGTTATTTAACAAACTTACATAAAATCTTTCGATTTTACGCCAGTTGTATAAAAATCAA
>JBJEBM010000005.1:0-26536 GCA_051870055.1 Candidatus Cryptobacteroides sp.
GGCAGATAGTAGTTCATCATTGAGAACATACCCTTCTTCATCTCGCCGCCGTACCATGTGTTGAGGATGACCTGCTCCTTGCTTGTCACGTTGAATGCGACAGCTGTCTCTGAATTGAGGCCGAGTTCCTTGTAGTTTTCAACCTTTGCCTTTGCAGCGCAGTAAACGATGAAATCAGGCTCCTGGTCGAACTCTTTCTGGTTCTGAGGACGGATGAACATATTTGTCACGAAATGAGCCTGCCAGGCAACTTCCATAATGAAACGGACTTTCATGCGGGTGTCCTGATGGGTGCCGCAGAATCCGTCAACTACGAACAGTCTCTTGCCTGAAAGCTGTTTCTGTGCGATTTTCTTGAGGACCTTCCAGTTCTTCTCGGAGAGAGGGTGGTTGTCGTTCTTGTACTCCTCTGATGTCCACCATACGGTGTCCTTGGAGTTCTTGTCCATCACGATGTACTTGTCCTTAGGGGAACGTCCGGTGTAGATACCGGTCATCACGTTGATGGCACCGAGTTCGGTAACCTGACCTTTCTCATAACCTGTGAGTTCCGGTCTTGTCTCTTCGTTGAAGAGAACTTCGTAAGATGGATTGTAAAGGACTTCTTTCACGCCTTTGATTCCATACTTGCTTAAATCCAATGTTGGCATAATGTAAAATAATATTTTAAATATTATAACTAATTTTCAAAACTTGTCCGGAAGCGGAAACCATTTCAACTTCACGGCTGCAAAATTAATTAAAAATTGTTAATTTTGTGTATATTCCGGCAGGAAACAACTGCAAAAATTCTGCCATCCGCAAGGTTTCGCTGTGTGAGCCGGAAAGTAAATTGTTTTACCTTGGGGCTTTTGAAACGAAAGCTCGGGAAACCTGAATTGAAAGCGGTTGCGAAACCTGTTTTTAATCGAAGAACGATGCGAAATGAAGCCGATTGACATATTGTCAGAATACTGGGGATATACCTCTTTCCGCCCGATGCAGGAGAAGATTGTCGAGACAGCCCTTCAGGACAGGGACGTGCTGGCGATTCTTCCCACCGGAGGCGGAAAGTCAGTTTGTTTCCAGGTACCGGCGATGATGAAAGACGGAATCGCCCTCGTTATCACTCCCCTGATAGCCCTTATGAAAGACCAGGTGCAGAACCTCAAGGACAGGGGTGTCAAGGCCCTGGCGGTTTATGCGGGAATGAACAGAAGGGAAGTGGACCTGGCTCTCAACAACGCTGCTTACGGAGATTTCAAATTCCTTTATCTCTCTCCTGAACGGCTTGGTACCCAGTTGTTCCAGTCTTATCTCCAGGTGATGGACGTCAGCTATATCGTAGTGGATGAGGCTCACTGCATCTCGCAGTGGGGATATGATTTCCGGCCTGACTATCTGCAGATAGGGAAATTGAGGGAGATGACCGGAGCGCCTGTCATCGCATTGACTGCCACAGCGACACCTGAGGTTGCCGATGACATTATGGAAAAGCTCCGTTTCAAGGAGAAGATTCTCCTGAAAAGCGGGTTCGAGAGACCTAACCTGTCATATATAGTCAGGAAGAGCGAGGACAAGACAGGACAGCTTCTCGGGATATGCAACGGAGTCAAAGGCTCTGGCATTGTCTATGTCAGGAGCCGTCAGAAAACCGAGGAAACATCCGCTATGCTTCAGGCCCAGGGTATTTCGGCATCGTTCTACCACGCCGGCCTGACCCATCTTGTCCGCGCAGCCCGCCAGGCGGAATGGAAATCCGGGAAGATACGCATAATGGTCTGCACCAATGCCTTCGGGATGGGCATTGACAAGCCGGATGTCCGCTTCGTGGTTCATCTCGATGTTCCGGATTCACCGGAAGCATATTTCCAGGAAGCCGGAAGGGCGGGAAGGGACGGAAAATCCTCTTATGCAGTGCTGATATGGAATGCAGTGGATATCCGCCGTCTCAATCAGATAGAGGCAGTGACATTCCCGACATTGGAGTATATCGAGGACATTTACCATAAAGTGCACGCTTTCTTTGACATAGCCTATGGGCAGGGAAAGGGCCGGCAACTCCGTTTCGACATTGCGGAGTTCTGTTCCAGATTCAAGCTGTCCCGGGCCCCTGTGTTCTATGCGATGCGCTATCTTGAGCGGGAAGGCCATTGGACATTTTCGGAAGACATCGAGGTTCCTACGAGGGTGAGAATCATTGTGGAAAGAGATGAACTATACAATGTGGAATTCGATGATCCGGCCCTGCCGGGGCTGCTGGAGGCGTTGATGCGGAAATGCGAAGGTATTTTCTCCTTCACTGTGCCGGTGGACGAGGAGTTTTTCGCGGAAAAATGCGGGGTTACAGTGCCGCAGCTGCGGCAGATGCTGTACAAATTGTCGCTCCAGCACATCATCAGGTATGTCCCTGGAGAGCGCTCGGACGTGCTGTTCCTTCATAACGAGAGACTTGCCGAGTGCAATGTGGGATTGTCCCCGCAACGCTACAGGATGCTCAAGGAGACGGCCCACAGGCGGATGACGGCGATGGTGGACTATGTGAGCCGGACTGACATGTGCCGTTCACGTTATCTCTTGGAATATTTCGGACAGAAGGAGACGGTGGACTGTGGAAAATGTGATGTGTGCCGGAACCGGGCCGCGCTGTCAAGTGACAGCCATTCTTCATCTTCATTGGAGGCAACAGCCGGGGCCCTGAAGAAATTCATCTCATCCCGTCCTGAAGGCCGCTATTCCCTCAAGCAGGTGAATGACGAGTTCGGGAATCCTTCCGCCGGATGGTCGCCGGATTATCTGTCCATTCTCCGGGAGCTGATTGATTCAGGAGAGGTGCCGCCTTTCGATTATTGATCCTGCGGTATTGTTTTTTTTCGTCGTAAAATGTATCTTTATGCCCTAATAACCTATAAAACAGATAGTATGGCTTACAAAATCATTGACTTGGAGGGAATCGGCCCGGTATATGCCGAGAAACTCGTAGCTGCGGGCGTTGTCACCGCTGATGATCTTCTTGAAAAATGCGCCGCTCCGAAAGGACGCAAAGAGCTTGCGGAGGCTACCGGCATCACCGAGAAACTCATTCTTAAATGGACAAATTATGCTGATATGTTCCGTATCCACGGCGTAGGCCCTCAGTTCGCCGAACTGCTTGAGGCTGCCGGTGTTGATACAGTGAAGGAACTTGCTCACCGTGTCCCTGCAAATCTCGCAGCCAAAATGGCCGAGGTCAACGAGGAGAAGAAACTCGTCCGCCGTGTTCCTGTTGAGTCCGAGCTGCAGAAGATGATTGATGAGGCAAAGACCCTTCCGGGTGTAATCACATATTGATGGGATTCCGTTTATCCGCTATAGACGTGGCCATTGGCCATAAAGATAATACTGTTGCCGGGAATATCTCGTTCGGGATAGGCCCGGCAGAGTGTATTATGCTGTGCGGACCGAACGGGGCGGGGAAAAGCACGCTGATGGGCACGCTGGCAGGAATCATCCCCGCTGTGTCAGGAACAATCTGCACCAACGGCCCGGCGGTGCTTGTGCCCACCCGGATTCCGAAAGTGAAAGGCTTCACTGTCAAGGAGTTCATTAAAACCGGCCTGTCTGCCCACACGGACTGGCTGGGACGTCTTCCCGGGCGTTTTGAAGACCGGATGGAAGATGCTTTGGATCTTGTCGGCATCGGCCCGCTTTCGGAAAGGGATATTTCAACGCTCAGTGACGGAGAGTTCCAGAAAGCCTGCGTAGCTTCTGCTGTCGTCAGGGATGCCGGGCTGATTATGCTGGACGAGCCGACGGCATTCCTGGATGTGGACAGCCGGGCTGCGGTCCTGCGGGCTCTTCGGGACATCAGTTCTGAAGGCCTGTCTGTAATGTTCTCGTCACACGACATCTATGACGCAGTGAATTGCGCCACAAGAGTTTTCGGGCTGACATCGGAAGGTGCCTTTCTTGACAGCGGCGAAAATGCCGGGAAAGAGTCCCGCCTGGAAATTCTCTCGTCCTGTTTTGAATCTGTCAGTCCCTGAATCTGAAAATCAGGTAAAATATAACCGGTATGCCCAGAATGGCGATAGTGCTGCCGACGGGCAGAGGGGAGCTCCATAGCTGGGAGAGGATGTCTCCGGCGAGACATATCGATGCCCCGTAGAGCAGGCTTAATGGCAATGTCTCCCTCATTGCCGACCTTCCGCTCACCCATCTTGTTATATGCGGGGCGATTATTCCGACAAACCCGACCGGCCCGCAGAAAGCGGTAGCCGCTCCTGTCATTATGCAGCAGCTCAGGATGGACACTGTTCTTGTTCTGTTGACATTCAAACCGCTTGAAATTGCGAATTCCTCTCCGAACAGCAATGCTGTCAGGCCTTTGTGATTGAACATAGCCGCTGCGGCCCCTGCGGTGAGGGCGACGGCCATTATTGACACTCCTGTCCAGGTGTTGCCGGAGAAACTCCCGGCAGCCCAGTTCCAGTATATTTTTACACTTGTCTCATCTGCCTGAAACTCAATAATCGACGTGACTGCCCCCATTATGAATCCGAGCATCACTCCGGCAAGGAGCAGGGAGGATGAGCGCCTGATTCCGGCAGATATTGCAGCTATTATGCCGGCGGAGAAAAGAGCTCCCAATGCTGCGGAGGCTGTGATGCCCAGTTCAGCTCCTGCCGCAAAGCCTGAAACACCTCCGGCAAGAGAATACAGTGCCGCCCCTGTACCGGCGCCTGCGCTGAGCCCTAAAATATGCGGGTCGGCGAGCGGATTCCTGAACAGGGCCTGCATCTGGGCTCCAGAAAGGGCAAGGCAAGCTCCGGCTATTGCCGCGCTGAGAATGCGCGGAAGACGTATGAGATTGACAATGTCGCTGTTGAGCGGATTTCCTCCACCTGCCAGGGCACTGGCCAACTCATTGAGAGAGATGCGTACGGAACCGCAGCAGAGGTCCGCCACAGCGAGAATCGCCACGGCTGCCGCGCCTGACAGGCAGGCCGCTGTAAGTCTTCCCCTGCGTGTCATCTTTGAAGTTCTTTTGGAATGACAGTGCCCGGGGAGGAAATGTTTTTCGCCTTGATTTTTGCTTTGGAAGGCGACGGCTTGAGCCCGAGTTCCTCAAGTCTGCTTATCTTGTCAAGCAGGGCATCCCCTTTCTTGAGCGCCCCCTGCCCGCCTGAAAGCCTGGTCCTGGAATCATTGTAGGCATCCTGGGCGGCCTGCAGTTTCTCGCCCACTTTGATGAATTCCTCAAGCCAGCCCCTGATCTGGGACATCAGGCTGCCGGCGGTCTCATATACCTGGGCGATATTCTTCTCCTGAAGATGCTGTTTCCAGCTCATCTGTATCATATTCAGCACGATGATGAGTGTCATCTGGCTGACTACCAGTATTCCGTTGTCCTTTGCCTCCTGCCAGAGGAGAGGTTCCTCCTCAAGCATAAGCCTGAACGCCCCCTCCATCGGAATGAACATTATCGTGTAGTCCACCCTCCTGCATCCTTCCGGGATATACCCGTTGTAGTCCTTGTCTTTCAGCTCGTTGATATGCTTCCGTACACTGTCTATATGCTCTTTCGCCGCTCTTTTCCTGTCCTCAGCATTGTCTGAGTTCATAAATTCGCAGTAGGCGTTGAGGCTGACTTTCGAATCAATGACCACCATTGTCCTGTCGGGATAGAAGACAGTGACGTCGGGAATCATCCTGTGCCCGTCCTCGCTTTTTATTTCCCGTCCTTCCTCGTCAGTAATGACCGACTGAGTGCGGAAATGCTCTCCCTCTTTAAGCCCGGCATTGGAAAGTATGTCTGTCAGAATCATTTCCCCGAAATCGCCCTGGATTTTGGAATAGCCCAATAGGGCGTTTGCAAGGTTTCTCGCCTCGTCTCCGATGGATTTTGACCTTGAGTCCAGGTCCTGGATCTTCTGTTCGAGTCTTGAATGGCGTTCCACCGTGTCTTTCTGGGATGCCTTGACCGCCTCGCTGAATTCCTTGAACTTCTCTTCGACAGGCTTGAGTATCTCCGAGATGGATTTCTCGCTTTTCTGTTTGAAATCATCGCTGTTCCTGCTGCTCAGGAGGGCGAACTGGTCGGACATCGCCTTGAGCTCTCTCTCCCTCTGCTCCTTGGCCTGCAGCATTGCCTTGTCGTGCTCCTCCTTCATCATCTGGTCGTAACGCTTCCGGGCCTCCAATTCGGCCACCAGCCCTGCCTTTTCTCCTGCCAGCCCTGCGGAAATCTTCTTCTCTGCGTCGAGTTCTTTCTGGAGACGTTCTGATTTCCTGGCGTACACGATGGCCGTGACCAGGACCGCCAAGATGAGAAATCCTATTATGAACAATTCGGCGGACATCGTCTAACTCCTTTTGATATTGGCCTTTACAGGGATGTAGGCCATCAGCAGGCCTATGGCTGTGACGCAAACTGCGGTGAGAACGATGTCTCCCCATTGCAGAATCACGGGATATGACGGAGAGGCGAATCCTCCCGGCATCCTGATGAAACCGAAATGCTGCTGAAGCAATGCGAAACCTGCTCCCATGATGGTGCCGGCAAGCAGCCCGAGCAATGAAATCAGCCAGCCTTCCGTAATGAAAATCCTGTCAATCAGGCTGTCGGACGCCCCGAAACTGCGCAGCGTTCCGATGTCCTCTTTCTTCTCTATTATGAGCATCGAGAGACTTCCGAATACGCTGAAGGCTATGATTATGATAATAAAGACAAGGATGAGGAATATTGCCGCCTTCTCGTATCTCATCATCTTGTACAGGGCCTCGTTCTGCCTGAACCTGTCCCGGACCCTGTAATCCGGACCAAGCCTGTCCTGCATCTCACGCACCAGTTTAGGAATAGCTTTCTCCCCGTAGGCCGGATTGACGCGAATCTCTATGGCTGACACTTCATTGTCATATTCGAGCAGCTCCCGCATCGTCTCAATCGGCACAATCATCAGGGAGGCGTCAATGTCGGCATTGACAGAGAATGTCCCTGCCGGAAATACCTTGACCATCTCCAGCGACGCAGCCGGATTGGTGAGCGAGATATTCCTGTCTCTTGCCGGGAAATACATTTCAATAGGGGAGACGAACCTTGGGTTTATGTCCATTGTCGCCGCCGCTCCCGCTCCAACTACCGCAAGCGGAACATCCCCCTTGTGCAATGAGAATTTTCCGGAGCGGATATGGTCTCTGAGAGGGGATTCCTCCTCGTAAACTCTGTCAACTCCTTTGGCCTTGACAATACCGCTGTGTCCGTCGTAATTCAGGAAAATGTTCTCTTCCAGCACACTGCACATATTCAGTACCTCGTCCTGGCTGTATGCCCAGTCGAATGCGGGCGAGTCCGGAACGAATACCTTGCCTTCCGACGGAGTGATGAGAATGTCGGGTTCGATATTGCCCAGCGAGTCCCTGACAAGTCCGTCGAAACCGTTGTATATTGACATTATGATAATGAGGGCCGCAGTTCCTGTAGCCATTCCGACGGCGCTTATCGCGGAGATGATGTTTATCACATTGTGTGATTTCCTCGCGAACAGATACCGGAGCGCAAACCTCAGAGACAGGTTCATAACCTGCTATTTTTTAAGCAGTTCGTCGATATGCGCGGCATAGTCGAGCGAGCTGTCCAGATAGAATGCCAGCTCAGGGACAATCCTCAGCTGCCTCGCCACGATATGCCCGAGCTCACCGCGTATTGTCCTGGCATTGTCGTTGACCGTCTGCATCACCTCGCCGGACTTTCCTGAAGGGAACACGCTCAGGTACACTTTGGCCACCGAAAGGTCAGGACTGATCCTGACTTCGGTGACGGACACCATAGCCCCGCCGAAAGCAGCCATCCCTTTCCTCCGGATGATTTCGGCCAGGTCTTTCTGCAGCTCTTTCGCTACCTTGAGCTGTCTTGTGCTTGCTCCGTTTTCCATTATAATGCAGTACGGTTTTTACAATACGTTGATGATGAAGTAGTTCTTCTTGCCTTTCTGGACGAGGATGTACTTCCCGTCCACAATGTCCTTCTCTCCGGCCTCGAAGTCGATGGAGTTGATCTTGTCCTTGTTGATGCTGACTCCGCCGCCCTGGATCATCTTGCGGCACTCTCCCTTGGACGGGAAAACCCCGGTCTTGACAGCCAAAAGGTCTATGATTCCGCAAGGCAGGTCCTCTTTGCGGATGTCGAAGGTAGGTACTCCGGAGAACACTGCAAGGAATGTCCTCTCGTCAAGTTTCCTGAGCTCCTCCGAAGTGGAGTTTCCGAAAAGCATCTTCGAAGCGGCGAGGGCGTTCTCGTACTCTTTTTCTCCGTGTACCAGGATAGTGATTTCCCTGGCGAGCAGTTTCTGGAGCCTGCGCTGGCCCGGGTCCTGCCTGTGCTCCTCAATGGCGGCGTCGATCTGGTCTTTGCCGAGCAGGGTGAATATCTTGATATATCTTTCGGCATCCTCGTCGGAGACATTGAGCCAGAACTGGTAGAATTCATAAGGAGAAGTCCTCTCCGGGTCAAGCCAGATATTGCCTTTCTCTGTCTTTCCGAATTTCTTGCCGTCGGCTTTGCGGATGAGCGGGCAGGTGAGCGCATAGGCGTCAGTCTTGCCCAGCATCCTGCGGATGAGCTCCGTTCCGGTGGTGATGTTGCCCCACTGGTCGCTTCCTCCCATTTCCAGACGGCAGTTCTTGTGCTCGTACAACCAGAGGAAGTCATAGCCCTGGAGCAGCTGGTAGCTGAACTCGGTGAATGACATTCCCTCCCTGGACTCGTTGGACAGGCGCATCTTCACTGAATCCTTGGCCATCATATAATTTACTGTGATATGCTTGCCCACGTCCCTGATGAAATTCAGGAATCCGTAATCTTTCATCCAGTCGTAGTTGTTGACGAGCTCCGCTTTGTTTGGAGCGTCCGACTCGAAGTCCAGGAATATTGAAAGCTGTTTCTTGATGCAATCAATATTGTGGTTCAATGTCGCTTCATCAAGCAGATTCCTCTCCTGGGATTTCCCGGACGGGTCTCCAATCATGCCGGTGGCACCTCCCACAAGAGCGATAGGCTTGTGCCCGCATTCCTGGAAGTGCTTGAGTATCATAATGCTTACGAGATGTCCTATATGTAGCGAGTCGGCTGTCGGGTCGATTCCCACGTATGCTGCGACTGGGCCTTCCATCAATTTTTCTTCGGTTCCGGGCATAATGTCCTGAATCATACCCCTCCACCTGAGTTCCTCTACAAAATTCTTCATAATGAACAAAAATTTTACTTAAATCAGTAGTCTGCAAATTTACGTAAAAAAATAAGAAAACTGTTGCTAATGATTGAAACTAATTATAACTTTCGGCCAATAAAGAACGTTAACAACTCATATAAGAACCAATTTATTGTTGATTATGAATCGTAAATTGCTGCTTGTCGGTATTTTAGCTTCATTTATATCATTAGCCGGATGTGACGGCGATAGTAATGAAACACCTGAGACTCCTTCTTCCACACTCGAATTTGCTTCCACCAGCCTGTCTTTCAACTACGGTGAAAAGGGAACTGTTCTTGTCCTGAATGTCACTCCTGAGGACAGGGTGAGTGATGTTGAGTTCTCCGTAGCGGACAGTACGGTTGCCGAGATAGTGTCAACGGAACTGTTGCCGGGGCATATAGACTTTGTCCTGGACGGTGTCGGCATTGGTGAAACTTCGCTGGTGGCCGTCCTGGATGATGTACTTGTCACCTGTGACATAAATGTAGGGTCGGTACAGGTGGAGAGCCTTGAACTTGACCGCCGGGAACTTGCGTTGGATGTGAACAAGAGCGAAGTCCTGAGTGTCACTGTCCAGCCATCTTCCGCAACCAATCCCGTCATCAGATGGTCATCCTCGGATGAGGATGTGGCTGTCGTTTCCAGGGGCCTCGTGACCGGACTTTCAGAAGGAACTGCTGTCATAACTGCCGAGTGCGGGAACGCAAGGGCTGAATGCCATGTCACTGTCAATGTGATCAGGGCTGGCAGCATCACCTTTGATGTGACGGACAAGGAGATGACAGAAAATGAGACATTCATAATCACCGCTGAGGTTCTCCCTGAGAACATTTCGTATATGAATGTGAAATGGGCGGTTGACAATCCGGATATTGTTTCCCTTGATATCATCGATGCTGTCGAGGGTGACAACATTGTTGCGGCAAAAGTGTCGGCAAAGAAGGCCGGGCAGGCTGAGATATCCGCATCAGCGGACGGAGTCAAGGCGGTATGCAATGTGGTCGTGAATCCTGAAGAGGAGCCTGTCGCACCACCGAAGATAGGAGACTACTATTATTCTGACGGTACCTGGAGCGATGGAGGCCTTCTTTCCATCAATTCTGACGGGACAAACCCTGTCTGGGCTGCAGAGAAGCCTTATCCTGTTGAGGACAAGACAGTGATAGGCATAGTCTTCCAGACGGATCCCGAGAGATTCTCTTCGGAGGACAAGGCTGACGGATTCACTCACGGGCTTGTTATCTGCACGAAGGGAGCCCACGGACCTGATTCAAAGCTTACACGATATTCGTTCGAATATTCATTTGAGACTGTTCCTGTCTGCAGGCTGGGAACGTCCTGGTATGCCGATGTCAACGGACGCAGATGGACAAACTGTATTCTTGATGAATTCGCCGGCAATCTCCAGAAATGTCCGGCCTTTGACTGGGTCACCACAGACTTCTCACCGGCGGCCCCTTCCAATACATCCGACTGGTATGTCCCTTCTGCCGGCCAGCTATGGGATGTCATCGCAAATCTTGGCGGGAATGATGCCGCGGAGTATTTGAAGATCTTGAGGGGTTACAGCAGCGACATTACATATTATTCCAGCTATTATGGAGACAAAGTGCTGGGCTATAATATGATAGATGCAATCAACTCGGCGTGGGCGCTGGTCCCGGACAGCCAGAAAGAAGACTTGTTCACAACAAGAGACCGGAATGGGTCCGGAGTAGCTGAACTTATGGCATCCACCCTCTATGACAATTCTGACGGAGTGTGCTGCCTCTTCTGGCTTGGGGACAACGGTCTTCTCGAGCCGACCTGCGGCTGGGTGGATGACCCTGTCATCTGCCATCCGGTCCTGGCATTCTGATAATTTCAAATCAATCAATATTACTTATGAAAAAAACAATTTTCTCAATGCTTGCAGCGGCAGCTGTGGTCTGCTCCTGCACGGGCGATCTTGAAGATCGTGTGGATTCCCTTGAATCCAGAGTCGATGCCCTTGAGACAAAAGTCAATGACAATGTTTCCTCCATCGCGAAACTTGTCGAGGCTGCATCAAAGGCAGTTACCGTTACTTCTGTCGTCAGCTCGGAAGACGGTTACACTATCAATTTCAGTGACGGCACCTCGGCCGTGATTACGAATGGCAAGGATGGTTCCGACGGCAAAGACGGCGCTGACGGCAAAGACGGGGTTACTCCTTCTATCGGGGTGGCTGAAGAAGGCGGAGTCTATTATTGGACTGTCAATGGGGAATTCCTGTTGAACAATGGCCAGAAAGTGCCTGTTACCGGGCAGAACGGCTCGGACGGAAAGGACGGCAAGAATCCACAACTCAAGATAGAGAACGGGGAATGGTATTATTCCTTTGACGGCACGGAATGGACCAAGGTGCCGGTGTACGGGACCCAGGCTCCCCAGCTTGTTGTCACAGAGACAGAAACAGCTTATATTTTCACATATGGGGAAACTGTCATCACTCTCAGCAAGGATTCCAAGCCGTTCTCTCTCAAAGTGACATCTTGCAATGAAAAGATAAGCCCTCTTGGAACATTGACTTTCACGTATGAACTTACCGGAGCTGACGAGACCACCCACGTGATAGTGGAAAGCCCTCAGTACGATATTGACTTTGATGAGGAAAAGGCTGAAATCAAAGTTACCGCTCCAAAAGTAGTGGTTGCCGGATATGTTATGGTGAAGGCCGTAAGGAACAGCGATTCCAGATATGCGGCGCAGTATATCTCCATCAAGCCGGACAACTATGGTACGTTTGGAGGAAGTGTGTATGTAAGTGATGAAAACGAATATCTCAACTGGTAAATTTTGAAAGTATGAAAAAGACTCTATATATAGCAGCTTCCCTCATTGCGGTAGCAAGCTGCTCCAAGTCAGAACTGAATCAGGAGATCTCCGGAACAAGGGATATCGCAGTGTCAGTAAGAGCTGCCGTCCCTGACACCAAATCGGTATTCGACGGGGAAGGACTTGTTGCATTTGAGTCCGGAGACAAGTTCAACGCTGCAATCGCCAAGCCTTCAAGCCCGGCTACAGCTGTGAAAGTGGCCAGGTCGAAAGGCTATCTTGCAACCCAGTATTATTATGGTTTCTCTATTGACGACGCCTCTGCCGCTTCTCCTGAATTCTCGGGTCATTTCTACAGCATCGTGGGAGATGATTTCTCGGATGAATACATTATGTACGGTGTCAGCGGAGAACTTTACAACGGTGATTCCGATCTCACTCAATGGAAAGTGCAGGTGAAGGATACCCAGTCCCCTTCGCAGACATCCTGGGACGGCAGGTATGATGCAATGGTTATCAAGCCCGTGACTATTTCCACTGCGGACAACTCGTATGATGAACAATGGGATGAGTACTCCACCAATAATGCTGAGAAAGTGGAGTTCGCGCATCTGTTCGGATTCGCTGACATATCTTTCTCCGACATCCCGGAGGAATACAGGGACAATGTCGTAAAGAGCATTGTTGTGGAGGCGACCGGTGAGAACAAGGACCTTGTCGGCGTGTTCACTGTGGATGTGACCGCAGACGTTGACAATATCACCCTGACTCCTTTCAGTTCATATTCTTTAGTTACTCTCAAGGGAGACGGAGTCACCACGGTTTCCGATTATCATGCCTGGCTTGTCCTCAATCCGGGACTGTATGATGTCAAGATAACAGTGTCCACTGCAAGGGCCGACCTGGTGTTCGAGCGTTCCGGACTGAATGTGGTCCGCAGCTCAATAGCTCGCCCGACTGTGCATTTCAAATCAGCGGACACCGCTGAGAGCAAGGATGTCATCCTCAGTGACGGCGAACTCTGGTCTGCAGGGCTCCAGTATTCAACCTGCATAAACAGCTACTCTCCTGAACGCGCCTGGGGTCCGGATGGAAAGAAAATGGTCTTCTCCATTTCGTATCCCTGAGCAAACAATGTCAATTACGGAAGCGGGGCTACAAGCAGTGACGGCTCATACGTCCAGGTCCTTGCATACAACAATATCAGCGGCGGCTCTGTAGTCCTCCGTTCTGATGCTTCATTCGGCGGAGTCAGGATGATCAAGATGAATCTCGGTGTGGCTACGGACAATGCCTCAGGCGATTTCAATGTCAGCCTGGTCAACGGGGATGAGGTCAATGAACTCGGCAAGGTCACAGTAACCGGAAAAACAGGAAACTATGATGCCAAGTACTTGCTGTTCAATGCAGAAGAAACATCCGGATATGGAGACCTCGTTGTGACTTTCGACAATATTACTGAGTCGAACTGCCGTCCGTTCGTGGGCAACATCACCATCAATCCGGCTCCGTGGTTCGATATCGAGTCCCGCAAGATCAAGGTTGGAAAAGCTGCTTATTCTTCTGAATTGTCCTGCCCTGTCTATGCTGCGTCTGAGGTTCCGGAAGTAGTGTCCACCGAATCCTGGTTAACCGCATCATACGCGGACGGCAAACTCAGCTGTGCAATTGAGGAGAATACCGGTGCCAAAAGGTCGGCTAAAGTCTATCTGTATGGCAAAGGCCTTTCAGAAGTGAAAGACAGCGTCGAGTTCATACAGGAAAGCGCGACTGCCAAAACATACAAGCTTTCAGTCAGCTCGGCTGACCTGTACAATATGGTGACCGCGGCCAAAGACAGTCTTGAGACTGCCGGAATCACTGTCGGTGATTACGCAAGCTACAAGATTCACGGCAAATTCACCGCTGTAGCCACTGACGGCTCAGGAGCGGAGAAAAATGTCAAGATGATTGCCGAGGCTGCGCACGTGGCTGAATCCACCGAGTCGGTATTCTATTTCGAAAAAGGTTTCTACTGCGCTGCCCCTGTAGGCGAGATCTCCAGAATTGCTGTTACAGCATCCAAGACGATGATTGCAAGCAATTACAATTTCACCGCCAAACTTTCCGAAGACGGAAGCTCCTGGACGAGACTGAACGATTTCGTCAGCGAGACCAACTCGGATCCGTACAGCTCTTATGCCCTGAACGACAATGATCTTTATTCATATTTCAATCTGTACAACGGGAACTGGTCAAAAATCGGCCTGTACAGCTTTGAAGTGACATTTACAGCTGATTGACATTCAATATGAATTCAAAAATTGTCAAATATCTGATTATGGTGTCAACCGCCGTCATCGCCGCTGTTTCGTGCGGCGATGACGAGGTGACTCCGTTGTCAACATTTGAACTTTATACCCATCTTGTGAAAGCCGGTGTCGATGGCGGTTCTTTCATGGTTGATTTTGACATTGACGGTCCTGCTTCAGGAACAATAGCCGATGCTGTCTCTGATGCTGACTGGATTGTCCCGGTCGATGTGTCGCAGTGCCAGGTGGAATTCACCGTGTCCGGCAATACTACGGGAAAGGTCCGCACAGGGGCGATAACGCTCTCCGCTGACGGGACAGAGACCGCTGTGCTGCACATTATGCAGTCAACGGAGGCCTCGGGCCAGACGGTTTTCCACAACTTCGGTATATCAGTCTCCGACATCACTACGAGCGGGGCGAGAATTGAAGTGGACCCTGTGAATCCGGCGATGCCATATCTCTATTCTGTTTATACGAAGTCGGGGTATGATGCTTTGGGCCCTGAGAAATACATCCAGGAGATTGTGGCCCAGATCCAGCAGATGGCAGCGATATACGGGGTGTCCCCGGACGCTTTTCTTATGACGGGCTATTATGACTCTGCAGAAGAGTCAGGGGAAAGTATGAATTTCTCGGACAATACCGAGTATTATGCGATAGCTTTTGACCTTTCATTTGATGAGAACGGGAATGCTTCGTATAGCGGCGATGTCGAGACCTGCCAGTTCAGGACTCTGCCTGCCTCCCAGGTGGGGATGACGTTCAGCCTGTCAATGTCGGGCTCGTCGCTGACAGTGGTGCCGTCAGGGAATTACACCTATATCTGCGATGTCACCACAAAAGAAATCTGGGATTCATATTCTTCTCCGGAGGAGCTTGCAAGGGAGTATGTCACAGTCCTAAGGAATTACGGTGTTCTCCAGAACTATGTCATGAGCGGACCGCAGACAGTGGATTTCCAGGACGTGGTGTCTGACAATGCCACAGAGTATGTGGCTTATGCTGTAGGCTACAGGAATACTGATGAGGACAGGGGACTGACGACCAAAGTGAGCTGGATTGAGTACACCTTGAAATGAATTATAATTGCTATTTTCTGACAAAACCATTAAATTTGCAGGCTGTAATGACTTATGCGGAAAATATTATTTTAATACAATAGCATTATGAGAAAGAAAATTGTTGCCGGAAACTGGAAAATGAACACCACTGTTCCGGAAGGTGTAGCTCTTGCAAAGGCAGTAGTAGAGAAATCAGCACAGGTTCCTGAGGGAGTCGGTCTCGTTGTAGCGACTCCGTTCACTCATCTCGTGCCAGTTGCAGAGGTCGTGAAAGGCACCAGAGTGCAGCTCTCTGCGGAGAACTGCGCAGACAAGGAGAAAGGCGCATACACAGGAGAGGTTTCAGCCGCTATGCTTGCTTCAGCCGGCTGCGAATATACAATCCTCGGACATTCAGAGAGAAGACAGTATTACGGTGAGACAGACGCCATCCTCGTTGAGAAGGTGAAGCTCGCCCTTGCCAACGGACTTGATGTCATCTATTGCGTAGGCGAGAATCTTGAGCAGAGAGACGCCAACAAGCACTTCGAGGTTGTCACAGCCCAGATTGAGAACGTTCTTTTCGGCCTTACCGCCGAGGAAATGTCCAGGATTGTTGTGGCTTACGAGCCGGTATGGGCCATCGGAACAGGCAAGACCGCTACAGCCGAGCAGGCTCAGGAGATTCACGCCTGCATCCGCAAGGTGCTCGCTGACAAGTTCGGTGCACAGGTTGCTGATGACACCACCATCCTTTACGGTGGTAGCTGCAAGCCGTCCAACGCCAAAGAGCTTTTCGCCTGCCCGGATATCGACGGTGGTCTTATCGGTGGCGCAGCTCTCAAGGCAGATGACTTCATCCAGATCGCATTGTCATTCTGATTGAGCAATCTATGATTAAAAGAATCTTATTCATATTTGCTTGTGCATCATTGTTCTGCGGCTGCGCTGACAGACGTGTTCCGGCATCCGCGCTCCAGAACAAAGTGAATGCTTTCGCCACTTTCCAGATTGGTTCGCCTTATATGGAGGGGCTTACCGACAACGGAAAGGAAGTGCTCAACCTCTTCAGGCTCGCTGCCGATGAGGTTGACAAGATTTACTGGCAGCAAGTATTCGGGGACAAGAACGAGATGCTTTCTCTTCCTGACGGCCCTGCCAAGGACTATGCTATGATAAATTATGGCCCTTGGGACAGGATGGACAACAACGAGCCGTTTGTCGAGGGCTATGGCCCGAGGCCTGCCGGAGCGAATTTCTATCCGGCTGATATGACCAGGGAGGAGTTCGACGCAATGCCTGATTCTGCGAAATTCAGTCCATACACCCTTATCAGAAGGGCTGAGGACGGCAGTCTCAAGGCTGTGTGGTATCACGAAGCATACAAGGAGAGCATCGACAAGATAGCCCGTTATCTCGAGGGCGCTGCAACGATGACCATCAAGGAGAGCGTGAGAAATTACCTGCTCAAACGTGTCGAGGCGCTCCGCACAGACAACTATTACGAGTCTGATCTTGCCTGGATGGATATGAAGGACAGCAAGATGGATCTGGTGATTGGCCCGATTGAGGACTATGAGGACGGTATCAACGGTCTCAAGGCCTCCTATGAGTGCTTCATCCTCCTGAAGGACCTCAAGCGCACAGAGGAACTCACCAAGTACATCTCTATGCTGCCTGACCTCCAGAAATCATTGCCATGCCCTCCGGAGTACAAGACTTTTGTTCCTGGTACAGAGTCAGATATGTTCGTTTATGACGCGATATATTATTCCGGTGACGCCAATGCCGGCGGAAAGACAATCGCCATCAACCTGCCTAATGATCCGAAGGTTCACGCTGAAAAGGGCACCCGCCGTCTCCAGCTCCGCAATGTCATCAAGGCCAAGTTCGACAAGATTGTCTATCCTATCGGTTCAATCCTGATTGAACCTGAGCAGCAGCGCTATCTCAGTGCAGACGCATTCTTTTGGAATGTGACTTTCCACGAGGTGGCTCACGGTCTCGGTGTCAAGGAGACAGTCAACGGTCTCGGCCCTGTTGACAATGCGCTCGGAAACGAGTCTTCAATATGGGAGGAGGCCAAGGCTGACATCCTCGGACTTTATATGGTGTGCAACCTGATTGACAAGGGAGAGATTCCGGTGATTTCCAAGGAGTCAGCCATTACGACATATATCACGAGTCTTGTCCGTTCTGTACGTTTCGGTGCCGGTGAGGCACACGGACGCGCGAATATGATGTGCTACAATTTCCTTAAAGAAAACGGCGCTTTCGAGCGCAACAAGGATGGACGCTATCATATCAATTTCGACAAGGTCCCGGCTGTAGTCGAGGCGTGGGCTAATCTTATCCTTACGACCCAGGCCACCGGCAATTATATGTTCGCCAAGGAATATGATACGAATCACGCAGTCGTTCCTGAGGCGCTGTCTGCGGACATAGCCAACGTCAACCGTGGCGGTGTTCCTGTGGACATACGTTTCGAGTTCGTCTGGTAGCATATTGCTCACATAAAAAGACCCCGGAGCCATTTGACTTCGGGGCCTTTTTTATTGACAGTCGCTCAATTATTTGCGATATCCGCACTTAGGGCAGACACCGTTCTCGTCAAGCGAAATGCCGCAGAGAGGGCAGCGGTCAACAGAGCCTGTGGTGTCGAACTCGGCGCTTGCCGCATTAACGCCGCTCGTGAATGTTATCTTCGCAATATTGAGCTTGTCTTTAAGCAACTCATACACAATCTTTATCATTCCCTCTACAGTCATAGTCTCCTTGGTGACCACGAGACGTGAATCAGGATAAGCGGAAGCCAATGATGTGCGGAAAGCCTCTCCTTTCATCTTGTTCTGTGGATGCCCGTCCTTGATTCCCTGCTTCTCATAAACGTCAAGGATAGCCGGGAGAAGTGGATCGTCCTCCCTGAGGATGAGGGCGTGGTCAAAGTTCTTGAGAACGTCCCAGGCCACTTTCTGGATTTCGTTGCAAGGGTAAACCATATTGACACCCGGGTTCACGCTGTCCTCGACCTCGATGGTGAGAGTGCCAGTGTGTCCGTGAAGGTACTGGGCCTCGCCCTGGAATCCGTAGAATCTGTGTGCGTACTGCAAATCAAATGTTGTGATGCTTCTCATAAAATGTCTCCTTTTTTAGAATAATTATAATTTGAAATTAGTTCGGTAAAGATAGTGATTCGGAAACCAATTTCCAAATTAATTTTTAAAAATTCTAATTTAGGATACGGACGCCCACTCCGATTCCTTTGTCCTTGCACCACAGCCAGATGTTTCCTTCAGCATCCATTTTCTCAACCCTGAATGACAGACTGCCGCGGATATAGGATGACGCGCCTGAGGCATATTTGAGAGAAGCTGTGATATTCTGTCCTTCTCCAGCAGGGAGTGCATTGCAGGTAAGAATATAATATTCCGACATATTGTCGTTACATACCCGGAACTGCTTCAGTGACCTGTTGAAACCGATCTGGCAGTTTTCAGGAGAATAGACCATCTTTTCCGTGCCTCCGATTTTGAGCATTATCCTGTCGGATGCCAAAAAATCAGGATCCGTGTCATAACCATTGCTGCAGCCTGCAAGAAGGGCCGATGCTATCGCAAACAATGCGGGCAGATATTTTAATATAATCTTGGTCATTTTACGTTCATCTCTTTACAGATAATGTCTTTTTCTCCATTTTTGTCCGTGATAACTGCTTTAAGCAGACCGGAATGCGTCAGTTCATAATAACCTCCCTTGTCGGCTGAGATACTTCTTCCGTTCATATACCATTCCACAGTGGAGCCTTCCTCCTTATTATAGATTCTCAGCGGGAGAAGTGCGCCGGAAGGAAACGAGCCGTCTTCGTTCCTGCTGACATTCCGGATGAAGATGAACGGATAACCTCCGCTGTAAATGGTTTTTGTCGTGAAATTGACAACAGCTTCCTTTCCTTTTATTCCTCCGGCCTCGAACCATATTCTGACTCCGTAGGCCGTGGTTCCCTGCAGCCCGTCAAGACTCAGGGCGTATTTACCGGGTTCGTAGGCGGAGACAGTTTCAGTGGCGGTCTCTTTTCCGCTTCGCCCCCATTCCACAGTTGCATCTCCGAAATATGCGGCATCAGCCTCCCATCTTATAATGGCGCCGTCCTGGAATACCTCGGTGCTGGTGACAGTCACTCCGGCCGGCACCTGGCTTCCGACGGAAACGACTGAGAATGTGATATTTTCGCCATTTCTTGAAATGCCGCTCAAAGCGATAGGCGAGGACGTTCCGTCCCAGAACCTGAATGCCGGAGACGTCATATATGAGAAGGTGTTGTTGCGTTCGTACGGGAAAAACACCTGGGACGCGGCCACTGCATCAGGATAGGCCTCTATCATATCCGCGCATTCGTGGGATGAATTGCAGTTGACCTCATTGTAATACCAGCGTTCGCTGGCTTTTGCCGTCCTTCCCAGATAGCTTGAAGCTCCCGTATCGTTCGCTGACTTGTCAATGTGGTAGATGGCCAGTCCGGTGCCGCCTGCATACTTGTCCCATCCGGAATTGCTCCGGCATTCAAACAGATAGTATTCCCCTTCGTTCCCGGTTTCGTACCTGAGGTAATGGCCGTTCCTGTTCACCGGCTCCAGCTCGTATGTGCCTTCTGTTATGATTTCCGGACGTCCGATTCCCAGCATATCCCTGTCAATCGCGTTGTAATACGGGGGAGTGCGGCCGTTGTCGTTGTAGTTTCCGCTGTCCATCAGCGCAGTGCTGCTCCAAAGGCATTTTGAACTTCCGTTTTCTTCAAGATCGGTGTCATACATATCCATAAGGCCGAGTGTATGGCTGTATTCGTGGCAGAATGTGCCGATGGTCGTGAACATAAATCTCCCGGTGCCTGTGTTCAGGGACAGTTCGGATGACACAGCATAGCTGTCAATGCGTTTCCCGTTAAGGAACAGATTGATGTTGGCCGCTGTGAGATACCACGAGTGTGACCAGATGCAGCATTCCTCGCCGCATTCCGCTTCGTCTTTCCCGGCCACGAACAGGAAGACATTGTCCACCTCGCCGTCTCCGTCTTCGTCATAGTTCGAGAAATCGACTCCCTTTTCGGAAGCCAGCCTGCACGCCTCCTCCACAGCCTCCGCGGCTTTCGCATCGTTGCCGGAGGAATCGTTGTTGCCGTAATAGGCCTGTTTGCCTGACAGCGTGACGACAGGCCCGATGTCGAATGTGAATTCGTAAGCCCCCTGGAACTGGTCCTCGAAATATTGTTTCGCACTGTTTTCCGCCGTGTTGATGATTGAACTGAAATCGTCCGCAGTGTATGTCATCTTCACGTCGGAGAATTCGGCAAGCAGGATAATGCACCGTTTCTTCACCGGACCGTCCGCGGCTTCATCTGACCTGGTGGCAGGACGTCGTATTGATGCTGCTATTCTCCTTGTTTCGGCAGCCTTCAGCCTCAGCGCATTGTATGGGATATAGGAAGATGCTGACAGGATATGGCCCGGCGCCTCCTCTCCGGCGATGAATCCGCTGCTACGGACAGTTCCGTCCGGGCTGAATACTCCATAACACCAGAATCCGTCGCTGTCCTGTCTGAGCACGCGGCCCGACAAATCGGTGAGCACGTGGACATTTTCATCACCCCGGAGCCTGGCCTGGATTATGGAGCCGTCAGGCTGCCGGAGGGATATTTCTCCCCTGTACGCCTGCTTGGCCTCCGACAATAACGGGATCAGCAATATAATGGTCAGGATAATGTATGTTTTCAATTCTGTCAATCTCATAAATCTGCGGACTATTCTGCATAGTTACGCAATTAAATTGACTTATCAAAGCTAATGAAGGAGGAAATTTTTTAAAGGCAGGCATATCAATGTCATCACGACATTTGACTTTGCCCGCCTTTAAGACGTGTACTAAAACCTAAACCTTGCTATATAGATGCAGATTGAATCCGGAATGTTGCATCAAAAAACAAAAAAAATAAGAATATCTGCATTTTTCAGATATTCTTACCAAGTTTCATCAGAAAAGCGGCGATTATTTTCCGGCCTCAACAGAGAGCTTTCTGAATTCTTTAAGGTCTTTGATCATCTCGAGAGCGGCTTTGCGCGCACGGAGACCTGCAGCTTTTGTTCCTTTCTCAGCCTGTGCGTCAGCATTGGCCACGAACTCAGGATAAGCAGCTTTGATTTTCTCAATGAGTTCTTTCATAATCTGTGGTATTATTTGTTAAACAAAAAAATCCTTTTATTTACAGACTGCAATTTATGAAATAATAGAATAACTTGCAAATAAAATTTTGAAAAAATGCTTACAGCCAGATGATTAGGCTCATTTCCCTTTCGTGTTGAACAAGTTCATCGCCCTGTCAGGACCGACGGTGACGAAGGCTTTTATGCCCTCTATCGCCTTTTCGCAGAGCTCCGGCATAGCTTTCAGTTCTTCGGGACTCATCTTGCCTATCACGAAGTCAACCTGTCCTCCGCGCTGGAAATCGTTCCCTATTCCGATTCTGATTCTTGAATACTCCTGGGTCCCGAGCAGTTCCTGGATATTCTTAAGTCCGTTGTGTCCTCCGTCACTTCCTTTTTTGCGCATCCGCATTGTTCCGAAAGGGATGTTGAGGTCGTCGCAAATCACGAGCAGGTTCTCCACCGGGATTTTCAGGCTGTTCACCCAGTATCTTACGGCGTTGCCACTGAGATTCATATAGGTGGAAGGCTTCAGCAGCGTGATGCTTCTGCCTTTGAATGATACGGTGGCTATGTCGCCGTAGCGCTTGGCCTGAAAAACAGCATTGGATGCCTGGGCCCAGGCATCCAACACCATAAAACCTGCATTGTGTCTGGTATCTGCATATTCCGGCCCGATGTTACCGAGACCAGCTACAAGGTAATTCATACCAGATACTTGTTCAGTTATTCAATTAAGACTTTGAAGCCTGACGTGTTGACTTTACGGTGCAGAGGATGGTTGTCTTAGGAGAGATGACAGTGAGGTTGTCATACTTGAGGTCTCCGGCAACGATTCTCTTGCCGATTTCGAGCTCGTCAACGTTGATCACGAGGTTGTCAGGAAGGTCTTTCATCAGGGCGCTGATACGTACCTTGCGGCAGAGTCCGACGAATTTACCACCGGCGCGCACACCGGCTGCGTGTCCCTCGAATGTGATAGGAACATCGATGGCGATAGGTTTCTCCTCGTTTACAGCGAGGAAGTCCACGTGGAGGCAGATGTCCTCGATAGGATGGAACTGAAGTTCGTGTACGACTGCTGTATATTTCTTTCCGTTGTCAAGAGTGATGTCAACGATGAAAGATGCAGGAACGTGTGTAAGTCCTTTAAGCTCTTTTGCTTTCACAGTGAAGAGGACGTTCTCGATGCCGAGTCCGTAAAGGTTGCAAGGTACGAGACCCTCTTTGCGGAGCGCTTTGATTGTGGCCTTGTTGCCTGTTTCGCGCACCTGGCCGTTCAATTCGAAATGTTTCATTTGTCTGTTGTTTAAAATGTGTTACTCAGTCTGTGACCCCACAGACCCCATTGCACCAAAAGCCCATCGGCTTTGTAATATGCGGGCGCAAAGATACTATCTTTCTGTCAATTATCAAATTTTTTTCTTCCAACTTCCTTCAAGGTTCCGTCAGCTGCCTTGAAGAATCGTCGCTATCGCTGATACTGTTTTCTGCTCTTTCCCGTTGTTCCTGTAAGTGTAGTTCACCGTTATGCATCCTCTTCTGCCGTCTGTATATGGATTGGCGTCTATTGTGAATTCAATTCTTCCGTTGTGTGAAATGTCTATGTCTTTAATCCAGGTGGCGTCGGCTGTTGCTCTGAGAGATGCCCCTGGGACAGGATTTTGCACGGTGTACAGGATCTGGATGTGTCCGCCGTTGTTCCTGACGACGTATGAGGGAGTGTCGATATTGATTGCCGGTGCTTGGTCTCCTAAGCAGGAAATGCTGAGCATTGCAGTCATCACGAATGTGGCAAAGTGTTTGAGGCATCTGCTTTGTTATATGTATAACTGTAGGATACGGTGATTTCAGCCATCCTGCTCTCTTCAGTAGGGTTGGCCTCAACTTCTATCTCAATGTTTTCTGTAGTGATATCTTTCAATGTTGCCCAGTCAGCATTGCTGGACACGTTGATTTTGCCGTCTTCAGCCGGATTAATGATACTGAATGGCACAGAACAGATTTTACCTGATGCCTCAGCGTTAAGTTCAGTTTCTGTCAGATTGAATTCCGGTTCAGGAATGGTGACAGGTTCAGGCTCGTTGCCGTTGTTGCAACCGGCCAGCACTGCGGCACACATAAGCGCAGTGAAGAAGAATTTACGTTTTCTCATATCGTGGTGCATTAAAGAATTTGCTCTGACTTCGCCCGATGCGGGTTCCGTTCAGAGCAAATATAAATAATGCGTGTTTTAACGCTTGCAACCACGATTTCACGAATGCGAAATTTTCGCAAACGGAAATTCTCAATTCTGCTTTTTCTTGTTTTGTAATTCTTTTCGATAGAAAGACGGCGGGAAACCGGTTACTTTCTGGAAGACCCGGTAGAAGGTGGAAAGGTTGTTGAATCCGACCTGTTCGGCTATGATTCTTGCCGGAGTCTCGTCATCCTCCCTTGACAGAAGCCTTATCGCCTCATTGATACGGAACGTGTTGATATAATCGTTGAAAGTCTTTCCTGTACAGGATGACATTGTTGATGTAAGGTAGGAAGTGTTCGTGCCGAGCATCTCAGCCAATGTGTCCCGGGACAGTTCAGCATCACGCCAGACCTCCTTTTCTTCCATCAACTTTGTCATTGCCTCATACAGTTTGGCATTCCGCTCATTGTCGGAGTTTGTTGAAGGGCGGCTCATCTTGATTTTGACCAGCTCGTTCTGGTAATCCTGGTAATATTTGTCCGCAAGAGCCTTGTAACGTTTGTTTCTCTCGTAGAGATACAACGAAGCGAAAAGCAGGATTACAAGGACTATCAGCACCAGTCCCCAGATTCTTCTGTTTCTTTTCTCTATCTCCTTGTCCAGCCGTTCGATCTTTATTTCATTTATGGAATTGGTGTATCTCATCATCAGCAGACCATAAGCCCTTTCTTTTTCTATATTGAAGACAGTGTCGGAAACTGCCTTGCTCTGCTCCCTGAATTCATTCATCAGATCCGTACGCCCCATTGCCTCGTAAACTTCAGCTTTCCCATCAAAGATGGTCATGGTGAAATTCATGTCTTTCAACTCGCGGGACAGTTCGTATGCTCTGTCGTAGGTGCTGATGGCTTCCTCAAACTTGCCGTCTTCATAAAGCAGTCTGGCTTTGATGCAGAACGCCTCCACCATTGTCAGAGTCTTTATTGGCGGTTCATCTACATTTATTATATCGTCCAGATACGGGATCGCTTCATTTTCCTTTCCAAGGGCAATCAGGTTTTTGGCAATCAGAACTCTTGGATATGCGGATGTTGAGCCTTCGTAGTATACGTATTGGGCATACTCAAGGGACTTTTCGAAGTTTCCGCAGATGTATTCCATCCTCGAGACACTAAGTTGTGCGTACTTCAGAAGGTAATCATCTTCAATCTCAGTTGCTATCTCCAGGGCACGGTATGCATTTTCCCTTCCCGTGGTGTCGTTCCTGAAATAACTGTTCCAAGTCATATTGCACATCAGCGCGCACGAACGCCGTTTGTCTCCGGTCTTATATGTGATTTCCAGTGCCTTGTTGAACCAATATATTGATTCAGTATAGTTCAATGCCGTGTTCATTGCGTATATGGCATACGCATTATAGATTGTCAACAGATATTTCGTGTTTTTCTGTTTCTGTGCTTCCGGAAGAATAGGATCCAGATAACGTATCATTGAATCCGGATTGTCAATGAATGCGCTTCCAAGATAGAATGAACTTTCCATCAACAGATTGTTGTCCCCGGCCCTGACGGCTCTGTCGTAATACGTCCGGATTGTGTCAATAGCTTCGTCCAGATTCCGGTCTTTGATGAGATTCTCCCACTTTTCGGCAAGAATGCCCAGGGAATCTTTGCTGATAAGGACATCCTTTCCCTCGGATTCCGTTCTGTTTCGGCACCCGGATGTCAATGCGGACATTATCAACACCGCAAGTATTATTCTACATAAAGTTCTCATCAGGTCGGACATTGGTTAATATTATTTATTCAAAACTCTTAGGCTCCGGTATATCCAGCTGAAATTTCTCCACTTCAGGGTTTGCGTCAGTGTGGCTGGTCCGGACGACTTCCCAGATCTTCTCCACTATCTCCGGATGTTCTGAGGCGAGGTCAGTCGTCTCCTGCGGGTCGTCCTGGAGGTTATAGAGTTCCATCACCGCATTTCCGCTTCTGACATTGCGCAGCAGGCCTTTCCACTCTCCGGTCCGAACTGCCACCCAGCCTTTGCCTCCCGGGAATTCCCAATAAAGGGCTTCGTGTTCGGCGGCTTCTTTTCCGTACAGGACCGGAGCGAACGAAACTCCGTCATTCTCAGGAGCTTCTATACCTGCGACCTCAGCCAGCGTAGGCATAATGTCAGCAAAACTTGAAATTCTGCTGACGGTCCGTCCCTGTTTAGAACCTCCCCGGCAGACTATGAACGGCATTCTTGTGCCGCCTTCGCGGAGAGACGATTTGCCCCATCCTGCGCAGCATCTGAAAGGTCCGCCGCTGTTGAAATATTCCATCGGGGAATTGCCGTTATGCGCCGGCCCGTTGTCGGATGACACAATGAAAATGGTGTTCTCCCACACTCCGAGCTCTTTCAGTTTGCTGACGAGGCGTCCCACCTGTTTGTCGATGTGCGTGACCATAGCCGCATATGTGGCGTGAGGGTATCTGTTCGGCAGATACATCCCGGGTTCGGTGCAAGGCTCCTCGTCACCGAGCTTGTCCACATAATACATCACCTCATCCATCGGGGCCTGCACGGCGCTGTGGGGCACGGTCGTGGTCCACATCACGAAGAACGGGGATGAAGCGTTGTCCTCAATGAACTTCTCCATCTTGTCATACATCAGGTCGCAGCTGTAATGTTTCCCTCCGTACTGTTCGTAGCTCGCCGCGTCATATCTGTCCAGGCTGTCCGGAAGCCTGCATCCCTGGACGACAAGGTCATTGCCGGTCCGGATACGTTTCCCGTTCTCCCAAAGCTCCACGGGATAATAGGAGTGGGCGAG
>JBJEBM010000006.1:0-5242 GCA_051870055.1 Candidatus Cryptobacteroides sp.
GAAATCACACTCTCACGCAAAAACTCTTGGCAGTTTGCGGAATTGAGGTAATCCTGCATTTTGGATGTATCCGGGAAGATTCCAGTGACAATTTGTCAGTCATCTGCCAATGGCACGCACATTGATTCTCTGTCAGAGTCCGCCCGGGAAAGGCGGAAAGAACAGAAACAGATAAAAAATTATAAAATTATGATCAAACCATTAGCAGACAGAGTGGTCATCGAGCCGAAAGAGGCCGAGACCAAGACAGCTTCAGGACTGTATATTCCTGACACAGCCAAAGAAAAACCGCAGCAGGGCAAAGTTCTCGCTTGCGGCCCGGGCAAGACAGATGAGCCTATGGAGGTGAAAGTCGGCGACGAGGTTCTTTATGGCAAATATGCCGGAACAGAGGTCACTGTTGATGACAAAAAGCTTCTGATTGTACGTCAGTCAGACATTCTCGCAATTCTGTAATATTAAAATAGGAGATTATAATTATGGCAAAAGATATCAGATTCGATGTTGAGGTTCGCGCCAAGATGAAGGAAGGCGCTGACGCTCTCGCAGACGCAGTGAAGGTCACACTCGGTCCTAAAGGCCGCAACGTGGTTATTGACAAGAAGTTTGGTGCTCCCCAGGTGACCAAGGACGGAGTAACTGTCGCCAAAGAGGTGGAGCTGAAAGACAGATTCGCCAATATGGGAGCCCAGATGGTCAAGGAAGTTGCTTCAAAGACCAATGAGCAGGCCGGTGACGGTACCACCACAGCCACTGTTCTCGCACAGGCAATCATCAATGTCGGTCTTAAGAATGTCACAGCCGGCGCAAGCCCAATGGACCTCAAGAAAGGTATCGACAAGGCAGTTGCAGCCGTTGTCGCCGAACTCAAGGCACAGAGCCAGCAGGTTGGTGAGGACTACTCCAAGATCGAGCAGGTCGGCACTGTTTCAGCCAACAACGATGCTACCATCGGCAAGCTCATCGCCGACGCAATGTCCAAGGTGAAGAAAGACGGTGTGATCACTGTGGAAGAGGCCAAAGGTACTGAGACTGAGGTTAAAGTCGTTGAGGGAATGCAGTTTGACAGGGGCTATATCTCTCCATATTTCATGACTGACTCCGACAAGATGGAGGCAAGGCTCGACCAGCCGTATGTGCTCATCACTGACAAGAAGGTCTCCACAATGAAGGATCTTCTTCCGATTCTGGAGCCAATCGCAAGGGAAGGCAAGTCTCTCCTTATCATTGCTGAAGATGTTGATGGCGAGGCTCTTACCACTCTCGTAGTGAACAGGCTCCGCGGCACTATCAAGGTGGCTGCCGTCAAGGCTCCAGGCTTTGGCGACCGTCGCAAGGAAATGCTTCAGGACATTGCCACATTGACAGGCGCAACCCTCGTTTCAGAGGAAAGAGGATTCACTCTCGAGAATACAACTCCGGATATGCTCGGCAAGGCTGAGAAGATAACCATCACCAAGGAGAACACCACGATTGTAGGTGGCGCAGGTGACAAGGCGGCTATCCAGGAAAGGGCCGACCTCATCAGGAAGCAGATTTCCACGACCACTTCCGATTATGACAGGGAGAAACTCCAGGAGCGTCTTGGAAAACTTGCAGGCGGTGTGGCAGTCCTCTATGTCGGCGCTACCACAGAGGTCGAGATGAAGGAGAAGAAGGACCGTGTCGAGGATGCCCTCAATGCAACAAGGGCTGCTGTTGAGGAAGGCTATCTGCCAGGCGGCGGAGTTGCTTACATCCGTGCGGCTGAGGCTCTCAAGGATCTCAAGGGAGAGAATGATGACGAGACTACAGGTATCCACATTGTGGCCCGCGCTATCGAGGAGCCTCTCCGCCAGATTGCCACCAACGCCGGTGTTGACGGAAGCGTCATTATACAGAAGATCCGTGAAGGCAAGGGTGATTTCGGTTACAATGCCCGCACTGACGAATATGTCAATATGTTCGAGGCCGGTGTCATCGACCCTACCAAGGTAAGCCGTGTCGCTCTCGAGAACGCTGCTTCAGTGGCAGGTATGTTCCTCACCACAGAGTGCGGAATCGTTGACATCCCGGAGCCTGCTCCTGCAGCTCCTGCGATGCCTGACGGCGGAATGATGTAGTCTTCAATCAAGTCAACATAACTAAACATATAGAAAGCCGGTTGGAATTTACTTTCCTGCCGGCTTTCTATATGTTTTCCAATCTATATATTAAACGATTCAAATATTGTATTTTCCTTGGACTATTCAATTGGTTTATAGTAATATACAAGATATTGAAATCTATATTTTGTCTGTGCGTGTCCATATATTGAAAAACAGGCTTTCCCATTTCCGGCTTTATCCTCAAATTTGTACAGCCAACCGGCCTGTCTTAAAAAGCAAAATCTTTTTTAACAATCAATAATATGTACACTAAAACTATACTGAACAGGCTCTTTCAAAGAGCATTGATGACTGCCTTGTTAGGCTGTGTCTCAACTTGTTTCAATGTGTATGCCGATTCGGTTTTTTTGCAGGAGGACAATATCTCTGAAGGGCAGCATACCAGGAAAGTGTCCGGACGGGTAATAAGCGGTGGTGACGGACAGCCGCTTATCGGTGTGTCTGTATTCAGTCAGAAAACCGGCAAGGGGGTCATTACTGATATGGACGGAACCTATTCTATTGACGCTTCTGAGGGTGAAGTCCTGAAATTCTCTTATGTGGGATATAAAGATCTTCTTGAGACTGTTACGGATTCAGATAATCTCGATGTCCTGATGGAGGAGAATTCCACGCTTCTTACTGAAACTGTTGTGGTTGGTTTCGCCAGTCAGAAGAAAGTCAATCTTACCGGTGCTGTAGGCGTTGTCGGCAAGGATGAGATTAACGGCCGCCCGGTATCTTCCCTTGCCCAGGCTCTTCAGGGACTTGATCCTTCAATGAACATCGGAGTCAACAGCGGACGTGCCGATTCCGGTTATACTATTGACATACGTGGAACGGCATCATTGAACGGGGGCTCTCCGCTTATCCTTGTTGACGGTGTGGAAATGGCTCTTAATCGTGTGAATCCTAATGATATAGAGTCTGTTTCGATTCTCAAGGACGCCGCTGCGGCTGCTGTTTATGGAGCAAAAGCCTCAGCCGGAGTTGTGCTTGTCACCACCAAGAACGGAAATGAGGGAAAGGTCAATATTTCATACAACGGAAGATTCGCGATGATGAACAACACGACCAGCACTGATTATATCACAAACGGTTACGAGTGGGGAAAAGTGGTCGACACATTCTTCCTTTATTCAAATAAGGCGAAACCTTATCTGAAATATGATGATGAGGACTGGAAACAGATTGAGATGAGGCGGAATGACAAGACTGAGAATCCAGACCGTCCCTGGGTGGTCGCAGGCGCAGACGGGAACTACAGGTATTATGGCAATTTCGACTGGTATAATTATTTCTTCAAGAAACTGAGGCTGTCACACGAGCATAACATCACAGTGACAGGAGGAAATGACAATGTGAAGTATTATCTCAGCGCCAGGGCGTATGACACCCAGGGAATGATGAAGATACAGAATGACCCGTATGCAAGCTACAATGTTAGGGGTAAAGTTGATGTGAAACTTGCGAAATGGGCGCGACTTCATACCAATGTCAACTATTTCTACAGCAAGATGAAATGGCCTGGACTTAAGAACTACCAGAAGACATTCTATTATGTGACTTTCGGAGGTTCTCCTCTTTTCTCTCCGACCAATCCGGACGGTACTATTGTCGAGAACATAGCAGTGCTGAACCAGTCTGCCAACCTTTGTGGCGGCATGAATCTTATGCTGACCTACAACAAGGCGAAGAACCTGGAAACTGTAAACGAGACCACCATCAAGAATGATTTGGAGTTCGATCTGGCGAAAGGCCTTACTTTGCATCTGAGTCACGCTTATTCATATACAAATGAGTTCGGTCAGTACAGGTCAACGAATGCCCCTTATTCATCCAAAGAGGGTGTAATATCCTGGATGACAGTCAAGAACTTCCTGAACAATCTCGAAGAGTCCAGCAAGTCCCAGTATAAGCATACGGCTGAAGCTTATGCGGATTATGCCCATACGTGGAATGAAGCCCACAATTTCAAAGTTGTGGCCGGAATGCAGTATGATACAAGGTATTATCGCAAGCATTCAATGACTGTTGACGGCAGTCTTTCCGAGGATCTGAGCGATTTCAACCTTGTTTCCGCATCAATGTATTCAGTGTCCGGAGGGCAGTCGAAATATCAGACGCTCGGAGTTTTCGGCAGAATAAATTATGACTACAAGGGAAAATATCTTTTTGAACTTTCGGGAAGGGCGGACGGTTCGTCCCGTTTCTGGAAACAGAATAGATGGGGATTTTTCCCTTCAGGCTCCGTTGGCTGGCGTATAAGTGAGGAGGAATTCTGGACTCCGCTCCGAGGATGGTGGAATAATGCAAAAATCCGTTTCTCTGTCGGAAGCCTTGGAAACCAGCAGGTGTCTGACTATCTGTTTGTACAGAAAATCAACGCTCATAAAGAAAGCAGTGAACTGACTTGCAACGGCTCTGACAAACTGCTGTATGCTCAGGAAGATGATCCTGTCTCAAGTGACCTGACCTGGGAGACTGTGACCACTTATGATATTGGCGCTGATCTGTATTTTCTGGACAACAGGCTCTCGTTTACAGGAGATTATTATATCCGTGACACAAAGAATATGATGATGCCGGGAGCTTCGTTGCCGGGAGTGTATGGCGCCGTGGAGCCAAGGACCAATGCGGCGGATATGCGTACTAAAGGGTGGGAAGTCAGCCTTGCCTGGAAAGACGTCGTGAATATGGCAGGCAGGCCTCTTGCTTACGGAGTCCGTGGAAGTATCGGGGACTATCATACTGATGTGACGAGGTTTGACAACGACACCAGGCTTATTTCCGACCATTATGTCGGTGAAAGACTGGGAGACATCTGGGGATTCAGTGTTGGCGGTCTGTTTTCAACAGACGAAGAGGCGGCGGAATATGCCGGGCAGGTGGACTGCTCGTATTTCACAAAGCAGATAAACGCCACATCAACCCGCAAGGGCCTTCACGCAGGTGACGTGAAATATCTCGATTCAAATGGTGACGGCAAATTGTCAATAGGCAAAAATACGGTTGATGAACCCGGTGATATGAAAGTCATCGGTAACTCGCTACCGAGATATTCATCCTTAATTCCGCAAAGCGGATTGCTTAAAAATAGCAAGCCCCTGATAAAG
>JBJEBM010000007.1:0-25490 GCA_051870055.1 Candidatus Cryptobacteroides sp.
CGAGAGGGACTCCTTCTCACAGGTGACAAACATTTCCGCCTTATATAACAAAGGTGTGACCGGAATCTCCTGCGACGCCGCCTCAAAGATCTGGGTCACGACCTTCGACGCTGCGGTCTCCTTCAATTATTCTCCGCAGGGAGGAATCCGGGATGTCAGCTGCAGCCACCTCTCGGGCGTGGATGCCTCGATGTCCTTCAATGCCAACACCCTGATAAACCTGCCTGACGGGACGGTCGCGGCGGGCTCTTCGAAGGGTGTCGTGTATTTCCCTCCCCAGGGGCAGACAGCATCATTCCCTGGCAGGGAGAACCTCTGCCTGACAGACTTCCACCTCGGGGAATCCTCCTTGAGGACCCTCCCGGCGAAACAGCGCAGGAAGGTCTGCGATAAGGACATCAACTACGCCGATCAGGTCAGGATAGACCACACGGTCAGCTCGTTCTCGATCAGTTTCGCCCTGCTGAACAAGGGGGACGGGACTCCGGACACATATTCCTACATCCTTGAGGGATATGACAAAAAGGAGTTCATAGACGCAGAGGGAAGGCACACGGCCCGCTATGAGAACGTCCCTCCGGGAGATTACTTGTTCCGCCTGAAGACCCTCGGAAGGGACAAGACACAGGAGAGGACCCTCAGGATAAAGGTGCTCTGCCATCCTCTGCTTTCCTTCTGGGCAATCCTTGCCTACATCTGCGCCCTGACTGTTCTCGCCTACGCCGCCTGGAGATACACCTACGACCGTCTCAAGGCAAGGGAGCAGGTGAAGCTCAGCAAGATGGAGAAGCAGAAGGCCGAGGAACTGAACCATCTCAAGCTCCAGTTCTACACAAATGTCACCCACGAGCTGATGACCCCTCTGAGCATCATAAACGCTTCCGTGGAAAGCCTCTCCGGAGGCCAGTGGAGCCCCGACCTTCCCAAGGTTCTGTCCGTGAACACGACCCGGCTCACAAGACTCCTGCAGCAGATGCTCGAATTCCGCAAGGTGGAGAGCGGGAACCTGAAGCTCTCCGTCTCGAAGGGGAACATCACCAAGTTCATCTCGTCCTGCGTGGAGGCGTTCACCCCTCTGATTTCCGGAAAGAACCAGCATCTGTCCTTTGTCAGCCGTCCTGACCAGATCGAGGGCTGGTACGATTCCGACAAGGTGGACAAGATTGTTTACAATCTCCTGTCAAACGCCTCCAAATATACCCCTTCAGGCGGAAGGATCTCCGTGGAGGTCTCCGCCCTGGCCGACGGGATGGTCAGGGTGGATGTCGCCAACACTGGGGAACTGATGTCAGACAAGACAATCAGGGGCCTGTTCAAACGCTTCTACGAGGGGGATTACAGAAAGCACAACACCATCGGGACCGGAATCGGGCTTTCGCTCGTGAAGGACCTGGTGACCCTGCACAAGGGGACAATCGAGGTCTCGAGCACTCAGGAAAGGGGGAATGTTTTCAGTGTGTCCTTCCCTGTGGGGGAGGAGTCCTACACCGATGAGGAGATCGGGAAGGAGGCCTCCTCCGACAGCTGTCCTGTCATCGTCCCCGCCTCCGAGGTCGGACTGGAACGCCCGGAGGGACTTTCGAATGACTTCACCATCCTGTTCGTGGACGACAACCAGGAACTCTGCTATCTGGTGAAGGGAATGCTTGCCGAGCATTTCAATGTGCTGACGGCAGGTGACGGCAACGAGGCTCTGGAACTTCTCTCTGGAGGGAATGTCTCCCTTGTGGTCTCGGATGTGATGATGCCGGGGATGGACGGGCTGGAACTGTGCAGGACAATCAAGCAAAGGTTCGAGTTCTGCCACATTCCTGTCATCCTTCTGACCGCAAGGAGTGCGGAGGAAAGCCAGATCGAGGGCTGGCAGGCAGGTGCCGACGGCTATGTCTGCAAGCCTTTCTCGATGAAGCTCCTCTACACCCAGATAGTCGAGTGCCTCAAGAGGCTTGAGCGCAAGGGAGCCGACTTCCGCAAGCAGATTGTCCTGGATGTGGACAATATGGAGTACACTTCGATGGACGAGATGTTCCTGCGCAGGGCGATTGACTGCGTGAACGCCCATTACAGCGACTGTGAGTTCGACCTGCCGGAGTTCGTCAGCTCAATGGGGACTTCCAAGACCGTCCTGACGGAGAAGCTCAAGGCCCTGACCGGAATGTCGCCGGGGGCGTTCATCAACAATGTCCGGATGACCGTCGCCTACAAGGCCCTCACCGAGAACAAGGATGACGTCAGAATCTCCGACATAGCGTTCTCCGTCGGCTTCAATGATCCCAAATATTTCTCATCCTGCTTCAAGAAAAAGTATGGGATGACTCCCAAGGCCTACCTGGATTCATTGAGACAGCGTATCTGATCCGCAGGGGCTCCCCTCGGAGTTTTTCGGGACAATTTTCGACCTCGGTTCGGCATAGCCTGGATTAAATTTGCGGGAAACCCGAATAATTCACTAGGCTAATGTCAAACAGATTTTGCAAAAGCTCAATGCTGACATTGCTTTCAGCATTGGTTATTTTCTTCGGATCTTTCAATGCCGCCGCCCAGACCGTTACGGCAAACGGAACGGTTGTGGATTCCTCTACGGGGGAGGCTCTCATCGGAGCGGTAGTGCTTCTGAAAGACAAGTCTTCAAAAGCCCACGTCATCACTGATCTCGACGGCCGGTTCAGCCTCAGAGCACCTGCCGGCTCAGTCCTTGAGATTTCCCTTATGGGTTACGAAACCCTTGAAGTCAAGGCAGCCGCGTCGATGGGCAGGATCGCTCTCGTGCCGGATGTCCAGGCCCTCGACGAGGTGCAGGTCATCGCCTACGGAAAACAGAGCAAACTTTCCATCACCGGAGCCATCACTTCAATCAGTACGGACGAACTTCTGAAATCTCCTGCGGGAAGTGCCGCGAGCGCCCTTGCAGGAGCCGTCACCGGAATATCCACAGTCCAGACCTCCGGACAACCTGGCGCGGATGACCCTCAGATTTTCGTTCGTGGAACCGGCTCCCTGTCCAACACTGCTTCCAGCCCTCTCATTCTTGTGGATGGAGTCGAGAGGTCGTTCTTTCAGATGGACCCGAATGAAATTGAGAGCATCACGGTGTTGAAGGATGCTTCTTCCACCGCAGTTTTCGGAGTGAGGGGAGCGAACGGAGTCATACTCGTCACCACAAGGCGGGGCGCAGAGGAGAAGATGAGTATTTCGGTTTCAAGCCAGTTCGGCCTGACCCAGGCGCTGCGCAAACTTACCTGTGTGGACAGCTACACCTATGCCACCCTTTTTACTGAAGCCCAGAAATCTGACGGAGTCTCCGACAAGAACCTTATCTTCTCCGACTTTGTGACCGAGAGATTCCGCAAGGGAGACGAACCGGTTATGTTCCCGGATGTCAACTGGCAGAAGGAAATCTTCAAGGATGTCTCTTGGCAGACCCAGCATAATGTCACCCTGTCAGGCGGAGGGAAGAGGTTCCGTTACTTCGTCTCGCTGGGATATATGCACCAGGACGGAGTCCTCAAGCAGAACTACGAGACCTACAATTCGAACTTCCGCTACGACAGGTTCAACTACAGGACGAACGTGGATGTGAACCTGACGAATACGACATTGCTCAAACTCAACATCGGAGGCCGTCTCGGCAGCAGGAAGGAACCGCAGAACGAGGATCTCTGGAGGACAGTGATGTGGTGCGTGCCTTTCTCCAGCCCGGGATTTGTGGATGGGAAACTCATCCAGAACGGCCACAATCCCTACATCCCGATCGGAGAGACCAAGTCTCCCTACGACTATTACTACAACTGGGGTCTTTACACCACGAACCAGAATGTCCTCAACCTCGACTTGGCAATCGAACAGAATCTTGATTTTGTCACAAAGGGTCTGAGCATGGCCGTCAAGGGAGCCTACAACACTACCCACAGCGTGACGATTCTCCGTTCTCCGACAGGTACCGACAGCACTTGGATTCCGATTTACAAGGGGTCCGTCACCCAGCCGGGAATGGACATCTCCGACCCGCGTTTCGACAACACCGTCGTTTACCGGACCGAGGGTATCAGCAACCTCCATGAACCTCTTTCATATTCCGAGACTTCTTCCGGCCGTGCCAGGGACTGGTATCTCGAGGGGTCGGTAAATTACAACCGCACTTTCGGCGACCACGCCGTCACGGGCCTTTTCCTCTACAATCAGAGCAAGAAATATTATCCTTCCTCATATACCGATATACCTACCGGATATGTAGGATATGTCTGGAGGGCTACATATTCCTACAAACAGAAATATATACTCGACTTAAACGCCGGTTACAACGGTTCCGAGAACTTCCTTCCGGGCAAACGCTACGGCTTCTTCCCTTCAGTCTCGGCCGGATGGGTTGTTTCGTCCGAGAAGTGGATGAGAAAGGCCAAGGTGGTGGATTTCCTGAAGATCAGGGCTTCTTACGGAATCGTCGGCAATGACAAGTATTCCGGAGAGCGCTTCCTCTACCTGGGAGGATGGAACGGCAACCACAGTGCAGTGAGTGACGGGGCCTACGGCAGCTGGCAGTTCGGTGTCAATCCGACCATAGGAATGCTCAGGGATGCTGTCGAGAGCCGCCAGGGCAACGAGGACGTTACCTGGGAGAAGGCCTACAAGCAGAATTACGGAATCGATTTGAAAATGTTCGACAACCGTCTTTCTTTCAATGGTGATCTCTTTTTCGAACACCGCAAGGACATCCTTTCCAAAAGGAGGACCTCCCCGTCGGTGACGGACTACAAGCTCCCTTTGATGAACCTGGGAATCGTGGACAACTGGGGATATGAACTGTCTCTGGGATGGAGGGACACGCGCCCCGTGCACAAGGTGGGCTACTGGATAACTGCGAATATGTCATATTCCAAAAACAAGATCATCTTCATGGATGAGGTGACTCCGAACGAGTGGTATATGGCCCAGACAGGACGCCCGACCGGACAGAGCTACGGCCTTGTGTTCGACAGGTTCTATCGTCCGTCCGATTTTGACTCCGACGGAAATCTGCTGAAAGATGACGAAGGCAGGTACCTGCTTCCGGAGCAGCCCGGGACAAACAAGCCGGGTGACCCTCTGTTCAAGGACCTTAACAATGACGGGAAGATTGACGGGAACGACTGTACCTTTTACGGTTACTCCGCCCGTCCTGACTATGTCTTCGGTCTTATGGCGGGACTCACCTGGAAGGGACTGTCCGTTTCGATGCAGTGGACCGGGGCCCTGCACGCTTCAAGGGTGCTTTCCGGCGAGTACCGCACTCCTTTCGGAACCCAGAACTCCCGAAGCCTTCTGACCTATCTTGCAGACGGCAGGTGGACCGAGGAGAATATGGACAATGCCCGTTTCCCGAGGCTCACCTTCGTAAACAAGACCCAGTACACCAGGGATTCCGACCTCTGGCTGATGGATGGGTCCTACCTCAGGCTCAAGACGGCCGAGGTCGCCTACACATTCAAGGACAAGGCCCTCAGGAAAGCCGGAATCTCATCTTTCAAAGTCTTCCTGAGCGGTTACAACCTTCTGACCCTGTTCTCTGAACTCGAGCAGTATGACATTGACCCCGAGGGCAGCACCGGAGACGGGACCTACACCTATCCTAACAACAGAATTTTCAACTTCGGCATTAATATAACATTCTGATGATGAAAAAGATATTTACATATATGATGGCTGCTGCCGCGCTCTTTGCCGCTGCTTCCTGCAGCGACCTCAAATTCGGCAATGACTTTCTCGAGAAGGCTCCGGGAGCGGATATGACCCTTGAGCAGATCTTTTCGTCGAAATTGTATGCCGAGAGGGAACTCATCGGAGCCTATGCCTCGCTCCGTACCTGTCTGACAGTCCATTCCAACAACGGAAGGTACGAGTTCCAGAATGGAGGAAACAAAATCGGTTGGGACAATCTTGACACAATGACCGACCTGATGCAGAGCCACTGTACCTGGGGAGGTGTAATCAAGACCTACTATGCAGGCACCTACAATGCTGAGGCTGAGAATGAGGGGCACGGAAAATTCGGCTTCTATCCAGATCAGGAAGGCGCCTGGACAGGAATTAGACGCTCGTGGATTTTCATCAACAATGTGGACAGGGTCCCTGACATGACACAGGAAGAGAAAACAAGGCGCAAAGGTGAGGCAAGAATGATCATAGCCCTCCAGATGCACGAAATGCTCCGTCATTTCGGTGGAGTTCCGATTCTGGATGACTATGCCACCCCTGAAAATGAAATGACTGTGGACTATTCACGCAGGACAGTAAGACAGTGTGTTGATTTTATTGTTGGTTTGTGCGATCAGGCGGCGGAAGAACTTCCGTGGACAGTCGCTGAAGCGGACAACGGAAGGATGACCGCTGCCGGAGCGCTCGCATTGAAGGCAAGGGTGCTTCATATCGCCGCACGCCCTCTGTTCAACGCAAACGAGCCTTATCTTGAGGCCAATGAGCCGACCACATCCAATGTGGCGGCTGTCAAGGAGGATCCCAAACTGATGACCTGGCTCGGTTCCTACTCGCAGGAGAACTGGAAGGCCGTGGCTGATGCCTGTGAGGATTTCTTCAAGCATAACACTGCAAACGGCGATGCCTACAGGATGGTGATGCCTCAGACAAATGATGCCGAGGGCTTCCGCCAGGCTTTCAGCACCTGCTATGCCGACAGGGAATCTCCGGAAATCATCATCCACACCGGAAGGGCCATACCGACCTACTACAACACCTACCACAGAATGTATTTCGGTCTGACCGACCAGGGGCAGGCCGGAAGGGGATATGGCGGAGGCTGCGTGACCCTGAATTTCGTGGATATGTTCACCGGCGCCGATGGCACTCCGTCCGACTACAGAAAGTGGATTTCCGACCACGGTCACGACGGCACTGTTTCCGACAATCCTTTTACCGGGAAGGACCCCCGCCTTTATGAGACGGTCCTTATAGCCGGTGACCGCTACAGGACACGCTGTGCAGAAACCTGGATTGACGGTCTGGAGCACGGAAGTTCCGCAAATCCCAAATGTGCCACTGGTTTCATCATCAGGAAGTTCCTCTGGGACTACAACGACGAGTTCCTCAACAAGGCGACCAACTCGGCCTATATCCGCCTCCCTGAGCTCTACCTGATGTACGCCGAGGCCCTGAACGAACTGGGACGCTCCTCCGATGCCCTTCAGTGGCTGAACAAGACCCGCACGAGGGTCGGGCTTCCCGAGATGACCCTTGAGAAGGCCGCTTCCCTCCATTCCGGGGCATCCCTTCCGGACTATCCTGAATGCGCCCTTCAGGGAGACAAGTACCTCCGCGAGGAAATCCTCGACGAAAGGGCGAGGGAGTTCTGTTTCGAGGAGGTCCGCTGGTTCGACATCGCCTTCTGGAAGAGGGAGGACATAATGCGCAAGCTTCTCTACGGAATCCAGATAACCCGCAAGAGCGGCTCTTTCGAGGAGGGCAATCTTGTCCTTACATATTCAGACCCGTCAAAGATGGACCAGGGCAGAATCTGGCAGGACAAATTCAGCCCGAAATGGTTCCTGAGCGCTTTCCCGTCCGATGAGATAAACAAGGGATATGGACTGGTCCAGAACCCTGGATGGTAGTAACTTGAAAATATTGAAAATGATGAAAAAACAGATATTCATTACCCTGGCTCTCCTGTTGCTGTCAGCCTCACTCTCCTTTGCAAGGGAAATAAACCCGATCAGGGACACCGTCCTTTTTCTGGGCTATGACAAGTCTGTCAGCACGGACCTTTCAACAGTCAGCGCATCCAGCATTGGAGCACAGGCCCTTCAAATTGTCCATGGAAGACAGGCCCTTGCGAGCGTAGCCGGAATGCTTCCCGGGGTGAATGTGACAAGCGGGGGAAATCTTCCGGACAACGGACAGGCAATGTATGTCAGGGGAAGGGGCTCCTTCTCAGGCAACAGTGTAATGTACATAGTTGACGGTGTCGAGAGGGCTCCGGCGTTCATCAGCGCGGAAGAGGTTGAGAACATCACCGTCCTCAAGGATGCAGCCGCAATCGCAATCTACGGAAACAGGGGGGCGGACGGCGTGATTGTCATCACTACAAAGAGGGGACAGACTCCCGGAATGAGAATCAATGCCGACTACAGTTTCGGCATCCAGACCCCGTTCGCAATGCCGCGTATGGCGGATGCCCTCACCTACGCCAATGCCGTCAACGAGGCTCTTGCCAATGACGGTCTCCAGCCCAGATACACGTCTGCCGACCTTCAGGGAATCGCAAAGGGCAGTTCCCTCTTCCCTTCGGTGGACTGGCAGAAGGAAGTTCTCAGGAAGACAGCATTCACCCACGATCTGAATGTCTCCCTCGAGGGAAAGGAGAAACGCTTCCGCTACTATGTGCTCGCCAACTACAACGGTTACGATGGCCTGTTCAACAACACAAGGATGAATGACGGCTACAGCACCCAATACCAGAATTCCTGTCTCAAACTCAGGACCAACCTTGAGGCGGAAATGACAAGGACCACCCGGATCCGGATCAATATGATGGGCCGTCTCTCACAGACACAGCAGCCTTATGCGGGAACCTATGTCTCAGGAATATACACCACTCCGGCAATCGCTTTCCCCATCAAGTCCGAGGACGGTCTCTGGGCGCGGTCGGAACTCTTTGCAAATCCTCTTGCGACTTACACCCAAAGTGGATATTCGGTTTCTCTCCAGCGAACCCTTCTTGCCGACATATCTCTTATCCAGGACCTGTCGATGCTGACCCCGGGACTCTCCCTGACTCTCAAGGGCGCTTTCGACAACAGTGCGATTATCAATGACAACAGGTCAAAGACCTACAAGTATGCAAAGATGACCTACGGCCGGGACGATAATGGAGATGTCCAGAAACTCAACTGGTCCGAATACGGCAATGACACCGACCTGTCCTTCTCATCGGCTCTTGCGGGCGGAAGCAGTGTCAACAACAATTTCTCTGTGACGTCAATGGCGGATTACGACAGGACTTTCGGCAGGAATGGCGTGAAGGCTTCCTTCATCTGGTCGATGGACAGATGGAAGAACAGGGGAAAGAACAATGTGTATTCCTACAATGATTTTATCCTCAGGGCAGGGTATGACTATGACCACAGATATCTTGTTGATGTGGTGGCGACCTGCTCCGGCAGCGCCTTCCTTGAAAAAGGGAAGAAGTACCGTTTCTATCCCGCTGTTTCCGCAGCCTGGATCATCTCGAACGAATCCTTCCTCAGGGATGTTTCCGGACTCGACCTCCTGAAACTCCGTGCAAGTTATGGAATCACCGGTTTTGACTCAAGGCTGGGTTACGGTCTGGACACTCCGAACAACGGCGGAGGCGGTGGCTTTGTCGCAATGATCGGTTCATCCGAATCCGGAATGATGCAGGGATCCTATCCTTCATACGGGGCTCTTCCTGAAACGGACTTCAAGGCCAATGTGGGAATCGACCTGCGGGCCTTCGGCGGTCTTGAGGTGAGCCTGGACGTCTTCCGCAACCACAGGAAATACCTGAAAGTATCTTCCTCCGGAGTGTATTCCTCACTGCTCGGTCTCGGCTCGCCGTACATCTTCAACGGAGAGACCCTGAACTGGGGAGGCGAACTTTCCGCAAGCTGGAGCCAGACGGTAGGGAATTTCTTCTGGCATATAGGAGGTTGCATTTCCTACACTAAGGACAGGATTCTTGAAATGGGTGAGGAATACCATCCTTACCAGTATATGTACCGGACCGGTCACTCCATCACAGCCTTGACCCTTTACACCAGCGACGGCCTCTACAGTACTTCCGATTTTGATTCTGAAGGCAATCTGCTTCCGAAATACCCTCACAGCACCCTTGAAGGAAAGGGAGTCAGGCCGGGTGACATCCGCTACAAGGACATCAGCGGGGACGGAGTGATTGACGTGAATGACAAGCAGTATATGGAGAAATACCATTCCCTCCCGTCGGCCGTTTACGGTATCCAGTTGGGATTCAAATGGAAAGGCTTGGGTTTCGAGGCCACTTTCGACGGACGCATCAACCAGTATGTCCAGCTCACGACAGGGTCGGTTTACTGGCCGCTTTACAATGACGACAAGAACATCTCGATGCACTATTATAACAACCGCTGGACTCCGGAAAACCAGAATGCCCGCTATCCTCGTCTGACAACGCAGAGCAACGGGAACAACTTCCAGGGGGGAAGTGATTTCTGGGTTGAAAAGTCAGACTGGTTCAAGCTTCGCTCTGTCTATCTGTACTACGGATTCCAGTCCGAGGCTCTGATGAGGGCCAGATTCCGTGAAATATCCGTCTTCTTCCGGGGACTGAATCTCTTCTCCATCGACAGAATCAAAATTTTCGATCCCGAGTCCATATCCCTCGGTTATCCTTCCGTGAGGTCATTCTCCCTCGGACTGAAATTCACATTCTAATTTTCGGTATATGAACAATGTAATGAAATATATGGCTCTTGCGGCGGCCCTGGGTTCCTGCCTGGTTTCCTGCGATTTTCTCGAGCAGACTGAAAACACCTACCAGACCACCGAATATCAGTTCAGTTGTTTCGAAAACGTGAAGAAAGTGTGCTCACACGTTTACAGTTATCTTGACGTTGACACGGAATGGCTGTGGTCAACCCAGAGCAGCGCCACTGACGACGCTGTGTATGCGTGGGAAAGCAATGGAATCAAAATCTACTATGACGGGACCTGGAGTCCCCGCAACACAATCAACGACCGGTTCTCGCATTACTATGCAGGTATAGCCCAGGCAAACTATTTCCTTGAGAACGCTCCGGACGATTTCCCTCAGACCCAGTATCTGGAAGATTACAAGGACAGGATGCAGCAGTTGAAAAATTATCCCTACGAAGTGCGTTTCCTGCGTGCCTGGTACCATTTTGAACTGATGCGCCGCTACGGAGACATCGTATTGATGGATCACAGCGCCGACCCTGCAAAGGTCAATGATATGGTTCCTTCGGATTTTCACACGGTGGCCGGATGGATTGTCAGTGAACTGGATGAGATAACTCCGAAACTTCCGGTGACATACGCGGATTTCGTCACGGGAAGGACAAACAGGATTACAAGGGGAGCGGCAATGGCCTTCAAGGCGAGGGTTCTTCTGTACGATGCCAGTCCGCTTCACAATCCGACTGGAGACAGGACTCGCTATGAAAAAGCTGCAGAAGCGGCCAAGGCAGTCATTGACAGTGGTTGGTATTCCCTTGTCAAAGAGCAGAAAGTCAACAACTTCAATGCAAAGGGTTACATATTCGGAATCATCCGTTCCGCAAGCAACGGACTTGAAAGTTCCAACTTCCCGATGGGCGTGGAGGGCGGAAATTCAGGAACCTGCCCGTCGCAGAACCTTGCCGAGGCATTCGACCTTCTGGACGGAACTCCTTTTGACTGGAACAATCCTGCCCACCGTGCCGTCGCCCTCGACCCTTCAAAGAGGGACCCGCGTTTCGGGGAGACCTTCTATGTCAACGGATCGGTGTTCCAGGGAAAACCTTTGGAAATGTGGGAAGGCGGACAGAACGCGCTTCCGAAGAAAGGGGCGACCCCGACTTCCTACTACCTGCGCAAGTGTCTCATAGAGGAGACCTCATTCGTGACAGGGAACGCGATTTCCTACCCTCACATCTATCCAATCATCCGTTTTGCGGAAATGTACCTTATTTACGCCGAGGCTCTTTTCCTTGCGACGGGAGATGCTTCTTTCAAGGGAACTCTGGGGCAGGTGAACTACTCTATGTCTCCACTTGAAGCCCTGAATGCAGTCCGTGAAAGGGCAGGTGTCGGTCCGGTGGTGGATGCAGCTGATTTCCTGAAGGCTGTCCAGAAAGAGAACCGTGTCGAGTTCGCCTTTGAGAACCACCGCTTCTGGGACACCCGCAGATGGAAGATCCAGTGCGGAGACACACAGATCTACGGGCTTTCGCTCGTGAAGGACGAGGCATCCGGGGCTGTGTCCTGCACGAAGACCCTTGTGCAGACAAGGAAATGGGATGACAAGTACTATCTCTATCCTTATTCCGATTATGAAAGATACAAAAACTCCAATCTCCAGGTCAATCCTGGATGGTAATTTGGCTAACACTAATAAACAACAGTACTAATTCAAACTTTTATGAAACTCAAAAACTTGTTCCTGAGCGCTCTTTGCGTGATTTCGCTTGGAATGCTCGCCTCTTGTACGGAGAAAGCTCCTGAGGCTCCAGTTTATTCTGACAAACCTTTCGACACCATCAGCCTCGAGGCCGACGGAGAGACTGTCGAGGGCGTTGTTTCCGGCACTGCTGTCTCCTTCAGCTTCACCACTGCGGAGAACTTCACCGCAGCAAGGCTCATCCTCACAGTGAACGACGGATGGAAGCTCGTGTTCCCTGCCGACCCTGACAACTACGATGTCAGCACCGACCCTAACATCTATTTCACTGATCCGGAAGGCAAGAAGGTGCAGTACACCGTCACCATCACTTCAAACGCCCTTCCAATCGTTGACGGTTCGAAGATCACAGTCGAGGGCGGTTATGCCTTGACCTACAATGTCGCAACAAAGGCTTTCGTCATCACCTACGCTGACGGAATGGACCGCAGCAAGGTTACCCTCGTATTCGGCGAAGGCTCCCTGATGGAAGGTGCGCAGGTCTCAAATCCGACCCTTGACCTTTCAGAGGGACCGGCTGAGCTCACAATCACAGTGGGCACCGTTTCCAAGACCTTCCCTGTCAGCATCGACTATTCTTCAGTCCTCGTGGATCCTAAGACCTGGGGCTTCTCCGAAATCACAACCGATGAACAGAAGGCCAAGATTCCTTCCCTGACTGTTCTCAATGCGACAGCACTCAGCAAGCAGGTTCCTGCACCTAACACAGGAGCGGAGACCCAGGCTTGGTGGGACAACAACGGCTATGAGGACCAGATTGCAAAAATGGGTCTTCTCGGAGACTATGACGCCAACAAGGCAATGGTTGATATGGCTGCCTGCAACTTCACAATCGTCACCTTCAACGAGCGTGACTACAAGGGCAAGATCATCTCAGATGCAACTGCCGTTAAGAGCGGAAAAGCTGCCGAGAGCGTGAACTCCCTCATCACAATGAGCGGCTGCCCTGCCGCCTGGAACTGCTGGGTGAAGTCGGAAGGCACAATCTATTCAAAGGAATCTGCTTCCTGGTGGACCGGCGTGAAAGCAAAGGGAACCTCGCACGGCCTTTGCTTCGGATTTGACGCCAACGGAAAGATGGGTCTCAAACGCATCACTCCTGACCCTTCTGCCGACATCTTCCACGTCCTCGGTGACTTCAGGAAGGCTTCAGAGTTCGGTTTCAACTATGGAACCAAACTCGATGACACTTCATACGCTCCTTTCAGGGATGACTTCAAGGTTGAAGGAGAGGACTGGGCAGTCACTGGTGCAGCTTATTTCAATCCTGCACTCGTCGTTGACGGCTACAAGGTACGTTTTGCCGACGCTATGGCAAACGACGGTGACACAGAGGTCCTCGGACAGGGCTTCAACGGCACAAGGTCACGCTGCTACATCGGCCGCACCATTGACAACAAGCTCGGCCTTGCTACAATCAACGGCAAGACTATGACCATTATGCAGGGTGCATACGTCCTTGCCGACCTCGGCTGGACGGATGTTTACTATGTCGGAGGTGACAACTACCAGGCAGACGCATTCCAGCCTACCATCACTGTTGACGGAGCCATCGTCGCAGGACAGGAAGGCCAGATGGCTAAATATGTCATTGCATTTGAGGCAAAATAATAACACCTGAACCGTTATGCTCCGATACGGCAGATATTTTCTTTTGCTTGCAGCGGCGGGACTTAGTCTTGCCGCCTGCAGGCGGCCTGAACTCCAGCCTTCCGGAACTCCTGACATCTCCTTCGAGGTTCTGACCGAAGGAATCCCCGAGGAAGCGGGGGACTGGGATTACATTGTCTATGCCTTCAAGGGCGAGGAATGCGTGGATGTGGCCGAGGGTTCTTCCGAACGGCCCGCCTCTGTGCTCACCCCGGGGGAGAGGATGAATGTCATCGCATCAGACCGGATGGAAAATTTTGTCATCGGGGCAAGGACGGAGGGACTCCCTCTGTCAGCATACTTCTTCTATCCCAAGAACACGGCCTCGGAACTGCCGGGGCTGTGGCATTGGGACGGAATTCCTTCACAGGCCTACGTTTCGGCCGTTCCTCTGACTCTCTTCACCCCGTCATTCACGATGAGCCTCACGGAGGCTCCGCAGAGCCTTGTGTCAGCCCGGACGACAATTTCAGCCCTTGCGGACAGAATTTCCCTGCCCGGATGGACCCCGTCGGCAAAGGACCAGGGCTGGTCCCGGACCTTTGAGGTGACAGGGGAAAAGCCGGAGGTCGGGGCATATCTGATGCCGATGTATGAGGACGGCGGCTGGATACTTCCCGTCAGCCTTGACATTGAGGGTCTTGAGACGGACAGGATTGACATCCCTCTCACCAGACCTTTGGAGAAAGGGTGCGCCCTTTCCCTTGAACTGGATTTCTCTCAGTTCGAGACAGACGGACTTCTCGCGTGCTGGGTAAGGATGCTTCCGGAGGGGGCCTCCCAGCCCGTGCTCTGGGGAAAGACCGTCCAGCTGAAGGAAGTCCTCAAAAAGAACACACACTATCAGGTGAGCGTCCTGCAGGCCGACGGACAATGGAAGGACGCCTTCGTGCACGACGCCCTCGTCTCGGATGCGCCCAGCCATCACCCCCAGATCTGGAATGACTGGGACAATTCCAAGAGACTGCGCGACACTGCCAGTTTCGCGAATTTCACCGACGCTTTCACCTCGCCGGTCAAGGTAAGGGTGACGAAACTGGGCGGCTCATTCTCAAGTGTCAGGGTGAGGCCTTCACAGTACGGCATCGAACCGGTCCGCATTGACGACAGGACAATCGAGTTCACCATCCCTTCCTACGAAAAGAGGAAACTTTCAGTGGAGTACGACTCCGACCGTTTCCACAATCTGCACATCCTCCCCGAGAGACCCGACCCACAGAGGCCGGACCCTGAGAATCTCCCTTCAAATGTCATCTACTACGGACCAGGCGTGTGGAATCCGGAATGGATAACCCTCAGGGACAACCAGACACTTTACATAGACGAAGGAGCCGTCGTCTATGCCAAAATCAATTCAATCGGTGACAACACCGCAATCAAAGGCAGAGGAGTGCTCTCGGGAGCGCGCCTCGCCCACACGGGAAATGTCTATGCCAGCGGCTATCAGATGATCGAGACCAATGCCTCTAAGACAGGCACACGCAACGGCTTCACAGTAGAGGGCATAACGGTGGTGGACTCCCCGAGCTGGACATTCTCGATCTACAGGACGAACAATGTCAGAATCGAGAACACGAACATCATCTGCTGGATTCTCAACGGAGACGGCATCGACTTCTGCTCCGTTGACGGCGGCCTCATAAAAGGCTGCTTCATCAGGACCTACGACGACTGCATCACCCTGAAGGTCAACCATCTCTCCCTTGACGACACCAAGAATATCACCATTCAGGACAACCTCATCTGGGCCGACTTTGCCGGGGGCATCGTCGTGGGTCCGGAGAGCGGGACAACCGGCGGAGGGAGAATCCACGATGTCGAGATTTCAGACTGCACCGTCCTGGATTACCCGACCAAAAACAGCAATTACGCCTCCGACGACAGGGGAGGGCTCTGCATCAGCCAGTACCCTTCGGGCGGCACCACTTCCGGCACCATTTCGGACATCTCCTTCCACGACATCGTGATTGACAACATCCGTCCGTACGGCCGCCCCATTTCCGTCTGGCAGAAGCCTTCGCAGGGAGGCTGCCTGATGGAAAATGTGAAGTTCGAGAACATCTCCATCCTTTCGGATACCGGCTGCGGTATCTCCACGGCCGTCTCCAACGGGAACAGCATAAAAACAATTTCATTCCAGAATGTCACTTACAACGGAGTCCTGATCCAGAACAGCGGGAAATGGCTTGTCAGTGGTGACGACATACAAATAACTTACTGATGATGCAAACCAAGACAATCATTTGCGCCATCATCGCAACAGCCTCTCTCTGCGGTTGTAACCCAACTCCCCGGGAGGAACTCTCCATAGTGCCGAGACCTTGCCAGGTGACCCGGGCCAGGGGATATTTCAATGTTGACAGCGCTTCTTTCGCCTCCGACCTCGCAATGTACGCCGACTTTGCCAGTGACTGTGGAATACCGTCAGAGGGCTATGTGCTCGATGTCAGCAGGAAAGGTATAAAGGTCACATCCTCGGATTCCCTCGGGGCATTCTACGCCCTCCAGACCCTCAGGCAGATGGTCTGCTCCGAAGGCGTGCCGTGCTCAAAAATCACGGACAGCCCGCGTTTCCATTACAGGGGCATCCACCTGGATGTCTCCCGCCATTTCTTCCCCAAGGAGGAGGTCTTCAAGATTCTGGACGAGATGGCTTTCTACAAGCTGAACTATTTCCATCTTCACCTGACCGACAACGGCGGATGGCGCATCAAGCTCGACCGCTACCCGGAACTCACCGCCAAGGGCTCCTACCGCACGCAGAAGAACTGGGTAGAATGGTGGGACAAGCAGGACAAGCGCTATCTTGACGAAGGCACCCCGGGGGCATACGGCGGTTACTACACCAAGGACGACATCCGTGCCATCCTTGAGCACGCCCGTAGGAACAACATCGAGGTCATCCCGGAAATCGAGTTCCCGGCCCATTCCGATGCCGTCTTCATCTCCCATCCGGAACTATGCTGCGAAGGGAGGGCCTATTCCAGCGGGGAGTTCTGCGCAGGCAACCCTCTCACCTACAAATTCATCGAGAATGTCCTGGACGAGATTATCGAACTCTTCCCGTCTGAATATGTGAATATCGGAGGCGACGAGGCCCGGAAGGTCCAATGGCGCAAATGCCCGAAATGCCAGGCTCTTATGCGTCAGGAAGGCATAGATGACTACGACCTTCTCCAGTGCTATATGATTGACCGCGTCGAGGACTATCTCAGGAGCAGAGGCAGGAAGATGTGCGGCTGGGACGAGATCAGCCGCAACGAGCTTGACTCCACATCCGTGGTCTATTCCTACAGAGGCCAGGAATATGTCTCAGATGCTGCGAACAAAGGCCAGAAAGTCGTCTTCACCCCCGGGGCCGCCCTGTATTTCGACTGGTATCAGGACACTCCCCAGACCCAGCCACGCGCAATGATCGGCTATTCCCCGGTCAAGAAGGTCTACTTGATGGAACCTCTGGCCGACACCCCAGAAAAGGCATTGGCAAACGAGGAACTGATTCTTGGCCGGAAAATCGACACCCCTGTGGAATGGATCAGGGGGGAGGAGGCCGCCCGCAACCTCATCGGAGTTCAGGGCTGTGCCTGGAGCGAGTTCATCGACGACTGCCCACATCTGGAATATATGGTCTTCCCGCGTCTGCTAGCCGTTTCCGAACTCGGTTGGACCCCGTCGTCACGGCGCGACTGGGACAGTTTCAAACAGAGGATGAACGCCCATGTGAAGGGCCTGCGCTCAAGGAATATCAACTGCTACACACTTTCCGACAGGGTTGATATAAGTTCTGTCGCCTCCGGGGACGGCGCCCTGGTCACCCTTGAATGTGAAAAATATCCGAGCGAGATCAGATACACCACCGACGGGACCGACCCGACCTCTGAATCACCTGTCTACCGCTCCCCGATAGTCGTTGAAGCCCCGGCTCTGGTGAAGGCTTCCCGCTTTGTGGACGGGGTCCCGGTCGGGATAGACTCCCTGTTGGTCTGCACGGACTCCTCGGCAGTCGAATATTACCCATATGTGGAACCAGACCATTGGAAGAATCTGTAAGTAAGAATCTATGAGGAAGTTTCTGATCCTGTTGCTGTCGCTCCCGCTTGCCCTTTCCGCTGCTTTCGCGCGGGGGGCGGATTATGTGGTCGAGGTTGACCTCGGAGACGGTTTTGTTCCTGTTACGGTATATAAAGCCCTGTGCTCCGATTCCGCAGTCCATCATCTGGAGATATGGAATGACTGGAACAACTCAAAGGCCCTCAGGGACACGATGTCCTTCGTTCTGGTGGACTACAGCGGGGAAGAAACCCTGAAATTCCGGGTGAGGCGTTCCGCGCCCTTTGTGTCCGCTGCGGTCAGGCCGTCCTCATACTCCATTGTCCCTGAAAGAATTGATGACAGGACAATCGAGTTTGTTATCGACGATTACTCAAAGAGGAAGGTTTCGGTCGAATTTGATGACGACCGCCAGACAAACCTCTTTGTCTTCTGCAACAGGGAGGATGCCTGCAAGCCTTCTCCCTTGGACCCTTCGGTGAAATATTTCGGACCGGGGGAGCATCACGTCGGGAAGATCGTGCTTAAGCAGGGGCAGACCCTTTATGTGGACTACGGGGCCGTGCTCCATTCCGCTGTCGAGATTGACGGAAACGACTGCAGGATTGCCGGTCACGGGATCATCACCGGGGATGAACTGCCTCACGAGGGGACCCAGTGGGCAACAGGCGAACTTCTGATTGAATGCAACAAGCACCGCAGGCAGGGGAGAAGGAACCTGGTCATCGAGGATGTCACGATCATCGACTCTCCGAGCTGGACAGTCTCGGTCTATAACTTGTCCGATGTCAGGATCGAGAACATCAATATCATAAACTGGATTCTCAACGGCGACGGCATAGATGTGGTCTGCTCGCAGAACGTGCTTCTGAAGGACTGCTTCTTGCGCTGCTATGATGACTGCATAACCTTGAAGGTCAGGCACAACGCAAAGCCGATGTCGGACCTCAGGGATGTCGTCGTGGAGGGATGCACCATCTGGGCGGACTTCGCGAGGGGAATAGTCATAGGCCCCGAGGCGGGTAATGAGACGGTCTCCGGGGGAGCAATCCAGAATTGCCGCGTGTCTTCCTGCATATTCCTCGAACACAACACAATAACCATGAAGGACGATGTGCGCGGAGCCTTCGCTGTCCATCAGGTCAAGTCCCCGGAATGGAAGGAGGGCAGACCTGGGCAGATGAAGTCCATTGTTGCGGAGAACCTGTATTTCGACCATCTCAGACCGTGCTCCAGGGCGATTGTAATCGCTCAGGATGAAAATTCCGTCCCCGGATGTGTGATGTCTGATGTGGAACTTTCGTATATTTGCATTGAAGATGACGGGAGCGCTGAGTCGGTTTTTGAGGCAAGGACATTCCACAACATAATCGACGGTCTGAGACTCAGCCACTTGACGAGGAACGGCAAGCCCCTTTTCGCCGGCCTTCCCCGTAGGAACGGCACTCCTTCCAGGGGCGGCGAAGTGGATTTCGCCAGTCCCGATTCCTCAGTGGTCATCAAAGGAAACATTGACAACCTTGTTGTCGAATAACAGCTGCTGACAATGAACAGATTGAAAACCTTAGCCGTGGCCGGCGTGACGCTCGGCACAATTTCCGGATGCGGCACCGCCGTTGAACCGGCCCTTCCGCGCGACAGCGCAATGGAGAAAAGGATTGAAGCGATTCTCGGGACAATGACCCTCGAGGAAAAGATCGGACAGATGACCCAGCTGACTGTCGGGGTGATAATGGACAAGGAGAGGGAACACCTCGTCCCTGAACTGATGGACACCGTCTTCGGAAAGTACAAGGTCGGCTCGATTCTCAATGTCATCGGCAACAGCGCGCCACCGAAGGAAAAATATGTCCGGATTATTTCCGAGATACAGGAAAAATCCCTGAAGGAAACCGGAATCCCCTGCCTCTACGGTCTGGACCAGATTCACGGTGCTTCATACATCGCCGGCGCGACCCTCTTCCCGCAGGAGATCAACCTTGCGGCATCCTTCAACAGGATCTTTGCCGGGGATTTGGGCAGGGTGACAGCCTACGAGACCCGTGCAGCCTTGGTTCCCTGGACCTTCTCCCCTGTGATGGACCTTGGACGCGAGCCTCTCTGGCCGAGGATGTGGGAGAGTTTCGGAGAGGACACCTACCTGAATGCTGAGCTTGCCAAGGCGGCAGTGAGCGGACTTCAGGGTGATGACCCCGGCAATGTGGACGGCAACCACGTAGCGGCCTGCATCAAGCATTATATGGCCTATGGAGTTCCGGTCTCCGGGCAGGACAGAACCCCGTCGAAGGTCAGTGACGCCGAACTCAGGGAGAAATATTTCGAACCTTTCAAACAGTGCATCAGGAACGGAGCCCTTTCCCTGATGGTCAATTCCTCCTCCAACAATGGAGTGCCTTTCCACGCCAACCACAAGCTCCTGACGGTCTGGCTGAAGGAGAACCTCGCCTGGGACGGGATGATAGTGACCGACTGGAACGACATCAACAACCTCTACTACCGTGACAGGATCGCCACGAGCGAGAAAGACGCCGTCCGGCTGGCAATAAACGCCGGAATAGATATGGCGATGGTCCCTTCCTCCTTGAAATTCTGCATCGACCTGAAGGAACTGGTCGAGGAGGGAGCTGTGAAGATGGACAGGATTGACGATGCTGTGCGGCGTGTCCTGAGGCTTAAAATGCGTCTTGGACTCTTTGAGAGCCCTGTCTGGGACACTGATGCCTACTCTGATTTCGGCTGTGAGGCCTTCTCGGCCAATGCCTATGCCGCAGCCCTCGAAAGCGAGGTCCTCCTGAAGAATAACGGCATCCTGCCTCTGAAGGGAACCGAGAGGATTCTTGTGTGCGGCCCGAATTCAAACTCGATGCGCTGCCTGAACGGAGGCTGGTCCTACACCTGGCAGGGTGATGCCTCGGATTCACATTCCCGGGACTACAACACCATCCTTGAGGCCCTGCGCAACCGTTTTCCGGGTCAGGTGACCTGGTGCCCCGGCCTTGAATACGCCCCCGAGAAGAACGACAACTGGTACGAGGAGGAAGAGCCGGATTTCGCCTCCCTGACAAAGGCCGCCTCTGGCTGTGATGTGATTGTGGCCTGCATAGGGGAGAGAAGCTACTGCGAGACTCCCGGCAACTGGAAGGACCTGAACCTCTCTGCAAACCAGCTGGAACTCGTCAGGGTGCTTTCCCGCACAGGAAAGCCAGTGATCCTGGCCTACAGCGGAGGCCGTCCGCGTGTCATCCGTGAAATAGAGCCGCTTTCCGACGCTGTCGTGGCCCTGATGCTTCCGGGAAACTACGGCGGTGACGCCTTCGCGTCCCTTGTCGCAGGAGATGGCAATTTCAGCGGAAAACTGCCTTTCACCTGGCCGAAGCACACTTCCGGCTATGCACCTTACGACTACAAGGTCTCCGAGAATGTCGCCACGATGGAAGGGGAGTACAACTACGACGCGAAGATGGATTCCCAGTGGCAGTTCGGTGACGGATTGAGCTACACTTCCTTTGAATATTCATCCCTCTGCTGTGACAGGACGGAATTTGCCCACGGCGATGTCCTGACCTTCACGGTCGATGTGAAAAATACAGGTGAGCGTGCCGGAAAGGAGGCTGTCCTGCTCTTCACAAGCGATATGTACGCAAGTGAGGTTCCTGACGTGCGCCGTCTCAGGGCGTTCGACAAGGTCAGCATTGAACCCGGTCAGACCGTGAAAGTGACCCTCAAGGTCAAGGCTTCCGACCTCGCCTTCGTCGGTCAGGACGGCAGATGGCGTCTGGAGAAAGGTGACTTCCGCGTCGCCTGCGGCCCTCTCAGCCTGCTTCTCAGATGTTCTGAGGACAAAATCTGGGAAGAACCCGACATTCTGTGAAAGTGATGGCCCGAATTTCCAAGTTTCCCCTGTGCGCGCTGATGCTTCTGTCCCTGGTACTCTTTCCGGGGACATCCTTTGCCCGGCCATCCTTGTCCGACGGATCTGCCCGCCACTGGACTGACCCGCTCTTCCGCTTCGGACATCCCTTCTACAGCCACCTTTTCATCGACACCATCTACAAAGACAGCGATCCGCTGATTCCCTGCCAGAGCGTCTTCGATGTCAGAATCGCCGCACGCCTTGGCTTCCGCTATGTCGAGGCGAATCTCCACCCGACCGCCACTCCCGGCAAATATGTGGTGATTCACGGCCACCGTGGAACAATAGGCTACCAATTGGAGACCCTCGACGGGCATTCGGCACCTGATGTGGTGATCAGCCAGACTCCTTTCGACACCCTCCGCACCAGATTCCGCTACCGCTCCAGAAGAGAGGAGTACCGCGTTCCGGTGACCTCCCTTGAGGAGTTTCTCCACGAATGCCGTTCCTGCGGGGTTGCTCCCCTGATCCAGTATGTCGACGAGACCTCCCTGTCCATAATCCGGAGCATAATGGGTGACGACTACATCCTTTACGGCGGACGCAGGGAGCTTGGCCACAACGGGATGATAATGGAGTACAAGTCCTTTCCGACGGTGGAGGGAGTGGTGGGGCAGTGCCGTTATGTGGGTGCGCCATATATGTACTGCATGGGAAATGTCTCCGCGTTTTCCGACGACCAGCTCCGGGAAATAGCTGCCGGAGCACATTCCTGCGGCTGTCTTGTCGGCTTTGCCGGCTGTTACGAATCCCCCGGGACCTCGGCCCGCCTGTTCTCCCTCGGCTTCGACTTTTCCGCCTCCGGCTGGGACATCAATGAAATACGCCACGGCAACCTCTGCAACATCTCCCTTGACGGAAGAGCCTCGCTGAAAGCCGGTGAACCCCTGAAAATCAAAAAGAAACGGCTCGGAAAACCTTTCCTGTCTGGAGCCAGCCTGAGAATCGCCTTCGAGGGAACCATCCACATAAAGATGGGTCCCTACATAGACTCCGATTTCACCAGCGACGGCTCATCCTCCATCCACTTGAGTACATATTTCCTTGAGGACAGCCCCGATTTCAGCATACGCGCCGTCAGCGACGCCCGGATAACATATCTCACTTACAGGGTTTCTGAATTCTAAGCTTATATATCAATATATTAATAAATATGAATAAATATAACATATATATGAAAGGATATAAAATACTTCTTGCCGCTTTAGCGGCACTTTTGTTCAATTCTGCTCCCTGCCTCGCGCAGAAGACTCCACGCCTTGGAAAGGACCCTGTGAAGAACATAGTCAAGGCGATGAGCCTTGAGGAAAAGGCGGCCCTGGTCTGCGGGACCTGGTCTGCGGGATATGCAGGTGACGGGACTGTTGGAGGGAAGACTTTTGCGATGGTCAGCGGCGCGGCGGGAATAACGGAGGCTTTTGACAAATACGGCATACCGCACACCGTGATGGCCGACGGCCCCGCCGGACTCCGGATCGACCCCCTGAGGGACGGTGAGAGCGGGTCCTGGTGGTGCACGGCCTTTCCTGTGGGCACGATGCTCGCCGCCACCTGGGACCGGGACCTGATTGAGGAAGTCGGAAGGGCGATGGGCAGTGAGGTCCTCGAGTACGGCTGTGACGTGATCCTCGGCCCGGGACTGAACATACACCGCAACCCTATGTGCGGCAGGAACTTCGAATACTATTCAGAGGACCCTGTGCTCAGCGGGAAATGCGCCGCGGCAATGATAAGGGGCATCCAGTCCTGCGGTGTGGGAACCTCCGCAAAGCATTTTGCGGCGAACAACCAGGAATCCTGCCGCATCCAGAACAATGCGGTGGTGCCTCAGAGGGCTTTGAGGGAAATATATCTCAGGAGTTTCGAGATTGCGGTCAAGGAGGGGAACCCTTGGACGGTGATGTCCTCCTACAACCGTGTCAACGGAACCTATTCGATGGAAAGCCGCTTCCTCCTGACTGATGTCCTCCGCAAGGACTGGGGCTACAGGGGCCTTGTGGTCTCCGACTGGTTCGGCAAGAGGGACACTCCTGCTCAGATTCACGCCGGGAATGACCTTCTGATGCCGGGAGAGCAGGCCCAGGTTGATGAAATCATTGCGGCGGTCCGCTCCGGAAAGCTTGCCGAAGAGGACCTTGACATCTGTGCCGGGAGGGTGCTCGAATATGTGCTCAAGACCCCTCATTTCAGGAATTACGCCGCGTCGGATTCTCCCGACCTTGAGCGGAACGCCCGTGTCAGCCGTGATGCGGCCTCCCAGGGAATGGTTCTGCTGAAGAACGGTTCAGGGGCTCTTCCCCTCAGCGCCGGGGCGAATGTCTCACTTTTCGGGGTGAATGCCTACGAAGGTATTGTGGCAGGCATCGGGGCAGGTTTCGTGAACACATCCTACAAGGTGAACCTCGACGAGGGCCTGCGGAATGAGGGCTTCATCCTGAATCCGAAGACTGATGCCGTTTACAGAAGATATATGGAATACTCCGGGGCGATGCTCGGGGAGGAGAACTCCAGGAAGTACCTTGGCGACAGGACCTTCCCTGCCGAGGCTTTCCTCAGTGACGCCTTCCTCTCGATGCGTGCCGCGGACAGCGATGTCGCAGTGGTGTCCCTCGGCAGGTTGAGCGGCGAGTACAATGACCGTTACACCAAGGACTTCTATCTGCACGAGGATGAGCTGGACCTGTTGCGCAGGACTTGCGAGGCCTTCCATTCCTGCGGGAAGAAGGTTGTCGTGGTGCTGAACATCTGCGGTGTGATCGAGACGGCTTCCTGGAAGGACCTTCCTGATGCGATTATTGTGAACTGGCTCCCGGGACAGGAACTGGGAAATGCCACTGCAGCAGTGCTTTCCGGACAGGTGAACCCTTCAGGAAGGCTCCCTATGACCTTCCCTCTGGACTACCGCGACCACCTCTCCTCCGAGAACTATCCTTTTGACTACACCTCGAAAAGAAGCGACTGGGAATATGACGCACCTGAAAGGCAGATTCGCAACCTCGGCTGGACGGAATACCTTGAGGGAGTCGATGTCGGTTACCGCTATTTCTGCACCAAGGCTCCCGGGAAGATCTCCTGGCCTTTCGGCTTCGGACTCTCCTACACTACCTTCGAGTGGTCCGACGCAGTCCTTACCCGCAAGGGGAATGACTTCTGCGTGAGCCTCAAGGTGACCAACACGGGAGAGCGTGAGGGCCGGGATGTAGTGGAACTCTATGCCAGCGCCCCCGCCTCGGCAATGTACAAGCCTGTGCGCGAACTGAAGGCCTTTGCAAAGACCCCTGTGCTCGCCCCAGGCTCCTCGACTACCGTGGAACTGACCTTCTCGGCCTACGACCTGGCCTCCTTTGACGAATCCCTTTCGGCATTTGTCACAGAGGCACTCACCTGGCAACTCCAGCTGAACCGTGACGCCTCCACCATTGTGACAACCCTTCCGCTCACCCTGAAGAAGACCCTCCGCTGGCCTGTCACCCGCCCTGAATGACAGGCCGCCCTGGCGCCTTCAATCAAGTCGTTCAAAGAAAACGGCGTCGGCCGATGACAATACTAGCACTTCATAACCCTTTGAAATAAACCTAAGATAATCCAAAAAAATACCGGGAACTGCAAAAGCAGCTCCCGGTAAATCTATAAGTATGAGGAAATACTACAGCTGTGGACCAGCCTTGACAAGTGCCTTGCCGGCACGGTTGCCTTCGTATTTCTTGAAGT
>JBJEBM010000008.1:0-25147 GCA_051870055.1 Candidatus Cryptobacteroides sp.
ACGGCAAGACCTATCGTCAGTCCCTTCTTTGGTACAAGAATCTTCTTCACGCCACCCAGGAGCAGAGGCAGGAATACGAAATAAGCACCATCGGCATTCACTGGCACAAACTTGATGAGGATGTCAGTTTCGAGAGTTTTACCTATGACGAGGCAGAGCCTTCTGCATTTCAGAGGTTTTTCCTTGAGCATTCTGAAATCAACATTGCTGAGTTCTCAAAAGCAATCGGGTTAAATCCGTCTCTGATGAGGAATTATATCAATGGTTTCAAGAAGCCATCAAAAGAAAGGGAAAAGCTGATTCTTGACCGCATTCACGAATTGGGAAAGATCTATAGCGAGGTTTCTTTTGCGTCATAAGGCACTTCAGCCCCAACTGAGGTGCTTTTTTCGTATATGAACGGAGGAACAGACCCCGGAGATGTGGATTTTAACGTATTCTAATTATAGAAAGCGGATATGCTCCAGCAGATATATTCGCATAAGATAATCGCGAAGCCGATGGATTCGAATGTCACGGACACAATCTTACTTGTTCTAGGCCCCACATCACATCCCGGCGTGACCCACCCCAGTTACAGAAGGCCCTCAGACACAAACATGCCCTGCACAACGCTCCAGAAGGGGTTTTGCGTGACCGAACTGCGAATTTTACGTTGAGCTCTCACATGAGTTGGTGGCGTAAATAAAAAATAAGGAACTTGCGTCATTTGGCAAATTCCTTATTCGGCGGAAGCGGCAGGATTCGAACCTGCGAGCCGCTTTTACACGGCCAACTGTTTTCGAGGCAGCCTCCTTCAACCACTCGGACACGCTTCCTGTTCAATCCCCCCGACCCCCTTTTCAAGGGGGCGATCAGCGCTTCGTGCGCACCATCGCCGCCTGTTAATTTCCCCTCCGGTCCCCATTACGGGGATGTGGCGGACCTGCCGCCTTTCCGTATTTGCAATCTTTATCGTATGCCAGTGCAAATACCCGGCTTGTCCGCGGCGGCTGATGCCGCCTGTTAATTTCCCCTCCGATCCCCATTACGGGGATGTTGCGGACCTGTCGCCTTTCCGTATTTGCAATCTTTATCGTATGCCAGTGCAAATACCCGGCTTGTCCGCGGCGGCTGATGCCGCCTGGGGAATTGTGGGGCAAATTTACTGAATGACTATTGAAAAAGCAAGCGGATTATAACATAAAAATCGTATCTTTGCCGGCCCAAAAATCATTAACAATAAAGTGCGGGAGTATGATCATGGCTGTTGGATTCAAAAAGCTGTTGCGGCGGAAATTCGGCAGGGAAAGCGGAAGTGAGAAGGATTCCAGCCGCAGGCAGAGAGCGAAGATAGTGAGAATAAAGACTGAGGACGATATCAATATAAGGACAAAAGCATTGTATTACAGCGAATTGCTTCGAAGCAGAAGAAAAGAGTTAGGCATCACCCAGCAAGAATTGGCCGACAGAATAGGACGCGGCCGCTCCTATGTCAACAGGATAGAAAAAGGCGAGACCGATATGCAGCTGTCCTCTTTGTTGAGAATAGCGGATGCACTGGGTCTCGCTGTAAGACTGGAATCCGGACAACCCGACCGGTGTCAGGAGGAAGAACGTCTCCTGTAAACCGAGAAAGAGTATTCCAGACCGTTCTCCGGATCTGTCTCCGGGGCTGTCTCAGACTCTTTTTCCCAAATCTCAGGAGAAATCGGAGGGAAAAACGCATCAGCATCAGGAACTGTGGTCCGCACATTGGTAATATACAGAGCGTCAGCATATTCCATTGCCCGATCATAAGTCTTCGCCCCTCCCATAATGAAACACTTTGAAGCCTCTCCCCCAGAATGCTCCGCCGCCTCGAATGCCGACAGCACATCCGGAACCTGAATCACCGAATCAGGAGCATCGAAATGGCTCTTTGTAATGACAATATTGACTCTTCCGGGAAGCGGCCTGCCGATGGACAGCCAGGTCCTGTAACCCATTATCACAGGGCAACCCATTGTTGTCCTGCGGAAATATTTCATATCTGCGGAAATGTGCCACAGCAGGGCATTGTCCCTGCCAATTGCTCCGTCATCCGCCACGGCGGCTATCATTATCTTTACCATATCAATCATACCGCCACTGGCGCTTTTATCGCAGGCCACGGGTCATATCCCTCCAGTGTGAAATCTTCGTATTTGAAATCGAAAATGCTCTTCACCTCCGGATTCAGCCTCATAACCGGCAATGCTCTCGGCTCGCGTGAAAGCTGAAGGTCAACCTGCTCAAAATGATTGAGATAGATATGCGTGTCCCCGGTAGTATGTATGAATTCTCCAGGCTTGAGGCCGCAGACCTGCGCTATCATCATTGTAAGCAGGGCATACGAAGCTATATTGAACGGCACTCCGAGGAATGTGTCTGCGCTCCTCTGGTAAAGCTGGCAGGAGAGCTTTCCGTCAGCGACATAGAACTGGAAGAGGCAATGGCACGGAGGGAGGGCCATACTTTCCACTTCGCCCGGGTTCCAGGCAGTCACGAGCATCCTTCTGGAGTCCGGGTTGTTGCGTATCAGGTCAATCACCTGGGAAAGCTGGTCAATGCTCCTGCCGTCCGGAGCGGGCCAACTGCGCCACTGGTGGCCGTAAACAGGGCCGAGATTGCCGTCCTCATCCGCCCACTCGTCCCAGATGGATACCCCGTGTTCTTTGAGGTACTTGATATTGGTGTCCCCGGCGATGAACCAGAGAAGTTCATATATGATTGACTTAAGATGTACTTTTTTGGTGGTCAGGAGAGGGAAGCCTTTCGAGAGGTCAAACCTCATCTGATAGCCGAACACGCTCTGTGTTCCGACTCCTGTCCGGTCGTGCTTAATCACTCCGTCCTGCCTGATATGACGGAGAAGGTCAAGATACTGCTGCATAAATTATTATTTCCTATCTAACTGAGAACGAGAAGATTATAGCCTGCTCAAATACTTCGCCCGGCCTCAGGACAGTCGTAGGGTATTCAGCCTCGTTCGGAGAATCCGGGAAATGCTGGCACTCGATTGCCACAGCGTCATAGTCATTGTATATGTGTCCGTTCTTGCCTGCCGGACAGCCGGTCAGCCAGTTACCCGTATATACCTGGACGCCAGGCTGGGTGGTCAGGACCTCAAGGACACGGCCGCTTGCAGGTGAATAAAGCTCGGCGGCGGACTGGATCTGGCCTTCCTGATATCCGTCAATAATGAAACAGTTGTCATAGCCCTTGCCATACTTCAAAGCAGGGAAATCAGCCTCGATTTCGGTTCCCAGCTTCTTCCCGCTGACGAAATCCATCGGGGTCCCGGCTACCGGTTCCGGCTCGCCAAGAGGTATAAGTGTATCATCTGTAGGCAGATACTCTGAAGCGTTCAGCTTAAGTATATGATTCAGGACCGTGCCGCTGCCTTCTCCGTCAAGATTGAAATATGAATGGTTTGTGAGATTCAGCACAGTAGGAGCATCAGTCTCCCCGGTGAAAGTAAGAGTAAGTTCATTGCCCTCGGACCACTCGTATCTGGCGATGACTTTCACATTGCCCGGATAGCCGGCCTCACCATCCTCCGAGAAATACATAAATTCCACGGCATCCCCTTCTATCCTGCTGTCCCACACCTTGTTCTGGAACCCATCCGGTCCGCCGTGAAGGTGATTGCAGGCATTGTTTATCGGCAATGTGTACTCTGTTCCGTCAAGGGTGAAATGGCCTTTGGCAATGCGGTTGGCAAATCTTCCCGGACATTTTCCGGCACACGGGCCGTCAGCGAAATACGACATCGGGTCATCATATCCTATGACCACGTCATCCATTTTGCCGTCCCTGTCCGGAACCACAACTGACACTACACCGGCGCCCACCGATGAGAGTTTGACCGATGCGCCTGACGCATTGGTGATAGTATAAAGGAGAATCTCTTTGCCGTCGGCAGTCTTTCCCCAGAGTTTCTTTTCAATGTTCATATATACCGTCTCCGTGAATTAGTCCGCAAGACTTTCAAATTTATCAATTATTATCGTCTTTCGCAAAAAAATCAGAGGGCGACCCGGCCTTGACCGGATTACCCTCTGGGAGAATTTTCAAACAATCAGGATGTTCTATTCGGAAGCGGAGGCGTCCTTGACGCAACGGAGCTGGGAGCCCATCCTGTAATTCATATAGCTCAGGCTGAACTTGCCATCTATATTAGTTGATGTAAATGTGGTCATCGCCGCGAAGAACTGGATGCTGGACAATGAGCCATCCGTGCTGTTATTGATTTTATACAAGGTCGATGTCGGGAAGTAGGACATCGCATTATGTCCATAATATGCCTCGATGGAACACTTGGTCGCATCAGCATAGGTGGTTCCGAACACTGGTGTGGCTGTCTCTGTATTCATCTGGCGCAGGCCAGGCAATACGACATTCCATCCACCCGTATTCATCAGAGTAATCCTGCCGGCCTTGTACGTCTCATCATAGAACACGGCGTCAGGATTTGAAGGAGCGGCCGTGTCTCCAACCCTCTTGGTCGAAGCTCCGCATATCGCGAAATAATCATCCCAGGTCGGAACGTGCCATCCCGCAGGACAGATACCCTGGGCGCCCTCGAAAGTCGCGGCGTTCTCAGCAGTCACATCAGCCCCGAGAATGACATTCATATCGTAAAGATAACCATTGGTTTCAACGAAATTCCTGTCAGTGGAAGGAACAGGGGTATAAGTTTTTCCATCCTCATTCACCAAAAGGGTATAAGGAGCCCAGATATGTCCTTCAGCAGGGTCAGTAGAAACAGTGTAGCCTTCCGGAACATAGCGCATCGGCTGGGACATCCATACCGAACCGTTGGACAGGGTGACTGTGGAGTATCTCTCGTTCTTGTAGATGAAGTAGCCGATTCCCTCTTCGTACTCGATGAAATCCGGCTCGCCCGCACCGATTTCACCCTCGTCAGTCCAGTTCTCAATCTCGCCAGAGATGCTGACTTTGAGGTCTGCCGGGAGCACGGTCACATTGACGGAATACTGGCCGCCCTGCTTCAACTCTGCAGAGGCAAGGTTCTGGGAAAGGACAGCTCCGGTGGATGTGGTTACGGAAAGCCTGAAAGCCACGGCCTGAGGCACGACAATGGCTGCATATCTTACTCCATCCTCTACGGCAAATGCCTTGATATCAGCAGTTTCCGAAGACTCTGAAGCAGATGCCTTCAACGCCGGAACGTCAACGTCAGCGGTCACTTTGGAATTACCTAAAACCACTGATGAGATGGTTGCGCCGGACTGGTTGTCCACATTGAGCACAATCTTGGTGAGCTGATGTTTGAACGGAACGACAACCGCATTCACCGACGGCGTCACATCAGCCTTGACACCTGCGATGAGGTCTGAAGCGGAAAGTCCGGATGTCTGGTCGGAAGCCACTGTGAACGAAGTCGGAACTCCGGAAGCCTGATAAGGATAATAAGCGGACACAGTGCATTTGTCCATTGCTTCCGGATACCACATAAGGGTGCCTGAGAACACATCATTCGAATATGTAAGCTTGTCATTTACAGAATACTGAGCCTCGGCTCTCACAATAGACACTCCAATGGCGTCACCCGACTCGAAGTTAACGTCGGTAGCCTTGGTGATGACAGGCACAATCTGCACCTTTCCGATGACGGAAGTCTCGACTTTTTCCGTCTGGCAAGCGGCGAGCAACAATGCCGCTGAAGCCAACAATGCAATTCGTTTCATAACTTTTACTATCAAAAAACTTTATCAATATTATCAAAATACATAACCGATTCTTATCGCTCCGGCGATCCTGTCCGTGCCGGCGATATATTTCACCTTCTTCAGCGAGGCTGACGGAGCCACCTCCCCCTCTATATAAACATTGTTCCTGAACGTATATCTCAAGGACAGTTTTCCACAGAAAGAAGGAGTTGTAATATACTCATTTTCAATATTATAATAATCCATCAGCCGATAAGGTGCAGACTCTGCCGACACTTCGTCCGATACGGTATGCTCCGATTCCTCCACCCAGCCTCGGCGGAAAGTACCATTGAGTCCGATAGCGAACCTGCGAATCGGAAGATAAAAATCAATTATGAACCGGAACAGATTCTTGTCGGAGGTCTCCACGTATGGATACAGTTCCGACACAGCGTCCTTGTCCTTGTCCCATTCAGCCCTTAGCCCGAATCTGAAAAGTTCCCGGGTAACATCCCATCCTGCGAACAGAGAATGCTGTTCCCTGTTTCGCAACGAGTTGGAGCCGTAGCTCACAGTCGTAGTCACGCCGTTCTCGGTATGGTCCTCCAAAATATTCTCCCGGTTCTCCATTGTCCGGAAAGAGTAACCGGCACGGAAATAATGCGAAATGTCCGAGCTGCGCAGCCTGTAGCCTGCCTTTACGGAAACCTCGTCACCCGAGAAATTGTAGAATATATTCTGTTTCTCGCCTGTTTTTCCTGAACGGCGTCCATATTCAACCTCTGCAAAAACATCCCGCCAACCAGCCTGGACAGCCAGTCCATTGTAATTCTCACGAGTAGGAATGCCCCCTTTCAGATGCAGTCCGGAATTGTACCAGACATCATATACGCCATACTTCAACCCCTTGTCCAAAAAGGCGTAATACGATCCGGAAGTAATACCAAGTTCCTCAGCCACAATAGTTTCCGAATTCTTGGAGAAAATATAGGCAGCGCCTGCGGCCCAGTCTCCCCTATGCCAGAGAAAACCTGGGGCAACAGTTATGTCGAGAAGATAGTCAGTGTGACGCAGATCCTTCCGCTTGGTGTAATTGGATGATTTGAAATCCAAGAGGCCTCCGATACGCCAGCAGTCAGCCACATCGGCAGTTATTCCTCCGTAAACAGTGTATGTCTGTCTTGTCTTCCGCCCCGGAGTGAACTCCAGGAAATCCACAGGATAGTAGCCCGGTCTCGTTGACATGGAGCCGCACATCTTCCTGTAGTCCGTATGCTCAAACGAGAAGGCCCCAACCATTGATATCCTGTCAAAATGGGTGATGGTCTCCGCCCTGGCCCCGGCTTTCCATAATGACTTGGCTTCGTATGTGTTGCGATAATCACCGCCCTCTCCGCCGCCATACAGTTCAGCGAACGAAACGGTCAGAGAATCAGCCCTGAGGCCGTTCACATTGCGCCCGTCGTTCCACAGATTCGACGACTTGACTGTACGGAACTCCTGAGCCAGTAAAGCTGCAGGCATAAAGACCAGGGCCAATATTGTGAAATATGTATATGTCCTATTCATTCAGAGTATGTTTAGCAATTTCAACAAAATCATTGGCAGAATTGTTCGTGTCCTCGAGCACTTCATAGCCGAATTCATCAGTGGCTGGCTCATTGGTCCTGCGGAGCACGGAATGGCCCTGGAATGATTCGGAGAACTGGATGCTACCGGCATCTATATCGGATGGAAGGCGCTTCTTGCTGCCTGTCCCGTTGAACACTTCCACGCCGTCCATCACCCAGTCAAGAGGCACGGCCACAACCTTGTCCACAGTCGAGCCCGGCTTCTGCACCACATTGTCAGGATTGGACACGAACTCCTGGATTGTAATATCTTCCGGAGTCCTGAAGATAATCGTCGCCGGGGAAATGCTGGAATAGGCATACGCATTGGCGATACCGGTCTTGATGACACAATCCAGAATGTGGTCCTGTCTTATCTTGTCTCCCGGAGCAGGATGCCAGGCCGTGTTCGGGAAATATGTCGTGTTGTAGCACACGAAATAATCCGGCTTGTTCAGATTGACCGAATTAGGATACTGGGCAAGATGGTTGATGGCGCCGGTCAGGCAGAGCACCGCATCCTCTCCCGGCTGGAGCGGGAAATCATCCCCGTCACCAGGGAACTGCCATACCGCCTGGACCACCGGAACGAAATCCTGGAAGACCTGCTCCCCGGTATCTGGATCAGTGGTCACCCAAGGGTTGGTGGACGCGGAATTGTATGGGTCAACCGCTCCAAAGCAAAGAGCGTCAAGGTATTGCACATCCGGAGTATTGTTGTGCAGGATAATGTACTTGTCAATCTGGTAATTGCCCTGTTCGGGATATTTCTGGCAACCTCCGAAGTAGAGTTCCTTAATCACAATCCTGCCGGAACGTGAGCCTATCACCATCAGGGAGAGGCTTCTGTCTGCGGTCAGGACAACATTGTCGGCCGCCCCGTTGTAAACCATATTTCCGTCAGGACAGCTCATCACAATCCTGTAGCTTCCTCCAGGCAGAAGGACCTCCGCATTTCCGTCCGTCCCTGTGGTCACAGAATATGCGTAGCCCCGGTTACGGTCTGTGACGGAAATCCGGATGCCCGGCTTCGAAGCGGCAGGAAATCCTTCCGGATACTGCGGCTCAATACGCAGAATATGGAGACTGTCGGTGTATGGATTGACATTGTCAATATTCATACATCCTGCGAGCCCCAATGCGGCAATTATTATTATGTATAATGCTGTTTTCTTCATAATCTTCAGAATTTCAGTCTGCAGGTCAGGCCATAGTAGAATGTCGGAGTGAAGATGGCGCTTACCCCGGTAGCCTTGGATTTCACGCTCATCCTGGAGTTGGTGAAATTATTGGCATAGAATGAGATGGACACGTGGTCACCGATTTCTTTGGTGACACTCAGATTCGCTGACAGATACGAGCCGTAACCGTCTTTGGCGAAAGTGTAAGCATTTCCGGAACGGAGAATAAGATTTGCGAAAGCAGGATCGGAAGCCTCGGCATCAGTGAAATCCCTCACCGTACCGGTCTCGTCCATATATTTGACCGGCCTGATGGCGGTATAGCTGGTGCCGGAATAAATGCTCTTTCCAGGAATTACGGAGCCGTCAGGCTGGACACAATAGGCATATTCGCTTCCGTTATATTCTGAAAGATTGTGGAAACGCTGGAACACAGACATTTCCAGACGGCAGGTTATGATGATTCTGGCCTGCGGGATATGCGTGACGGCGGTGAGGTTGGCATCCAGCGAATGGGACACTTTCCCGTTCCAGGTGGACGGGGCGTTACCGCCTGAAGCATAGATACCCATATATTGGTACGACCTGTCTTTCAATTCAGAATGCGACCATCCCGTTTTGTAATAACTGGTCAGGGTGTTGTCCACATATTTCGTGAACGCATAATTGGCGTCAAGCCTGAATTTGGTCAGAATCGGAGCAATTTCGGGAAAATCCACGGTCAGCTCGACTCCGGCCCTGTGTATGTCCGCACCGTTCGAAGGCAGCTGGGAATCACAGAACGTGTAGTCGGTGACTTTTGTGATCATCGGGGTCCAGAATTCGTCTCCGGTGGCCCTCATATAGACCTGCCCGGTCTGGCTGTCAACCCGTATCTGCGGATTATCCGGCATCTCGAACCCGTCTGGAATGGACATTATATTGTAGGAGAACGGAGTATAGATGCTCTGGTACGTGTACGGGTTGGCCGTCTTGTTGTAGAATCCTACGAGCGACACTGAAGTCCCGAGGAACCAGGCGTCAATTCCAAACTCGGAATTGCTGCTTCTCTGCCATTTCAGATTCTCGTTGTAAAGCATCTTATATGGCTGGGTATAATATACATACGAGGCCATATCACCATGCGAGAAGCCGAATGTCTGGATATCCCGGTATTTCTGGACAGGGTACAAGATGTAGAATGACGGAAGTTTCTCGCTCACTCCCCATCCGCCGCGGAAAGAGAAGTTGTCAGAGATTTTCCATTTGAAATTGAATCTCGGGGACAGGCTGCTGACATTGTCGTACTTGGTATTTTTCACGAAAAGATTCTCAAGCCTGAATCCCGCAGCAAGTTCCAGTTTGGTCTTTCCTATCGGAAAAGTATAGTCTTCCTCGGCATAGACAGCGAGGTTGTGCATAAACGGATACTGGCTGTAAGGCCTTGGACGATAGCCGTTTGCTGCAAGAGAAGGATCTTTGTAATATTCACCTTCGCCCACATTGCCGTTGGCTTTCCACTGCACTCCGGCTTTCAGTTTGCTGAGCCGTCCTCCATTCTTGCGGAACCATTCGTATTTCAATGATGCGGCATAGTCGAGTTCCTTCGAGTCCACGACCCTGTCAGCGAAATAGGTCATCGGCAACCTGTCCGCCAGATAATATCCCTCCTGCTCGGAATGGGCAGCCGGAAGCATCGAGGCGGATGAGGAATAGAGTCTTTCGGTGGAGATATTGTCATTGAAGTTCACCGATGCGTCGAACTTCAGGTTGGTAATCCAGGTTTTCTGGAGAAGCCAGGTCAGGGAGGTATTGCCCCTGAAGACATTGTCCCGTCCTTTTGACCAGGTGCCCTGATATGCGTCCGGGTCGTTTTTAGCATTCATCCCTCCGATATTTCCGGTGAATCCTGCCTCGAATTTAAGCACTTTGCGGAAAGTGTTGCTGTAGGAGGCGGAGAAGCCGCGGCGGGAATAAGAGGTGTATGGGGAAGACAGTCTCTGGGTGGCACGGGTCCACTCTGCACTGAGATTCAACACTCCCCTGTTGTTCTGAAGATCAATTCCTTTCGATGCTGACGCCTGGTATGTGCGCGGATTCACCGAGAAGGTGACATTCAGAGGAGTGCGGCCCTTCTTAGTGTTGATTCGGACTATTCCGCTGTTCAAGTCTCCGTACTCGGCGGAAGGGACTCCCGTTATAACTTCAATGGACTGGACATTCTCCGTCAAGATATTCCTCGTTCCGGAACCTTTCATCTCGCCGAACGAAGCGTTGTTCCCGATCCTGATGCCGTCCACTTCAAGCGCCGTCCCGAAAGAAGCGTTGCCGTAGGCCAGTCCTCCGCTCCTGACAGAGACCCTTTTGTCAGAGGTGAGATCCGGATTGACGGTCTTTCCTCCGGGAAGCAGGGCCGAAATGTCGGTCACATTGCTCATCTGGAGATGTTCGAGAGCGTTGCTGCCGAATTTGGTGGAAGTATTCATCCCGTCTCTGTCCCGTTCTGCCGTGACAACCACGCCGTTCAGAGCCAATGTATTGAGTGACAGCTTGATGACAAGTTCAGGAATATCTTTGCGCACGGTGAATTCCAACTTCCTGTCAACATATCCCAAGCAGGAGAAGTCCAGGGAATATGTTCCGGAAGCAATGTCAGTCAGAATGAAACGCCCTTTCTCATCAGTTGTAGTCCAGATTCCGGTGTCTTCGAGATTCACCGCAACTCCTGCTATTTCCTCACCTGTCGCCGCATCCACTGTCTTGCCGGATATGATGAATCCGGAGCGGGACTTCTGGGCTTCACAAATAAATGAGAAGAACAATAAAATGGCTGTTATAGGAAAGATGTATCTTCTCATATTTCAGTTCGTTTATTCGTCTGCTGCAAATCTAAATAAATTTTTAATTAATTATCATCCCAAAAACAAGGTATTTTGATTAAGTTTGTGTTTTAGGAACATTTAGGAAACAATATCTGACTGACAATATGAAACGCAGAGAATTTTTGGCAACATCGGCCGCCTCTATTGCCGGGCTGGCATTCGGAGGCTCTTTCCTGACAGAAGGAAAGAGCCGTGACAAGAAGTATTCAGTGGTTATACTTGGTGACACGCATTTCGACACGGAGCCGGCAAGTGTTTATCATTCAGATTATAACGAGCCTGTGGAATGGCTCAACAGGGTACAGAGGGAAGAATTTGCGCGAAACGGGGAAATGTGGAGAGAGCGCTGTCCGAAACTTCTGAAACGCGCGGCCTGCCTCATTGACGACGACACCAGGATGGTGCTCCAGATGGGAGACCTCATCCAGGGAGACTGCGGCAATCCGTTGGTACACAAGAAGATGCTCGCCGACGTAATGGACAGGTTCAAGGGAGAACTGTGCGGACTTCCGTTTGTGACAGTGGTCGGGAACCACGACATCAGGGGAACCGGAGCTGAAAACGCCTACAAAGAGTATATGCCGGCAAGAATGTCGTCCGAACTTGGAAAAGAGATTTCAAAGACCACATTTTCTTTCAATATCGGAGACGACGCTTTCATCGTCATTGATTTCAACAGGCCGGACGATGCCGAGGTCGAGAAACTTCTGGAAGAGACAGAAGGGGCGCGGAACACATTCATCGTCATCCACGGGCCGCTTCTCCCGTTCGACGGAGGCAGTTGCCGATGGTTTTTCCACGGAGCGGAGAGCCAGAAGCACACCGACGCAAGACGGCATTTCCGGGAACTTTTCGCCCGGCGCAATGTCATCTGCCTCTGCGGCCACACGCACAGCACCGAGCTGGCAGACTGGTACGGAGACGGCGGGCGCATCACCCAGATGACAATGAACAGCGTATGGTCGAAGGAGGAGTACGGCATATATACAGTCAAAGCCGAGGGGGCCGGGGAGTACGGCAAATTCCGGATGGCGAAGAAAACTATGCCCGACGGATCCCCGGTGAAAGACGAGAGCGCCCTTTTCGAAGAATACCGTCCCGGCCTGAAAAGATATGTCAATTCCAATTCAGCCGGCTCATACAAAATGACGGTCAGCGGACGCAGGGTCATTGTGGATTTCTATGCAGGAGATTCCACCAGGGCCAGTGAGAGATTTGTCCTCAGACCTTGATAATCAGCCCGTTGGAAGTAATGCTACCCGTCGGAAGACTAATCCTGACGGGTCATTACCAGGTACACGGTCCAGTTTTTCCTTTTGGCTATGCCGTTGTCCTTGCTCACCTCTAAAATGTACCTGGTCTTTCTTTCGCTGGAGAATCCCGTCATCAAGTATATGCATTTACTGTCTTTCTGGTTGATGTAGGCTTCTGAATTCTTGCTTTTGAACATCCGGACTTTCGGATCTGCATTCAGGGACAGGTCAAGTCTCAGTTGTTCAGCAAATTCAATCACCTCCTTCTGAGTCCGGATGTACTCCCGTTTCACATAGCGCCAATTATTCGGATTATACTCCCGCTTGTCGAACTCGAATAGGTATATCCATTGTTTGACCTTGGAAATATCAGATTCAACAGGTTCCACTTCAATCCAGGCCGGATATATTCCGCGATATGTGTGATTGAAAGCGTGATTGCCCGGAAGATCCGGATCATATCTGTTGGAAAAATAATACGTCAATATATCAGGCTTTTTCCAGTCTTTCCATTTCAGTATAAAATCATTAATCTCATAATAATCATAATCCCAGATATTCTTGTATCCTGGAATTTCAGGCATTGTCCCGAAAGGTCTGCTGATCATATCTTCAATCGTAAGTTCACTGTATTCATCCGTGAATTCCCAATACTCTATCTCGCGGGTTAACTTGGACTCCCCGACATAAACGCCATCAGAATATTGTCTTTCAACAGCCTCAATCCAATTACCCTTCTCGTCCCAGTGTTTATACTCCCTTTTCCAGATATCCCCTCCTTTCCTGACCGAACGGACATCCCCGTTGATATAGCGCTCTATGTATGTGGTGTCCCGGGAGTATACATCATAGTCCACTTCATTGAGATGAGAGCTGTCATAACTGTAAGTGGCCAAGAGGCTTCGGGAATTTGAAAGAGGTATGTCATACAGCAATGCGGACAACAAATCCCCGTAGTCAGTATCATACAGTGCTACAGGCCAGCCCTTTTCGTCATATTCTAGTTCACTACGCCGGAAGATGAACTGCCCGTCTTCGGTATACTTGTTTTCATCGGACAATTTACCGTCGTAATAAACCTTGCAGGATTTTACAGGGCCAATCAGTTCCTTGTATCGTCTGTCCTTAAACTCCTGCGAAAACACGCCGGACGGGAATGACAGGAGCATCGCCGCCGAAACAATGGTAAAAAACAATGACTTTCTCATATCTCCGGGTTGAAATGTTCAATGCATCAAAATTAGCATTTTTTCGTAATTTGACAAATATGCTCCTCAACGGAGGAAGGCGAAACTGCAACAGATGTGAAAACCGGATTTGAGAATATGGCGCAAAGACATTATCTTTGTTATCTGAATCGAAACCCGATTGTAGAGAATATTTCCATACTAAAGCCCGGAGGAACCGCAATGTCTTTCGTACATCTTCACGTACATACCCAGTATTCAATCCTGGATGGCCAATCGTCTATCGACAACCTGTTCAAGCGGGCTGAGGAGCTCGGTATGCCAGGACTTGCCATCACCGACCACGGCAATATGTACGGAGTGAAGGAATTCTTCAAATATGCGGCGAAACATCCATCAGTGAAGCCCATAATCGGCTGTGAAATATACGTTTCCAAATTTGACCACAAACTCAAGGACAAGGAGCACGCAGGATATTACCATCTTATTCTCCTGGCGAAGAACTACGCCGGATACAAGAATCTGATGAAAATCGTGTCCACCGCACATCTGGAGGGTATGTACTACAGGCCGAGGGTTTCGCACGAAGTGATTGAGCAGTATCACGAGAATCTGATCTGCTCGTCTGCATGTATGGCCGGGGAAATTCCGAGATTCATTCTCGCCGGGGACATTGAGGGAGCCGAGAAGGCAATTGAATGGCACAAAAAGCTTTTCAAGGACGACTACTATCTGGAGGTTATGCTGCACAAGACGGAGGTTCCGGGGCAGTCTCTTGAAGTCTATGAGAAAGAGAAAGAATACTGCGAGGTGCTGTTCGACCTGGCGGAGAAGCACGGTGTGAAGGTCATCGCGACCAACGACGTGCACTTCGTGCGCAAAGAGGACGGTCCGACGCACGACAGGCTTATCTGCCTGACCACCAACTCTTTCATTGACGATCCGAACAGGCTCCGCTACACCCAGCAGGAGTTTCTCAAGAGTGAGGAGGAGATGGCGGCCCTGTTCCCCGGACATCCGGAGGTAATCTCGAACACCCTCGAGGTCTGCGACAAGATTGAGAGCTACTCTATTGACAGGGGGCACGTGCTGCCCAAATTCGACATTGATCCGGATTTCCTCGCCGACATTGACGCACAGCTCGAAAAATACAAGGATGTCATCGACTGCGGCCGCACGGACAAGAACGGGAATGAGCGCGGAGAGGAATTCTGCCGGTCCGTGGCGTTCCTCTGCCACCTGACTTACAAAGGAGCGCACTGGAGATACGGCGAGACATTGACCGAAGAGCAGGCGGAACGCATTGATTTCGAGCTCAAGACAATATGCCGAATGGGATTCCCGGACTACTTCCTGATTGTCCAGGACTACATCGCGGCATCAAGGGCGGAAGGCTATATGGTAGGCCCGGGTCGTGGCTCGGCTGCCGGTTCCGTTGTGGCTTACTGCTTGAAAATCACCAATCTAGACCCGATAAAATACCAGCTGCTGTTCGAGCGTTTCCTGAATCCGGACCGAATCAGCATGCCTGATATCGACGTCGATTTCGAGAACCTGACGGCGGCCCACGAGTATGTGGAGCGGAAGTATTCGTCCGACCACGTGTCCAGGGTCATCACATTCGGCACAATGGCCGCGAAGAGCGCCATCAAGGATGTCGCCCGCATCAGCCACCTCAGCATTGACGAGAGCAACAGGCTCACCAAGATGGTCCCTGACAGGCTGAGTGAGATGAAGGAGAAAGAATACCCTTTCAATCCGAAGCTGGACCAGCTTAAGCCGGGATTCAAGGCTTTTGAGAAAGAAGTGGAAGTACCTGACCCTGAGAATGAAGGACAGAAGATAAAGGTAAAGAAATGGTTCCAGTCCGGCAAAGAGGAGACCGATGTCAAAATCAATCTCGCCAACTGCTACAGGCTGGTTCCGGAGTTGAAAAACGAACTTGAGAGCGGCTCGGACCTGGTGAAGGAGGTATTGAAATACGCCCTCCAGCTGGAAGGAAGCATCCGGCAGGTGGGAGTTCACGCCTGCGCCACCATCATCGGCCGCGGAAACCTCACCGACTACATTCCTATCTGCTTGTCGGTGGACAAGGAGACCGGGCAGAATGTATGGACCTCCCAGTACGACGGACATTATATCGAGGACGTGGGAATGTTGAAGATGGACTTCCTGGGGCTCAACACGTTGACCATCATCCACGCCTGTCTCGACCTGATAAAGAAACGTTCCGGGGATGTCATCGACATCGAGGCCATTGACATCGCGGACAAAGAGACTTACGAACTATACGGACGCGGCGACACCATCAGCGTGTTCCAGTTCGAGTCCCCGGGAATGATGAACTGGCTCCAGAAACTGCATCCGGAGAGGTTCGAGGACCTTATCGCGATGAACGCCCTCTACCGGCCGGGTCCGATGGACTACATTCCTTCATTCGTGGCCAGGAAACTCGGCCAGGAGCCTATAGAATACGACCTCCCGGATATGGAGGAATATCTCAAGGATACTTACGGAGTCACTGTATATCAGGAGCAGGTGATGCTTCTGTCCCAGAAACTCGCCGGATTCACCAAAGGCGAGGCCGACAAGCTCCGCAAGGCTATGGGAAAGAAGCAGATTGACATTCTTAACTCATTGAAGGATAAATTTATGGCCGGAGGAATAGCCCACGGCCATCCGGAGAAAGTCCTTGACAAGATATGGAAAGACTGGGAGAAATTCGCCCAGTACGCATTCAACAAGTCGCACGCCACCTGCTATGCCTGGGTGAGCTACCAGACCGGATGGCTCAAATGCCATTACCCGTCTGAGTTCCAGGCGGCCAACCTCAGTTGCAATCTCTCCAAGATGGATGAGATAAAGAAGATTATGGCCGACTGCAAACGCCACAGAATCAAGGTATTGAACCCTGATATCAATGAGAGTGACTCAAACTTCACCGTGAACAAGAATGGAGATATCCATTTCGGAATGGGCGGAATGAAAGGTTTCGGGGCCAATATCGTGGACGCCATTGTGAAAGACAGGGAGGAGCACGGCCTGTTCAAGGATATTTACGACTTCAGCGAGAGAATGTCCGGGATAGTTAACCGAAAGGCTATGGAATCTCTCGTTTATGCCGGTGCGTTCGATTCCTTCGGCATACAGCGTTGCCAGTATTTCCTGCCGGGCAAGAGCGGGGCTCAGTTCATTGACGAACTGATTGACTATGCGGCAATTACGAAGAAAAATGCAGAGGAGGACGCATCCTCATTGTTCGGGGAGGTGGAGGAACTGAAGGCCGAGAGGCCGGAACCGCCGGCCGCGCCTGCTGAGTTCGATATGCTTGAACTGCTGAAGAAGGAGAAGGAAATAGTGGGAATGTACCTTTCCGAGCACCCGCTGAAGAGGTACGAATTCGAGATAGAGAATTTCACGACCTGCGGCCTGTCGGAGCTGGACAGCCTGGTGGCCGAATGCGACAAGGCCCGCAAGCCCCAGAAAGCCAGTGTGGCAGGATTCATTACAGGCATCGAGACAAAGACTTCGATGTCCGGCAAGCCTTATGCGAAAATGACGTTGGAGGATTTCAGCGGAGTGCACGAGATGACCCTTTTCGGGAAGGACTACGAGGCCAATATGAGCTACCTGAACGAGCACACCTCCATTTTCATAGAGGGTGAAATCAAGGAAAGCTATTACGTCAAACCTGAGGAGAAAGAGAAGGCGGCCACAGTGCCTTACAAATTCAAGATCAAGAAGATAAGTCTTCTTGGCAACTTGTCCGACAAGGTTCTGTCAGGCTTCGCCATCGAGGTGAACACCACAATGCTGAACCCTGAGTTCCGGCGCAGGCTCATAAATATTGTGAAGAAAAGCAAGGGCAGCATTCCTCTGTCCATCTACCTGATTGACCCGAAGACCCAGTACAGCATTGAGTTCCTTTCCAAGAAATTCCAGGTGGCTGTGACAGCGGATTTCATTGCCGACATCAAGGATCTCGGAGTCCGCTACAAGGTGTCGAAAAGAAACGGATAATTTATATAACACAAACTGATAACTGAAACATGGCATCATTGAAAGAAAAAATCGGCTATGCTCTCGGAGACGCGGCCGCAGGAGGTATCACGTGGAAAGTGATGAGCATTGCTTTCCCTCTGTTTTTCACCAATATTTTCGGGCTCACAGTGGCCGACACGGCGACCCTTATGCTCGTGGCGAGGCTGTTTGACGTTGTCACAGACCCGATTATGGGCAGCATCGCCGACCGCACGCAGAGCCGCTGGGGAACTTACCGTCCGTGGCTGATTTTCGGAGCGATTCCGCTCGGTCTCGTGTTCGCCCTCCTGCTGTTCACTCCGGATTTCGGTCCGGTCGGGAAACGTATCTGGGCATACTCATTATATTTGCTTATGATGGTGGTTTACACGGCAGTGAATGTACCGTACGGATCCCTGCTCGGCGTAATGACCGATGACGACGACGAGAAGAACCAGTTTTCGTCATTCCGTATGGTCGGAGCCTATGCTATGGGATTCATCACCCTGCTGTCATTCCCCTATCTCCAGAAACTTGTCGGAGGCACTCCTGCCCATCAGTATGCGGTTCTCGGAGCCGTTCTCGGAGCAGTAGCGGCATTGATGACACTTGCCTGCGGACTGCTCACAAAAGAAAGGCTCAAGCCGGTCCGCGCTGAGAAATTCTCGCTCAAGCCGTTCGCCGACCTGTTCCGCAACAAGCCTTGGATTTACCTGACTCTCGCCGGAATATGCAGCAATTTCTTCAACGGGTTCCGCTATGCCGTGGCCGGATATATGATTACTTACTGCCTCGGCGGGGACGTCACTGTCAGCGGTCTTATCATCAATTACACCGTATTTATGACCTTCGGGGAAGTGACCTGTATGATATTCGGCGGGCTCTCTCCTGCATTCACGAAAATGGTCGGTTCGAAATCAAAGGCCTTTATGCTTTCGGCTGTCATCTGCATTGTCACCTCAATAGCGTTTTTCTTCATCCCGATGGATCCGTCATACATCTGGCTTATGGTTGCCATTGTCATTCTCACTTCCATCGGAATCGGGCTCTATTCCCCTCTGCTCTGGAGTATGTATGCCGATGTGGCTGACTATGCCACAATGAAGAACGGAACTTCATCAACGGGCCTGATTTTCTCTTCCGGAACAATGGCCCAGAAGTTCGGCAGTGCTATATCCGGAGCGCTTGTGGCCCTGCTTCTCGGTGTGGCCGGATTCATTTCCGGCACGGACGCAAACGGAGAGACAGTGATAACCATCACGAACGAGGAATCGGTCCGCAACATGATCTGGGCGCTGTTCTCCCTCTTCCCTGCCGCCATCGCCACGATAATGCTGCTGCTCGTACGCCTCTACCCTATCAAGAAATAGGACCGCCCTGTCAGAATTCAAATGTGAAGGAGAGTTTCGGCATCGGAAGCACGGACATATCTGTCCTCCTGTCCCCGAATGGGATATACATAGGCAGTCCGATGCCGGCCGACAGACCCTGTCCTGATTCAAGTCCCCAGCTCCAGCCGAATGACGGTTCTATGAGAACGGCATTATGGAAATTGATGCCTGTTTTTTCGTAGAACTTGAAAGCGTGGGACATACCTGCGCGTACGCCGATAAACGGGGAACTGGATTTGCTTCTCATATAGTATTGATATTCAACGAATGCATTGAGAAACAAAGGATTATCATCCCCGTCCGGGAACATGAACTCCCCTGCTCCGATACCGATATAATGTTTCGGTGTAATCATATATCCATGGGATGTGTCGAAACCTATGAACACCCCTAACTGGTCAGTGAGAGACACACTCCCTTTGTAGCCGACTGAACGGAAATGCGGTGTCTGTGCGGCCGCACAGACACACAGCAAAGTTAAAACTGAAATAAAAAAAGTTCTCATCATAATTGTTTTATCATTATGACGGGAACTTTTTAAAATAGTACCACCCGGAGAATTATTATTTTATCGTAAGGGACGCCGTTCTTGCCTTCAGGAAGGACCTCACATCACTCCAACGGTAAATTCCTTCACTATCCGGAGAAATGTCGCCTACGGTGGCTATTTGGCCGTTCAAGAGCACTTTAACGAGAATATCACCGGAAGATTCTCTGCGTTTAGGCCTATAGAACACAAACTGGAGATTTCCGGCCATCGGAGAGCGGAATGTCTGGAACCAGTAAACCAGTTCGTCAGCATTGGCAGGGAAATGTCCGAAATGGTCGATATCTCCTATCATAAAGAGCGTCAGCAGACAATGGTCGTGTCCGAATCTCAGATCCGCACCCTCGCTCCCTGAGGCGATGCGGGCATCAGCCTTGTCCACTATGTCATCGATGATTGACGAGCAGGATGTGCGGTATTTGTAATATTCCTCGAAACGCATATAATTGTCAACTTCCCACATCGCTGCGAACTCCTCCGGAGTGAAGATGTCCGAGAGATCAGTCTGGATTCCTTCATCGAGACTGTTCATTCCAGCTACAAGCATATAAATATAGTCAATTGTCCAGAAGAGGTCCCTGTCCCCTACTGCCTTCTCAGGATTGACGAAAATTCTGCCGAGCATGTTCCTGTACTCCGGGAACCGCCTCTGCATAAACTCCAATGCTGACTCGCTGTATGGAAAGACGCTCTCCGGGCCTTTGTAACGGAACGGGTTTTTACCCATGTTGGGAGCCGTGAACTGGATATATTCAAGTCCCTGATGGGCAATTATTTCCGACTTCGGAGCCCTACGTGACAGTTCGGTGCAGAAAGAGGTCATACTCATAATGGAACGGATTGAACTGGAAGCGCAGGCTGTCACCTCGCTGCCTTTACCGAATGCGGAAGGGTAATCTGAAACCATTCCCGCAGCCATCTTCTTCTGCTGCTCCCATCCCCTGTCTGTAAGGTCGCCGACCCTGTAACGGACTTTTTCGTACAATGCCGAGAGCCTGGTCTTCAACTCTTTGCCGTAAGCGGTGATATTTTCATGGGTCTCAGCCTCCACAAGCATATCAAGAAGATCCTTGTAAGTGTTCGGCGAGTATGCATATCTGGAGCCGTGCCGCCCGTAATGGCTGACATAGAAGGGCTCGTAGCCCTTTATGTTCCCAGCCTGGTCAACTGCGGAAAAATCATAGACCCTGTCCAGTCCGCATCCCAGTTCCCAGCTTCCGAGCACCTCCTCCCGGACTCCTGTCCTCTGCGCATTGAGCGCTACCTGCAATGTAAACACAGCGGCAGCAGCAGCCACTCCCCTGAAAATGTAATTCCTTATCTCCATCATTGATTGCTATTTTTACAAAGATACGGAATTAATATTACAAAAAATTTCCCGGAGACTTTGCAGCCCCCGGGAAAGAACAAAACATATTATGAGTAAATTAATTCCTCTTTGCAGCTTTCTTTGCTGCCCTTCTCTTCTCAAGCCATGCACTTGCATCGAACATCACCGGAGTTCCGATGAAGATTGAAGCATAAGTACCGAAACAGATACCGAGGATGAGGGCTACAGAAAGACCACGGATTGACTCGCCGCCGAAGATGGCGATTGCAAGCATTGTCACGAGAGTGGAAACAGAGGTGTTCACAGTTCTGGTGAGAGTGCTGTTGAGAGCGAGATTGGTGTTCTCCTTGAAGTCAGCCTTCGGATGGAGAGTCTTGTACTCACGGATACGGTCGAAAATAACCACGTTGTCGTTGATTGCATATCCGATGATGGTCAGGATAGCCGCGATGAACGTCTGGTCAACGTCGAGGTTGAACGGAAGTATTCCGGAGAACAGGGAGAAGAATCCGATGACGATGATGGCTGTATGCGCAAGCGATACAACACCGCCGAGACCCCAGGTCCATCCCTTGAATCTGAATGCAATATAAGCGAATATAACGAACAGGGCGATGAGCACTGCTATGATGGCGTCCCTCTTCATATCGTTGGCGATAGTAGGACCTACCTTGTCGGAAGATACGATTCCGTTAGGGTTGTCAAGTGTGGATGTAAACTCGTCAAGTGTGACATCTTTCTCAGCGAAGAAACCTTTCATCGCATTGTAGAGCATTGACTCAACCTTTGCGTCCATTTCGCTTGACTCGTCGTCAACGTGATATTTAGTGGTGATTTTCATCTGGCTGTCGCCACCGAACTGCTTGACTTCAACGGCTCCCTCGAACTCAGCCTCGGCAGCTGCCCTTACTTCCTCAGCGGAAACAGGCTGGTCGAATCTTACAACGTAAGTACGTCCACCGGTGAAATCAACACCGTATGTGAAGCCCTTGGTGAAGATGGAAACGAGAGAGATGAGGATGAGAGCACCGGAGAAAATGTAGGTGAACTTCTTCTTCGAGATGAAATCGAAGTGAGTGTTCTTCAGGAAGTTTCTCGTGATATTGTTCTCGAATGTCATCTTTCTGCCCTTGGCAATGCGGTGTTCGATGATAAGTCTTGTGATGAAAATCGAAGTGAGAACCGAAGTGATGATACCGATAATGAGGGTGGTTGCGAAGCCCTGTACAGGACCTGAACCGAAAACAAAGAGCACGATACCGGTAAGCATTGTGGTCACCTGGCCGTCAATGATGGCAGAGTATGCGTTTGAATAACCGTCGGCTACAGCCTTGCTGAGACCCTTGCCTGCGGCAATTTCCTCTTTGATACGCTCATAAATAATCACGTTGGCATCGACCGCCATACCGAGTGTCAGGACGAGACCTGCGATACCAGGCAGAGTGAGGACAGCTCCGAATGAAACGAGAGTTCCGAAGAGGAAGAGCACGTTGCAGAGGAGGGCGATATCAGCCACGAAACCAGCGCCGCTGTAGAAGAAAATCATATACAGGAGGACGAGGCAGAATGCGATTATGAACGAAATGAGACCGGCGCGGATGGACTCTGAACCGAGTGAAGGTCCGACAACCTGCTCCTGGATAATCTTGGCAGGAGCCGGAAGCTTACCAGAATTCAGGACGTTGGCAAGGTCAGTTGCCTCCTCAACGTCAAAGTTTCCGGTGATGGATGAGTTACCTCCGGTAATCTCGTTCTGTACGTTAGGATATGAGTAGATGAGACCGTCGAGGACAATGGCAATCTGTTTGCCTACATTGTCTTTGGTCAGACGTGCCCACACATTAGCTCCCTCTGCATTCATTGTCATTGATACAGAAGGATTTCCCTTGTTCATACCAGTACCGTCATAAGATACCCTCGCATCTGTTACAGCGCCTCCGTCAAGAGGAGCCTTGCCATCTCTGGTAGCGGCTTTGATGGCCACAAGTTCATAGTAGTTGCCACCCTGGATATACTGTGATGGCTTCACAGTCCACATAGGACGGAACTCAGGAGGGAAAATGGACCTTACAGAAGGAGTGTTGAGAATTCTGTTGACAGCAGCGGTGTCAGCTCCCTGGGCGAAACCTATGCAGGCGTTGCCTCTTGCTTGTGAAGGCTGGAGGACAGCGAAGAGAGGATGCTGCTTCTTGTACTCGGCAAGCGCTTTCGCATCGCTGGCGGCATTGCTAATCTCGCTCTGGAGAAGTGAGTCAGCCTCTGCAGCAGGAGTTTCCTCCACCTCTGCCTCTTCCTCTGAAGAATCAGCGGCAGCATTGGCAAGCATGGCGTCAGCCTCTACAAGATAAGGATAAATCTCGTCATTGGTGTAGGTGGTCCAGAACTCGAGGGAAGCGGTTCCCTGGAGCAGTTTCCTCACACGCTCAGGCTCTTTCACACCCGGAAGCTCAACAAGGATACGTCCTGTGTTGCCGAGTTTCTGGATTGAAGGCTGTGTAACGCCGAAACGGTCGATACGGTTGCGGAGTACATTGAATGAGTTTGCGATAGCGCTTTCGGCATTTTCCCTGATGACAGCTATTACCTCGTCATCCGTTGACTGGGCGTTGATGCGGGTGGAGAGGTCGTATGTTCCGAACACCTGTGCAAGTCTCTGTCCTCCTGAAACTTCTTTCCAGGCCTGGGCGAACAGTGAGATGAAGTCATCAGTGGAATTCACGCTGCGCTGTTTTGCAAGAGCGAGAGCATTGTGAAATTCAGGAGTCTTGTTCTCTCCGGCAAGAGCGCTGACGAGATCTTCAAGCTGAACCTGAAGCATCACGTTCATACCGCCCTTGAGGTCAAGACCGAGGTTGATTTCCTTAGCCTTTACTTCTTTGAATGTGTAACGGAAATAAACTTTCTCGTTGGAAATTGAATCCACATACCAGCGATTGCTCTTCTTTGCGAGAGAATCGAGGTAATAGGCCTTGTCCGTCTCCGGAAGATTGGAGTATGCGGCAGACTGCTTGAATGTATCGACTGTTTTCTGTGCATAATCACTCGCCTTCTTCTCCTGGATGCTTGTCACAAGAGTGAAGGAAAGCTGCCAGATGCAGGCTATAGCGAGCAGAATCGCCACAAATTTGATTGCACCTTTACTTTGCATTGTTAATGTATTTTAATAATTTTTAGTTTCTTTTAACGCAATTATCCCGTGGCAAGGGCACAATAATGCCTGCCGCGCGACATATAAGACTGCAAATTTATCTATTTTTTTCATAGAAAGAAACTTTCTGCCAGTAATTTGTTAATTTTGCAATCCTTATTTATTATTATGAGAGGTATAAAAGCATATATTTCCATATTGATATCCATTTCCGCAACAGTTTCCGCCAAGTCAGCGGAAACATCTGACACTTTGGCGTTCAGGCCGGAACGGATGAATCTCCGCCAACTTCAATCTGCAACAGACTCCCTGATGAGGGAATACAGATTCGAAGAAGCATTTGACATTTTCACAGAGGCCTCCGCCGGCGCGGACTCCCTGGAGTCAATCGCCATCGACGAGATGATGGTGCAGGCCCAGAATGGAATGAATATGTCAGGATTCTGCAGCACTCCTGTCGCTGTGGCCAAGAAGAGATTCAGCATCAAGGATTTCCACCTGTTCTACCCGCTTCAGGACTACAGTTGGAGAGCGGTTCCGAACCAGCTTGACAACAGTGACGGAAAAGGTTTGGTCAAAGCGACTTACTGGCCTGAAGACGCGGACAACCTGTATTGGTCAGCTTCTGATTCAGAAGGTATCAGGAATGTGTACAGGTCATCTTTCAGGGACACTGTCTGGACAGCTCCTGAACTTCTGAACGAGCAGATGACCACCTCGTCAGATGAAATCTATCCGATGGTCTCCCCTGACGGAAAACAACTGTTTTTCGCCTCGAAAGGCCTTTACGGAATGGGCGGGTACGACCTGTATGTCTCGAACTGGGACGAGACCCTTAACGACTGGGGCATCCCGGTCAATATGGGATTCCCCTACTCCTCCCCTTTTGACGATTTCCTGTTCATCAATACGGCTGACGGAAAGTATTCAATGTTTGCTTC
>JBJEBM010000009.1:0-24878 GCA_051870055.1 Candidatus Cryptobacteroides sp.
GTCCGTCGTAAATCTCGCTTGAAGGAAATATGAAACCATATTCCTTGCAATGAGCCACCAAGACTTTGAAAAGTTCTTCCTGTGTCATAACAGTTATTATTAGATTAATTATTCTTCAACTTGCAAAAATAATCATTTAGCCTGAAATATTTCCGGAAATTCTGATTTTATACCGTCATCTACAATCGACATTAGCGGACACATAACGAAATCTCTTTCTGCCATAAGAGGATGCGGAACCACAAGTTTCTTGGTATCAATGCGATACTTTCCGTAAAGAAGTATATCAATATCTATGATTCTGGAATGATACACTCTGTTTCCACGAGTGTCAAATTCAATTTTATCACGTCTTCCCATCGCCCATTCAATATTCTTGAACGCATTGAGAAGATATATAGCCTCTTCAAGTCTATGATTTTCTGATAGTCTGATATCAGTATTACATAGCTGTATTTTGGTCTTGTCAGGATAAAAATCAAGCCTGGAGACGCAATTCAAGAACTTCCTGTCAGATGTGAATCCCCACGGTTCAGTCTCGATTATTTCGGAGACAGCACCGACTTTGACACCGGGAATATGGGAAACCAGATTGAGAGCGGTCTCAATATTGTTCCGCCTGTTCCCTATATTGGTGCCAAGAGAGATATATACATCTATAAGTCTGTCCATAAGCAGGCCTATTCGTCGTCCATTCCAAGTTCTACCCTGGCCTCTTCTGAAAGCATACTCTTGTCCCAGGCCGGTTCAAATACAAGTTCAATGGAACAGGATTTCACTCCGGGAACATCTTCCACAGACACTTTGACGTCATTCATGACCTCATCGGCCATAGGACAATTCGGAGCCGTGAACGTCATCGTTATGAAAACATCGTGTTCCTTGTTGATTACCAGTTCGTATATGAGTCCGAGATCGTATATATTGACCGGTATTTCCGGATCAAATACCTGCTTGAGGGCCTTTATGACATCTGAATACAGAGGAGCGAGAGCCTTTGCGTCCTCCGCAGTCAACACTTCATTATTCTTTTTGTTTTCCATACTGTTCGCTATAATAATTTCTCACTGCAAGTTCGCAGCGGCGGCAGCCTTGATTGTGGCAATCATCGATGCGAGTCCGTTTGCCCTGGTTGGAGAAAGATTCTCTTTCAACCCTATCTTCTCGATGAATGAAAAATCAGAACCGCTGATTTCTTCCGGCGTACGTCCGGAATAAACGCCGATAAGCAGCGAAATTATGCCTTTAGTGATTATCGCATCACTGTCAGCTTTAAAATACAATCTTCCGTTTTCTATATTATAATCAAGCCAAACCCTTGATTGACAACCTTTTATAAGTTTATCATCAGTCTTTTCCGAATCCGGATACGGTTCAAGATTCTTGCCAAGATCAATCAGATATTCGTATTTATCAAGCCATTCATCATACATAGAAAATGACTCAACTATTTCATTTTCAGCCTGCTGCAATGATTTTTCCATATATTGTCAAATTGAATTATCTACAATCATACAAGCATATCCACAGCTTTTCCAAGACATTTGATGAAGTATTCAGCTTCCTCCATTGTATTATACGGAGCGAGTGAAATACGCAGCATTCCTGTCACACCGAAATGGTCCATAAGAGGTTCCGCGCACATCTGTCCAGACCTTGCAGCAATTCCCATCTTGTCAAGTATGAGAGCAACATCTTCGTGATGGGCTCCTTCGACAGAAAACGAAAAGAGAGGAATTTTCAAAGTATTGTCTTCCGGTGTCCCGTACAATGTTATTCTGTCATTGTGTTTCAATGAGTCATACAGATATTCCTGAACTGAATGCATATTTGAAACCAGTTCATCATCTTGCATCAGTTTCGCTGTTTCAATAGCCGGCTTCAAAGTTGGAACGCCCGCTATATTCTGGGTCCCGGCCTCTAATTTCTCCGGTAGCGGGGCATAAGTCGTACCTGTGAATTTCACTGATGAAATCATCTCCCCTCCTCCCATATAAGGAGGCATCTCTTCAAGATATTTCTTTTTTCCGTATAGAACTCCAACTCCCGGAGCCGAATACAGTTTATGTCCGGAAAACGCATAGAAGTCGCAATCTGTATCCCTGACATCTATTCCCCCGTGAACTATTCCCTGAGCACCGTCTATCAGAACAGGTACATTCCTGGAATGGCATATCCTGATGATTTCTTTTACGGGATTGACAATTCCGAGAACGTTTGAAATTTGAGTGATAGCCGCGATTTTTGTCCTGGATGTAATAAGATTCTCCAGTTCTGTAATATTGAGAATTCCCGAGTCATCGATTTCAAGTACCTTCAATACTGCTCCCTTTCTCTCGCACATCATCTGCCAAGGTACAATATTAGAGTGATGCTCCGCCTCTGAAACTATTACCTCATCTCCTTCATTTATGAATTTTTCTCCGAAACAGAAAGCAGCAAGATTTACTGAAGCAGTAGTTCCTGAAGTGAATATGATTTCTTCCCTGGTCTCCGCATTGATAAAATTTTTGACAATATCCCGCGTAGTCTCAAATTCATCTGTAGCGACTTCAGCCAGTCTATGAACTCCCCTATGAATATTCGCATTGAATTCAGTAGACAGCTTATTCCATTTTTCAACTACTGACAGAGGACGCTGACTCGTCGCAGCATTATCAAAATAGACTAATTTCTTTCCATAAACCTGCGTGGAAAGAATCGGAAAGTATTCTCTTAGTTCCTTTACTGTCATATAAGCAAACCATAGTTTGAAGATGCAAATTTACTAAAGTAATCTTTCATTTAACAGTCAAATATCATATTTTTGTAAAAACTATTGCTATGTACGAATATATAAAAGGTGAAGTAATTGAACTTTCTCCGGCTGATATCATTATCGAATGTGGAGGAATAGGCTACCATATTCTGATTTCACTACAGACATATGAGGCGTTGAAAAACCAGAAAAATTGTAAAGTATATATTTTTCATTATCTGCGTGAAGACGATGAACAGTTTTACGGATTTGCAACAAAAGACGAGAGAGAACTCTTCAAACTGCTAATAAGTGTTTCCGGAGTCGGAGTCGGTTCTGCCAGGATGATGCTGTCCTCCCTTTCTGATGAAGAAATAAGAAATGCAATCATTGGAGAGGATGTACATAAAATAAAAAGCATTAAAGGAATCGGAACAAAAACTGCACAGAGATTGATTCTTGACCTTAAAGACAAAATAATAAAAGGAGGAGGAATCGATACTTCCGGAAATATCATAAACAATACCAGCAAGACGGTTGATGAAGCAACTATAGCTCTTCTGAATCTTGGCTTCACCAAAGCAAATATTACGAAAATTATTCCGGATATTCTCAAAAAAGATCCACAGGCTTCTATTGAAACAATAATAAAAGAAGCCCTGAAGAGGTTATAAAAAAGGTGTTCCACGTGGAACACCTTTTTTAATTATCATCTTCCAAAATGAATTAATAATATAGAAATATCAGAAGGAGAAATACCTGAAATTCTGGAAGCCTGACCAATTGTATGTGGAGTATATTTTAAAAGTTTTTGTCGACACTCAATTGACAATCCAGATACTTTATCAAAATCATAATTTTCAGGAATAACTAAATTCTCAAGATGAGAAATCTTATCAGCAAGCAGCTTTTCCCTGTCAATATATCCTCTATACTTGATTAAGATTTCAGCATCAGATAATATTTCAGATACATACTTCTTTTCTATTATAGATTGAAAACTAGAATATACTTCGGTATCAAAATCTAAATTCTGATTAAAAGACAAAAGGAGTAAAGCGTCAAAATAAGATTGATAGAAAACATTATTTTTATAATTTAATCTATTAGAATTTCTAACTCCATCAACTGGAAAATTTACAGCAGGAAAAGAATCAGATATCTTAGATTGTAACTCATCTAATAATTTTGTTCCACGTGGAACATTATTCAATATATCAAAAATTGAGACTTTAGGCCTTGCAACAACATCGGAAATTCTTTTAGACTCTTTTAGAGGATCATCAGATATTGAAACTAAATAAGAATTGGCTTGTTCTTTAGTAATATTAACAGAATCACAAAAATCAACAAGGGTACTAATATCAGAATACTTTGACATAGTGTAAGAATATCTGAATTCATCAGCCAAACCAATTTTATGAGAAAGTTCAGTCAATCTAAAATCAGCATTATCCTGTCTGAGAAGAATACGGTATTCAGCACGTGAAGTGAACATTCTATAAGGTTCATCAACACCTTTAGTAATTAAATCATCAATCAATACTCCTATATAAGATTGATCACGATGAAGAATAAGAGGATCTTTATCATCAATAAAAAGAGACGCATTGATACCGGCTATCAAACCTTGGGCGGCGGCCTCCTCATATCCAGTAGTACCATTGATCTGGCCTGCAAGGAAAAGCCCTTCGACAATTCTTGATTCCAAAGAAGGTTTTAGTTGGACGGGATCAAAATAATCATATTCGACCGCATAAGCAGGCCTGAAGATTTTTGCATCCTCAAAGCCTTCAATAGAACGAAGAGCCTTTATCTGAACGTCCAAAGGAAGTGAAGAAGAGAATCCCTGGAGATAGTATTCATCAGTGGTGCGACCCTCTGGTTCAAGAAAAAGTTGATGGGAATCTTTATCAGAAAATGTTCTGAGTTTATCCTCAATACTCGGACAATAACGAGGACCCTTTCCGTGTATCAATCCGGCAAAAAGCGGAGAATCATTGAAACCGGAACGAAGAATATCGTGAACCTTTGGATTAGTATGAAATATATAACAAGGCATCTGTTCATTACCATTTTGAACAGAAGAAAGGTACGGTAGATATGAAAACTTTTCAGGATTGGAATCACCGTATTGAACAAGAGACTTGGATAAATCGACAGACTTGATATCGATCCTCGGAGGGGTTCCAGTCTTCATCCGTGAAACTGAAATACCCATCTGACTCAATTGTTCGGATAAACCGATAGACGGAGACTCACCTATCCTGCCACCGGAAAATTGAGTTCGTCCAATGAAAATTTTACCGTCAAGAAAGGTACCGGCGGTCAAAACAACTGCTTGAGAATAAAAAATTGCACCGGTAATTGTACGGACGCCGGTAATTTTTGAATTCTCAAAGAGAAAAGAAGTCGCAGAATCTATGTAAATATCTAATTTACAATTAGTTTCAAGGATTTGACGCCAGTACAGGGAAAACTTGATTTTATCGCATTGCGCACGGGGACTCCACATTGCAGGACCTTTAGATCTGTTAAGCATACGGAACTGCAGAGTGGAAGCGTCTGTGACGATTCCGGTATAACCGCCGAGAGCATCAATCTCACGTACAATCTGACCTTTTGCTATTCCACCAATAGAAGGATTGCAGGACATCCTGGCAAGACCAGTAAAATCCATTGTAAGGAGCAGAACAGACTTACCCATATTGGCAGAAGCCATAGCTGCTTCACATCCGGCATGACCACCGCCGACTACAATGACATCATATCTCTCAACCATAAACCTAAAGTAAAGCTTTCCTCATATCGAGATAATAATTTTCTTTCTGCCTCATTACTTTCTGTTCCTCGTCGGTATGATCATCATAACCTATAAGATGAAGAATACCGTGGACGATTACACGATGCAGTTCTTCATCGAAATCTGAATTATAGAGAACAGAATTTTCACGTACAGAATCGATGCTGATAAAAAGATCACCTGACAGAATATTTTTCTCGGAATAATCGAAAGTGATGATATCAGTAAAATAATCGTGCTGGAGATATTTTAGATTGACGTCAAGGATATAATTATCAGAGCAGAAAATAATATTCACATCCCCTATACGACGTATTTCACTTTCAGCTACCATCCTCAACCATTGATTGTTAAGCCTTCGTTTATTAAATTTGAAATCGATGTCCTGAAAATAATAAGAAATCATAGCAAGCAGAAATTTTGCGCAAATCTAATAAAAAGATAGATAGAAGTGGAAAAAATTTGAAAAGAAAATAATTATTTATAACTTTACGACGCAAATGGAAAAATAAAAACATATTGATATGGAAGTTAAAAAATCACAAAAGGCAAGCCTTGAGAACAAGAAGCTTCTCTTCACAGAGATTGGCTTAGTTCTGGCGTTACTGTTTGTGTGGGGAGCTTTCAGCTACACAACTAAAGAGAAGAAGGTAGCTTCGCTCGAATCAGACCAGACAGTAGTTGAAGTAGAGGATATGGTTCCTATTACTGAGGAAACACCTCCACCACCAGAGGTAGCTCCAAAAATTCCTATTCTTTCAGACCAGATTGACGTCGTTGATGACAACATCAAAGTTGACGACAGTATGTTCCAGAACCTTGAGGATGACGCAAACTCGGGAGTTGAAATTATGGACTACATTGAGAGCGCACCTGAAGAGGAGCAAGTAGAGGAAGAGGCAATTCCTTTCCAGTTGGTTGAAGAGAAACCTTCATTCAACGGAGGTGATGCAAACGAATTTTCGAAATGGGTGAACTCAAAACTCGTTTATCCTGAAATCGCAAAGGAAAACGGTGTTCAGGGCCGAGTAACCCTTCAGTTCACAGTAAACGCAGACGGAACAGTATCCAACGTCAAAGTACTCAGAGGTGTTGACTCATCACTTGACAAAGAGGCTGTCAGGGTCGTATCAAGTTCACCAAAATGGAAACCGGGAAAGCAGAGAGACCGTGCCGTAAAGGTAACATACACCTTCCCAGTAATCTTCCAGTTGAGATAATTAGAATTCTGATATAAATTACAGTAGCTAATCCTGCTCTGTACTTCATAAGAAGAAACAGAGGGGATATAGCTACTTTTTTTTAGGTAAAATGGAGAATAGAACAGAAAAAGCAGTATTCGTAGGAATCATCAAAGACGGTGATGATGAAAGAAAAGTAATTGAATATCTGGATGAACTTGAATTTTTAGCGGAAACTGCCGGAGTAACTAAAGACAAAAGGTTTGTCCAGAGACTGGATAAACCGGAAAACTCAACTTATATAAGAAGCGGAAAACTAAAGGAAATCGCCGAATATTGCGAAAATAATGGAATCAGCTATATTATATTCGATGACGAACTGTCCGGAATACAGCAAAGAAACATAGAAAAAGTAATAAAATGCAGTTCAGTCATTGACAGGACAAGCCTGATTCTTGAAATATTCGCCCAAAGAGCAAAAACAGCATCTGCGAAGATGCAGGTTGAACTTGCAAGATATAATTATATGCTGCCGAGACTGGCAGGTATGTGGACACATCTTGAAAGACAGAGAGGTGGAGTTGGAACAAGAGGTGGTATGGGTGAAACCCAGATAGAAATCGACCGAAGAATTGTCAAGGAAAAAATAAGCAAACTGAAAGAACAGCTGAAAAAAGTGGACAAACAGATGGCCACGCAGAGAAGCAATAGGGGTCAGCTTGTAAGGTTGTCGCTTGTCGGATATACAAATGTTGGGAAAAGCACTATGATGAATCTGCTTGCCAAAAGTGACGTATTCGCTGAAAACAAACTGTTTGCGACACTCGACACAACAGTAAGAAAAGTAGTGATAGAGAACGTACCATTCCTGCTGAGCGACACTGTTGGATTCATCAGAAAACTGCCTACACAACTGATTGAAGCTTTCAAAAGCACTCTGGATGAAGTTAGGGAAGCTGACATTCTCATTCACGTAGTAGATATTTCACACCCTGGTTTCGAGGAACAGATGGAAGTGGTAGAGCAGACATTGAGAGATATCAAAGCAGACAATAAACCAGTATTCGTAGTATTCAATAAGATTGACGCTTACGAATACGAAGAATATGACGAATTCTCGCTTGAGCCTAAAAGCAAGGAGAACAGAAGCTTGGAAGAGCTGAAAAACAGCTGGATAGCCCAGGAAAAGACACCTTGCATATTCATATCGGCAAAAGAGAAAATAGGGATAGACAAACTGAGGAACGACATTTACAAAATGGTGGCGGAAATACACGCCGGAAGATATCCGTTCAACAATTTCCTCTGGTAACAGTACTTCAAAAAAATACAAAAAAAGGATGGCAAGCACTTACTTACCATCCTTTATTATTATAATCCGAAATATTATTCAGAGAATTTGGCAGCAAGGAACTCGCGGTTGAGACGGGCGATATGCTCTACAGAAATACCCTTAGGGCACTCCATTTCGCAAGCTCTTGTATTTGTACAGTTACCGAATCCAAGTTCATCCATCTTGGCAACCATCGCACGGGCGCGATTTGCAGCCTCAGGACGGCCTTGTGGAAGCAAGGCGAGGGAACTTACCCGTGCGGCAACGAAAAGCATAGCAGAGCCGTTTTTACAGGTAGCTACGCAGGCACCGCAACCTACGCAGGCAGCAGCATCCATGCTCTTCTCTGCCTGGTCGTGAGGTATGAGAAGATTATTTGCATCCTGGGCGGAACCGGTACGTACAGATATAAATCCGCCGGCCTGAAGAATCTTGTCAAATGCAGAACGGTCAACAACAAGGTCCTTTATCACAGGAAAAGCAGCACTTCTCCAAGGCTCGACAGTGATAGTCGCACCATCCTTGAAATGACGCATAAAGAGCTGACAAGTGGTTACTTGATCGTCCGGACCGTGTGCACGTCCGTCAATGTATAAAGAGCAGGCGCCGCAGATACCCTCGCGGCAGTCGTGGTCGAAAGAAACAGGACCATAGGACTGGCAGCCTTTATCGACTGCTATCGGGTCCTCTCCCCTTCTGACGAGATCCTCATTGAGAATATCGAGCATCTCGAGGAAAGAAGCGTCCTCCTCAATACCGGAGACTTTGTATGTCACGAATTCTCCATTCTCGTGGGCGTTTTTCTGACGCCATATTTTCAAATTAAAATCCATCTCGACTAGTCTTTATAGTTTCTGGTAGCAACGTGAATATTCTCGTAAACGAGCGGTTCTTTGTGAAGCTCAGGCTCTTTACCTTCTCCCTTGTACTCCCAAGCGGCAACATACATATAGTTCTCGTCATCCCTCTTGGCCTCTCCTTCCGGAGTCTGGCTTTCCTCGCGGAAATGACCACCGCACGACTCGTTACGGTTAAGAGCATCTTTAGCCATAAGTTCTCCTATATCGAAGAAATCGACAAGCCTGAGAGCTTTTTCAAGTTCCTGGTTGAACTCATACTGGGAACCGGTAACCTTGACAGTCTTCCAGAATTCCTCGCGGAGTTCCTGGATCATCCTGATACCTTCCTTGAGTTTCTCGGCGTTGCGGGCCATGCCTACGTGATCCCACATAATCTGGCCGAGTCTCTTGTGGATTGCATCAACCGGCTCAGTACCCTTGACAGCGAACAGTTTGTCGATACGCTCCTGGACAGCCTTTTCTGCAGCATCGAACTCAGGTGCTGAAGTATCAGTCTTAGGCTCTGCGAACTTGTGAGAAAGATAATCACCGATAGTGACAGGAAGGATGAAATATCCGTCTGCAAGACCCTGCATGAGCGCAGAAGCACCGAGACGGTTTCCGCCGTGGTCAGAGAAGTTGGCCTCACCGATGGCATAAAGACCAGGCACAGTGGTCTGGAGATCATAGTCAACCCATATACCGCCCATAGTGTAATGTATTGCAGGATAAATCATCATTGGCTCTTCCCAAGGACTTGAAGCAGTAATCTTCTCATACATCTGGAAGAGGTTTCCGTATCTTTCCTCGACCTTCTTGTGACCAAGCCTCTGGATAGCGTCCTTGAAATCAAGGAAAACTGCAAGGCCTGTCTCATTCACGCCCTTGCCCTCTTTGCAGGCAACATAGGCAGCACGTGAAGCGACATCACGAGGAACAAGGTTACCGAATGCAGGATAACGACGCTCGAGATAATAATCCCTGTCTTCCTCCGGAATCTGTGAAGGTTTCTTGAGACCTTTGCGGAGCTGCTGTACATCCTCGTCTTTCTTAGGCACCCATACACGGCCGTCGTTACGCAGGGACTCTGACATAAGAGTCAGCTTGCACTGCTGAGTACCGTGGACCGGAATACAGGTAGGATGAATCTGGGCAAAGCAAGGATTAGCGAAATATGCACCTTTCTTGTAGCACTGCCAAGCAGCTGATCCATTGCTGTTCATAGCATTGGTTGAAAGGAAATATGTACGTCCGTAACCACCTGTGGCAATGACAACGGCATGTGCGCCGAATCTCTCAAGTTTGCCTGTCACAAGATTCCTTGCGATGATACCTTTGGCCTCTCCGTTAATGACAACAAGGTCAAGCATCTCGTGGCGAGGATAACTTGCTACTGTGCCGGCGGCAATCTGTCTGTTGAGAGCTGCATAAGCACCGAGAAGAAGCTGCTGTCCGGTTTGTCCACGGGCATAGAATGTACGGCTTACCTGCACTCCACCGAAAGAACGGTTGGCAAGATATCCGCCATACTCCCTTGCGAAAGGAATGCCCTGGGCGACACACTGGTCAATGATAGCTGCGCTGACCTCGGCAAGACGATAGACATTAGCCTCCCTTGCTCGGTAGTCACCACCCTTGATAGTGTCATAGAAAAGACGGTAAACAGAGTCATTGTCATTCTGGTAATTCTTCGCAGCGTTGATACCGCCCTGAGCGGCGATAGAATGTGCGCGGCGTGGTGAATCACTGATACAGAACACCTTGACATTGTAGCCGAGCTCACCGAGAGTGGCAGCAGCAGATGCACCGCCAAGACCGGTTCCGACCACGATTACTTCAAGTTTCCTTTTGTTGTTAGGACTGACAAGACGAATTTCTGACTTACGTTTGGTCCATTTTTCTGCCAAAGGTCCGTCAGGAATCTTTGAGATTAATTTATCGGCCATTTTATTGTTTTTATGAAATTGTACAATTCATATAATATTCCAAAGTGCAAGTTTAGCCATTTTTTGCGAATATTCCTTGAAAAAGTGTAAATATAAGTCAAAAAAGACTGCCCTCTATGATTTCCAAATCATCCGGACGGGGTGAATCCACCGGAAAACCGAGATGGCGGTATGCAAGTTCCGTCACTACCCTGCCCCTCGGAGTCCTCTGTATGAAGCCCTCCTTGATAAGAAACGGCTCATAAACTTCTTCAACAGACCCCTGGTCCTCCCCTACTGCAGTTGCAATAGTATTGACACCTACCGGGCCTCCCTTGAACTTTGTAATGATAGTTGAAAGTATCTTGTTGTCAATCTGGTTCAATCCCCTCTTGTCGATATTCAAGGCGTCGAGAGCGTACTTCGCGATGGAGAGGTCAATATGGCCGTCCCCCTTGACCTGTGCGAAATCCCTCACACGGCGCAGCAATGAATTGGCGATACGCGGGGTTCCGCGGCTCCGGAGAGCAATCTCGCTCGCAGCGTCATCTTCTATCGCGACACCGAGCAATTCACTGCTCCTGCGGACGATACGGACAAGATCCTTCGCATCATAATACTCAAGAGCGAAATCAATGCCGAACCTGGCCCTGAGAGGAGCGGTCAGAAGACCTTTGCGGGTAGTGGCGCCTACAAGAGTGAATGGATTGAGAGTTATGCGCACAGAACGGGCACCGGGACCTTTATCTATAAGAATATCTATAGAGAACTGCTCCATTGCGGAATAAAGGTATTCCTCCACGACCGGAGACAAACGGTGTATCTCGTCAATGAACAGGACATCTCCGCGATCAAGAGAAGTAAGCAGGCCGGCAAGGTCGCCCGGTTTGTCAAGAACCGGTCCTGAAGTAATCTTAATATTGACACCGAGTTCTTTTGCTACAATATTAGCGAGAGTAGTCTTTCCGAGGCCGGGAGGTCCGTGGAACAAGACGTGGTCAAGCGGCTCCTGACGCATCAGGGCGGCTTTTATGAATATTTTAAGATTGGTCACAATTTTATCCTGACCCGTGAAATCTTCAAGCTCGTGAGGCCTTATTATTCCGTCTAAATCCTTATCTTTGTCAGTCCCGGCAGAATACGGGGAAAAATCACCAGCCATTTTCAAAACAATTATTTATACAAATATATGGATTTATTTTTGAAATGATGTTTTATTAATAGCTGTTGATATGTTGAAATCGTTACATAAACGATTGGATTATAATAAATTATATATATTGAAAATTGTTGATATCCTATTTGGAAAGCATTTGAGAAATTGTTTGAAGATTTATTTGCGGATTTGATTCCTTCTCTGCATAAAAAATTCTTCAATAATTTCAGTATCGAGTTTTTAATTTGTTTCAACGTTGGTTTAAACAAGATATAAACGGCTTTTCAACAGGTTTTCAACATTTGCCGACAATGAGATGTTTATAAGTTCAAAGACTGCAAAAATATTGTCCGGACAGATAGCTTCCGAAAGGGATACTTTCTGCACCGGTCTGTTTCTTTCTGCAAGATGGTTCGTCCTTTCACAGACCGCGCGGAAAGGCGTACAGTTGATTGTGCTGCCTGACAAAGAGTCTGCGGAATACTGTGCCGCGGACCTTTATTCTCTCGTGGACGGAGATTGTGTTTTCTTCCTTCCTGATTCAGGAAAAAGCGTTGAGAGAAGCAATTACAAGTCTTCACTTGGCGTTCAGAGGACTTCAGCCGTAGGAAGCATTTTGGCTGATTATGACAATTCCTCCCTGCTTTTCGTTGTTACTTATCCTGAAGCTCTTGAAGATATGATTCCCGACAGGCGAAAGATTGCCGAGTCGCTTCTCACTATAAAAAAGGGTGAAACTGTCAGTCACGAGCATATAACTGAAACCCTTGCCTCCAGGAATTTCATTAAATCCGATTTCGTTTCAGCGCCAGGTCAGTTCGCTGTAAGAGGCTCAATCATTGATATTTTCTCATATTCATTCAATAATCCTTTCCGGATATCATTCTTCGGAGACGAGGTTGAGTCGATAAACGTTTTCGACTGCAATACACAGCTTTCAATAGAGGAGCGGGATTCAGCGGATATTTTTCCTGATATAATAGCATCTGATACTGAGGAAGTTGCAAACTGCATAAATGTCACTGATATACTTCCGAAAGATACATTGGTATGGCTCGACTCTTCTGATATGTACCGGAATATGCCTTTCTTCGGCAGGCTGTCACGTTTCAGGAAAGTTTTCATTGACACTCCCCTGTCTGCAACTGGCTCCGATCCCCTGAAATTCAATATTTCACCGCAACCGGTGTTCAACAAGAATTTCGAACTTCTTACTGAGGATATTAGAAACAGAATGGAAGCCGGCTATAAGGTGATGATATTCTGTGAGAAAGAGTCCCAGATGGAGAGACTCCGCTCTATTCTTTACCAAAATGAGGGTCTGATGCCTGAGTTCATTGTCGGGAAGAACATCCACAACGGCTTCATCGACAGTGAGGAAAAGATATGCTGCTATACAGACCACGAGATATTCGACAGATTCCACAGAGTGACTGTAAGACGGACTGTCGAGAAGAGCGAGACGCTGACACTCAATGATTTGAGCGCTTTCAACATAGGCGATTACGTTGTTCATATAGACCACGGAATCGGTATTTTCGGAGGTCTTGTCAGAATGAAAGACGACAAGGGACGTATGAATGAATGTGTGAAGCTGATGTATAAGGACAATGATGTCATTTTCGTTTCAGTTCACTCTCTTCACAAGATTTCCCGTTACAAGTCGAAAGACTCCATACCTCCTAAAATCAACAAGCTCGGTTCCAAGACCTGGCAGGCTCTGAAAACCAGTGCCAAGGCCAAAGTCAAAGATATTGCGAAAGAACTTATAAACCTGTATGCCAAGAGAAAGGCCACGAAAGGATTCGCTTTCTCCGCTGACACATATCTTCAGGAAGAACTTGAGTCTTCATTTATGTACGAGGACACTCCGGACCAGGAGACAGCCACCAATGCCATCAAACGGGATATGGAGGACCAGAGCCCTATGGACAGGCTGGTATGCGGGGATGTAGGCTTCGGAAAGACGGAACTTGCAGTCAGGGCCGCTTTCAAGGCGGTCTGCGACAGCAAGCAGGTGGCTGTTCTTGTGCCTACAACCATATTGGCCTTCCAGCATTACAACACATTCAGGAACAGGTTGAAAAACCTTCCTTGCAATATCGAGTACGTCAGCCGAATGCGTACTGCGAAAGAGATAACAGATATCAGGGAAAGGCTCAGGACAGGGCGTATCGATATTGTGATAGGTACTCATAAGATACTTGGCAAGACATTCGAATTCAAGGATTTGGGACTGCTTATCATAGATGAGGAACAGAAATTCGGAGTAAGCGCCAAGGAGCGGCTCCGCCAGATGAAGCTGTCTGTAGACACCCTGACTCTTACAGCCACTCCGATTCCGAGGACCCTCCAGTTCTCCCTGCTTGGAGCGAGGGATCTCTCCATAATCAGCACTCCCCCGCCGAACCGCATTCCTGTCCAGACTGAAATAATTCTGTTCAACGAGGATGAAATACGGAATATCATCAATTACGAACTCGGACGAGGGGGCCAGATTTTCTTCCTGCACAACAAAGTGCATGAACTCAGTTCCGTCTATGATATTCTTCACCGTCTCGTTCCGGATATGAAAATATGTGTGGCACACGGACAGATGGAAGCCCGGGAACTTGAGGACAAGATGCTTGACTTTATGCAGGGAGACTATGATATGTTGTTGAGCACCACTATTATAGAGAACGGTCTTGATATACCGAACGCCAACACTATAATCATCAACCAGGCCCAGAATTTCGGTCTCAGCGACCTTCACCAGCTCCGAGGACGTGTAGGGAGGTCAAACCGTAAGGCTTTCTGTTATCTCATTGTGCCGCCGCTCACTACCCTGTCTGATGATTCCAGGCGCAGGCTGAAAGCCATAGAGGAATTCTCTGACCTTGGCAGCGGATTCAATATAGCTATGCAGGATCTGGACATACGAGGTGCCGGCAATCTTTTGGGAGCGGAGCAGAGCGGTTTCATAGCCGATATGGGTTACGAGACGTACCAGAAGATTCTTTCAGAGGCTATGGACGAGCTCGGAGTTGAGACCGGTATTTCCTCAAGAAATATAAGTAATTCATATATAGAGGATTGCACTATAGAGACAGATCAACTGGCGCTCATTCCTGATACTTATATTGACGTCCAGTCCGAAAAGATAAGGATATATAAAGAACTTGATTCAGTGCAGAAGGACAGTGAACTTGACAGTCTGAAATCCAGGCTTGCGGACAGGTTCGGTCCTGTGCCTGAGGAACTGTCAAGACTCTTCGACATTGTCCGTATAAGGCATCTCGGAGAGCGTCTCGGATTTGAGAAAATCATCATCAAGAACGGTATACTCATCGCTTTCTTCATCAGTAACCAGATGTCATCTTATTACAGGTCAAAGACTTTCTCCAATGTACTTGAGAAGGTTGGAAGTACCGGAGGCTTGTTCGAACTTAAACAGAATGACGCAAAGTTGCGTGTGATATGCAGAAAAGTAGATTCTCTTTCAGCGGCATATCAAGTTTTAAGAAAGTTATTATAAATTTGCACGGTTAAATAATCATACAGTTTTGGGCAATCTGATAATTGATATAGGAAATACCGCTGTCAAAGCCGCTTTCACCGAAGGAGCGACTTTGGGAAAGACTTTCAGATACCAGGGTGAGCGTGTGAAGAATTTCATTCTTTCACTTACATCCAGGGAAAAGCCTGCGGTAATGGTGATATCTTCAGTTTATGAGATATCGAAAAATGATGAGCAATGTTATCAGAAAGAGTGCGGAAAACTTGTTATTCTTGATCAGGCTCATACTCAGATACTTCATAAATATTCTCTGCCTGAATGGATTACATACGACAGAGCGGCGTCACTGATCGCAGTCCGTCATCTTTTCAAGGGAAAAGGTATTACTGTCATTGATTTCGGAACCACCCTTACAGTGGATTTCATAAGCAGCGGAGGCGAATACGAAGGAGGCAATGTTTCAGTGGGATGCCGGACCAGATTCAAGGCCATAAACCGGTATTCAAGGGCTCTTCCACTGCTTGACACTCCTGTTGACACTCCCCTGCTCGGCTGCTCATTTGATACTTCTATATCATCCGGAATAATCTCGGGCATAATGTTTGAAATATCCGGTTACATATCCTTGAAGCAAGATAATATTGTCGTTTTCACCGGCGGCGATGCGAATTATTTTGCAAAACGGATTAAAAACTCGATATTTGTAATTTGTAACCTTGTGCTAATGGGGTTAGCCTTAATTGCTGACGGCTATGTCAATGAAAAAAATTAAAGCGGTTTCAATCGCTGTGCTTTTGATTTTGGTATGTGGAGTGCTGCGCGCCCAGGATGGAGCGTACAGTTCTTATTCGCCTTATACCATATTCGGTGTGGGCGATATATATCGTCAGGGCACTGCTTATAATCAGAGTATGGGAGGAGTCGGAATCGCTTCAAGAAACAACCGTTTCATAAACTATCTCAATCCGGCTGCCGTCACGGCGAGGGACACGCTCTCTTTCATGCTTGATTTCGGAGTGACAGGACAGGGAAGAGTCTATAAGCAGGGAGACGTCAAATCCGCCAACAATATTTTCAATATCTGCAATTTCGTATTCTCTGTCCCGATTTACAGGAAGTCTGCTTTTTTCGCAGGAATAACTCCTTACAGTTCATTGGGATATGATTTTTCTCACGATATTGAGGATCCGTCAATTATCGGAAATACAGGAAATGTGAATTACCGTTCGTATGGAGATGGCGGAATGTACCAGATTTTCTTCGGTGCCGGAGCCACTTTCTGGAACAGATTTTCAGTAGGCGCCCAGTTCCTCTATTATTTCGGTAATATGGACAAGTCCACCATTATGGATTTTGCTACAGTTTCATACAGGGATATTTACAGCGGTTACAAGCTGAATCTCAGCGCTGTAGGAGGAAAATTCGGTGTCCAGTATGACCAGCCGCTTTCTTCAGGAAGCTATCTTACAGCGGGAGCCACTTACAAGACATCTTCCAAACTGAGGGGATATGTGACTGATTATAAATATGCTACCGTATCAAGTGTGAGCGACACTCTTCATCACCATATAGACACTCTCAAAAACGGGTCAAAGGCTAAACTGGCTTCCGAGTTCGGAGTGGGACTGGCTTTCCGGAAGGGAGACAAATGGAGAGTAGAATTCGACTACACATTTTCTGACTGGAGCGGAAGCCATATGGAGGAGACCATCGGGTTTGCAAATATCGGGGATCAGAAGTTCACCACCACTTTCTCCCAGTCTTTCAGGGCTGGATTTGAAATTATTCCGAACAAAAACGATATCCGATATTATATGAAAAAATGTGCATATCGGGTCGGAACTTATTATGAGAAAGAATATTACAAACTCAATGGGGATGCTGTGAGGTCTTACGGCGTGACACTTGGAATCACTCTTCCGGTATTCCAGTGGTACAACGGTATCTCCATCGGGGTCGATATTGGGCAGAGGGGAAGCACGAAGGGTAATATGATCCGCGAGAATTACGCTATGTTCGTGGTAGGATTCAATATCCACGATATATGGTTCCGCAAGTATCAATATGATTAAAACAAACTTTTATAATATTATGAGAAGAATCGCATTTGCCGTTGTATCGGCGGTTATTATGGTTTTGGGTGGAAGTACTGCCTCCGCTCAGGGAAAGTATGGTGCTGACAGTGCCGAGTGCATCAAGTATCTCTCTTATTACAAAGAGTATTACAAGAGCAAGAATTATGATTCGGCTCTTCCTAACTGGAGAAAAGCATACAGTCTCTGTCCGGCCACTGCCAATCAGACAATGCTCATTGACGGTACATCCCTTATGAGGCGTCTCATTGTCAAGAACGCTTCCAATGCTTCTTACCGTGATGCGCTGATTGACAGCCTTTTGACTCTTCACAGAGTACGTGCTGAGTATTATCCGAAATACAAGGTGACCGCTTTGAACAATATGGGTCTCGATATGGCGAATTATTATAAGAGTGATCCTAAGAAACTTTATGAAGGCCTCAAGAGCGTGATTGACGAGAACAAGGAGCAGACCAAGCCTTCAGTTCTTCTCATCAACCTCAATGCTGCAATCCAGATGTATCAGGACTCAGGACTTGAGGCTGACGATCTCATCAATATCTACCAGAACAATATGGCTTATCTTGAGCAGGCTGTTCCGGCTGATGCCAATGCCAAAGAGGAACTTGAGAAGGTGAAAGATGATATGGAGAGCCTTTTCATCTCAAGCAAAGTTGCAAGCTGCGAGAAGATTATCGAGGTTTACGGACCAAGGTACGAGGCTTCTCCAGACGATATCGCTCTCGTCACCAACATCGTCAAGATGATGAGCTCCGCAGAGAACTGCACTGACAACGACTTGTATCTCAATGCAGCTACTTCACTGCACAAACTGGAGCCGTCAAGCCAGTCAGCTTATTTCCTCTACAAACTTAACGCTTCAAGAGGCAATTTCGATACAGCCATAGCTTATCTTGAGGAGTCTCTCTCATCTACCGACCTCGATGTCAAGACAGCTGCTGATTACAACTATGAGGCTGCAACATACTGCGTGAAGAACGGAAAGAATGCCAAGGCTCTCGCATTTGCCGAGAAAGCCAAGGAACTCGATTCCTCATACGCCGGAAAATCTTATTACCTCATCGGAACTATCTGGGGTTCAACTACCTGCGGTGGCGACGAGATTGCCAAGAGGTCTCCTTACTGGGTAGCTGTAGATTATATGAACAAGGCTAAAGCCGCAGATCCGGAGCTCGCAGATGATTGCAACAGGATGATTTCCCAGTACAGGATTTACTTCCCGCAGACTGCCGAGGCGTTTATGTACAATTACACCGACGGACAGACTTATACAGTCTCTTGCGGAGGTATGAGGGCTACTACTACTGTCAGGACACAGAAATAGTGCTCTGTCTTGAGTAAGTTTTCAAATATATTAAGGATGATGGCAACTGCAACTGCGGTTGCTTTCATCCTTTTTTCTTGTAAATCAAGTCTTTCCAAGGCTGACAAACTGGATTTGGCCAAAACTCCCCTCCAGGCTGTTGACAGTATGTATCTTGTGCAGACCAGAAACGGAAAAATCGAGATGCGTGTCGTGACTGCGTCTATGCAGCATTTCGACAATGACTCTCTGTCCTATGACTATTTTCCGGAAGGGATCAATGTATATGCCTACACTGAAGATGAGGTGCTTGAGTCCACAATAGTCTCGGACGAGGCCAGCCATATCACTAAAAAAGGCTCCAAAGAGGAAATCTGGAAGGCTTTCGGCAATGTTGTGGTGAAGAATATTGTCAAGCATCAGACAATGGAAAGTGACACTATTTACTGGGACCAGACCAACAAGGAAATATACACGGACTGCTATGTCCGCCTGTATTCACCGGAAGGACTGATACAGGGATATGGAATGAGATCTGACGAACGCGTCAGGAACGCCATAGTTATGAAACCGTTCAATAATTTTGGTGTGGTGGTGGAGGACACCACAGCCGTGGTTCTTGATTCGGCCAATTTTATAGGTCCATTGATAAAAAAATAATGTGTATTTCACAGAAAATTACTATCTTCGTACCCTTAATTGCAAAATTGAATAATAATTAAAAAATAAATAAAAATGGCGGTACTTGAAAAGTTGCGCGTTAAATTCGGTATGGCGGTGTCAATCATCATCGCTTTAGGCCTGTTGTCATTCATCATTGACCCGAATGAAGTGATTTCTGCGTTCCAGGGAATGTCCTCAAAATACGATGTGGGGGAGATTAACGGAAAGTCCGTTTCTTATAACAATTTCCAGGAGGACGTCCAGAAATTCACTACTATCAACGAGTTTATGACAGGAAACACTGCTCACAGCGCGGAGCAGCAGATGCAGATAAGAAACGCTGCCTGGCAGGATCTCATTTACAAATATCTTTTCGTTGAGAAGGCCAGGGAGGCAGGCCTCAATGTCGGAAGCGCAGAAATGCTCGACCTTACTACAGGCGATATGATTTCTCCTCTCATTGCCCAGAACCCTGCTTTTATGGACAACAACGGCAATTTCTCGAAAGAGAATCTTGTCAACCTTGTGAACAATCTTGATTCTGACCAGACAGGCAATCTCAGGCTTTACTGGAATTACCTCCAGAGTTCTATTTTCAACCAGGAGATTTTCTCCAAATACAACTCTCTGTTCACCCAGAGTTCAGTTCTTTCTCCTATGATGCTCAGAAGGACCATCGCCGAGAATAACAACACTACTGACGTTGAGTTTGTAATGGTTCCATTCGGATATCAGAGAGATTCTTCCATCACTGTATCTGACAGCGAGATCAAGAATTATTATAACTCACACAAGAAGTTCTACAAGCAGAATGCGAGCCGTGACATCGAGTATGTAGTGTTCGAGGTTAAACCGTCTGCCAAGGATATTTCCTCTGAAAATGAGAAAGTTGCAGCGCTTTGGGATGAGTTTGCCACTGCTGACAATATGAAGTCCTTCCTTATGAAGAACTCTGACCGTCCTTATGACGAGAGATACTACAAGGCAGGGGAGCTCAAGACTGTTTCAGCTGATGTTGATGACTTCGTATGGAAAGGCGATGCTCCTGTTTCTGAGGTGATTGCAAAAGGCAATGACTTTTATGTAGCAAGAGTTATGGACACCAAGATGATTCCTGACTCAGTTTACGTAAGGCATATTCTTCTCACCGGTGACGATGCCCAGCACAAGGCTGACAGCCTGAAAGATGTTCTCGCAAAAGGCGGCAATTTCTCCAATCTCGCAGCTCTCTATTCTGATGACCAGAATTCCGCTGCAGACGGTGAAAAAGGAAACATCGGCTGGATGACCCAGAACTATATGATTCCTGGTTTCGAGTCAGTTCTCACTGCTGAAAAAGGCAAGCCGTTCGTTCTCAAGACTCAGTATGGAACACACGTAGTTGAGGTTTCCAAGGCCACTCTTCCTGTTCTCAAGAAGAAAGTTGCGATTCTTTACAAGGAAACCATCGCAAGCAAGGAGACTTTCAATATCGAGTACGCAAAGGCCAACCAGTTCGCTACTGCGGCTGCAGGAAGTTATGAGAACTACAGGAAAGCAGTTGACACTCTCGGAGTTTACTCACATCCTGTAAACAATCTTGCAGAGGGCACTGACAGGCTTGGAGCTATCGAGAACGCCCGCGAGGTGACCCGCTGGGCATTCGAGAACAAGGCAGGCAAAGTGTCAAACATCATTTCTGTTGACAACAATTACTTCTTCATCGCCACGGTACGCGGTGTTCACAAAGATGGTTATGCAAAGGTTCAGGAAGTGGCTTCAGCAATCAGGGAGAATCTCTATTACGAGAAACTCGCGGCCAAGAAGTCTGCCGAGGTTGCAGAGAAGATAAACGGTCTGACAGACCTCCAGGCTGTGGCTGAGAAACTTGGAACTACGGTAAGCACCCAGTCAGGCGTGGCTTTCTCTTCAATGAACTCACAGGGTCTTGATCCTAAATTCATCGGAGCGGCTTCTGTAGCCCCTGAAAACACTGTTTGCGGCCCTGTAGCTGGTTCTATCGGAATTTATGTATTCAAGGTTACCGGACGTGATACAGGGGCATTCTACACCGAGGATGATGCAAAGACAAGGTCATCACAGATGAACTCTTATCTTTCCCAGATGATTGTTCCTGTTATGATGGACGACGCCGATGTCAAAGACAACCGTGCAAGATTCTTCTAACAGATAGTTGAATATCAATAAATAAGGCTGCGCTGACAATTTGGCGCGGCCTTTTTTTTGGAATGGAATTTGTGCCGCCTTTGGTGTTGTTCAATTAAAACAGGAGGTACAAATGGCTGTAAAGTTCTTTAAGTGCCGCCATTGCGGCAATGTAATCGTCAAATGTGTCGATTCAGGTGTTCCTGTAGTGTGCTGCGGGGAGAAAATGCAGGAACTTGTTCCAGGTACTGTGGATGCCAGTATTGAGAAGCATCTTCCTGTGGTCACGAGACTCGATGAGTGCAGAATCAGGGTCGATGTTGGCAGTGTTCCGCATCCTATGACTCCGGAGCACCATATCTCGTTCATCTACGTTGAAACGGAGAACGGAGGTATGCGCATTGACTTGAAAGACAAGCCACAAGCTGTCTTCTGCACCTGTTCGGACAAACTTGTGGCTGTTTATGAGTATTGCAATCTCCACGGACTGTGGAAGGTTGAGTAATCACTGTTTGGCTATATTCTCGCGCATCGTGGTGTCCGCCTGGACGTTCTTTATTTTGTAATAGTCCATAATGCCGAGATTTCCTTGACGGAAAGCCTCTGCAATCGCCATCGGAACCTGGGATTCCGCCTCGATGACTTTTGCACGGGCTTCCTGTGCTTTTGCTTTCATCTCCTGCTCAAGAGCCACTGCCATTGCCCTTCGCTCTTCCGCGCGTGCCTGGGCGATATTCTTGTCAGCATTGGCCTGATCTATCTGGAGAACTGCGCCGATATTCTTTCCTATATCGATATCAGCTATGTCAATGGACAGAATCTCAAATGCTGTTCCTGCGTCAAGTCCTTTTGTCAGAACGACTTTCGATATTGATTCAGGCCTTTCGAGAACCTCTGCGTGGCTTTCTGCCGAACCTATGGAAGAAACGATTCCTTCACCTACACGGGCGAGGACGGTCTCTTCTCCGGCTCCTCCGACGAGCTGGTTGATATTTGCCCTGACAGTAACTCTGGCCTTGCATATCAGCTGGATGCCGTTCTTGGCCACGGCCGTCACAGGGGGAGTGTTGATGACTTTCGGATTGACGGACATCTGCACGGCTTCGAACACGTCGCGTCCGGCCAGATCAATGCCTGCGGCGGTCTTGAAATCCAGTTTTATATTGGCTTTGTCAGCTGAGATAAGGGCGTTTACCACTTTGACAACGTTTCCTTTAGCAAGATAATGAGCCTCAAGTTCATTGGCCTTGAGAGTAAGTCCCGCTTTGGTTCCGGTGATGAGGGCAATCACGATAGTGTTAGGATTTACCCCTCTCCAGCGCATAAGAACCAGCTGGAGCAATGAAACCCTGACTCCTGACAGGATGGCCTGAAACCAGAGGGCCACCGGGAAAAACCACAGTAAAATGATGAGAGCGGCAAATATGACCGCAGCCCAGATGATGAATGGAATAGCCATTGATTATAGTATTAATGTGTTGATTATCAAAATGCCTCGTCAGGCATAACTGTTTTCACGTAAATCTTGTTGTTTTCAATGTGGACGACTTCCACCTCCACTCCAGGATCTATCATCCCTTCAACAGCTGTCACTTCACAGGAAAAACCATTGAATCTAGCCTTCCCCATAGGTGCAAGTCTTGTGATGGTCCTTCCTCTGTCTCCCGCACAGACTTCATTATCTTCTTTAGTGTTGTCAATCACTGTTTTGAGTTCGAGTTTCTTCCAGGTTTTGGCCCTGAGGGCGAAATATACGGCCACTGAGATGAGAGCTATGTCAACCACAGTCACAATCGCCCCCTGAAGTCCTCCGAGAAAAGCGAATGAATAGTAGGAAGCACCGCACAGTGAAACAATTCCAAAGACTCCGGCCACTCCTACACCAGGAATAAGCAGAAGTTCGGCAATAAGCAGAATGATTCCGACGAGAATCAATGTCAAAACAAGTCCCATAGAACAATTCGTTAGTGTTTAACAAATATAGTAACTTGTTTTGACTTTATGACACTAATACAGAGTTTTTTCACTCCTTGACAGAAGACATTCCGGCTGACTCCGTACGGAGGTTTGTAATGCCGGAGGCTTTAAGAGAAGAAGATATTGATGAAACTTCCTCCCTGCTGTCAAACGGGCCTATGATGTAGGATACAATACCGTCCTCAAGAGTGCGTGAAAAGTCGCTGTCGGTGATTGTCTTTATGACAGTTATCTCCTGTTCACTCAATGAGTTGCCGTTAGGAGGGAAAATTCTTATCTGGAACAGTTCGTGTATGGTTTTCTCAAGTGACCTGGCTTTGGTTACATTCACCGGCTTTCCATCGAGAAACGACACTATTACCGAATTTTTGAATCCGAGCCGTTTGACCTTGTTCAGATTTGAAAGAACATCCTTATAGCTGCGGAACACTCCCACTGAGTAGATATGCCTGCCGTTTGTCCCCGGACGTTCGAAAACAGGGCTGAGTCCTTTCAACTGGTTCACAGTGGCCTCTTTCGATATGGCGAATAGCTGAATCTGATATACAAGTCCTTCAGGAAGAGTGTTGTCCAGTGCGAAACGTCCTTCAGGAAGAATCTGGAAGGTGTAATCAAACTCAGGTTCAGGACTCAGCATATCGATTGTAATCCGTTTTCCCGGATTCTTCTTCGTGAAAGTGAATCCTGATATTGATCCTACAGCCTCCCGTTCTGCTTCTTTCTGGAGTTTTTCAGGGTCAATCACGACTCCGCTCTGTAGAAATCCCAATTCCAGTTTCTGGAGAGACCTTGTTTCCCTCAAAAGTGAATCCTGAAGTTTGGGAAGTTGTGACTCTTTGCTGATTATTTCGGCTGCAAGAGAAGCTTTTTCATCTCCTGAAACGTCTGACAGTCTGTTTCTCAACTCGTCAAGGGACTGGCTGAATGAATATATTGAGTCACGCAACATTCTGACATTCACCAACATCTTGGAATATTGACGTATTTCTTCATTTTCTCCGAGGTCATCCCCCGAATTTCCGCTGTAAATCTGAGACGGATTCTTTTCAGGCTCAAGGCTGCACAATGTTTTCAATTCCTCAGGTGTGTCAACAGCTTTACGCACAGGCATACTGTCATATTCGAGCACATAAATATACACACTGTCAGCACTGCATTCCCTATTTGAAGCAAACATTGAATACTTTCCGTCAGCCGTATTGATGAACAGGAAATCGTCAA
>JBJEBM010000010.1:0-24815 GCA_051870055.1 Candidatus Cryptobacteroides sp.
ATGTTTAACTAATAAATCGAGATCCATTTTTATTTGGATTTCAACTGGAAAATAACTATGAAGAAGATACCAACTTTATCCGTTTTAGTGATGGGTAGCAGTGCTTTGGCGTCTTGTACACAGAATACTGCATCTATGGACCGTCCCAATATCATTCATATAATGACGGACGATCATTCTTTCCAGACAATCAGTGCATATGGGCATCCGATTTCCAGGATTGCCCAAACACCGAATCTTGACCGCCTTGCGGCAGAAGGTATGCTTTTTACAAAGGCTTATGTGGAGAATTCGCTGTCTGCTCCGTCAAGAGGCACATTGCTAACCGGGAGATACAGCCATCAGCATGGGCAGAGGACACTTGGCCCGGGCTTTGATACCAGCCTTGTAGTTTTCCCGCAGTTGCTTCAGGAGGCCGGCTATCAGACCGCTGTGGTAGGCAAATGGCATCTCCATTGCGAGCCGAAAGGATTCGATTATTACAGGATATTGCACGAGCAAGGAGACTACTATAACCCTGAGTTCAAGACAAACGAAACCAATGGGGAATATGTTCGGGAGGAAGGTTATGCTGCTACATTGATAACCGACCATGCGTTGGAGTGGATAGAAAGCAGGGATAGGAACAAACCTTTCTGTCTGCTTCTTCATCATAAGACTCCTCACCGTAACTGGATGCCGGAAGAAAAATATCTGGACCTCTATGATGATGTGGAATTTCCTTATCCGGACAACCTGTTCGATGACTATTCTGGCAGAGAGGCTGCATCGACGCAGGAAATGTCAATTGCAGATGACATGTCATGGTCTTATGATCTGAAGGTGGATCAACTGAAAGATTTGGACAAGACAGAGTGGATAGTTCGAGATTGGAAACGAGCTTTGGATAGGATGAACCCTGAACAGAGAAAGGCATGGGATGCTGCATACGATTCTGAAAATGAGGAGATGATACGCCGAAACCTGAGTGGCGACGAACTGGTAAAGTGGAAATATCAAAGATACATCAAGGACTATGTGCGTTGCATCAAGTCATTAGATGATCAGGTCGGAAGAGTTCTGGACTATCTTGAGGCGGAAGGTCTGATGGACAATACGATCATCGTATATACTTCGGATCAGGGATTCTATATGGGCGAACATGGTTGGTTTGACAAACGCTTCATGTATGAGGAGTCGTTCAGAACACCGCTGATAATACGTTGCCCGGGGACTTTGGCAAAACATGGCAAGAAGAGTGAGGCCCTGGTGCAGAATATTGATTTCGCTCCTACGTATCTGGATTATGCCGGAGTTGAAAAGCCGGAATGGATGGTAGGAAGAAGCCTTAGGAATGTTTTGGAAAACGGAGGAAAGTCTCCGGAGGATTGGCGTACCACTCTGTACTATCATTATTATGATTATCCAGCAATACATATGGTCAGGAAGCACGATGGCGTTTCCGATGGCCGCTATAAACTGATTCATTTCTATGGCCAGGGAAAGAAGAAGGATAAGGGGAATGACATCGACCGCTGGGAGCTTTTCGACTTATCAAAAGACCCTTCAGAACTGGATAACGTCTATGGCTATCCGGAATATGATGAGATTACGGAATACCTGAAGAAAGAGCTGGCACGATACAGGGCCGAATATGAAGTGAACGAATATTGATAGTTCATTTCTATAGGTGGCGTTGAAGATGCGGGATCCACGTGGGGAAGTACGTTTGATATTTGACGGACATGTATTATCTTTGTAGAATAAATAAAAACTGCCTTGTATGGTTATATAAGCCGTATTGGGGCAAGAAAAGGGGCAAGATTTTTATGTTTTGCCCCTTGTTTGTTACTTCTGTTCAAGGAATATCTTACGGCCTTCTGCCTTTGCTTCCCGGATTCTATTTCCATTTAGTTGGTCGAGATTGTCCGGAACGCCTTCCTGAAACTTCCTATACTTTCCCCGCTTTCTTTCAATGACGGCAGCTTTGTAGAAGTCTGCCATTTCCCGTAGAATGGACTTAGCCTGTTCCGGTTCCAGTTCGCCGCCTGCCATCGCTCCAGAAGCAATGAGAAAGATGGTATAGCCCGGCAATTTTATTGCGGTAATGCGGTCGTTGGCAAGGTCGGCTATCATCTGCTCTACAGCATCATCTTCCTTTTTCGGGATGCTGTATATTTTGCCGAGGAAGAATGGAGGCTTGGTCTCCATCACCAAATTCCCGATATTTTCATCAGGGTTGGAAAGAATTACAAATCGTGGTAGTTTCATTCTCTTATCATTTTTCCGTCTAGCAAAAATAGTATTTCTTCGACAGTTTTCAAAGGGAGCGGAATCTTGCCACGTAGAAAGTGACTCAAATTCTGGAACTGGATGCCGAGTACCCGGGCCACTTGCGTCTGGGTAAGCTGGCCTTCTCTAATGGCTTCGACCAGTTCCTGCCTGAGGTCTCTCCGCACAGAGAGCCTGTTCTTTGATAGTTCCTCCTCTATGATTGCGCCTTCGACTTGGCTTTGTATCTTGGCCAAGTCCATAGGAGTGGCGGAGTCCAAAGCCTCCACCTTCTCCCGGAAATTGAGATAATCCGACATATCCTATTCCTCCTCAATGAAGAAACGCGATTCTACGTTGTAGTCAGCGCTGGTCACTTTCATAGTGAACTCGTGACTGCCATCCGTAAATGTCGGGTTGAATGGCATATCGTCCTGCAGGGCGCGTCTGCGACTGCGGATATTTGCCTCTGCATCTTCCCTCCTATTAAACGATTCGAGGGTTGAAATCTCGTGGTCGAAAGTTGCTTTGAGGATTCGGCCTGTCCTCTCTCTCTTAACAGAATACATAATGATTGAAATTTTAATTTGAAAAAATTATTATACAAAGTATTTCATTGCTGATTGCGGCAGTTCAACATTTGTATTTACGATGTAACGCTCAGTCATTGCTGTATTGGTATGGCCAGCCATTCTTGAAATATCCAGAAGCGGCACGTGCAGCTTGGATAGATTTGTACAGAAACTGATACGGGCTGTGTGGCTGCTTACATACTCATACTTGGGTCCGGTGAGGGTTGCCCCGGCTTTGTAAACCTTTACTCGGTCGCATATACCTGCCCTGTGGCAGAGACGGCGAATTATCTTGTTATACCCGGCTAATGTTATTTTCTGTTCATTGGCCTGTACCCAGAGTATATATCCCTTTACCCGGTCGCTACACGGAACCACGGCGTGTACCGCAGTCTTTTTCGATACATAGGAGAGTTGTCCGTCAACAACGTTTTCAGCTGTTACCTCCCTGATGTCGGATATTCTCATTCCGGTGTAGGCTCCGATCAGGAACTGATACAGTACTTGCTTCTCTGTTGCGGTTTCAGTCCTGACTTGCTCCAGTTTTTTTAATTCGGTCATAGTGAGGTAGGTCTTTACCGGGGATTCCTTCCGGGCGTGTAGGATGTCGCGATAATCCTTGCAGAAGTCAACTTCGTCCTCGTAGCGAGCCAGAACTCCCTTCAGAACGGTGAAATAGGTGCGGGCCGATGTTGGGGCCACCTCTTTCAAAACTTCGTCTCTAAAGGCAAATAAACGGGCTTTGGTGAGGTCTGCCCATTGGCTTATTCCTGACGTTCTCAGGTGCTTTATAAGGGCTGGGGCCTGCACCCCTGCACTTTGCCTGATTGCTTCTATTAATTCGCACATACGAAAATGTCTTTTATCTTATCCGTAAACTTTACTACCTTGTGGCTGTATTGTTTCCAGCCGATTATGCCCTGAGGAATAGTGATGGCCCAACTCTTTATCAATTCGCACCTGATGTTCGTGTAGTGGTGCTCACGGGCAAAAGCCATAGCTTCGTCTATGATTTGCTGGTTGGCCACGTTGTGCTCCGGATGAGGAAAGTAGATGTCCTTGCTGATGATTTGGTCCTTACCGTGCTCATCGCTATCTCCGATGAGAAAGCCTCCGATGTGCTTAATCTCTCTATTTATTCGTGCCATAGTCTATGCCTCCATTCGATTTGCAGCGATAAGTGCGCAGTCCTCCTCGCTGATAAAATCCTCAAAATATAGATTCTCGGCTATTTTCTCCTCCCATAGGCTCTGGGCTTTACTATCTTCCATCGTATCATCGTCGCGCCAAAGCAGGCCGTTCTCCCTGCACAGAAGGGTGAGATAGGCGGAGTTCTTACGAACCTCGGTCTCATAAGGCCAACCGTTGCGTATTGCATCGACGCTATCCGGCATCCAACTCCAGAAACCAGAGCTATCGGTCCAGTGCTCACGGCAGTAACGCTGGGCGTTCTCGTCGGTGCGGAGTCTCATCAATTCTTCGTCCATACTATCGAAAAACTTATCCTCCACGATAATGTCAAGGTCTATGATGTCTGCCCGTCCACTACCGAACCGATACCAATTTGGGTGATGGAAATCTTTGGCCTTTATTTCAACAATTCCGTAGGCTTTCAGTGCTGGCAGGACCTCGGCCTTCACTACATCGTTTGCGTATTCTACTAAGCGGCAGAGGTACTTGTTCATATCGATAGCCATATCGTATGGGTTAATGCCCTCAGGCAGTTCTTCTGCTAATTGCTGCTGTTCCCAGTCGAATACTGTAAAGGGACTAATAGCGGACTCGTAAAGGTCTGGGCAGAGAATTGGGAGTAAATCGGTGCTGGTACTGATGATATGTTTCATATCTTATTTTGCCTGCTTGTATTCCGTCGGCTGCGGTTCTAATTATTATCTGATGCAAAGATAGTAATATTTTATTAAACTACAAATATTTTTGTAGAAAGTTTCAGAAAAAAGAGGGGCCGGGTGGTTCTCGTGGTGTTATCCCGGATTCAGCTATGCAGGTTTGCTTACTTCGCTCGCCCTGCCATCTGCGCAAATGGTTAGCCCTCCCTCACCCTCGTGTCTGCTTATTCGGCTTCTGTTTCTTTGATAAGGAAACCTATTTGTAGTCTCTGCCAACTGCCGAAACGTTCTTCAAAACAGTTATGGAAGATATGACTGTCGTAGCTGTTCCCAGTCCGGGACTCGTGCCAGCAATAACCCTTCGGTGACAGGTCTTTAGCATACTGGAGGCATTCCCATTTATTCCAGCGGCCCTCTAAAACGCAAATGATTTCAGAGATAAGAGCTCGGTCCTGCTCCCGGAAGTAATTGATATCAAAGAAGGGATGATCATAATAGCGGGATTTGCTCCACTGCTTGACCTGCACCTCCACTCCATAATGCCTGAAAATAGCCGTAAGATTCCATTTCAGAGACTTATGTTGGTTGAGGTAGGGGAAATCCCTATCCAGCCTTTTCTCGGCCAAAATGCCTTCCCTTCTGCACGCATTGAGGTGTTGCTGGCGAGCCTGTTCCTCGTACATATCCCGGCGGCGACGTTCGCGTCGGATTTCAGGTTTGAACATCTTTCTCACGGTATTGGGTCTGACATAGACATAGCGGTTATAGTTATATCCCTGTCGGTCAATGAAGAAGTATCGGCCCGTGTCCTCAGCATATACCAGCGTTACAAGCTGAACAGCGTGGTTGCGGTATTTGCTGGTAGAGTCTTTGAATGGGTCATATCCCTCCGGCACATCATAGATACGGGTTCCTCCCGGGCCCGGCACAAAGTCCTCGGCCATCATCTTTTTGTCAGTGGTAAAGATAACCTTCTCAACTTCGCAAAGTGTGGGGCGGATAATAACTTCGTCTTTCGTTCTGTAATAGTAATCTATCCAGTACATAGCATCGCGGATTCCTCCGTCGTTTTTTAGGCCAGAGCAAACTAAGTACAGAAAATCTCCGGGGACCAGTTCGTCGATAGTCTTGTATGCCTTGATGATGTCGGCTTTCATTCGGATCTGGGATATTGTCATTTCCATATTGGTGTGGTCCTTCTTCTATTCCGCCGGACTCGCGGTTTTGTTTTAACGCTGCAAAGGTAAGGTGTAATTATGCAATGTATCTGCACATTATTCTGTCTCGAAAATTGAGAGGTTAGCCGTGCTGTATTGTGGCTGTCCTTCGGCAAGTTTATAGGCCAAATCCTGCACCGTCTCAAACTTAGCGTTGGTGACGTATTCTCCCTTGACGGACTCGGCTACGATATGTCCCGCCTGTCGAAGTTGCTGGGCCATTACTCGGGCGAGAGCCTTTGCCTTATTCCCGGCCTGCTTATCTCTTTTCATTGGTCTGAAATGCGTAGTTCTCATTTCTTGTTCCTCCTGTCTTTAATTGCTAAATAAATCCACGTAACAATGAACCAGTAAATAATGGCGTAGCCAATCACTGCAAAGCTAAACATTACCCTGTTCCTCCTGTAATTTGATAGCTATTTTCAAGATGTCGGAGTCTTGGGCGGTGTATGCATTCCAGTTATCGGAATACATAAGGACCTCGCCCCGGGTTCCTATCCCCACGTATGGGAAGCGGTCGCAGTCATCCCACTCTATCGTGGCCCCGGCGTGTTTTGTTTCGGCACGAATCCGGCCCTGCTCATCCACCTGTTTTTTTATGTACCAGAAAGCCTCTGTTGCAAGGTTTTTCTGCTCCTTCCTGAAAATAGGATAATCTCCTGCCCTTTCCTTTGTGTTGGCTTTTAATATGGCATCTAAAACGGTATGGGCTTCCTCCTTGTATGCTTTTGTCTTATCGTGGAAGTCTGCTCCCAGAAGTGATCCGGACATTTTGCTGTGGTCCTCCAGTGCTTGAATATAGTTGGTAACGGCCAGCGCCAAAACTTCTGCCTGTCTTTGTGTAATTTCGATTTTCATATACTTAAAATTTGATGTTATGCAATTTTGTTATACCCGGCCTCGCCATTGCTTAACATATAGGCCAGTTCATATACTCCGGTGCAGTTCTTCCGGCAGAAGTCCTCGGCCAGAGTCTGTGCTGCTGTTATTGCCTGCCTGATTTTCTTCTCGATGTTTCGGGCCTGCATCTTAATTAAGCCACGGTTCCAGATGGATTCCCGCCAGTCCACGAAGTCCAAAGCATCCTCGACCAACCCGTCCACGTCCTCCGGCTCATACTCACCTGAGAAGCTGCTGCCGTGCTCATCCTCAGCAAAGATGGCCCAGTCCAGCACCCCGGCTTCGTATCGGCCCGGCCTGTAGTGTATTTCCGTCTTTATTTCGATATTGCAGGCTGGAGACAGTTCGACGAGCGCCGTATTTTGGCAGATGATGGTAACGCCTTCCCCGTAAGGTGCGGGCCTGTAGTCTTTCGTAGGTACGTGCCAGTGGTCATAATACCCGGCCCATCCCTTTCTGTCATTGGCCCCGGCATTCTCCCTGATAACTTCGATGTCGTCCTTCGTATCGTCGTAAGTCGTGCACCCTTCCTGCCATCCTTCCAGCTGTTCCCCTTCCTCATTGTAAAAGGTGCGGCCGTCTAATACGTAATACTTACTGGCGTTTACTTTGTGAAAATTCGGTATGCTCATAATCTTTTTCTGGCCTGTTATCCTGTGGCCGTCAGTTCTTAAAAGTTAGAGCCGGGGCAGGGTGTCGCTCCCTGTGGCCGTCCTCCGTCCCCGGCTTGGTCTTATATTGTCAGGCCATTGTCCTGCAGGACTTCGACCAGAAGCCCGGCGCTAAATCCCCAGAACCTCTCAATATTTCTGTCCGTAGCCTTAAAGCCCCAGCCCGTCAGGATCGCGGCGTGGTCCTCGTTTGTGTATGGGAAACCGTGCAGGCCCAGACCCCGGAGATAGTGCTCCGCCGCGTCCTGTGCTGTCTTGTAATAGCTTTTGCCGTTGCGGTCGTACATTATGCGCTGGATATCCTCGGCTACAGTCTTGAATGGGTCGCCGCTCTCGTTCAGACGGTCGGCAGGGATAGCCGAAACGATTCCGGCGATCCAGTTCTTCTCATCTTTGCGCGTGGTTCTCTTGTTGGTGTTTGTCTGTGACATAGCTAAAAGTGCCCGTTTGTCTCGGTTGGCTCGTCCGTTCTAATTATGTTGCAAAGTTAATAAAATCTTATTAAAGTACAAACAATTTTGCAGAAAGTTTCAGAAAATTTTATTGCCAGTGCCCAAGCCTGAACAAATCCCGGAAGCTGGCGGGCCTGTCCTGCCTTTTCTTTGCTTCCTGTGCCGTTATCCTCTTAACGGTGACAGCTCCCGGGGCAAAATAGCGATATATTAGGGCTGCATCAAATAAATCTGAGTATTCGAGCTTCTGGCCGTTTGTCGTGGCTGCTGTTACGAAGTGTTCCCCGTCCGGGATTGTTACGATAAAATACGCTGTTCTCATAATCTATATAATTAAAATTTGACTTTGTGCCCGGCAGGGCTCCCGCCTCCCTGTTCTGGACTGTCCCCGGGCTCCTTCCTTCGTTCGTTCAGATAAGACAGGCCAGAGCCGAAGCCCGTACCCGGGTGGCCTCTCTTGGCTCCTCCAGTCTGGCAACATACCCAGCCGCCCGCAGAACATTGACTACCCGCACAGCATCCGCCGCGCTCCCGGTTTTTATCGTGGTGGTTCCGTCCTCCTCCTCCCTGATATATGGACGTCCGAAACTGGCCCGGGGCGTGTCCATTACTATTTGCCGGATCGTTTTCATAGCTGCCTCCCTATTCGTGGATATATCCGTATTCGTAGGCCGTGCCGTGCTCCCGGTTCAGGGCTTTTTGCAATCTGGTCCCGGATTCGTTCCAGTACCAGCGCAGGGCCCGGCCCCTTCGTCCTGTTCTGAAAAATACCGTTTTTTCTGCCCGGATAAGGACGCGCAACATAGAGACGGCCGCAGCTGTCAGGGCGTCGCAAACTTTGTGAATAAATGCCTTTTCCATCGTAAAAATTGCCCGTTATATGCCATTGGCTCATCGGCTCAAAAAGTTATAAAGATAGGACCGGGCGGGGCTGTCGCTGCCCCTTTTCGTCCTCCGTGCCCGGTCAGTCCTCCAGCAATTACAGCGCGGCCAGAATTGCCCGGGCGTTCATTATGTCCGGATCCTGTTTATAAATTTCATCTTTCAGGGATTGAGACAAACGGATCCGGCCCGTGGCCTCCCTGTAGCGTTCAAGCGCTGCCGCCTGTAGCTGTTTCATCCAGTTGTAAACAGCGCCACGGCCCGCACTCCGGAAGCGGTAAGCCTCCCAAGTCCTATTGTAATAGCGGATTTTTTCCCGGGCTATTTCGCTGCCGTTCTGCATTAAATAGCCATAATGTCCCCAGCTGTTCCGGGTCTCGTAATACTGGCCGTAAATTTCAAATCTGATACCATTCAATTCGATTTTTTTAATAAGTTCCATATACTTTTTGCCTGTTTGTATTCCGTCGGCTGCGGTTTTAATTGTTAGTATTTTGGCCGCTGCCGGGTAACGATCCCGGAAAAGTCCAAAACCAGCGGCGGCGGATTTAGAAAGGGTTTAATAAATCATTTGCCCGTATTCGTTCAGGTGCATTCTGTCAACAAACGCGGACCAGCCCCGGCGGCGCTCTCTTTCATTTTCTGCCGTGCATTCTATTACGGCGCGGCCGTCCTGAATCATTCCGCCAAATATGGAACAATAAACCAGACGCGCGGAACTGTAGCAGATCCGGCAAATTTCAACAATAGCAAGCGCGGCGCGTTCACTTGGAACAGTTACGGAAATAGTGAATTTTTGCATAATCCAAAAATATTAAGATTTGCGCGGCCCCGGGCGACGATCCCGGCGACGGTCCCAGACAGCCGCAAAGCCGGGCGGATTATTCCGCCGGGCTGTAAAATTCAACGCTTAAACGGTCCCCGAAAAAGCCCCGGCGCACTGTTTCAACGGTTACGCAATCCTGATTAAACACCCGGCACAGCTCCCCGGCAAACTCCCGGACCTGTTCCAGAGTTACGAAATATAACACAATGCTAAACGAATTTTCCCGGACCTGATCGCCGTTGTCGTGTGTATAAATCCCGGCGCAAGTCGTTACAGTTGCCCCGGCGAAGCGTTCACACAGCAGCCCGGAAAGAATTTCAGCGGCGCGGCCTGTTTCGATCTCTTGTTTTTTGGTCCTTTTATCATTAAGACCCAAGCAAATGACAGCTTTTTGTAAATTTGTGCGTTTCATAAAATATTACCGCCCTTTTCCCGGCGCGGGTCCCGTTCTAAATCCTTAGCAAATATAATAATATTTTATTAAACCGCAAAATTTATTTCATAATCTTTCATTAAAATTTTTCTTTCTATCTTTGCGGAGCCGGGACAGCAGGAAAGCACGTACACCGCGGAAGCCTGAAACAGTTCCAGAGCAAAAAACAAATGACAGCAACGCAAAAAAACGCTTATAAAGTTAGAGAGCTTAACCAGTTAGAAAAAACCGCTATAATTTGGGCTATTGTCACAGGCTGTAAAGATTGGAACAAAATATATTTAATTTCCAGAGGCAAGGACCCGGGAACAGACACGACGAACAAAAAAACACTTCGCGAATATGCAAGTAAATACAAGCATACGGCCGCCGTTGTCGATTTCTACCGGGAGCAGGAAAATATATTTACGTTGAAATACGACGCCGCCAGAGCTGCAGAAGCAGCCGCCGGAGAGGATGAACAGGAAACGGAGGAAGGAAACGAAAGCGGGAAAGCCGGAAAGCTGCAAGGGAAAAAAAAGCAAATTGATTTCACCGACACGGCAAACGCGCTGAAAGAATTGAACAAACTAGCAAACGACATTCAGGATCCGAAAGCCAGAGCGGACGCTATCCAAGCTATTCAAAAAATGATAGCAGCGACAACGAACGAGGACGAAAAAAAACCAGATATTCAAAGGTTTTACACCTCTTTGCGCTGTAAAGATTGTATTTTATACCAAAACGCCGCGAGGGATGAAGAAAGCACGCAAGATTAATTTACATATTATGGATAATGTAAACGGAGAAAGCTTGAACCAGCGACAGCGCTAGCAGGCTGGACCGGTGGAGGGGGGAAGTATATAAAAGCCGTCTTTGCAGACCCCTTCTCTCGAAATTTTTTTTATTTTTTTTCTGGTATTGGCCCAATGCGGTTGCGGAAGTGTAAGGCGCTGATTATCACTACTCTCGTTGATTTCTCGTTGTTTTTCGTGTAGAATTTCGCTTGTAACTCATTGATTTACAATACCCTCGTTGATTTTGGATAAAAAACATTAAATTATTACTTCTTCCTGCCTACGCGTATTAAAGGTAATAAGAATAAATTAACGAATATATCTATATTGCTGATACACAATACTTTCTGTTGCGAATTTGCTGAAAAATTAACGAGAATTAACGAGAAATCAACGAGGATATTGATTATCAAGCAGTTATCTCCTATAAATTTATCGTTTTTCGATAATTTTCGAGAAAAAGAGAAAAGGGGGAGGGTCCGGGAGGGGGTGAAACATTCATTGTTGTTTATTTCAGAAAAGGTTTAACTTTGCACTATGAAACTTGCGGAAAAGATACTACATAGGATGCGGCCTGATACTGCGTCATTCACGGCGGATGAGATACAGTTCGTCAGTGAGGTTATTGCCGCCTATAACGAGGAGAAGGCTTTGCTGGGAAGGAAATCTGCGTTGCCTACCCGATTCGTTGAGATAGGGGGAAATGTAGTAGTCAGGAGCCGAGTTTTTCGTTGCGAGGAGGCGGAGAAGATAAGTCTGCCGAGCGAGGCTTGTAGCGGCTGCTCATTATCGAAGTTATACCTCGGATGCGGTGATTTGCAATGCAGCGCTTTTGACCGCCGTGACAGGAAATTTGTCTGGTTCAAAGAGGTCAAAAAGTAGTATGTAAAAATTGGTGCAAAATGGGACAGAAAAAAAAGAATTGGTATGAATTATGCCAAAAGCTGAGGCACGACTTTGCCGTCCTTTTTCGTAGGTGGTCCGAGGCGTTGGAGCACTCCTCTCAACTACCCTATCGCAGGATTAGTCTCGTCACAGTAATAGATAGTCGGAAGCAGGCAAAAATGATGCGTCGTCAGGCAAAGTATCGCGACCCTCGTGATATGAATGTTATGGCCCGGCTCTTTGGCGAGAAGCAGTGCGTCATCCGTACTTTGGACCTGATGAGGGTAGAGTACCGCGACTATTTCGATTTCGAGGAGTATGTAGATGAAAGCGGTAACATCATCATCCGTTCCGTCTTAAAGGTAAGAAAAGATGATTGACAACCTCGACACATTAAAGCAGGAGTTGCTGGTCCTGTTACGCCCAAGCGCTGACGACATTGCGCACCTGTCGCGGTTGCGTTCTGGCACCGAGCGTATTGATGGCTATGTGACTGTGTTGCGACGTGCTATTGCTGCCAGCAGCTTATGCTATATCGACAATAGGCTGGCTTTCTTTAATGGTCGGGCTTATTCCACTCTCTCCAGCCGCAGCCTTACGCTGATAGTGGCTAATATTCTGCCTGAGTTCGGGGTTGGAGCCTCTGACACAAAAAAAATAGGAGATATGCCATTCTCCGTAATATTCGAGAAGTCTTATAGGAATGACCCGGATAAGGTCTGTTTTCAAAACTGCGTTTACGACATTCATAGAAATAAGGCGTTCACGTTTGATAAGCGGCATATTACGGACTACTGTCTGCCCTATGACTGGTATGCTGATGCCACCTGTCCGAAATGGACGGCCTTTCTGGAGGAGGTTTTGCCGGATTCTACGGAAAGAGCCTGTTTGCAGGAGTTTTTCGGGATGTGTTATGTGGACCGGGACAAGTTCAGTATCGAGAAGATGGCATTACTCATAGGCGCAGGTAGTAACGGCAAGAGCGTTATCTTCGATGTGATGAAGAATGTTATCGGCAAGGAGTGGGTGTCTTTTCTCTCGCCTGACCAACTCATCGATAATAAGCAGTTGGTAAGTGTCGCCGGAAAGAAGCTCAACTTTGCACCGGACATTAAGCGCAGTGCTGCTTTTGACTCAGGACTAAAAGCTCTTTCTTCCAGTCAGGATGTACAGGGATGGCGTATCTATGAAGGAAATGTCGTTATCAAATGTCCTCCGCTGGTATTTGCATTCAATGAGAGGCCGCGTTTCCGAGACGATACCGATGCCTTCTTCCGCAGGCTGATGCCATTTCAGTTTGATGTCGTGATTCCGCCTGAGCGCCAGAACAAAAAGCTCGCGGCAGAGATTTGTGAAACGGAATTGCCCGGAATATTCAGATGGGTTATGGACGGCCGTCGTCGCTTGTTGAAACACGAAGGAACTTTCACCACCTGTATCAGAATGGAGAAAGCCGTTTCATCAATGAAGCGCGAAGTCCGGAAGTACAAAGTCAGCCCACTACTGGCTTTCCTCAGCAAGATAGGATACGATGTGAAGCCTCAGTATAGCGGACAGGAGCCGGAGCGTGTACCGTCGAGTCGAATATTCAATGGACTCGGTGGCAGTATGACGAAGGATGCCATCACCCGTGAACTTACTCTCTATCACGTGGCGAAGGACAGGGGCGTTGAGGTGAGATACTTCCTCTATCGTATTGATACGTAATATGGCAGAATTGGAACGAAAAAAGGCAATTTTCGCACGGTTTTCAGCAAAAATCGCACGATATCGGAAATTTTGGGTACGGAAAAGGAAATTTTTCAACTATAACAGGAAAAGATAATGAAGATTCTGAACGGAAAAATTAAACTCGACAAGCGAGACATTCGTGTCGGGAATTTTGTGTACACTCTGGAGGATAACCACATCAAGGTGCAGGACATCAGCCTCACCATTACGCACCGCATACATCGTGGCATTGCGAAGGCCCAGCTCATAGAAATGATGATGGAGGATCCGAAGAAGTATGAGACTGACCTTCACAACTACGCCACTCTGATGTATAATTTCCTCTGCACCGTGCCAGATGCTACTTTTTATGATGACATCAATAACGCAGTACTGGCCTGCATCAATCGACATAAGGATGTGTACGGTATCAAGGAGGAGATCTCTCCTGATGAGGATGCGAAAATCCTGCAGGAGGAGAAAGAATTGCACGAGGCAGTTGAAGAAATTGCAGACAAGACGAAAGAGGATGCTGATTCTGCCACACCCGAGACATCAAAGCCTGAAACTCCAGCAGAGTAATGGCTAAGTCCAAGAATATCGAATCCGAATTGCATCGTGTCGAGTTCGACTTACGCTGTATAGAAAACCTCCGTCGCGGACTCGCAGCGGAGGGTTCTTGGGATTGGGTATTAAGGGCTGATGCCATCATCACTGACGGTCGGAAACGGTTAGATCAGCTTAGGGCTCGTCTAAAACCTCTGAGAAAACAGGATAAGTAGAGCAGCAGCAGTTGGGGTGGACCGGAACCACGATTTCCGTTAGTGGATGTATTACGGCGCACTCTGCATCACAGTCGGGGCAGTCGAAATTTGAGTTTCGTTTCACTCCATATCCGATTGCCCCTTTATTTTTATATGTTTGGATTTTGCCGTAGTGGAAGGCATCTGCTATCATCGTTGTTCCTACGATTGAAATTGCTTTTACGATGTTTGAGTTTATGCCCCGTCCCGAGTTCAGGTCTCCATCCATAATGTAAGTAGCGGCATAGCCTCTTTCCTTTCTCGCGTTTGGTATCATCATCATATAATTCGGGTTGGCTATCAACTGCATCAGGAAGGATTCTATCTTGGCTCGTGACATTTTGTTTACGAATCCGATGGCAATGCCAGCCTCAAAAAGATATTTCAGCCGGGAGACATAGCCGTCTATTCTGTTCTGTGCCGTATCGCCATTTATTTCTCGTGCGGCATAAGACTTACAGTCAAGATCATACTCGTCAGCTTCTGCCTCGGCTATGGCGTAATCCAACCTTGTAATGATGTCATCAAGGATTCGGTCCGACAAGCTAAGCAATGATTTATTTACGGCTTGATCAAGGGCCTCGTTGATATTAAATGAAAAGTCCTTTCCCCATCTGCGGTAAGCTTCGGCCAGTAGCACGATTTCAGAAATAGAAGGGCGAATGTTACGTCTAACATCGCCCTCTACCTTTTCCATTTGTTTAATAATCTTTTCCATAGCCTACAACTGTTGCTGGCGAGTTTCTGCTATAACGTTAGCCTGTTTGCTGGCATTTGCCTCGGCTACCATTTCCGCGTGTGCCTCGTTGATTATTCGGCTCCATTCGTCTGCAGTACCATAGCCAGAGTTATAGGCAATCTCTGAGGCTGTCTGCTTAGAGAGCACACCGCTGCCGACTAATTGTACAATAGCTGCTACGATTTCGTTTTCACTCATAAAGACGAAAGGAAGGAGCTCAGCCTTGATTTTGAATTTGTTATAGTCGCTACGGTGCTTGACCTCAACGCCGTATCCGTACTTGAATAATGATGTAGCTCTGTCAAGGAATATCTGATACCTAAGCGCGTCCGTCAATGCTTTGAGATAAGAGTCAGCGAAAAGCATCTTAACCGTGAGTGAACTCATATCGCTTCCGCTCTTGATTTCTGGTGTTTCTACTGCAAATGAACTTCGCATAATATTCTGCTCCAGTTTGTTGAGCTGAGTTTCAAAGGACTTGGCTGCGTCCGCAGGTTCCAAGAATCCGATTTTTGCGTTAGGGTCGCTTGAATCGATTCGCTGAGGAGTTCCGTCCAAATTACTGATAACCTCCATTTCTTCACCGATTGTGTAGAGAATACGAAGGGCGTATGCTGCGTTATTCTCTGCAAACTGGGACAGAGACAACTCGTAGTTCTCGATGAGAGACTGACTCGGAGTCCAGAACGGTTCACCATAGCGGTGATAGGCGATTGGGCACATCGGGAAGTTGTGCTTCGCTTTGGGTTCGTCTATCTCCCACTCATTTTTGTTGTCTTTAAGAGACTTTTTATAACGGATATACGAAGTATCATCCCATACATCGAGGAAAGTGACTTGTTCCCCATCGGGTTCGCCTTCTGTATATTCTCGGGCGAATAGAGTCATTTCCCCTGTGAGGCGATCGTAATGAGGATAGAGGATATCGCCGTTCTCGTAGGAGAAAATGCGCCAACCAACCTTGTTCTTTGACAGAAAAAAGCAAATTGCGCAGTCTCCTGTCTTGCCATCGGCGGAAATTGCATCGTGGATAGCTACTTCAATATTTTTCTCCTCCCATCCTTCACGGAAGTCTGCGAGCCATTCCTGTGCTGCTTCTGAGTCTTTGAAACTTCGTATGAGACGATGACTTACATTATTACCAATCAAAGCGGTAAGGCGCTTTGTGTGAATGCGAGACTGAAATCCTACGGCTACCCTGCTCTTGATTTTCTGATATACCTTTCCGTCACTGTCTTTACTGAACGGATTAGGATAGTACTTCATCGAGTTGATGAGGTGCGCGTTTACATCATATTCCCGAAGGAAATCAGATTGTGTGCGTAGTTCGTACTGGAGCGGATCTACACCATAGTTTGCTATCGCATTGATGTTTCCGCGAGGGGTTTGCAAAGGACCCGGGCCAACAAGTGCCGGAGGTAGCAGTCGCTTGAAGGACTCCTTGACACGAATTTTGTCCGGAGTCATAGTGTCAATAGTATAACTCATATCTTTATGGATTTACATATTTTCAAAGCCTTTTCGGACGCATTTTTTGTTTTTGGCCATAAGCGGTGTGACCATAAAAAGACCTTCTATAAAGTCTGGGCTATGGCCAACTTCCAATTTCATCTGTTGTTTAGTGATGATCTCAAAACGAGCCTCATTATCCTTGCGTTTTAGAGCCATTCTTTCTGCCATAAGACGATCGCGGACGGTAAAGGTATGTCCTTTCTTATCGGTGAATTTGCGGTTGAGAATATCTTCTGAAATACTGTATTCCCTTCCCTTTATAGCTTTCACAAACTTCTCAGCACTTTCGGATTTGAGGTTATTCCATAGACGTGGGTCGCTGGCAGCACTCTTATTGTTGAAGCCGATGCTTGACTTGAAATGTCCTTCCAGCCAGAGTCCGAGACCATTTTTATCATAGGTAAAGTTTTCTTCCCGGACTCCGTTTTTCTTCAAAAATTTCTTAATGAATGGGACTACTTCATCTGATGGCGCACCGAACCACGCTTCCAAGTCGCATACGTGATGACCGTCAAAGGCCCATATTACGAAAAAGTCTCCGGTGAGTGCAACATCGGCGCTTGCCCTCATAACTCCATTCCGGCGTTCAGTATTGTTAAAGAACGCTTCCATTTCGTCTGCAGTCAAAAGGCTGGTTCCGCTCTCAACATCACGCCAGATGCCACGCATATCGTTGATAACCGATGCACCACCTCCACTGGCAAGACGCGATACATATCGTTTGTCTGCTACCTGCAGTATTTTGTTGTCAGAGTAATCTCCCTCAATGAACTGTACCGTAAGTATCATATCCTCCGGCGTAAGGTCTGGCGCTCCCATTAGGAGCAAGTCAATCTTTTCCTTAGCTTTTGGATGTGCATATACTTCTTGCCACGAGTCACCTGATGCAATTTGGTTGATATCATCGCCCCAGTTGAACATATATCGTTTTTTTCCGTCGCGCTCAGGTATCACGGTGTCAGTCTCCGGGTCGATATACCATTCCATAAATTTTCGCAATTTGTTGCTCCAGCCTACCGGGTTACAAGTAGCTACAACTTGTGACTTGACACCTGCAGTATTTCGGTTTACAGCGAGGAAATCAAAGATGATTTTGACGTTTTCGCGCGTATGTTCTGGCAATTCTTCAAGGTCAATGTATGCCATCTCAGCACCACGGAATCGGTCTGTAATCTTCCCGAGGTCCATTAGGTGCTCCATCTTCATCGTAGCTCCTTTTCCGTTCAGGAAGGCCCATTCAAAAGATGATTCTTTGGGAATGCCAAAGCCTCGAAACACTGGTTTGCTGGACTTCCACGGACCACGTTTTACGTCGTCCTCGTATTTACGGAATGCATAGAGAGATACATCGGGGTTGAATATGTAAGGCAGAGCTTTGAATAGGGCTATCCAACTCTTACCTCCTCCTTTCTTACCTCCTATTATAACAAGGTCGGCATCTGCTTCTTCAACACGCTCTTGAAATCCTTTCTGCGGTACAAGATTATAAGACGTTTTTCCCTGCATCTTCAACTGCAAATTTTCTTCGCGCAGCATTTCGATGAACTCGTATGTATAGACCTTTTGCCCGTATTTCAAGAACACGGGGTCCAGATATTTACTGTCGTCTCTTATTACTTTTTTTACCATACAAGAGCAAAGGTCATATTTTTATTGAAATAATCTGAAATAATTATTTCATTTTGTTTGGATTGGTTTTATATCTTTGCTCCGGATATGAACGAAAGTAAGAACATAAAGAAGGAGATTAAAGTGGCTTGTCCGCAGTGCGGAAAGGCGCTTCCCGTTCGTATTCTGGAACTGAAAGGAAGGCTTCGCTATAGTATTGTGTGTCGCAACTGTAAAGCTAAGAGTGAGGTCGAGATTCAGGGAGACAACATATAGAGCGTTCATAGAGACACAATAGCGACCGATAGCGTCCAAGAGACCAAATGAGTCCGTGCAGAAGTGAGGCTAGCCCCATTTCCGTGCGGACTTTTAATGTATAATCAAAAACAGTTTGTATGAAAACAAAACTATTGACAGCTCTCAAAACCGAGTACGCGAAGTCGGGGTTGAGCGACAAGGCGTTTGACGGGGTGGCCTCTGTCCTTGTAAAAACCGTTACCAAAGAAGATGAGATTGATGGGGTCGTTAAGTCTGACGAAACCAAAGCACTCATCAAAGCTTATCAGACCGATACTGACAAGGTGCGTACTGAAAAGGCAAACCTGCAGGCCGAGTTCGATAAGTATAAACAGGAGCATCCCGAGACCAATGTACCTCCAAAAAAAGAGGACGATGAGAAGAACAAGGAACTCTTGGCTCGCATTGCGGCTCTTGAAAAAGAGAACAAAGATGCGAAAGAGAAGGCTGCTCGCACAGAGAAGTTAGCCAATATCCGAGCTAAGATGAAGGAACAGGGGTCGGACAACGACAACATTCTGGATTTGGTGCTGGATAAGGCTGAGTTCAAGGAGGAGGATAAGGTTGATGACATCGCCGCTACCCTCAAATCAGCCTACGATGCCAAGTACACACAGTTCTATGGTGACGGTCCGGTTCCGCGCGCTCATAAAACCACTGTTCCTGAATACACGGGAAAGGAGGATGACGACTTTGCGGAAGAACTGCGCCGCGACGGTAAGCTCCCTAAGAAAGAAGAATAAAATCAACTATTAAACTCGATAATCCGATGAAAAGTTCTTTCAATGCTTATGGCAGGACAAAGGATGAGTTCGGTAATCTGACCATCCCAATTTGGCTCGGCAACCACGTCGAAGCCGTTCCTGTTGGTGGCACTCTTGATCGGAACTACCTCAAAGCAGGTGCTCTGTATCAGGCTGGTTGCCCAATCAACATCGCTAATAAGGTGATTACTCCTTTCCTTGTTATGCAGGTTACTGCAGTTGCGGAAGGCGTGCTCACCGTAAACGTTGGCAATTACGGCATTATGCCGACTGTCAATGACTACCTTCAGAAGGTAGGTAACGACTTATCCGCCATCTCTGCTGCCGTTGCTATTACTGCAGTAGAAGCCACCGAGGACGCAAACGTTTACAAAATCACTGCAGCTATTGAAGGCGCTGGTGTAAACGATGTCGTAGTCCTTTCCCCTATTGCCGAGGGAGCTGTGGCTCCAAACGCCTATTTGTACAATGACATCTTCATTGGCCGTGAGTTCGACGTTACCGCCGAGGAAACTGCTGCCACTGGTGCTGCCATTATGCATAACCCATCCGGCATTCTCATCGACCGCACTCCAGCCAGCCTTATTAAGGCTCAGATGGCGAAAGCTGTCCCGGGAGTGTATCAGCACAACGAATAAACCATAGGAGAGAAACGTTATGAATACTAATCCTGTACAATTCTACGACCTTCTGTCTCGTGCTTTCCGTGGCGATACCTCCAGTAAGCGTCTGCAGGGCTTCCTCGACAAGACTCTTGCCGAGAAGTACAATGGCCTGAATGTCGAAGGCTTCTCCTTCGACCCAGATATGCAGCTGGAGTTTACCTACGAGCAGGTTCAGAAGGAGCTCGGCATTACCGCAATGGCGAACTACTACGACCTTGACTCCAAACCAATCCCACGTGGAGCCGAAGGTGCATCTCTGCTTACTGGCAAGATTCCTCGTATGAAGGATGTAATATACTTCAACGAGGACAAAGTGCGTAAGCAGCTCATCACAGAGAAACTCTTTGGCGAAACCAGCGACGAGGCCGTCCGTTCTGCAAAGAAGAAATTGTTCGAGACACTTGACGACCTTATCGGCGGCCATACAAACTCTCTGACATATCAGAGGCATCAGATGGTGTCTGCTGGTAAACTGACCTTGACTGACACAAACAACCCGAAAGGTATCAAGAACGTGACATTCAGCGCCAGCATTCCTTCCGGCAATAAGGTGAATGCCTCTACCTTCCGAGGAAATAGCGACAACAGCCGTAAGTGGTGGACTGACAGCACCTATGCTACTGAGGGTGCAAATGCTGATGTTTGTCAGGATATCATTGACTGGCTGCAGCCTATCCTCGATAAGGGTATCAAGGGCCATCTGGAAGTCAATGCTGCTTTCTACCGCAGGATTTTGAAGCACACCTCTGTGCTCAAAACAATCGCCCTCAATCTTTGGCCTGAGTCAAACACCGACAATCCGAACTTGGCTGCCGCTAAGGTTCTGAAAGAGAGCCAGCGCCGCACCATATTCGAGGACATCATCGGTGTGAGTGTCAAGCCTATTGACAGCCTTGTAGCTGTTGAGAAGTACGACAAGACCAAGAAGAAGCTGGAAAAGCCGAATATCAACGCTTTCAACAGCGATGTTTTGGTATTCGTTCCTGACGGAAACATCGGAACTATCCTGACCGTGATGCCTATCACGTTCGAGAATCCTGCAGCAACCTATGGCCGCTTCTACGACGGTCGCCTCCTCCTTACAGTTGAGGCTGATGCCGTCAATAAGTGTCAGGGTTATTTCACAGAAATGACCTCTCTGGTAGTGCCTGAATCGCCGCAGTATATGTTCTACTTCTTCCCAATCGCTTAATCGCAGACGAAGGTTATGGCAGCGTACACTGTAGAAACTTGGCTTCGGGGTATGGTCGATTTTGACTTTACCCCGGAAGCTCTTGCCGCGATACTTTTCAATCGTGGCATTGAGGCAGGGACTGCTGCTTCCGATTTATCGGAGAAGCAGCGAGACCTGTGCTATGCCGATATTCTTATGTACGCTGCCGGATCCTCCGTCAAATCATCTGGCGAATACATTTCTGATAACGGCTACCAGCTCCAGAAGTCGGCCAAAAACGTATTTGACCGTAAGTCATTGCGAGACCAAGCAATGCGTCTATACGCAAAATGGAACGACCCTCGGGCAGAGGAAGCCGCTAAGAGTAAGTTTAAGTTGAGAGATCTTTACAAGTAATGTACAATCCTCGGTTTCCACATACTCTCCGCGTAGTGCGTGAAGGACTTGACGAGCACGGAAATCCCATCACAGATGAAAATGGAGATCCGATTTCGTCGTATGTCTCTCTAACTGCTGTGGTGATGGTTGATAACCAGCCTACGTTTGACTCGAAAGGCAACTTTATCACGGAGGAAGTAGATAGCATTCCTTTCGGCTATAGACAGAGTTCTATGAATACGATGCGTGCCGGGGATGTGATTGTCTCGGACTACAAGATTTCGTGCCCAATTTTCCTTACTCCGCTGAATCCGGGTGATATTCTGGAACTGAGTGACTACGAAAAGACTTTTAGAGGTGTGGTAGTTAAGAAGGATACGTTCAATCTTGGTTCATTGATTTGGTTTGACCGCATTAAAAACGAGTAGTAGCTATGGGATTTAGAGAGGAAAATGATAAGCGTCTGCGTCAAGGTTTTGCCCGACTCCTTGTTGAGAAGGACAAGACTATTGAGATAACGATGTATCATATTCTCGATAAGGCTCTTGATGCACTGCACGAGGCACACGGCTCCGATATGAAGCACGAGCAGGAGAATGATACTCTTGGTTGGTGTTTGGTCCATAACGGACAGATTGTCGAAGCCGTATCACAGGCCAAAGGAAAATGGACTCCGAAGGGCCGGGCTCTGAATCGCCTGCAGGAGATAGTGGGCGAAGGCCCAAGACAGGGATGGTACGGTGTAGTTCTCTCAGATATGGCAAATAACTGGTATCGTGTAGATTACGAGATTCGCTTTTTACACGCATCAGTAAGCAGTGTGATTGAAAACTTTCATAAATATTTCCATAAAGTATGAATGACTTTGACATAACTGACATCGAGACTCGTTTGAAGGAAATTGTGCGCGATGAGTTGAAAATTTCTGCTACTGTTTTCAATAACAGACCGAAATCTGCAGACATCAGCGGCAACGACTTCTGCGTTGTTAAGGTTAATGGTGTAGTCAAGGATCGTGGCGCTTACGGAGAATGTGATGTTTTTCTCTCGCTATTTGCAAAAGACATATCCAACCAGAAGAACGGTAAGAAATTATCGGTGATGTATAAGAAATTAGTAGCAGGCCTCCCATTTAGCGATGGTCGCTATATTTTCGATGAAACGCCAAATGTGCTCGGAGACACGGCAGACGATTACGGCTTTCACGCACGTGTGATACAACTGAATACAATCATTAAAGTAAATATTTCATAGCTATGGCTAACAACGCAACTCTTACCAAAGCGATGTTGGACGACCTTCACAAGGGGAACGCCGCAATTTCGCTTTTGCCTTACACCGCTGGTGGTGTATCTCTCGCTGGGTTGGACTTCAAGGGTGCAGATCAGGTGTTTACTGAACAGGACACCTTCACGCTGTCTCCTGCCGACCCTTCCACTAATGCATTCCGTGTTGACCAGTACAATGAGATCATAGATTTCGACTTCGAGAACGGAGACTGGACCATCAACGGAAATATCCCATCTTGGGCTACCGAGGTATTCGATTTCTTCTTCAACGCTGGAGAGGAAGTTTCCGGCGACGGCAAGACCATAACGGGTCAGGAAGGAACCGTGTACGAAGGAAAGGGCTACAATGATGCGAAGGAGGTTGAGGTTACTGTGCTCGTAGAGTCCAAGTCCAAGAAAACCGCTATCGCACTTGGTCACGTTAAGATTGTCGTAAATCCTCCGGCAATCGATGACCACCAGAAGCCGGGGTATGTTAAGTTCGTTGGCTACGTTCTGGCTAACGGTAAATACTCCAAGTTTGCAGTCCTGAAAGCAGCTGCTTAATTGGAACATATCAGAAACATTCCGAAGGGGGCGGGACCTACAATACCCCGTCCCCTTTTTAATTAAATCAAGCAATGAAACAGCCCGATAAGAATGCGAGACAGGCCCTTCGTGAAATTACGGAAGATGAGGCCACGACAATATCAATAGTAGGGACGCGACGCACCGTTAAAGTTAGGGGCTTGAAGCCCTACACGATAGAGTGCTTGACGAAGTTGTGGGGAGAAAGGGAAATGCAGATTCCCGAAGATTCCAGCGACACGTTGAAGGCGGTATGTATTGACCCGTATTTCAGCATCAAATGCGCCTGTACAATCGTTTTGAACTCTTATTGGAAGATTCGGTTGTTCTATCCGATAAAGTGGCGGATATGGGCGTTTATGCGTGGTTATACCGAAGTCCAAATGGAGCCCATCATCGTTGAAGGTAAAAAAAAACTTCCGCTCGAACCGTTTTGGAGAAATATGGTGTACTTGACGGATATGAGAGCGGACTGGATGAGAATGACAGTAAAGGAAGCCGAGACTTTCCAAGCCGAACAGATTTTGGCCGCGAAAGCGCTTTCATCCAAAAATACCCCGGATATGGGAAGCCCCGTCTCTGCTTAGGACGCTGGGAACGGAACTGGGGATACCGTTGTGTCTTAACACTGCCACAAATCGAACTAATGCAGGCAGATTTGCCGCATACCCTCTACAACTTCAAAGATAATAATCCGGATGTTGAGTGCGAGCGCTTGAATCGTGAAGCACTGGAGAAAGCAAGAGCCCGTCGCCGGAAGAAGGCAGAAGCCTCAGGGCAACGAGCCTATACATTGGAAGAAGTTTTTTCTGGGGCTGCTGACGAATAGCCCCTCAACGAGATACCTCTATGGGAAAGGAAATTGATCAGCTCAATTTTAAGGTTATCCTCAACGATGAGGATTTCAACCGCAAGATAAAGGAGGACTTAGCTGTGGCTCAGTCTTTCAATACACAGATGTCTAATGTGCTTGATATCAAGAAGCAGATTGCAAAGGCGGATGTTGAGTCTGCTAAAAACACCGAGAAGATTAAGCGAGAGCAGGCAAAGACCGTTGCTGAGGTTGCAAAACAGCAGGAGAAGGTAAGACAGGAACAGTCTCGAACTGAGGCGGCAGCAGTTGCATCACTGCAGCGTCAGCGCCGGGAGATTGAAAAAACTGGTTCTGCCGCTGTTGTTAACGCCGAGAAAGAGCGTAAGGCCCGACTGCAGACTGCTACAGCACAGGAAAGACTTAATCGTCTTATTCAGCAGGGAAACACACATTACGGCAATCAAGGGAGACTGCTACGGGAATTGGGCGGATATGCAGCTACCTATTTTAGTGTAAGGACTGTAGAAAGGTTCATTTCGTCGCTGGTTCGTGTCAGCGGCGAATTTGAATTACAGCACCAAACATTGAAGGCCATTCTCCAAGACAGTGACGGTGCTGACCGAATCTTTACCCAGTTGCAGCAGTTGGCCGTCAAGTCTCCGTTTTCTTTCTCTGACTTGACTTCTTATGCCAAGCAGTTATCTGCTTTTTCCGTTCCGATGGAGGAACTTTACGACACCACTAAGATGCTGGCAGATATCAGTGCTGGTCTCGGTGTTGATAT
>JBJEBM010000011.1:0-4969 GCA_051870055.1 Candidatus Cryptobacteroides sp.
CCAACCTGCTCCGCCTCCACTTCCGGCAGCGACTGCCCTCCGCCGGCCCGACTCTTACGTATCAACGGCAGAATGTTAGTGCTTGAACTCGACTGTCAGTGCAAGCTCCCGTCCACCGTCCTGCCTCGCTTCAGCCGCATCAAGACGGGAGCCTGCCGCGGCCTACGGCCTTGCCTCCTATGCCATTTGTGTCCGGCTACAGCCACGGCTGATGCCGTCGCTGCATCCGGCCCCAAACAGCACAGGCAATCTGATGAACGCCCGCTTGAGCCTCGGTGCGGATTTCAACGTCATCACCCGCCCGAAGGACACGAAAGGGTGCATATATATTTGAAATTTCGGGGCTGTTGCGCTCAATTACTGCTTTAGTCTGAATTGCTCCGGTGTTTGAAACACAGCTCTTTTACAGGAATCTTGACACTGTTACGGAAGTTTGTTATTTTTGCAACTGCTTGCTAAGATGAACCTGTTTCCGGGGACGGTCAAATTTTCTTGCCTTGCTTTTTGTCCCCTCTCTGATACTTCGGAGATACTTTTGAGTGGAAGGGTTCATACGCCGAGATACCTCGAAGCTCGGCTGACGAGGGCAATCTGATTGCCCGACATACAGAAGCCTTCAGGACTGTGACAGCCTCTGAAGGTTTCTTCCGTATTGATAACCTTAAATCTTTGACTTATGCCGAAATTTATTCCAAGTGCCGGCATTGAGGACTGCTTCGGTTCTTCCGGCAACATTACCTACTTCCACCGAGACGGACAGTGCTTCTACCGGAAGCGCCCTGCATCTGTTCCTCCCGGTACTCCTTCACAGTTGGAGGCATCACAGCTGCACCGCCGTGCGCTGGAGGCCTGGCGGACTCTGGATCCGCCGACACAAAAGACCTGGTCTGAATACGCAACATCAGTCCTGAGTCACCGTCCGCCATACGATGGGACAACGCACATCACCGGCCACAATTTGTTTGTCAGTGCGTATCACGGATTCTCCCAGCTGGGCGATGAGCATATTCCGGAGCCTGCGCCCTGGGAGGACTTTCCGATATTCTCGGCCGTGTTCGATTCTTCTCAACTGACGGAGGAAGGGCAGCTGCTTCTCGGATTCAGGGTATTCCTGTCCGATACCGATGAACCGGAGCGGTACCGGCTGCACATCCGGGCTGATATCAGGCACGTTGAGGAAGGCATCTGCCGCAGCTGGCCGCGTGTGTTCGTGGCAGGAGAGAACTGCTCCGGTCCGGAGTCGGTCGTGACTGTGTCCGTTGAGGATTTCTCAACTCTTTCAGGAATCCTGACAGGAGATTACAAAGTCCGGAGCAAGTATCTTCTCATTGACACAAAGATCGGCTACAGGTGTGTGGCCAAAAGACTATCTTTCAGTTTTTCAATTTAATTAAAGTCATTATTTAAGTTAATATATCTTATCTCTTGATAATCAGATAGAAATATATTTGCTATATTTGCAGTGGAATCGGTGGTTGCTACAAAACTATAGATTATGATAGCAAAACCATCAATAGCCTTCAATGATTTTGCAGGAACTGCAAAGGAAGTTACTGCACGAAATGTAAACGGGCGCAATGTTCTTTCGGTCCGTGCAAAGCAGAGCAGGACAGTCACTCCTGCACAAGCGTCTTCCAGAAACAGTTTGTCCAAAATCTCCCGGGCATATAAGCAGCTCACCGATTCCCAAATGCAATCCTGGGAGGTTTTGGCCAAACATCTTAAAGCAGCATCCTATCTGGGCTCGTCAGCCGAGATGACTGCTCACAACGCATTTGTCCGCATCAATATCAATCGAACTCTGGCAAGCGAGTCCATTCTGATGGATGCTCCGTCCTATATTGATTCCATCCCAGACGTATCTTATGCTGCTGTCTCGATGACTCCGCAGCTGATTGTATTCACCGGCATACAGCACGAATCCAGTCCGTATAAATTGGTCGTAAAAATGTCCGCGTCCCAAAGTGCCGGCATATCCAGCGGCTGGAGCAAGACGGTCCTCCTTGCGAGCGACATCGAGGATGACTGGGGTGAAGCGGACGTTACCTCTCTTTACCTGAAGGCCATAGGCGTTGAGCCTGTCCCGGGACAGAAGGTATTCATCGAGGCATACTGGATGAATACAGAAAGCGGCATTGGAGGACAGGTGTTCAAGGATTCTGTCATAGTCACCGGAGAGTCATCCTATCAGCCGCGTATGCGTGTCACGATGGATAGCCTTGACCCGGAAGAGGAACAGCACGTCTCAGCAATCGATGTCGATTTCTCGACCAATGCACCTGTCATCAGTTTCGACACCGTATGTCTGGGTCACAGCAACGTGGCATCATCGGAAGTCTATCTGGAAGAGACCCTTCCTGCAGAACTGATTGGTTTTTCCTTTGTGCTTGCACGAGGTATGGGGGATGATGGTTCTATTCATCCGCAATCCTACCAGATACAGACCCTAACCTCAAGCGGCAAGACTAAAATCAATTTTATGCACAGGGGCGGAAAGTACATCAAGCCTACAGAGGTCTTCGGCCCGGGAGTATTCTATCAACAGTAAACCAGCAGCACTATGTTCAACTCAATATCAAACAACTTCGGAGCCGGGACTATCCAGTTCAAGGATGTCCAGGAGAGCAACTATATTGTTCTAAATGCCAAGTTCACCTGCAACCCGCAATCCGATGAATACAAGGCGGCAGATGTGTTGGAAATCACCGTTCCGGCCCTCTCAATAGACCGCAGCGCAGAGGCGGCTGTGGTTGTCCGGTTTATTGACCGCCGTGCATCCTCCAGCAGTATTTCTGCCTATGACGGCGGCACTGTGGCAAAGTCCTGGGTGAAGGATGCAAAAACTCTGTGTATCGAGAAACTGTCCGTATTCGATGACCAGACAGAACTGATTATCTACATCCAGACGCTCTATTGTCAGCTTGCTCAGGGTGGAAATTCAATCAGATGCAGAAAGAAAAACATCACCTGCGTGACTGAAGGCAGCTACCTTTCTCTAAGTTCATCATACACATTCTGCATAGTGTTCAAGAAATGGACATTCTACCATATGATGATTAACAGTTGCACTTATGCGATGCAGAAAATGGACTGGGAGGCACTTTTCGAGAATCTTCCTGATGACATTACGGCCGATGTACCGGTAATAGGAGCCGCGTGCTACAACAACACCAATCTGGGAGGAGTCAATGAGTGCCGCTTGGAGGAAGGGTTCTTCTCCCTGCCTGCATTAGAGCGGAATATAGGATTCTTCAACACCTCGAACAATGTATTCTCATTCGCATACCTTGTCCGTGACGTTGAACCAGAGCCTGAAATTGAAGGACGGCTGCACTATGAGAATGACGCGCTGCAGGCAAGCCAATACAGCATTTTCTATGATGTAAATCTTGAACTCATACCGGCTCCAACTGTAGCAGCTCTTTCCGGAAGAATGGGAGTTTACGGGGCAGGACCTTTGACATACCCTGCACCGGACTTCCCTGAAGAGATTCCTGCATTCGATGCCTTCTTCCTGGCTGCACATCAGCAGAGCAACGGTCTGGTTATACAGATGCTGGAAGTGGAGGTCATCAAGACAGGAAGCACGTCCAGCATCAAGGTCACCGACCTTGCCGCAGACAAAAACCTCTCATTCAAATTGTTTGACACTGCCATTCCTATGGCAATATGATAAATGCTATGCTTACAATTACCGCAACCAATTTCGGACTCGCTCCGGAAGACATACAGATAAAGGAGTACCACAACGACAAGATGATGGTGCTTGACGGGGTATTCACCGTTGATACCACGGCAGAGGACTATTCCGGCATCCGTCCGATGAAGCTCACGGTGGCCGATCTGCCTTTCAGCAAGAGCCGCATCGGAACAGCTCTGGTGACCGTTCTCTCGGATGGCGTAAAGTATGCAACCATCACGAAGGTCCAGATCAAGGACAAGAACACAATCAGTATAGGCAAGATTATCCCGTACAAGAGCATCGGGGAATATACCGTGAAACTCAGCACGATACTCATTCCGGAGTTCGTTACAGGCGAAGTGGCTCTCAATCAGAAAATTTCCCATACACCAAGCATCAACAAAGGAGAGGCTTCGGATATTGAAATCTACACCGTTGAGACCTCAGACTGGATGATGCTGGTGTTCAAGGCTTCCGCTCTCACATTTGACGATGAATCCCAGACCGTGGAAATCTCAGTTCCCGGCTTGCCGGAGGAAGTAACCTGTGCTTTCCCGGTCATCTATAACGAAGGAACGGGAGTCGCATTGGGCAGCAAGTACTATCCGGCTACTTTGGAGAACGGGACTATTGTCATCTCAAAGGACGGCAACGCCGACGAGGCTTCCAATGCCGGTAACAAGTTTACCAGAATCTTCATTGTACGCTAAATTATGACCGAGAAAAAGCACATAGAACTGACCAGGCTTCAGAGCATCATCGCAATTGCCAGCTTCAGCAGTGGGGTGATTATAGCAGCAGTCTGCCTGTTCCTGATTCCTCCGCTTGGAGAGATTGCAAATTCCGCAATCTCAATCGTGTCGGAACTTCTGGTCCTGTGCGGTGCAATACTCGGAGTCAAGGCCAGCTACGATGTAAAGTTCAGAAAGTTCGAGGCCGAACTGATGAACAAGGCAGACAAGCAAGAAAGCAACCTATGAAAAACATCCTTTACCTCATCACTCTCTCTCTTCTGACAGCGGCCTGCGCTTCAACCAGGCAGGCCGCCAAGTCAGAAACCGTGCGAATCGAGACAAAGACCGAGACTGTCTTTGTCACAGATACTGTCGTTATCGAGAGGCCGCAGATTGTCCAGATGAATGAGACTTCCGACACGGCATCTGTCCTGGACAACCGCTATGCACATAGCGAGGCGGTCGTAAGTTCAGGAAAGCTGTCGCACACTCTGGAGGCGAAGCCGGTGAAGGACTCCGTGACCGTCCAGACGAAGATTGTGTACCGCGATTC
>JBJEBM010000012.1:0-4940 GCA_051870055.1 Candidatus Cryptobacteroides sp.
ACAGTAAAGAAGATCGACGGAACTGAATCCGGAAAGAAGGTCGTGCTCGACGAGAGGGTTTTCGGTATCGAGCCAAATGACCACGCTATCTATCTCGATGTCCTCCAGTACCTGGCAAACAACCGTCAGGGAACTGCCAAGACCAAAGACCGCAGCGAGGTGTCATACAGCACCAAGAAGCAGGGTCGCCAGAAAGGCGGCGGCGGTGCACGTCACGGCAGCATCAAGGCAAACATCTACGTTGGCGGTGGCCGCGCTCACGGTCCGAGACCTCGTGATTACTCTTTCAAGCTGAACAAGAAAGTGAAAGCGCTTGCAAGATTCTCGGCTCTTTCATACAAGGCAAGGGAGAACAAGATTGTCCTCGTGGAGCAGTTCGCTATGGAAGCTCCTAAGACAAAAGAGTTTATGCAGATTCTCTCCGCTATCAACGCGGGCGACAGGAAAGTGCTCTTTGTCCTTCCTTCAAATTCAGCCAATATTTACCTTTCGTCACGCAACCTCGAGCAGGTAAAGGTCATCACTGTTGATGAGATCAACACATACACCATCATGAACGCGCACTCGCTCGTTCTTATGGACGGTGTGCAGGATATCCTCGCCTCAAGAGTAAGACGCTAAAAAGTTTGAGAGATGGGAATTATCATTAAGCCAATAGTAACAGAAAAATTGACGGCTCAGGGCGAAAAGTTGAACCGTTACGGATTCATTGTGGATCGTGGAGCAAACAAAATCCAGATCAAGGCAGCTGTGGAGCAGATGTACAATGTCTCAGTCGCTGCTGTCAACACATTGAACTACCACGGGAAAAGAAAATCCCGTTATACAAAGTCAGGAATGCTCAGAGGACGTATGAATCACTTCAAGAAAGCATACGTGACTCTCGCAGGAGAGGACAAGATTGATTTCTATAGCAATATTTAAGGAGGAAGGCAATGGCAACAAGAAAATTCAAACCGGTTACTCCTGGTACAAGGGGAAGGGTGATAAGCGCTTTTGACGATATTACCGCCAAGAAGCCTCACAAGGCATTGCTTGAGCCTCTGAAGAAAACAGGTGGACGCAACAATACAGGTCAGATGACTATGCGCTATATCGGCGGCGGTCACAAGAGAATGTACCGTATCATCGATTTCCACCGCGCAAAGGACAATTGCAAAGCAACAGTACTGACAATAGAGTATGATCCGAACCGCAGCGCACGTATCGCGCTCGTTCAGTACGAGGACGGAGAGAAGAGATACATCATCGCTCCTAACGGACTGAAAGTAGGCCAGGTCATCGAGTCCGGCGCAGGTGTCGCACCTGAGGTCGGAAACGCACTCCCTCTTGGGGAAATTCCAGTAGGTACACTCGTTCACAACATCGAGCTTCGTCCTGGACAGGGCGGCGCAATGGCCCGTTCAGCAGGCACATACGCTCAGCTCGCTGCACGTGAGGGCAACCACGCTATCCTCCGCCTGCCTTCAGGCGAGACCAGGATGGTGCTTACAACCTGCCGTGCGACTGTGGGTGTTGTATCAAATCCAGAACACAATTTGGAGTCGTCAGGAAAGGCCGGACGCAGCAGATGGCTCGGCAGACGCCCTCACAACCGTGGTGTTGTAATGAACCCGGTTGATCACCCTATGGGTGGTGGTGAAGGACGCGCTTCCGGAGGTCACCCGAGATCCCGCAAAGGACTTCCTGCAAAGGGCTACAAGACACGTAATCCTAAGGCTACTTCAAACAAGTTCATCATTGAAAGAAGAAAGAAATAAACGGAATTAAACTTTAGAGATTATGAGTCGTTCATTAAGAAAAGGTCCATATATCCAGGAAGCTCTGGAAAAACGAATTCTTGCTATGAATGATGGTGGCAAGAAAAAAGAGGTCGTGAAGACTTGGTCACGCGCAAGTATGATCTCTCCTGACTTCGTAGGTCACACAATCGCAGTTCATAACGGAAATAAGTTCATTCCTGTTTATGTTACTGAGAACATGGTTGGCCACAAGCTCGGCGAGTTCGCTCCTACCAGGACTTTCAGAGGCCATTCAGGCAACAATAAGAAATAGTAACGCTTAATTGATCAGAAATTATGGGAAAACGTAAAAGATTAATGGCCGAAAGACTGAAAGAGATTAAGCGGCAGACTGCTATCGCGAAGGTAAATGACGTTCCGTCATCTCCTCGTAAAATGCGTCTGGTGGCTGACACCGTGAGAGGTGTTGAGGTAAACCGCGCTCTCGACCTTCTGAAGTACTCGAAGAAAGCTCCTTCAAAGGTGCTCGAGACACTTCTCCGCAGCGCCATTGCCAACTGGGAGGCCAAAAACCAGGACAAATCAAAAGAACTGGATAACGGTAATGTTTATATCAAGACCCTTATGGTTGACGAGGGACGCACTCTCAAGAGAATCCGTCCTTGTCCTCAGGGAAGGGCCGGCAGGATCCGCAAACGTTCCAACCACGTTACCATTATCCTTGATGTTAAGAAACCAACAACAGTGGAGGACAATAAATAATGGGACAGAAAACTAATCCTATCAGCAACAGAATCGGTATCACCCGTGGTTGGGTCTCTAACTGGTGTGGTGGTAATTACGCTGAAAAAATCGCGGAAGATTACAAAATCCGTAAATATCTTGTCAACCGTCTTGCCAATGCAAGCATTTCCAAGATTGTCATCGAGAGAACTCTGAAGCTCATCACAGTGACAATCCAGGCTGCAAGACCGGGTGTCATCATCGGAAAGGGTGGCACAGCTGTTGACAACCTCAAGAAAGAGCTCAACAAGGTCACCAACAAGGATGTCCAGATCAACATCTTCGAGGTCAGAAGACCGGAAGTTGACGCTGCTATCGTGGCTGACAGCATTGCCCGCCAGATTGAGGGCCGTGTTTCCTACAGAAGGGCTATCAAGATGGCTGTTTCCACAGCTATGCGTGTAGGTGCCGAGGGAATCAAGGTCCAGATCAGCGGCCGTGTAGGCGGCGCCGAGATGGCAAGAAGCGAGATGTTCAAGGAAGGACGTACTCCTCTCCATACATTCCGTGCCGATATCGACTATGCACTCGCTGAGGCTCATACCAAAGTAGGTGTTCTCGGTATCAAGGTATGGATTTGCAACGGTGAGGTTTACGGAAAGAAAGACCTCTCTCCTAACGCTGGTATCGCAGCAGCATCTGCACAGCCTCAGGGACAGGGCCGTCCATCTCGTGGAGACCGTGGTCCGCGTCGTGGCGGTAAAGGCCGCAGAGGCGGAGCATCCCAGGATTCAGAGAAATAATTTTCTACATACTCATTGACGGGGGATGGCTAAGCAGCCGTCCCCCGTTTTTTCGTTCTATGCCCTGTTCTCCGTGCGGAGTTGACGCTGCGAGGACAATTTACAGTGCCTGTGGGGGCTGTGAATAAATTTGTTTCTTCAATTGAAGTGATACCGATCAGCAAAGGGGTCGAGATATTTGCAAGAGAGAAGGCCCGTCTTGTCTGTGGCGGTACACAGCTCGAGGACTTCGATCTTCTGATTGCCAGCAGTGCGATAGCACACAGCTGTATTCTTGTCAGTGAAAACCTGAAGCACCTCGGCAGGATTCAGGGTCTCCGTGTGGAAAACTGGACTGAGCGGTGAGTTATGTTCCCGAAATTCATCATAGCAGGTGACCGGCGCTGTTTATATACTGTGCATCATGCTGACGTTAAAAAAACCAACTGCTTCTCAGTATCTCAGTTGACTGTCGTTCCAGATTACCATTGAAATCATAATATTCGACATCAGCAAAGCCGTTGCGATATGTCCATATTTCTTTAATGATCAGTTCTCCTGATTTTAATTTTCTAAATAATATTGCCTTCTTTTTGCTTCCATCAGAGAAGAAATCTATTATCTTATAATTTCCGTTGTAACTGATATCTGACTCTTTATAATATGTGACCGTTTCAGTTTTAACGGTCTTATCGTCTGGATAGTACGATAGATACTCTATCTCATATTTGATGTCCCCATTATTGTCATATACAATTTTTTTTTCGTCCAAGCCATCTGCATTATAATACAAAATATAATTAATCCTTTCAGGATAAAAGAAATAATAGAAAGTTCTCATTCTTCTCACCTTATCATGTATCTGTACACCATCGTCAAATCCTCCAGTTGGATAAGAATCTCCTATGACGTTGATTGAATGCAAATATTCATTGCTGTATTCATAATCGTGTATCAACTCACCGTCTTTGTATACTTTCGACACAAGCCCGTATTCATTGAAGATTTTACCATCGATAATCTTCCCCCTACGATAGCACAATAAAGGCTCTCCGTGAGGTCCGTCGAAAACGACATGGTCATAGTGGTGTATTTTTCGGTAATTCGCACGATACAGGGAATCTTCCACAAACTCCGTTCTCGCCGCAAGAGAATCTTTGACGAAGGTCTGACGTGCCGCCAGGGAATCACTGACAAATTTCGTTCGAAATGCAATGGAATCATTTATGCTCTTTTCCGCTGCTTGCTTATTGGCCATCATTTTTTCATCATATATATACCTGTCAAGAAACAACCAATCTTCCTGGAAGTATTTCATTTGTTTTTTGTCGCCGATATACTCATACTCAAAAGCTTTACCCTTTGCCAGATATTTGGCTGCTATCGTTACATAGTCATTCCTGTCACCCTTATATTCAGTATATAATTCAGGATAGGCTTTCGTCTTTATCAGGAATTCTTTCAATTTCTGAACAGTTGCTATCACGTTTGCTTCTCTGTACGGTTCAGGAGTAAACCTGAATGTTGTATATGGACGATAATGTAAAGGTGCATATTCTTTTGGCACATATATATCGAAGTCTTTCTGTGCCATAGCAGGTATGACAGATGCTATAAATAACAGTATGAGAAATATTCTTTTCATACGTAAATAAATTCGTTATAATGTGCCTATAAATAGGCGTTTAACATT
>JBJEBM010000013.1:0-23866 GCA_051870055.1 Candidatus Cryptobacteroides sp.
TATTAAACGCCTATTTATAGGCACATTATAACGAATTTATTTACGTATGAAAAAAATATACAGACTTGCAGCATTTTTCGCTGCAATTATATCAGTGGCTTCCTGTGGGGATTTTCTGACTGTAAATCCGACCACGCAGATATCTGAAGCGGAATTCTACAAAAGTGAAGATGAGATGATGAAAGGCCTGTATGCAGTGATCAATGAAGTGCAGACACGTCTTCCGGAAGTATGGTCTTATTCTTCCCTGCTCAGCGACGAGTCCGAAACCGGTGGAGGCATCGGAGAAGGACAGTGGAAGACAAAGTGGGATACATTCACATACACGCCTACATCCTGTTTTGGAGAATGGGACTGTGGTTCCTGGTGGAATGAGTGGGATTTCGGCCTTTACAATGGCGTGATTGCTGCCTGTCTTCTGCTGGACAAAATTGATAACAGCAATCTTGGAAAGTCATTCACGGACCCAGTCAAAGCAGAAGCAAAATTCTACCGTTCGCTTTTCTATTATTACCTTTGGATGGGATATGAACAACTACCTTTGGTCGAGCATTATATCAAAGCAGAAAATATGTACAATGTACATAAAGGGACCAGGGATGAAATATATGATTTTATGATGTCTGATCTTTCCGACGAATCAATTGCTTCAATTCCCGGCAGGAATTCCGCTCATCACGGAAGAGTCTGCAGAGAAGCCGCATTGCTGCTCAGAGCAAAGATTGCACTCTTCCATAGAAAAGAGAGCGATTATCCGAAAGCATTCTCTGATATGAAAAGCATCATTTCCAGCGGAACATTCGAGTTGAATCCCGATTACACGAAAATATGGCTAAAAGAAGGAGAATGGTGCAAAGAGTCAATGTATGAAGTATGTTATGCAGGTGGAAATGTGGGTGAGAGTTTTAATCTTGCACATTCTCTTGGAGGTAGGGACATTGTAGATCCGCGAAGCGCTGAACAGGGTGGTTTATACAACGGTTATGGCCAGAATACGATGCCAAGCACAATTTATAATATGTTCGAGGAAGGAGACACACGTAGAGAAGGAACAGTAATCGTGTACGCAGACGAAATGGCAAAGGTACAGGAGCTTGTTGATGCAGGCAAACTGCCGGCTGGCAGCAAATTCGTCATAAGCGACAAGCAGGAGAATTATGAGGGGCTTGGTCACTACAAACTGCATCCGAGAAAAGAAAGCACATCTGAGGTTAATCCTGGAAGCAACCACTACAACTCCTGGAGAATATTCCGTTATGCAGATGTACTTCTTCTGGCAGTTGAACTTGACATTCGGATTAATGGCAGTGCAAGCAATGAAGGACAGTCCTGGTTCAACCAGATCAGGGACCGTGCCTTTGGCAACACACAGCACAGAATCAATCTGTCCGGGAAGAGCAAGTCCGAGCTGCTTGACATCATCTTTGTCGAAAGGCGCTATGAATTCACTGATGAAATGCAAAGATGGTTCGACATAATGCGTTTTGACAAAGGCACGGAGATTCTGTCCGAGAAAGGATGGACAGAAAAGTACCGCTATTTTCCTATTGACCAGTCCGAAATTGACAAATCAAAAGGGGGACTTACCCAGAACCCAGGCTGGAACTGATATTGATTCAGATTGGATTGGTTCTAGATATTTTTATTAAATTTGACTATGGACTGTCTCCACATGGCATCAATTGTAATTTTCACCCTGCCACTTTCCCGGCAGGGTGGGATTACTCTTGTGATTGCGGCTGTGGTTTGCCTTGCAATAGGTGTCTTGTGGTTGAATCATTCCAGACAAGCAAAAAAGGGGAAGGCCTATCTTGAGTCACTTCAAAGCATAATTCATGAGATTTGCACTCCCCTGACGCTTTTAAAGGCTCCTTTGAGCGAACTGGAATCAAGAGATGAATTTCCAGAAGAATGCAAGGCTCTTGCAAGAGACGCTTCCCAGCAGACAGAGCGGATATATGGGCTAATACAGAGCCTTATGGAATTCAGGCTCAATCCTGATGATAATGGATGTGTTTGGTCATATTGCAGACTAGAAAGATTTCTTGAAGCAAAAGCAGCCGAATTCCGGCTGGCTGCGACTCACCGTGGAATATCTCTCGAATCAATAGTCGAGTCTAATATTCCAGACGTGGTTACAGATAAGGATTTGCTGTCAAAAGTCATTGATGGACTACTGACCAACGCCCTCAAATACACCAACAGCGGCTAAATCGTAATCAGGGCATTCATTCATCGTTCCACTTGGGAGATTACGGTTGAAGATACCGGAATAGGAATTCCGGAGGAGGACAAGCCATATATTTTCAATCGCAGGTACAGAGCGAAAAACGTGGCTAACCTGCACACCGGAGGATCAGGGATTGGTCTTATGATTATACGTTCCCTCGTAACTCAGTTAAGAGGGAAGATAACTTTCAGGAGCGAAGTCAATAAAGGAACAGTCTTCAGGCTAATTTTCAAAAAACTTCCATCTTCATTGGTCAAAGACGTCAGAGAAGATCAAGACATACTTACTGGCGTCACGGAACAAGCACAAGATGACAGAAGCCGGAAGAACGTTGTCCTGATTGTGGAAGACGATGAGGAAGTATGCGGCTACCTTGAAAAAGCGCTTGCCGATTATACAGTCATTAAAACCGATAACGGGAACAAAGCACTTCTTGTCGCAAGAGAGGAGAATCCGGACGTCATCATATCGGATGTTTTGATCAACGGCCTGCAGGGTGATGAACTCTGTCGGATTTTAAAATCATCCGTTGAGACATCGCATATTCCAGTAATTCTGCTGACTGCGATTTCAGCTCGAGAAGCTATTGTTCACGGCCTTGAAGCTGGAGCAAATGATTATATCATAAAACCTTTCGACCCTGTAGTGCTTAAAGCCAGACTGAAAAGCATACTCAACCAGAGGCAGGAACTCCGCGACCATATTATGAAAGTGGATTCTGGTATGGCAGTGAAAGAATACGCAAGCCAGATGGACAAAGATTTTCTGAATAAAGCTATGACGATAATGAATTCTGAAATGTCAAATTCAGACTTCTCTGTCACAGATCTGAGCAGAAGAATGGCTGTAAGCCGTACAGTTTTATACAACAAGATGAAAACTCTGTCAGGGCATCCGCCGAACGACTTCATTCGTATAGTAAGACTTAACAAGGCAAAGGAACTTCTGGAATCCCATCAGTATCTTATTGGCGAGGTATCTGATATGGTTGGATTCTCTGACTCTAAGTATTTCAGCGTATCTTTCAAGAAACAATATGGAATTAGTCCTAACAAATATAAAAATCAATAAAAAATGACAACTTATCTTGGCATAGATATGGGAGGAACGAAATTGCTTATTGGTGAAATCGATTCTTTCGGAAATATTCTAAAACATAAAAAATACGCTTCCGGTTATTTCAATCAGAAGGATGCTGTAAACCTGATCAAAGAATCGCTTGATGATTATATCAAGACCGTTGGATGGTATGACAAAATGCCGGCTGCAATGGGCGTTGGCCTTATAGGCAGAGTAGACACAATAAACGGCATATGGCTTCAGATTGACCCGAACCGTACTGAAGAAATTTTTCTGGCTAAAGATCTGTCAGAGACTTACGGTATGCCTTGCCATATAGACAATGATGTAAAAAGTGCCACCAGGGCAGAACGGGTATGGGGATATGGAAGGCTGTCCAAGAATTTTGTATATATCAACATCGGCACAGGAATAGCCGCAGGGATAGTTGTCAATGGCCGGCAAATCCGTGGAAGCCATTTCAATGCAGCGGAAGTCGGACATAGCACAGTCAATGTAGGAGTAGGTGTTCGCTGCGGCTGTGGAAGACAAGACTGCGTTGAGGCACTTGCTTCAGGGATAGGATTTGATGCCAGCGCCAGATTTCTTCAAAAAAAATATAAGACGTCCTTGCATATATGCCCAAAGGGAACACCTGTTTCAGTACCGGAAATCTTCCGCCTTGCGAATGAAGGTGACACATTATGCACAGTATTGGTAGAGAATGCTTCAGAAGCAATTGCGCAGTTGATAATGAATCTCGTGAGGTTTTCTGACCCTGACACCGTCGTATTGGGCGGAGGAATAATATCCAACATAAGTTTTTATGAAAAGGTGCTCTCTAAACTGAACGCCAACACTATGCGCTTTGTCAGCAATGGAGTGGTAATTACTCATTTGAACCCGGACTTCGCCGGCCTTTTGGGAGCAGGTGCAGTCGCCATGAATATGTGATATGATTACGATACTTGATACTGAAAAGGAATTCGACATCACGGCAGCGTCCCGCATAGTTGATCAGATACTCAGAAAGCCAGACTCAGTCATTGGTCTCTCAACAGGAAGGACAACCGGCAATATGCACAGGGAAATAGTAAAGAGATTCAATGAGAATCCTTTTGACGTTGCCAAAACGGTATTCGTCGGAGTCGATGAAATCACAAATGTCCCAAAAGACTACTATGGAGCCTGCTACAGAATGCTGAGGTCGGAATTGCTTGATGGTCTCGGCATACCGGATGAACGTTTTGTAATCCTGCCAGTACAATCAGACAATTATGAAAGAGACTGCTGTAACTATGTCAAGGAAATAGAAGATCATGGAGGCGTGGACCTGCTCATACTTGGTCTTGGCGAAAATGGTCATCTTGGCTTCAACCAGCCATTCTCCCCATTTGAGATTGATGCCTGGGTAACAGATATGAATCCTGAACTTCTCGCAAGAGTGAGGAATGAAGTTGGAAACTGCTCTGATTATAAAGGTGCCACGATGGGATTAAGGCTTATGATGCATTCCAAAAGAATTATCCTGGCTGCAAAAGGCAGAACAAAATCTCTTGCCGTGAAATGCATGATTGAAGGTGAGATTTCCAATGAGTTCCCAGCCAGTATTCTCCAGATGCATCCTAATTGCGAGTTTCTTCTTGACAAGGAGGCTGCATCAATGTTAAAAGAACAATGAACTGACATTATGCGAGGAAAACAACAGACATATCTCGGGCCGTTTATTACAATGGTCATTCTCTTCTTTGTAGTGGGATTCCTTACAACAGCCAACACTCAGTTCCAGGGACCGCTCAAAGAAACTTTTCTTAAAGAAGCAGGCCAGATGAACAACACGCTTGCAACTTTCATAACATTCTCGTGGTTTCTTGCCTATCCGATTGCAGGGAGCGTAGGTGCCAGATGGGTCGCAAAGCGGGGTTATAAGAAAACACTTGTAAGAGGGATGGCTATAATGGTAGTCGGGCTATTGCTTTTCTACCTGTCTTCCAGCATAACCGTACAATATCCTGATATTGCCCTTTCTCTTCCTTCTGGCAGAATACCGGCAGGATATTTCATATTTCTATCCGGTTCATTCATCACAGGCTTCTCGGCGACAGTTCTTCAAGTCGTAATAAATCCATATCTCTCCGCAAGTAATGTAGAAGGGACTCAAGCTGTCCAGCGTCTGGCAATTGGGGGCGCAAGCAATTCTATTGGAACGACTTTGGCTCCCTATTTTGTTACAGGCATTGTTTTCGGTGGCGCTGCAATGTCCGATGTCACTATAGCCAGTCTCGGCACACCATTTATCTCTCTTGCCGCCTTTTCTCTGTTAATGTTGTTGGCACTCAGAATGATGAATCTGCCAGACATAGACAGTGCTCACGCAGAAAAAGGAGAAGAGCTTCCTGAAAGCATATGGAGTTTCAGACATCTTACCTTGGGAGTAGCCGCAATATTCTGTTACGTAGGAGCAGAAGTCTGCATTGGTGCAAACATCAATATGTACGCTATAGAGAAAGGCTTATCACAACCGGCCCTGCTTGCCACAATCTACTGGGGCGGAATGCTGGCAGGTCGTCTTGCAGGAAGTACAATAAGGCACATAACACCTGGTGTCCAGTTGACATTAACAACTACGTCTGCAATCATCTTACTATTGTTGGCGATAATTTTTGACAATCCTTGGATACTGGCATTTGTCGGGCTGTTCCATTCAATTATGTGGGGATGTATATTCACTTTGGCAACTTCCAGACTCGGAAAATATACCAATGAAGCAACCGGAGTCTTTATGATAGGGGTAGTCGGTGGTGCAGTTTTTCCTTTGCTGCAGGCCATAATCACTGATGTGTTGAACGGATGGCGGCTTTCGTGGATTCTTGTGATTGCCTGTGAATTATTTATGCTGCATTATGCCCGATACGGTTCCAGAATTCTTAAATCAGCTGAATGACATAACAGGCAATATAATTAGTTCTCATTATGAAAAGAATATCACATTGTTTGATAATATCAATTATTCTTTCAGCATTTCTTTCTTCTTGCCAATGCGCATCTTCTCATCCTGAAGGCAAGCAAGTGCTCGTGCTTACAGAAAGAGGCGGTCAGCACGGCAGTTTCACAGATGCTGCAATGCTCTGGCTTGAAGAAGAAGGGAAAAGACAAGGGTTCAACATCACCGAGTTTAATGACACAAATGAATTAAACGAAAGGATGTTAATCAGTTATGATTTGATAATTCAACTTGACTATCCACCATACTCCTGGACAGATGAAGCAGAACGTGCTTTCATTTCGTGCATAGAGAACGGAACGGTAGCCTGGATTGGATTTCACCATGCATCATTGTTGGGAGAATTTGACGGATACGGATTGTGGGATTGGTTTTCACGCTTTCTTGGGGACATAAGATATGAGAACTACATAGCTAAGAAAGCATCAGGAGAGGTAATAGTTGAAAACAGAAGGCATCCAGTTATGAGAGGCGTATCGAAAGAATTTGTATTGGACGATGAAGAGTGGTATATATATGACAAATCACCAAGGAAAAATGTCACAGTTTTAGCCTCCGTGGATGAGAACAGTTATTCACCTGCATCCGATATCAGAATTGGTGACCACCCTGTCGTATGGACTAATGAGGCATTTGCCGCAAAGAATGTTTATTTCCAATTTGGACACAGCGGTCAGTTATTTCAGAACAGCGATTTCGTAAGAATGTTCAGAAATGCTATCGAATGGACTCTTGAAGATAAGCCCGGAGACGATAACAGCAGTCTGGAAGAAGCCTTGGTACGAAGCGGAATTATTCACGAACCGCTGGTCTTGTCGGAAAACTCTTCTTATGATAACGCAATCGCCAGAAACAAAACGGTATTGGAATCCGCGAAGGTTGCACAAAACTGCGTGCTGACTATTCCCAGTCAGACTGAAAAACGTCCTTGTGGCCACCCATCAGATCCTGATTATGCGACTTACGGAAGATACAGCATATCAGTGCCAATAAATAAGCCCTCAGGAGAATTCAATCGCATTTCATTCAGGGTATGGCCTGAAGCTATCGGGCAACGGAACCTATGCCTCGAATTCGGCATTGGAGGAATTACCCATTATATAAATCTTATCAACGGATCAGAGAAAAGCTGCCATTTGGAACTTGACCCAGAATTATTGTGTACAGATTCTATTACATTCTCCTCTACGGCCAGAGGAAAAAACGTAACTGGTGGAGACAGCATTTCTTTCAGAATATCTGACGTATATTTAGAACAAGTTTCTGCGCCTTATCAGTCACACGGATGGGTTCCATCCGGAGAGATGCTTTCATACTCTTCAGGAGGTTATTATTCCTCAGGCAGGAAAACAGCTATTTCCCCGGCACCTGGACCAAAGACTTTCAGGGTAATCGATGATAAAGGACGAATTGCGTTCAAGGGAAAGGCAACCAGATCTGAAACTACTATAGGAGACTATATGATTCTTGATTTTTCCGAAATGGAGGAAGAGGGAAAATTCAGAATACAATATGGGGATACAAAGACCCCTGAATTCATCCTGTCATCAAATCCATTTTCTGATGCTGCATGGAAAGTTCTGAACTTCATATTCTGTCAAAGATGCGGATATGAAGTACCCGGCATACATCATAGTTGCCATTCAGATTTATTTTCAAGCCATAATGGGAAATACATTCCATATAATGGTGGTTGGCACGATGCAGGAGACCTTTCTCAGCAAACATTGCAGACCGGAGACGTTGCGTTCGCTCTGTTGGAATGCTACAATGCACTAAAAGACAAGGCGCCTCTTTTTGCAGCAAGAATCAAAGAAGAAGCGCGATGGGGACTGGAATTCGAATTGAGGAACAGGTACGGGGATGGTTACCGGGCAAGCAGCAAAGGACTGCTCCACTGGACTGACGGTTTGATTGGGAGCTATGATGACATATTCTCAGTACGGGTTCAGAACCAGCCTTTCGATAATTTCCTGCATTCCGGATATGAGGCTTATGCAGCCCTTACTCTACAGAGTAAAGATATGACAGATAGTGATTACCTGAAAAAGGCGGCAGAAGAAGATTTCCGTTTCGCCGAGGAAGAACTTATCAGGAAAGGATGGGGAGGTTTTACAGAACCTTACGAACACACATACAGCACATCACAATCACTTTTTATGGCAGTTGCATCGTGGGCCTCAAGTCAATTGTACAAAATGACATCTGATCCTTGTTATGCGAATAAAGCAAAAGAGTATGCAGACTGGTTCATTGAATGCCAGCAAACTGAGTATATCGATGATGCCTGTACTTTCAGGGGGTTCTTCTGGAGAGACAAGAAAAGGCTCAGTATTGTTCATTCCAATCACCAGTCCCGCGAGCAGTTCTTCGTTATGGCTTTGGAACAGCTCTGCCAAACACAACCAAAAGACTCCAATTATCAGAAATGGTCAGATGCCCTCAGAATGTATGGTGATTATATTGTAAGAAGTTGTGAATTCACCTTTCCATATCGGATGGCTCCGAGTGGTATTTATCATAAAAATGAAGCCTCAGACAAAAATTCTTTTGAAGCTTTGCATATTTTTGCTCCTTCTGACGCTCAAAATTTATTCGCCAAACAACTTGCCCAAGGAGTGAAAATAAACGAAGACTATTATTTCAGAAGATTTCCGATATCCCTTACAATATTCAACGGGAACAATGCTGTCATTCTATCCATAGCAAAGTCAATGGCAATTTGCGGAAGATTTTTCAATGACAAGACATATACAGACATTGCTCTCGACCAATTTTACTGGATATCCGGAAGGAATCCGTTTTGTCAGTCTATGATATACGGTGATGGTTGGAATTATCCTCAAATGAACAGTTTTTCCTCAGGAGAAATTATCGGCGAGCTGCCGGTAGGAATACAATCATTTTCCGAAGCCGATGAACCATCTTGGCCACAGGTCAACAATGCCTGTTATAAGGAAGTCTGGGTTACTGTAGCCGGAAAATGGCTGTCTCTTTTTTCTGAATTCCAATAAAAGCTATAATTGTTATGAATTGCCGAAACATTTTTATCATTGCGCTCTGCGCCCTCATAGGATCAGTTGCGTGTTCTTCAAACTATTCGTCAAACGGACCAGGCAACTATGCCAAATCGCCACGTTTCAATGCTCTGCTATATTATTCCGACTCAGCAGAAACAGCACACGTACAGTTCGGGGAACAGACTGCCGCCTTTTTCAAAAGCCTTACTGTAGGAGAAGGATTCTATCTGGATGTCACAACAGATTTCACACGGTACACTTATGATGATCTAAAAAAATACGATGTGATAATTATGGCAAATGCCTCTCCTCAAACTCCAGCAGAAAGGGATGCATTCGAGAAATATATAAAGAATGGAGGCGGTTGGGTTGGTTTCCACGCCGCCGCATACAATGATTCCAGAACAGACTGGCCTTGGTTCAACGAATTTCTCGGTTGCGGACATTTTTTATGTAACAACTGGCCTCCACAACCAGCACTTCTGGATGTTAATGTAAAAAGGCATCCTGTGACAAAGAACATTCCATCCTCTTTCGTTGCTCCTTCCAGCGAGTGGTATATGTGGGAGAAGAGCCCGAGACTGAACAGGGATGTGGAAGTACTTCTCTCGCTCTCTCCAAAAAATTATCCGATTGGCATCAAGGATGTTGTAAGCTACGGAGATTTTCCAGTTGTATGGACTAACAAGAAATACAGGATGATTTATCTGAATATGGGACACGGAGACGTGGAATACATAGACGGTGTTCAAAACCTCCTTTTCATCAATGCCTTCCGATGGATTGTAAGCAGAGCGCCTTCCGGAGATCCATTCAAAGTTAGGTAATTTCAAACTGAACAAGTGCCTATACAAATTCTGTTTCAACTGTTTGTGTCGGCAGGGACAGAGCCGTAGCAAAATACGGGCCTCACATCAGAGATACCTTGAAAGTGATGCTGTAAATCAATTTCCTGTTTGTGTATTTTCAATATAGACTCTTATTTATTAATTTTGATTTTAGAATCAAAACCACATCTGATGACAGGCATAAAACACATCTTCCGGCTGCTCGGATTTTTGATTGCCGTCACCTTCAGAATTGATATACATAATTGAATCTATATATGCGTTACAACTTGAACCTCAACACGTTGGCAATATGCATCATTACAATTGCCGCGATATTGCCGGCGGAAGCCGTCGGACAGGACATCCCGGATAAATACAAGCCTGCCGGGAAGATTTACCACAAGGGTTGGACAGATCTTAACAAAAACGGGAAAAAGGATATTTACGAAGATCCGTCGCAGCCGGTGGAGAAACGTATTGACGACCTGCTGTCACAGATGACATTGGAGGAGAAAACCTGCCAGATGGTGACATTATACGGTTACGGTCGCATTCTCAAAGACGACCTCCCGACTCCGGAATGGAAAGAAAAGCTCTGGAAAGACGGCATAGGAGCAATAGACGAGCATCTCAACGGTTTCAGGAACTGGAGAATGGCCCCTTCTGACAACCGGTACGTATGGCCGGCCTCAGCCCACGCCTGGGCGTTGAACGAGGTGCAGAGATTCTTCATCGAGGAGACAAGGCTCTGCATTCCGACGGATTTCACCAACGAGGGCATCAGGGGCGTGGAGAGCCTGAAATCCACGGACTTTCCTACCCAGCTCGGCATCGGGCACACCTGGGACCGGGATCTTGTCAGGCAGATAGGTGCGATTACAGGAACAGAAGCCAGGGCACTCGGATTCACCAATGTCTATGCGCCTATTCTGGATGTGGCAAGAGACCAGAGATGGGGACGTTTCGAGGAATCCTACGGAGAAGCCCCTTATCTCGTTGCAGAGCTTGGCATTCAGATGGCCAAAGGAATCCAGGACGACGGCAAGGCAGCCGCAACAGCCAAGCATTACCTGGCATACAGCGCCAACAAAGGGGCACGCGAGGGAATGGCAAGGACTGACCCGCAGATTTCACCGAGAGAGGTGGAAATGGTGCACGCATATCCGTTCAGGAGAGTAATCCAGGAAGCCGGCCTGCTCGGAATAATGTGCGCCTATAATGACTATGACGGAGTGCCTATTGAGGGCAGCAGGTACTGGCTCACAGAGAGGCTGAGAGGAGAGATGGGGTTCAAAGGCTATGTGGTGTCGGACAGTGACGCAGTGGAATACCTCTACTCGAAACATTGTACCGCTGCAGATATGAAAGAAGCTGTAAGACAGGCGGTTGAAGCCGGCCTGAATGTCCGGTGCACATTCCGTTCCCCGGATTCCTATGTGCTGCCCCTGAGGGAACTTGTGAATGAGGGGACACTGTCGGAAGAGGTGATTGACAGCAGGGTCAAGGACATTCTGAGGGTGAAATTCCAGTTGGGGCTCTTCGACAGCCCCTATGTCGAAAACCTCGCTGAATCAGACAGGATTGTCGGCAGGGATGAATATAAAGAAGTGGCACTCAGGGCGTCCCGGGAGTCAATCGTCCTGCTCAAGAATTCGGGCAATCTGCTTCCGCTCGATCCTGACAAAATTGGTACAATAGCCGTATGCGGCCCCAATGCGGCCGAGACTTCTTACGCATTGACACATTACGGGCCGCTTGGCGCCGACGTGATTTCTACTCTTGACGGAATCCGCCACAGAGTCAACGGCAAGGCAGAAGTGCTGTATGCCAAAGGATGCGAACTGGTGGACGCCAACTGGCCGGAATCGGAGATTTTCGACTTTCCAATGACTTCAGACGAGCAGGCGATGATTGATGAAGCTGTAAGGAATGCTGAAAAGGCTGACATAGCGGTAGTAGTGCTTGGAGGCGGCCAGAGGACCTGCGGCGAGAACAAATCGCGTACAAGCATTGACTTGCCAGGCAGGCAGGAAGACCTGCTGAAAGCGGTAAGCGCTGTCGGAAAGCCGGTCATCCTTGTGCTCATAAACGGCCGTCCGCTGTCTGTCAACTGGGCTGACAGATATGTTCCGTCAATTCTTGAAGCCTGGTATCCGGGCTCTTATGGCGGACAGGCCATTGCCGAGATTATTTTCGGAGACGTCAATCCGTCCGGAAAGCTGACATGCACATTCCCGAGAACTGTCGGCCAGATTCCGTTCAATTTCCCTTGCAAGCCCAATGCGCAGATCGGCGGGGCGAACAGCAAAGGGCCTTCAGGAGACCAGAGCCGCATCAACACTCCGCTTTACAGTTTCGGCCACGGACTCAGCTTCACGACCTTCGGGTATTCGGATCTGAAAGTATCTCCGGAACACATCCGGTCAGCGGACGGGCCGGTCACTGTCAGCCTGACTGTGAAGAATACAGGAGAACGGGCCGGCGACGAGATTGTACAGCTTTACATAAGGGACGTGCTGAGCAGCGTGACGACATACGAAAAGAATCTCATAGGATTCGAGAGAATACATCTTGAGCCGGGTGAAAGCGCCGATGTGACTTTCAAGATTGGCCGTGAGGCTCTTCAGCTTCTTGACAGGAATATGAAATGGACTGTGGAACCGGGAGAGTTCAAGATAATGGCAGGCGCCGCGTCAGACGATATCCGCCTCACCGCCACTCTCACGTTGGAATAATTCTCAGAAGGCCTCGGTCATATTCATATAGAACAGAACACCTTTCATCCCCGGGGCCTTTCCTACATCGAGACGGAAATTCTTGTGCGGCTGGACCTGAATCCTGATTCCGGCTCCGTAATTGAATTTCCATTTGGTCCAGTCGGCCGGAGTATTGCCGAGAGTGCCGGTGCCGCCCCATACGACGAAACCGAGCTTCGAATAGAAACGTCCCATACGGTAAGCCTCCTCCGAGCCGAACATATGCCTGTATTCAGCTATGGCATAGGCCATTGACTTGTCGCGGTACTGCCCCCAGTAATAGCCTCTGAGGTCATTAGGAGTTCCGAACATAGGAAGTTCGGTGAAAGGCACATCCCCGAATCCAATCTGCGTCCGGGCAGTCCAGGCCAGAACACTTCTTGGCCGGAACACCTTTGCGAACTGACGGTATTCCAGATCTACCATCTGATAATCGTATCGGCTTCCGAGAATGTGTGTGAATACCTTTCCCATTCCGCTGACAAGCATTCCGCTCGTCGGGGTGGAAATGTCATCCCTTGTATCATACTGGACAATGCCTCCCAATCCAACATTCAAGTATTTGGGTTTGAAGGCGTTGAAATACGGATCCACAGCCATCACCGGATTGACGTCCTTGGAATATGCATAGCTTATCTCCGCAATCGGGCCGAGGAAAAACCCTGGCCGGAGTTCCCAGACCACTCTCGGAAAAACAAGGAATGACGTCTTCTTGAACCTCGTAGTGGTGTCAGACCTATGCACCGACTCTATACTGTCGAAACCCTTGCCATAATAATGTGCAGGCTCATTCCTGAACTCGTACTTGAGATATACCCGGAAATGATTCTCTTTCATATACAGAGTCCCGGATCCGGCAACCACGACAGTGCCGTTTAAGGAAAGATTGAATCCTACCGGCACAAAAGAACGGTAAGATACCGAATCAAGCCTGTTCATCTTGAATGAGGCAAGCATCGCACCGCCCACACCGAGCGAGGCCTCCGGAGTATAGGACGGTCCTCCAAGAACGGAAATCCAGACTTTCTTGTTGGCACGGATAGAGTCACGCCTGTGCTGGCGGAGTTCTGACTTGAACTGGTATGCAGGCTGGGGAGCGGCAACAGATGAGCTGTCCATGATATCACCCGTGGCCGACGTATCAACAGATGAATAAGGAACGCCCCCTGCGCACAGAAACGCCGGGAGCATTAAAAAACAAACAATCAGATTCCTTTTCAAAAATCTTTTCATAAAGTGTAACCCCATTTCTCCACTGCCTTGCCCCAATGTGCGTTCACAGCGGAAACGGTCTTTTCGTCGTATTGATACTTGTTTTTCCTGAATCCCCGTTTCTGGCCTGCATAGGCCTCCATCAACGGCTTGACAGATTCAAAATCCCCGAGGTCCAGAGTCTTGTAAATCTTCTCAGCCATAGCGACAGGGTCTTTCTCGAAATCTTCGAAGCGCACTTCTATCAGATGCCCTTCAGGTATAAGCCCCTTGTCAGCCTCATACTTGTCGTAAAGCTCGACATATGTTTCCAGAACCTCTTTCTCAAGTTCCTCACTTGAAATATCCTGAAGCTGGGTTGTCTTGAGAGTGTTTCCGATGAAACTCATTGTGGACTTGTAAACAGTGTATGGATTCCTTACAAGATAAATGAATTTCGCATTCGGATAAAGTTCCAGAAGTTCTTTCACCCTGCCCGTATGCGGCGGATTCTTGCTCAGGAACTGGCGTTTTCCGCTTGCATTCAACGCAAGATTGATCATTTTCTTCTGAACCTCATTGAATTCCGCTCTTTCTTCATCAGTCAGATCATTCATAACCAGGTACTTCCTGCGATACTCCGCGATATGGCGGGGAAAGCACCAGAAATGATAATAAGAGCACGGAGACATATTGGCCAGGGCGAACTCCTCCTCCTGCGGCTGGTCAGGATTCAGCTCAAGAGAATCTGTAGGCCTGCTCGATGGCATAACAACCTTCATGCACCATCTGAAAAAACCGCGTCCCCACAGCATCAGATGGGGGAAAACTGTCTGATATGTCGTGCAGTAGCCGAACTTCGGGTCTTTGGAGATGACATTGTGCACGAATGTTGTCCCGCTGCGCCAATGTCCGATAATGAAAACCGGATCTTCTATATTCTCCGCCGGCTGGAATTTCCTGTATTTCCGCTCGTTTACAATGTAGAACCAGTTCAATATCCACTGAATGCACTTCGTAGTGCGGAATTTCGTCTTGAATTTATCGCCGATCTCCCTGTCAACCAGCACTTTGCGAAAAGTTTTCCTGTCTGCTCCGACAAGGGTGTTCACAGGAAGATTGTCAAATCTGAAAAGTCCCATCTATATTCTATAATAATCAATACTTCAATTTAATGTTGTCGATGTGCAGCATCGCGCCAGGACAGCCGACATACGCTCCGCCGTGGCCGGAAGACAGACGGAGAATTATATGAGTAGGCACTGCATCCGGCGAAGCCCAGCCAACTTCACGGATAGGAACAACATTTCCCTTGCTGTTACGGCAGTAATAGCCGTCTTTCCCGCCATCCTGCAACGCCATATACGACTTATAATAATCCGTTCCTGAAACATCTCCGTAATAAATCGGAATCTCGTTGCCGTTAATCCAGCCCTTGGTGCTTTCTGAATAGCGCGGCCAGGCCGTAGCGACTCTTTTTGCATAGACATTGCCTTCTGCATCCTCCCAGCGCTGCTGGAGAATCAGGCATACCTCCCCGCAGTTGATTCCCTCGATTTCCTCGGTGCGTCCGAAACCGGGAACACGGATTCTCTGCCCTCCGTTCTGGCCCTGCTGGAAATTGTAATCGTATATGAGCGATTTCGGCCTCTCTGTGAACTCCACACCCATCAGCAGTTTCGCCATAGGGTCTTTGGTATCCCTGACAGGCTCGACGATCTGACCGAGAAACATAGTTCCCGTGGCAAGAACGGAAATATTTATGATTCCCATCACCTTCACTCTCTCGATTCGTGTCTCCATCCTTGCGGCAAGACCGTTGCCGTGATACTCCGGGAATACAGTGGTGCTGGCCTTCGTGATGCCTTTTACCACCGCCATCACACTTGAGTTGCCCCACGGAGATACTGAAAGGTCCGGAACAAACGGAGTATTGCCGGTCAGAGTGTCACCTTCTGCCACATCATAAATATATTTGGTCTTTCCTCCGATGATTCCCGACTCGTCCACCCTGCGGACAAGCCATTTCTCCATATCTCCGAAAGGAATCGGTTTTATCTGAGCCGAAGCGGTCCAGCCACAAGGCAACCCGCACAGTCCGGCAGCGGAAAGAAATCCGCACAGCAGAAACCTAAATGTAATTTTCCTCATATTTGTCTTGCTTGTCACCAAAAGAGATACGCCCGGCTATCTCATTGAATATCAACTGTGCGCACTCTTCAGGCCTGGAATTGGTAGTGTCTATGCTGAGAGTAGGTTCCTCCGGAATGTCGAACGGAGCGGAAATTCCGGTGAAATTCTTGACTTCGCCTTTGCGGGCTCTTGCATACAGTCCTTTCACATCACGCCTCTCGCATTCTTCAAGCGGAGTGGACATATAAATCTCGACAAAGTCATCTTTTCCGACAATATCCCTCGCCATCCGGCGGAGGTCATTGGTTGGTGACACAAAAGCGGCTATTGTGATAATGCCTGTCTCAGTGAACAGTTTGCAGACCTCGGCAATCCTGCGGATATTCTCATTGCGGTCAGCCTCGGAAAATCCGAGATTGGAATTAAGCCCTGTCCTTATATTGTCACCGTCCAGAATCCTGCACAGATAACCATTGGAAGAAAGCAGGCTCTCAAGGGCAATGGCAACAGTGCTCTTGCCCGAACCGGAAAGGCCTGTGAACCATATAGTCACCCCCTTCTGGCCGAGAACTGTCTCTTTGTCAGTCCTGGACTCCATAATGTCTTTGATTGGAAAGATGTTTTCTGTCATCGTTTATTCAATTTGGAGTGCAAAAATAATTGAAATATTCATAATAATCGACGTTTACCGACTTTTTGAACATTCAAAACTTAATTTGGAATATATATATGCCAATTCAGTGCCATTGGAATCATTTTTCATCCTGCATTAATGAGTTATCAGGAAAAATTCTTAACTTGCAGGGATATTCAGAAAAACTGCAATTATGGCACAGAATGACCTCGCCGGAATCCGGCAATACATCGAGCAGAACCGCGGAAGGTTCTATGAAGAATTGTTCTCACTTCTGAGAATCCCGTCTGTAAGCGCGCATAAAGAGCGCTCCGGGGAAATGGAGAAATGCGCCGGACGTATGGCTGGGCTCCTGCTTGAAGCCGGAGCTGACGAGGCTGGCGTTTATCCGACCGAAGGCAACCCGGTGGTGTTCGGGCAGAAAATCCTGAACCCCGGATTCCGTACCGTACTCGTATATGGACATTATGATGTCCAGCCAGCCGAGCCGCTCGAAAAATGGAATTCCGACCCGTTCGAGCCTGAAATCCACGACGGAGCCATCTGGGGACGCGGGGCAAATGACGACAAAGGCCAGTCTTTCATGCATATAAAAGCCTTTGAGTATCTCGTCCGCACAGGAAAGCTCGCACATAATGTGAAATTCATTTTCGAGGGCGAGGAAGAGATAGGAAGCAAGCACCTCGCCGGCTGGGTGGAAGAGCATAAGGAAATGCTCAAATGCGATGTCATTTTAGTGTCCGACACCACAATGATATCCGACAAAGTGCCTTCCATCAATTGCGGAATGCGCGGAGTCACATACTTGCAGCTCAATGTGAAAGGGCCGGACAAGGACCTGCATTCAGGACATTACGGAGGCGCCGTTGCCAACCCGGTAAACACTCTCTGCGACATCATTTCCTCCCTGATTGACAAAGACGGAAGAGTCACAATCCCTGGATTTTATGACGATGTGGCAGAGGTCTCGAAGGCGGACAGGGCAGAACTTGCAAGAGCTCCGTTCGACCTTGATGAATACAAGCAGAGCATCGGAGTGAAAGAACTGAAAGGAGAGGCTGGATTCACGACTCTTGAGCGGACTGCAATAAGACCATGCCTGGATGTGTGCGGAATCTGGGGCGGCTATACCGGACCGGGAAGCAAGACAGTCCTGCCGTCCGAAGCCCACGCCAAGATTTCCATGAGAATCGTGCCGGACCAGAAGGCCGAGAAGATAATAGAACTTGCCGAGAACCATCTTAAAGCCATCGCCCCTCCATACGTGCAGGTGAGCATTGAAAGAATGGACGCCGGAAACGGCTTCCTGATTCCAATCACTTCGTCAGCTTACAGGGCCGCATCTGAGGCGATGAAGGAAGTATATGGAACAGAGCCGGTTCCGAGCCGTGGTGGCGGAAGCATCTGTGTACTTGCGGAAATGAGGAACATACTGGGAGCAGACCCTCTGCTGATGGGATTCGGCCTTGAGAGAGACACCATCCACTCCCCTAACGAGAGCTACCTCATACGCCAGTTCGAAGCCGGAATTGAAAGTATCACACTGTTTTACGAATATTGGAAATAAACTATGGACAGATTACAGTTGTCTCTCGCAGCCGCATTGATATGCTGTATCAGTTTTGCAAGAGAAGTTCCGGCGACAGTGACTCCGGCCTCTGACTCAAGAATCACATACGTAGGCCGCACACTGGCCGAAGGGGACAATGTCACTTTCAACTGGAGCGCCGTATATGCTAAAATCAGTTTTGAGGGAAACTATCTCGCGCTGAAGGCCTCCGACACAAAAAAGAATTACTACGACATATGGGTGGACAGGCCGGCTGGGGCAAAGGCTGACAGAGTAGTGGCCATCTCAGGCAAAGACTCGCTCTATGTTCTTGTGGATGAAGAACTTCTCAAATCAATCGGAATAAAGGCGCAGAAACAGGGTAGCCACAATGTGATTATCAAAAGGAGGACAGAGGGAGAGCAGGGCACGACCACGTTCAGCGGATTTGTCACGAAAGGCGATGTTATTCAGTCTGAGGGCCTCAAACCGAGACAGTTCGAAGTGATTGGAGATTCCTACACCTGCGGATACGGCACTGAAGAAAGCGTCCGGACAGACCCGTTCCTGCCTGAGACAGAGAACAGCAACCTGACTTATGCCGCAATTCTCGCAAGATATTTCAACGCGGACTATTTTTCAATAGCCCACTCCGGAATGGGCATCGCAAGGAACTATAACGACAAGCTCAAAGGAGACTATATGCCAGACCGCTATCTCAGGGTTTTCGACGAGGAGGAAGGACCTGAATGGAAAGCGTCCGAGTCCCCGTTCAAGCCTCAGGTTACCATCATCTATCTCTGCACCAATGACTTTTCCTGCGAACGCCAGCCATCGCTTAAATCCTTCAAGGACAATTATATAAGTCTATTGAAAAGCATCAAGGCGAACTATGGTGAGGAGCATCCGGTGCTCTGTATGGCGAGCCGTTGCGATGATCTCGCGGCCGACTATGTAAGAGAAGCCGCCCGTTCCTGCGGACTTGCGAATGTATATTTCCTCGGCATAACCGAGATGATACACGACAATGACAGCGAGCTCGGGGCAAGCTGGCATCCAAACTATAAAGGACATATCAAACTTGCGCACTCGGTGATTCCTTACGTTTCCACAATCACCGGATGGGAAATTAATGACAATATAAAATGAGCATCAGGACAAAAATCGCGGCTATAGCGGCGGCAGTGCTCGCGATAGCGCTTATCGGATTCATTTCCGTGAAATTCTATTTCGTGTTTGGCGAAGGCGTGAAGGCCGGTGAATTGAACCAGGTAGTTTACAAAGGCTACATATTCAAGACATACGAGGGCAGGCTCATACAGTCAGGCCTCCGCGGGACAGGCTCGAAAGGCTCTGTCACAATGGAGTCCTACGTGTTCGAGTTCTCCGTTGACGACAAGGCGGTGGCCGACTCGCTGATGAGATGCAGCGGCAAGAATGTCGAGCTGCATTACAAAGAATACCTCGGAGCCCTCCCATGGCGCGGCCAGCAGAAATATGTTGTAGACAAGATATTGTCAGTCAATTAATTGTTATGAAACCGACTTTGATTTATTTTGACAATATGAAAATCATTACAGCACTGTCCGCAGGCATTATCATTTCGGCGGCCGCTGGAGCCGGCATCAATGCGGAAACAACGGGAAGCGGCATTGTTCCGACTGGAGCGAAGGCAAATGAGGAGGCGATGACTGTCTATTCCGTCCACAAGGGCAACAATGAAGGGAAACTCCTCACAATGGAGGAGACTATACTTTCCCGAAAGATTTATCCTGCAAGGACTTATCCGGTATGGAACAGTCCTGCCACATTCACATACAGAAAAGACGGAGAAGTATATGAATACAATGTAGCGAGCGGTTCCGAGGCCCGTCTTGCTGAAAGCATTCCTGACGCCTCAGCAAAAATCCGGGCGGCTTTGCCGGAAGGTGCTGCGAACGTCACATTCTCTCCAGACCGCACGGCTGCCGCTTTCACGAGCGGACACAGCCTCAAATGCATTGATTCGATGCTCCACTATTGGACAGTCGCCGAAAGCGTTGACCTGAACATAACCTACGGGCAGAGCGTGAGCCGCAATGAATTCGGAATCGAAGGCGGCATTTTCTGGTCACCGGACAGCCGAAAGTTCGCGTTTTACAGAAAAGACGAGACATTGGTCACCGACTTCCCCCTTCTGGACATCACGACCCGTACCGGCAGCCTGAAAGCGATTAAATATCCGATGAACGGAATGAGTTCCGAAAACGTCCGCCTCGGAATATATAACACCGCGGCAAACACCACGGTCTATGTGGAGGCAGAGGATTTCGGTTACGACCAGTATCTGACAAACATCAGCTGGTCGCCGGACAGCAGGTACATCTTCATACAGGTTCTCGACAGGAGCCAGAAGAATATGAACCTGAATATGTACCGGGCGGACAACGGCAGATTTGTGAAAACAATTCTTACTGAGCACAATGACAGATATGTCGAGCCGCTTGACAGGCTGGAGTGGCTCGGAAAGACAGGGAAGTTCATCTATCGCACGGACAACAGGGACGGCTACAGGAATCTATATCTCTGCGACACTCTCGGGAATGTGGACAGGCTGACTTCCATTGATGCCGACGTGCAGTTTGTCGCTGAGAACGGAAGCAGCGTGTTCTATACTTCAGCGGAAATCTCACCTGTCGAGAACCACCTTTTCCGTGTCGATGTGAAAGTCGGCAAAAAAGGGACCGTGACTGTTGGAAAACCTGTCAGGCTCACGGCTGAGGAAGGATGGCACAATATCTATATGAATTCCGACTGCACCTGGTTCGTTGACTGCTGGAGCAGTTTCAATGTTCCCGGGGAGACAGCGCTCAGGTCAACTGACGGAAAAGTCTCCAGGTCAATTCTTTCAAGCGAAGACCCGCTGAAAGATTATGCTACCGGGGAAATGACGCTCGGCACAGTCAGGAGCGCGGACGGCAGGTATGACAACTGGTTCAGGATGTACAAGCCGGTTAATTTCGACCCGTCGAAGAAATACCCGGTAGTGCTCTACGTATATGGCGGTCCACATTCTCAGATGGTTACAGACTCCTGGCTCGGACAGATAAGGATGTGGGAAATGTATATGGCCCAGAAAGGCTATATTGTTTACGTCCAGGACAACCGCGGCACGCAGAACCGGGGAGCTGAGTACGAGAAGGCCATTCACAAATATTGCGGACAGGCAGAGATGGCAGACCAGATGGTCGGGATCGAGGCGCTCAAGACATTGCCATACGTGGACAGGGAACGCATCGGAGTGCACGGCTGGAGCTACGGAGGATTTATGACAATCTCGCTTATGACCAATTACCCCGAGACCTTCAAGGTCGGCGTGGCCGGCGGGCCGGTGATAGACTGGAAATGGTACGAGGTGATGTACGGAGAGCGGTATATGGAAACAGCTATGACCAATGAGGAAGGATTCAGCGAGACCTCCCTTATCAACAAGGCCAAAGACCTGAAAGGCAAGCTGTTGATATGCCAGGGAGCCATCGACAATACGGTGGTCTGGGAGCACAGCCTGAGCTTCATCAGGGAATGCATCAAAAACAATGTCCAGGTGGACTATTTCCCATATCCTTGCGCAGAGCACAATGTATTCGGAAAAGACCGTGTGCACCTGATGGACAAAGTGACAATGTATTTTGAAGATTATCTGAAATAACTTATTTGAAAACAATATAATGACAACTGACCAGCTTTATGCCCAGATAAGGGCGAAAAAGACAATGCTCTGTGTAGGGCTTGATACAGACTATTCGAAAATGCCGGAGCACATCCAGCGGCTCGCTCTCAACGGGGAATCCGCCATAAAAGGTGAACTCTACAAGGGAAAGGCCCGCTCGATCATAGCTTTCAACAAGGCAATTGTCGATGCCACTGCTCCTTACTGCATTTCATACAAACCCAACCTGGCATTCTATGAAAGCTACGGCATTGAAGGGATGAGGGCCCTTGAGGCGACAATCGACTATATCCGCTCGAAATATCCGGAAATGTTCCTCATCGCCGACGCCAAAAGGGGCGACATCGGGAATACCGCCCAGATGTACGCAAAGACATTCTTCGAGACAATGGACTTCGATGCAGTGACGATATCTCCTTATATGGGCAGCGAAACCGTCACCCCGTTCCTCGCCTATCCCGGAAAATTCGCCATTGTAGTGGCACTGTCATCGAACAGGTCATCAGCGGATTTCCAGCAGGCATTGCAGGACGGAAAGCCTCTGTACCAGGTCGTTATGGAGAGAATGATGGAGATTTCCACTCCTGAGAACATGATGTTCGTCGTCGGGGCGACAAAAGCCGACAGGCTTGCTGACATCCGCTCTTTCTGCCCTGACAATTTCTTCCTTGTTCCGGGTGTCGGAGCACAGGGAGGGAGCGCCGAGGAAGTGATCAGATACGGAGCGAACTCCAAGGGAGGACTGCTCATCAACTCCTCAAGAGGTGTTCTATATGCTTCATCCGGCGAGGATTACGCCGAAGCGGCCGCTAAAGTGGCTTCAGGAACCGCAAGAATCTGAGAATATGAAATAGCTGCTACCACAGATATATATAATACACATAATGCCGACAGACAAGATATCATATTTCATTGCTTTTTGCATAGAACAATATAAGACCGCCAAAGGACTTGAAGGTGCAGAAGTTGCCAAGTTATTCTTTGATAAAGGAGTTGCTGCATATCTTGCCGAAAATTACGAAGTTCTGCACACTCAAAGCCACCAATGGCTTATTGAAGAAATTGATGATTTTCTAAATAATCGAGCCAGATGACACTATACCACGGAAGTATGGAAATCGTTGAACTGCCTGAAATACGACTACCAAATCGAACTCTTGATTACGGCAATGGCAATACCCTCTGGTTTGATTCTCCTACAGAGGAATGGGTAGATTTTGTCTATTCCAACCGCAACAATAGCCACTTTGAACATTCTTATGACTATGTTTACGGGCCGGTTGCAAATGACCGCGTATATGCCCAATTTGCACTATATGAAGCCGGTCTTATCAACAAGCAGACACTTATACGAGAATTGAAAACATACACGCTTGTTGACCAATTGCTATTTCACACGCCGGATTCCCTGAAATCCCTCAATTTTGTTGGTTCAAAGAAAGTGGTATTATGACAGAGATAAACAAAGACAATTTATATCTGCTGCTTCCCGGAATCATCGCTGGGGTAGCACGTATATATGCTGAAGAAAATGGATGTGGAAACATTGAAGCTGTACGCCGCATTTACTCGTCCGGACTTTATCCACGTCTTGCAGATGAATCCACAAAACTCTGGCATCTCGGCCCGGTTGCGCTCTATGAGGAGATGATGAATCCTTCTTTATAGAAATAATTTGACAGATCAATGGACTGATGCGGCAAGATTTTGCATATCAATCTCTTGTCCAATATTCGCAACAAGTTCCAAAC
>JBJEBM010000014.1:0-4800 GCA_051870055.1 Candidatus Cryptobacteroides sp.
AAGATCGGGGTTCTTCTTCACGATTCTATGACGCGGCTGACCGGAGGCTTACGTTGCTGCACAGCGGTTAGGCTGAATAAGAGTTCTTTTCCATCGTGGAGGATATTATACAGGTCCTGGTATTCGGTTCCCATTTTCTGGAATGCCTCGTCAAGGGTAGAGTCTGTGTCGGCATCGAATACGTTGTTCCAAACGATTCTCGTGTTGAGGTCGTAGAAGGCGAATCGGCTGAAAAGTCCGTTTTCGGCATCTGAGATGAGGTTGAGAATCTGTCTCGGAGTTCCGGTGAGTAATGTTGAGAGTCTTGGGTGTTTGATGTTGACATATTCCCGATCCTTGCGCCTTATGTAGGAGATAGCCTCATGATGGAAGGCTTTGCGGAATCCATCGGAGTAGTTGCCGTAGTCTGAACCGAATGTGTTTGCAAGTGTGTCTCCCTCTGTCTCGAACATTAATCCTTGTCCTCCATTATCGTCAAGCACCTGATAGACGGCTGTGGCGCTGCTGTTCGCCGGGATGAAGAGCATTCTGAGCGGTGGTTCGTCTGGCTTTTCCATCGCTGCTTTCTTCTTTCCGGCAGCATTGTATTCGGATAACTTCTGTTTGTATTCCATCATTTCTGCTTCGTTAATTTCACGCAGACGCTCGTGTATTGGTTCGACAAGGTAACGGCAAAGTGTCAGCCGGCCTTTACCGGAAGAAGCTCTGGCAGTGACGAAGAGAAAGAGGTTTGGATATACGATACGGCGGTCATAGACTCCGTGAATGTGGGGCATACAGGCAGAGAGTACAGTTAATGAACCGAGTAAAAGGATGTCGCAATCTGCATCTGATTTGCTTGTCGCTGCAATGCGCTCCAGAAGGTCAGGGAGGTGTCCGCGGATGTCCTGTGAGAAAGTTGGCATTTGTTCTTCGTTTTCCATCGAATCGATGATATGCGCAGTTTCAGCAGAATACGCAATTTCTGCATTTGCGGATTTCGTGGATATTGCAGATGTTGCGGATTTCCGTGTACGTGATGTGGAGAGACTGATCCCGGCATCTTTTGCCTTTTGGAAGAAAGATTTGATGGTAACTCCAGTGCCGTGGGATCTAAGGCATCTGTCATACTGGCGGTCACATTCATTCTCGTTGTAACTTTCGTTGAAGCGGCTTACTCGATGAAATATATCGCGGCCGTTTTCGCCCAAAGCATCACTGAGAGCAAATCCGATATCTCGCCAGTTGTCATATCCGGCAGTGATGTCTACTTTCGCTGATTCTATACGTTCAGTAATTTCTTCAATATCTTCTGCAATAGAGTTTTGTGGAAGAGTATCTGTTTTTATTGTTGAGGTGGAAGAGGGTGCTGCTGGCATCCATTCTTCCGGATTGAATTTTTGTTTTGCCATTTTTATACGTAGTTAGGATTTATGTAAGCATCGGGGTCGTAAGGCAGGAAACAGGCGCGTGCGATGTCTTTACCGGATGCGTCTGGTTTGATGCCGTAGGACTGCTCTATGTAGGAAGCGACTGCACGGAAGTAGTCGCTGTGTGAGAGTGAACTTCGTGTGGTCTCGATAATCCATTTCAGTCCGTCTCCTGAGGGACTGCGGAAGAGAAGTACTGTCTCGAAGTACTGGTCTTCAAGCAGATTGCTGAAAAGGGATTCAATGTTTTGAACGTGATCAAAGTCAATACATAGTAGGCCTGATATCGTCTTGACCTTATCGTTGGATCGCTCATCAAACTCTCCGCAGAAGGTGGCATATGCAAAATGTGATGCCTTGTAGATTCGGGCTTTCTTTGGATCATTGATGGAACGAAGCTGCTTTGTCTCATTTTGGGCATACGGTCCTTTGATGTAGTTGTAGGCATCGAGGGCCGTGATGCTTTTGAAGGAGAATTTGTTGGTCACCGGAGCTTTGAAAAAGGAGAATTTAGGGCCCTTTTCTACCTTGACTGGATGTGATGAACTGTATTGGACATTGTCGACATCGAGATGCAGGTATAGTTCTCGATTGATTGTCTGCAAGAGTTCTTGTCCAGACTGATGCCAGTATAGTTCTGCGAAGTCAAGTGCGTCTCCGTCCGGAATTGCTCCGAACTGGTCTTTGTGGTAGGCGGTTTCATCGGAGAGTCTTGCATCAGGGTCATTCTTGGCGAACCAGATGTGTAGACTTTGAACGCCCCCAGCGAAGGGGTTGCGGACTATTCCGCAATCCCTGCCGGTGATACGCATTACGACTTCTCCAGGGTAAAACTGTCTTAGGATGTGCGCGTATATGTCCACACCCCAGTTGGTCCTCCTCAGGACGGATTCTCGATTAATCGTCTTCTCCATAGCGGTCACGTAGTTTGAACATTATGTAATTGGTACGGAGAATGCGCTCGATATCGCTCTTGAGATACCAAATCTTGTGGCCAATCTTGGTGTATGGGATGGTGCCGTTTGACCTGAGAGTCTGAAGAGTACGTGGGCTGATATGAAGTTTCATCATAACCTCTTGACCGTCTATCCAGTCTTCAAGAAAGGCTTGTTCACAAAGCGTGTCAATCTGCTCATCTGACAAGTCATCAAGTGAAATGAGTCCGCGTGAAAGAAGTTCCTTTTGAATGAAAGGACAGTGACGGAGTACTTTGCCGAAATCGTCATTCGGATTGGAGGCAATCTTGATTATTACCTCGGAAATGTGTTGAGGCTTACTCATTTTCCTATCCTCCTTCTGTTTACATAGTCAATTGCGTTGGCCTCAAGCTCAATGTCAGTCTGCTTGCGACCCGCGTTTAGCCATTCTTCAATTTCGCTGCGTTTGAAGAAAAGTTTTTTGCCCTTTTTGTAGTGAGGTATGAGCCCGTTGCGTACCCAGCCATATACGGTGGCTGGTGCTGGGTGTTCCGGATGGAAATCCCGGAATTCCTTCATTGTGAGCCAAGTAGTCTTTGGCTCTGTCTGAGGTATTGTTGATAATCGTTCATTAACCAAGAGTCTGAGACTCTTGATTTCATCTGCCAGCGTTGCTACAACGCCGGGCAGGTCTTCAAATTTATATTCTGACATAAAATCAAAGTTTTATGTCGCGAGTCGTTTCTTTCTTTTGGCGCCTTATATTACAAAGAAAGCCCACGACTGTTATCGTGAGCAAATATCGATGGTTGTTATGGGATTATTCCTATACTACAATTGTAGTACAAGACGATTTTTTGTTAGATTTCGCGATTATTCCTCCTTAATCTTTATTACCTCCGCAGCAGCCTTTTTCTTCTCGTTGACAAGGTCTGCGTAGATTTGGGTTGTACTGACGTTTTTATGGGTGAGCATTTTGCTTACGGTGTAGATGTCCGTGCCACCGGCTATGAGCAGGGTAGCGTAGGTATGGCGGAAGCAGTGGAAAGTTATGTATTTGTCGATGCCGGCTGATTTGATCCATGGTTTCAGGCGGCTGTTGACCATTTGTCTTGTGAGACCTTTGAATATTCGTCCTTCTGATGGCGTGCCGCATAGTTCGAGTGCCTGGTCGCTGATAGGGATGGTGGCTTCCGTATCGGTTTTCTCTGTTTTGATTCGTATGCATTTTCCTCCTCCCGGGTAGTCTTGAATATGGGACCATTCGAGCTGGAGGATGTCGCTTAGGCGGAGTCCGGTGAGGCAGGAGAAGATGGATGCGTTCTTGAGGACAGGGAAGTCGCATTCTGTTTTAGCCAGAGTGGTCAGTTCTTCCATTGTCAGGTATTCTCGTTTTGTCTCTAGTGTGTCGAGCTTGTCGAGATAGTCATTTACGTTCTCCGTGAGGTAGCCTTCTTTGAATGCTATGGCAAGGAATGCTCTGAATGTGCTCCAGTAGCCTGCGGCGGAGTTTTGGGAGAGTTTGAGTGTGTCGCTCTTTATCCTTTTGGTTGTGCTGAGGTATTCTCTGAATTTGTTGCAGAAGTCAACGGTGATTTCGTCAAATGTGCATTTGCCTTTGACGAAGATGTTGAAGTGTTCATACACTATTCTCCATTTCTTGTCGTGGCCTGGCAGGATGGAGTAGAAGTATTCGAGGACGCTCATTTGTCCTTTGGATTTGTCCAGGAATCCGTATTGTTCGTTGATGAGCGAGATTTCGCGCTGGGCACGGATGGCTTCTGCTTGTTTGAGTTTTGTGGCGTTGTTGCGGCGGTCGGCAGCTGTGCGTGGGCTTTTCATTATGTATATGCCGAGGTATTCCCGTCTCGTCATCTGCATTGTGCGTGGGTTGCGTATTGCAGGGTAGAAGTCGAGGTAGAGAGAGACTCTGCCGCTCGGGTATTCTCTCTTTCGAAGTGTTACTTTAACTGCTGCCATATTACTTTCTGTTTGTGAGAAGGTTTTTGACTTCTTCTCTGTTGAAGTATACAAAGTTACCGATTTTTACTCTATCTATTCCGTTCTCTTTGAAAATTGTGTATAAGTGATTTCTTGAGAGCTTGTAGGTTTGAGTTATTTCTTTCATTGTGATGTATTGACTCGTGTCCACTCCGTTGCCTTTGGCTTTGTCCCATTGCCGTTTGGAGACGTATGTGATTCCGTTTTTCCGTTCTCTTTGGATTTTGTGACTTTTGCAGAAGTCGCAGATGGATTCGGTGCGCATTCCGGTTGTTTCTCGAAGTTGGTCGAAGGTGTACCATTGTTCTGTGTCGGAGTAATCGGTGCGTGTGAAGATGGCTTCCATCATGTCCTTTTTGTAGAAGTTGCGGTTGCCAATGATGCGTGCTTTGATTTGATGCCGTTTGATTGTTGATGTGAACCAACTCAGGGTGAGGCCGAATTCTTTCATTATCTGTTCTCTTGTCATCCAG
>JBJEBM010000015.1:0-23567 GCA_051870055.1 Candidatus Cryptobacteroides sp.
AAGTTAAACCAAAATTAATGGATCCAATTTTATTTGGATTTTAACTGGAAAATATATGAAACTTATTGGAACAGGAAGCGCCATTCCTTCTAAAGTAGTGACCAACGCGATGCTGTCGGAATTTCTCGATACGGGGGACGAATGGATTGTTCCTCGCACCGGAATCCATAGCAGGCACGTCATCACCAATGAGACAGTGGAGGATCTCGGAGCGCAGGCCTGTATTAATGCTCTCGAAATGTCGGGGCTTAATGCCGGCGACATTGATTTCTTCATCTGCTCGAATGTTGTCAACGAATATATCACCCCGAGCCTGAGTTGCATCATTGCAGAAAAATTAGGGCTGGCCTGTCCGTGTATCGACATCAACTGTGCCTGCCCCGGATTCATTTACGCAATGGAAATCGCAGAGACTCATTTCCTTGCCGGAAAAGTGAATAACGTTCTGATTGTCTGCGCGGAAGAGCCGACAAGGATGACCGACTGGTCAGACAGGGCCACCTGCGTTCTGTTCGGTGACGGAGCAGGAGCAGCAGTCTTCACCAAAGGAGACAACCTTAAAGGCATAAGGCTCAATGCACAGCCTGCTTCGGACAAGATATGGCAGAAACGGACATTGATGCCTACACCTTATATCACCAAAGAGGAAGCTGACGTGCCGCTCCAGATGAAGGGGAAGGAAGTATTCAAGTTCGCGGTCAGCGCATCGACAACTGAAGTGGAGGCACTTCTGGCTGAAGTTGGACTGGGCAAGTCGGATGTAAGCTATTATATGGTGCATCAGGCAAATCTCCGGATTATCGACGCGATAAAAAAATATCTCGACGAGCCTGACTCCAAGTTTCCGGTAAATATCCAGGACCACGGCAATTCATCATCGGCGTCTTGCGCCATCCTGCTGGACGAATGCAACAGGAAGGGGATGTTCAAACCTGGTGACATATTGGTGTTCAGCGCATTCGGTGCCGGCCTGCTGTCAGCGGCGGCTGTGCTTGAGTGGTAAAAAAATATTTTTGTATCTTTGCAGATTGTAATAAAACCTATAGTCTTATGATTAAAAGTCCAATTTGTGACATCCTTGGGATCAAGTATCCTTTGTTCCAGGGAGGAATGGCCTGGATAGCAGACGCTAAACTCGCCGCCGCAGTTTCAAATGCCGGCGGACTGGGCCTTATCTCATCCATCAATTACGGCACCGAGGCCGTGAGAGAGGAAATCCGTAAATGCAGAGAACTTACAGACAAACCTTTCGGAGTCAACATTATGCTCGCAGCTCCAAACGCGGCTGAAATCGCAGATATGGTTATTGAAGAGGGTGTCAAGATTCTCACTACAGGAGCCGGTTCACCTTCAGCCTATATGGAGAAGTGGAAAGCGGCCGGCATCAAAGTTTTCCCAGTAGTTGCATCTGTTGCATACGCACTCAAGATGCAGGAACTCGGAGCCACAGCTGTCATAGCCGAGGGAGCCGAATCCGGAGGACATGTAGGCGACAACCATACTATGGCGCTTGTGCCGCAGATTATTGACGCCCTTGACATTCCGGTTCTTGCCGCCGGCGGAATTTTCGACGGAAGAGGGGCTGCCGCCGCATTTATGTTCGGCGCTGTAGGAGTACAGGTCGGAACACGATTCCTCGTTGCCGATGAGTGCTGCGTGCATCCGAACTACAAGGAGAAACTCCTCAAGGCATCCGATGTCAGCACCATCGTCACCGGAAAGTCATTTGGAGATGCTGTACGCTGCCTGAAGAATCCATTCTCCAAGAAATTCTTCAAGATGGAATACGACCCGGCCGTTTCAAAAGAGGAGGTTCTGGAATTCGGAAAAGGCTCGCTGCGCAAAGCCGTATTTGACGGAGACAACTCAATGGGAAGTTTCCTTGCAGGAGAGGTTGCCGGCATGATTAAAAAGACCGAGCCTGCGGAGGCTATTGTTAAAGACATAATGGAGGGGGCTGAAAAGCTGTTGAGAAATGCACCTGCGCTTCTCGCTTAGCGTTCAGCACCTATAACTTAATTAGAAAAAATAATGGCAAAAAGAGTAGTAGTAACAGGAATGGGTATCATTTCCCCAATCGGAAATGATATCGAGACATACTGGAACAGCCTTGTGAACGGTGTATGCGGTATCGATTATATCGACACTTTCCCTACCGACAAGCTTCCGGTGAAAATCGCAGGCCAGGTGAAGAACTTCAAGCCTGAGGAGTACGGCATCGACAAGCCTTTCAGCAGGAAACAGGATCTGTTCACCCAGTACGGTGTGGCAGCGGCTTATCAGGCAATGCAGCAGGCCGGACTGAAGACTGAAGGTGAGGACCAGAATATCGACCCGTTCAGGCTCGGTGTCTATGTAGGCTCCGGCATCGGTGGTTTCGAGATTCAGTACAGGGAGACCGCCAAGATGATTGAGGACCCTTCAGGACAGTGGGTATCTCCGCTCTTCATCCCGACTATGATTTCCAATATCGCAGCCGGCCATATCGCCATCAAACACCACGCGAACGGTCCGACAATCGACGTTGTCACAGCCTGCGCCACATCAACCAACAATATCGGAGAGGCATTCAGGGCCATCAAACACGGTTATGCCGATGCCATCATCGCTGGAGGTTGTGAGAATGCGACAATTCCGCTTGGCATCGCCGGTTTTGCCAATGCCAAGGCACTTTCCCGTGCAGAAGACCCTAAGTACGCATCGCTTCCGTTCAATGCGAACAGGGGCGGATTCGTAATGGGCGACGGAGCGGGAATCATTGTACTTGAGGAGTATGAGCACGCCAAGGCCCGCGGAGCGAAGATATATGCGGAAATGGTGGGCTACGGCAACACCTGCGACGCATACCATTCAACAGCCCCGAGGCCTGACGGAACCACCCAGGCGAAATGTATCGAGCTCGCGCTCGAGGAGGCCGGATTCGACAAGGAGAAGGACAATCTCTACATCAACGCTCACGGAACCGGGACCAAGCTCAACGATGCCGCTGAGACTTTGGCATATAAACTCGCCCTCGGAGACTTCGCATACAAGGCCCATATCGACTCTATCAAGTCGATGACAGGCCATATGCTCGGGGCAGCCGGAGCGGCAGAGGCAATCGCTACAGTGCTTGCGCTGAAGAACGGCATTGTTCCTCCTACCATAAACCTTGACACCCCTGATCCTGAGTGCGATCTGGACTACACTCCTAACAAGGCAGTGAAGACAGATCTCACTATCGGTATTTCCGATTCTCTCGGTTTCGGCGGTCACGACGCTTGCGTGGCATTCAGGAAATACGAAGAATAATATACCAGACTGTACTAAAACCCATATAAGATGAACAAAGAAGAAATTAAGCAGTTTCTGCCGCACAGGGAGCCTATGCTCCTGGTTGACGAGGCCGAGATTGACGAGAATGGATGTGCTCACTGCAAGTACACCATCAAGGAAGACGAATTCTTCACAAGAGGACATTTCCCTGGCAATCCTATCGTGCCAGGAGTAATCCAGTGCGAGATAATGGCTCAGAGTTGCGCCATTATGGTGAAAGAAGACATTCCCGGACATCTCACGCTTTATGCGGGAATCGACAAAGTCCGTTTCAAGAATCCGGTAAGGCCGGGTGACGTATGCGAAATCACGGCAAAACTCAACGACAAGAAGGGCCCGCTGTATTTCTGCTCCGCCAAACTTGAGGTCGGAGGCAAGCTCTGCTGCAAAGGAGAACTCACTTTCGCGCTCATCCCGAAGGAATAATCACTTCTATACGATAAAAGGGTCGGCTTTGTATGAAGTCGACCCTTTTTGTATTTCAAATGCGTTTATAATCCGGGACCTATTCATGCGTAGCGAAACGCTGCTCGGCAAGTTTTTCCCATTTGGTGCCGGGGCGGCCGTAATTTGCATAAGGATAAATGGATATACCGCCTCTTGGGGTGAAGAGTCCTGTCACCTCAATATATTTGGGGTCCATTAGCCTGATCAAGTCCTTCATAATTTTGTTCACGCAGTCCTCGTGGAAATCCCCGTGGTTCCGGAAACTGAAAAGATAGAGTTTCAGGCTTTTGCTCTCGACCATACGGTGGTCAGGAACATAGCTGATTCGTATCTCAGCGAAATCCGGCTGCCCGGTGATAGGGCAAAGGCTTGTGAATTCAGGGCAGTTGAAGCGTACCCAGTAATCATTGTCAGGATGCTTGTTTTCGAATGTCTCCAGCACTTCCGGAGCGTAATCCATCTTGTAATCGGTTTTGTTTCCCAGGGAATGAAGTCCCTCAAGTTCTCTTCCTTCTGACATAATCAATAAAATTAAAGCCTGCCGGCAGTGTGCGATGATCCGGCAGGACAGAATTGTAAAGAATCTTATATATCAGTAATTCTGAATGGATTATATGATATATTATTATCGAATTCATCCACGCCCTCATATTTCTTCACTGATTTCACTACAGTTGCGGTGAGTGGCAGAATCACAATCTCGTAACAAACTTTGAAGGTTACCTGGGCGAAGACCATCCAGGCAAGCGCGCGGAAAGGAGTCCCCCAGAAAACGATAGGCATAAATATCAGCGAGTCAAGAAGTTCGCCGGCAATTGATGATACAATGGCTCTGACAGAAAATGCTTTTCCATTAGGGGCAATCTTCATTTTGCTGATTACAAAAGAGTTCAAAGTGGAGCCGGCGAGGAAAGCCAGAAGCGAGGCGAACGCTACACGCGGTGCCATATTGAACACGTAGTTGAAATGTTCGGCTCCGTCCCAGAAGACTGCGCCAGGCAGCAGAGCCACGAGCTGGCCGGCTATGGCAACGAAAAAGTTCATTGCAAATGCGGTCCAGATTACAAGACGGGCCTTCCGGTATCCCCATACTTCCGTGAAGCAGTCATTCATGATGTATGAAAGCGGAAAGATTACCACAGCGCCGGGAAGGGTGATGTTTCCCAATGCGAATACTTTGGTGGCAAACAGATTGGATGCGATGAGACATACCGTGAAGAGTATGGCCATCAGCAGAAATGTTACTGATACTTTTTTGTTCATTTTTCTTGTTTTTTAAGTGGTTAACAAGCACACTTTATATTTCCCATCCGGTCCCCATTACGGGGAAGTGGCGGACCTGCCGCCTTTCCGTATTTGCAATTCTTTCCGTATGCCGGTGCAAATACCCAGCTTGTCCGCGGCGTCTGATACCGCCTATTCAATCCCCCCGACCCCCTTTTCAAGGGGGCGATCAGCGCTTCGTGCGCACCATCGCCGCTTGCCTGCGCTTCGCTGTTCTCCGCGCAGCGGTTGATACCGCCTGTTAATTTTCCCCCCAGCCCCCATTACGGGGGTGTGGCGGACCTGCCGCCTTTCCGTATTTGCAATTCTTTTCGTATGCCGGTGCAAATACCCGGCTTGTCCGCAGCGGTTGATACCGCCTGTTAATTTTCCCCCCAGCCCCCATTACGGGGAAGTGGCGGACCTGCCGCCTTTCCGTATTTGCAATTCTTTCCGTATGCCGGTGCAAATACCCGGCTTGTCCGCGGCGGTTGATACCGCCTGTTCAATCCTTCAATCCCCCCGACCCCCTTTTCAAGGGGTCGATCAGCGCTTCGTGCGCACCATCGCCGCTGGCCTGCGCTTCGCTGTTCTTCGCGCGGCGGTTGATACCGCCTGTTAATTTTTCCCCCCCAGCCCCCATTACGGGGGTGTTGCGGACCTGCCGCCTTTCCGTATTTGCAATTCTTTCCGTATGCCGGTGCAAATACCCGGCTTGTCCGCGACGTCTGATGACGCCTTTCAATCCCCCCCCGACACCCCTTTCAGCATTGCATTTAGTGACGGTCACGGAGAACGCCGTCCTGTGCATTATATCGATGGTCAATGTGTCTCAAGGCGTCTTAAAACGGGGGTCGGTCACGCTTTGGCTTGATGTAGTGCGCATAGCAAGGATTACCGTGACCGTGACATTCAATACAAATAAGAGAAGCCACAGGGCATTTACTGAAGAATCCAGTGCGGGAGCGATTCCTCATTTCGGAGGACTTGCCGCCCTCGGCACGAGAGGGAAGGACCCAAGCTCGCTTGGGAGGGCATGGTCCGAAGAAATGAGCGCATAGTCCCGCCCGTTCACAGAATGCAATTATTCCCCGGCCTCTTTCAAACGCTCAGCATTCTCCGCAATCTGCAGCTGGTCAATGCACTCCTGGATATCACCGTCCATAAACACCGGAAGATTGTACATAGACCAGTTGATACGGTGGTCAGTAACGCGGGACTGCGGATAATTATATGTCCTGATCTTGGCGGAACGGTCACCCGTCGAAACCATAGTCTTTCGTTTCGCGGCAATTCCGTCCAGATACTTCTGATGCTCCATATTGTAAAGCCTCGTACGGAGCTCCTCCAGAGCCCTGTCAAGATTCTTCAGCTGGGACCTCTCCTCCTGGCACTGGACCACAATTCCTGAAGGAATATGAGTAAGACGCACAGCCGAATACGTAGTGTTCACACCCTGGCCGCCCGGGCCTGACGAGCAGAAAGTGTCCTTGCGTATATCATTCATATCCAGCTCGACATCAAACTCATCCGCCTCCGGGAACACTGCCACGGAAGCCGCTGAAGTCTGGATCCTGCCCTGAGTCTCAGTCTGTGGAACACGCTGCACACGATGAACCCCGGACTCATATTTCATCGTTCCGTAAACCCCGTCAGTGCTGGACGAAAGCTTGAATACAATCTGCTTGTATCCACCGGAAGTGCCTGGCGCCTGGTCACTGACCTCAAGCTTCCAACCACGGCTTTCCGCATACTTGGAATACATCCTGAAGAGGTCGCCGGCAAAAATGGCCGCCTCGTCCCCGCCGGTGCCTCCCCTGATCTCCACCATCGCATTCTTGCTGTCATCAGGGTCAGAAGGAATAAGCAACAGCTTGATATTCTGCTCCATATCAGGAATCTTCGGTTCAATCTCCGCAATGACATCCCTGGCCATCTCCCTCAAATCCTCATCTTTCTCATTCGCCATAATGTCCTTGGCAGAAGCGAGTTCCTCCACCATCTTCTTATACTCGAGACCTGCCTGGATAATAGGCTCAAGCTCTTTGTAATCCTTGTTCAGCTGCACAAACTTCTTCATATCCGACATCACAGCCGGATCCGCAAGCTGGGCCTGGAGAGCCTGGTATTTATCCTGAAGGCCAAGCACCTTCTCGAGCAATGAATTATTGTCTGCCATAAAATCAATATCTAAACTTCGCAATTGCGAATTATTATCATTCACAGGGCTACCATCGTCCGAACGCATGCATCACAGTCACAAGAGACTCTTGACATAGCAGCGGCGTCTCATATAGAGCTCATGTTCGTATTTTCCCCACACATTAACAGCCCCGTTGGTCTCTATCTGAGGATTCGATATAGCCCATACAGTGCCGGATTTCTTGTACTTGTCCGCCATAGAGCAATGGAAAATCGCCGACACTCCCTTGTTCTGCCACTGGGGAACCGCTCCGTTGAGCATAAGATCCACAGTCTCATAATTGTGCATTGCCTTCAGCAGATGGAACCATCCGAAAGGAAACAGATGTCCCTTAGCCTTCTGAAGTGCCTTCGACATTGTCGGGAATGCGATGCCGAATGCCACAAGTTTGTTGTTCTCGTCCAGGACAATGCTGCTCACCTTGTCCGAAATGAACGGCATACAAGCCTTTGCCTCGTGCTCTATCTCCTTGTCAGTGAACGGGATGAAATTGTACACCGCGGAAATGAAGCTCTCATTGTAAACGTTGAAGAAATACTTCACCAAGGCCTTGTCCTTCTTCAGCTTGTCCAGACATCCTTCGTGCAGATTGTACCTTTCCTTGAGCATTCCCGAAATACGCAGCATCTTGTCAGCGCAACCCTGATTTGCAATCATCTTATATTGCAGCCAGTCACATTCCTTCTCGTAACCCAACTTTGTCACCAGCTCATTGTAATACGGATAATTGTAAATACAATTGAACGGCGGAACATTCTCGAACCCTTCGACCAGCATACCCTGCTTACCGAGAGTATTGTAATACAGCGGACCGTGGACCTCGGTCATACCATTCTCCTTCGCCCAGGTTTCCGCCGTGCCGAGAAGCAACTTCGCCACCTCAATGTCATTCACGGTATCGAACCATCCGAACCGCGCCCTCTTCTTGGAATACAACTCGTTATAGCGAGGATTTATCATTCCGCAAATCCTGCCTACAACTTTCTTTCCGTCCATCGCAAGCCACAATTTGTGAATGCAATAATCAAGCGCCGGGTCTTTGGTAAGACTCTCCACCTGGTCAATATGGAGAGGCGGCACATACTGCGGACAATTCCGGTATAGGTCATCCGGGAATTTGATGAACTGGCGGAGCTCCCTACGGGTCTTGACTTCGACAATTCTATAACAAGGTTTATAATCAGGCATACTTTATGTATTTCACATAGTACATCGTCAAACCCGCAACAAGGGTTAACAACTAATAGCTTGCAAAATTAAGAAAATATTCACATTGTAGCAAATGCAATATTTTTGGACAATAACTCAGTTTTCATTATATTCGCAAAATAATCCAAAAAGGCGAATTTAGAAGCCAAAAAGGAGAATTGCACATATTAATGCAGACCGCAAAATGAAAAAGACAATCTTGATGCTCGCGGCAATGATAATCTCAGCCGCATCCCTTTCCGCACAGACAACACCTGACGACATCATCGGAACATATCTGTCTGAGAACGGAACCGGCAAAGTGCAGGTGGCCAAAGAAGACGGAAAATACACCGGCACACTCATATGGACAAAAGACGAAGGCGCGCTGGATGTCAAGAATCCGGACAAGAGCCTGAGAAGCAGAGTGCTTGCCGGCACAGTGATCCTGAAGAATATGACATTCGACCAGGCCAAAGGAGAATGGAAAGGCGGCACAATATACGATCCGGAAAGCGGAAACACGTACAAGGCGACCATCAAACGGAAAGCTAACGGAGACCTGACCCTCAGAGGCTACATCGGAGTACCTGCGCTCGGACGGAACTCCGCCTGGACAAAGGTCAATCCTTAAGAAGAGCCTGAATGACAGCCTGCGCACAGGCGCAGCCGAACACAGCAGGCATATACGATATAGTTCCCACCTGGGATTTCTTGTTCCGGCCGGCCTCCAGCACAATGGATGACCGGTCGGGAATTTCTTCAGAGAACACCGCCTTGAAACCGGACCTGATACCCATCTTGCCAAGACGCTTGCGCACCATATGGGCCAGCGGACACTGGAATGATTTGGAGATATCGGCAATTCTTATCTTGGTGACATCGAATTTAGCCCCGGCCCCCATTGATGATACAAGAGGAATATGACGGTCAACGCAATACTTGATCAATGCCAGTTTCGGGCTCAGAGTGTCAATCGCATCCACCACATAATCAAAGCCATAGCCATCAAGCAAAGCCGCAGGTGTGCCAGATGACTCCTCGAATCCTGCATCAGGGACTGCGCCCTCGGATATGATGAATTTCTCCACCGTCACAATGTCAAGATCAGGATTTATATCAAGAAGACGCTCTTTGAGCACCTGGCACTTGGAACGGCCCAAAGTGGAACCGAGAGCAATCAGCTGACGGTTGCGGTTGGAAAGCGAGACATCGTCACTGTCCAATATCAGAATATGTCCGACACCGGCCCGCACCAGCATCTCGGCAGCATATCCGCCAACCCCGCCGACTCCTATCACAGCCACATTTGACGCCGCGAGCCTGGCCAGTCCGTCAATGCCCACAAGCATCTCAGTACGCTCCTGCCAGGCCGGATAGACCGGATTGTCAAGTTTCTCTTCCATATTGACCTATAGACCTTTAGCCTTGCCCTCGTCCCAGATGGCATCCATCTCGGCGAGAGTCATATCCGTCAAATTGCGGCCCTTTCTTATTGTGTTCTCCTCAAGATAGGTGAAACGGCGGCGGAATTTGTCACAGGCACGGTTGAGCGCCGTATCAGGATTAAGCCCGTAAAGCCTGGCGGCATTGACAACGGCGAACATGAAATCACCGAGTTCCTCCTCAGCCCTGCCCCTGGCAGAGCCCTTGACAGGAGCCTCATTCACATTCACTTCCCTGCCCTGCTCCTCAACTGCCATAGCCTCAAGCTCAGCCTGGAACTCGCCCTGCTCCTCCTTTACCTTGTCCCATACCTGGGACGGGCACTCCCAGTCAAAGCCCACTCCACGGGCCTTGTCCTGCATGGCATAGGCTTTCAATATCGGTGGCAGAGAGTCCGGGACACCGGAAAGAATCCTTTTGTTGCCGCCTTTCTCTTTCGTCTTCAGCATCTCCCAGTTTTCAGAGACTTCCTCCGCATCAGCAACTTTGGTGTCCGAAAAAACGTGAGGGTGACGGAAAACCATCTTCTCGCACAGTCTCTCCATCACATCTGCCACATCGAAACGGCCCTGTTCCTGCGCTATCCTGGAATAAAAAACAATATGCAGAAGGACATCGCCGAGTTCCTTCTCGATGTCCTTGTCTGATTTCTTCAAAATCGCGTCACTGAGCTCATAGACCTCCTCCACAGTCATCGGCCTGAGCGATTCCATAGTCTGCGCCCCATTCCACGGACAATTCTCACGCAGCCTGTCCATTATCTCAAGAACACGGGCGAACTGCGCGAGCTTTTCTTCAACAGTATGTGCCATAAGTCAATCTTTAAGATACAGCTGAAGCCTGGGCTGCCGGTTTCTGTGCCGGCTTATGGCCGGAAATAGTGCCGGAGACCTTGTCCAGCTCACCGTCAGTCAGCATCTTGCACGTTCCGTCAAAATGCGCCCCGAGCTCCACTACAAGACGTTTGATATGCAGGTCGCCCTGTACAGAGCAGGTATCCTTAAGTGTAAGGGTATCCTTGACGTAAAGGCTGCCCTCAAGCTTTCCCCAGAAATCCACATTCTCGCAGACAATGTCACCTTTTATCTGGGCTTTCTCTCCGGCAACCACTCTTCCGGAGCAGACAATCCTGCCCTCGAATGTGCCGTCAATCCTGATGTCATTCGGAGAACTTATCTCTCCCTTGATAACCGAACCGGTCGAAATCCTGCTGACCTCATTCACATTTACAGCAGGCGTCTGTGGCTTTGTGCTCATTTACTTTCTATCTGTTTACTTGTCTGTTTTCTTGTTTGTTTAAACCAATCCTTTACCGTGGCAGTTCTTGTACTTGAGTCCCGATCCGCAAGGACAAGGATCATTTCTGCCGACCCGTTTCTCCACATGCACCGGCATCTTGGCCTTAGGCTGGCCTGAGTTAGTGGTCAGTTCGCCGTGCTGCGTATTCATCCTGCTCATATCGGTCCTTGGCTGCTGCGGCTCACGTGCAGGCTGCGCCTGGTCAGGCTCGCGGAGATAAATTGATGACCGGAACAGGAATGAAAGCACATCCTTGTCAAGTGCCTCAAGCATTGCCGCAAACAGATTGTAGCTCTCAAGCTTGTAAATCACGAGAGGGTCTTTCTGCTCGTAAGCAGCATTCTGGACTGACTGGCGCAGGTCATCCATATCCCTGAGCTGCTGCTTCCAGTGGTCGTCAATCTGGTAGAGTATAATGGTCTTGCTCAATGACTTGGCAAGCTCTTTTCCATTCGTTTCATATGCTTTCTTGAGATTGAAAGCAAGATTCAGCACCTTGCGGCCGTCAGTAATCGGAACTGCGATATTCTGCCATCTCTCCCCCTGCTTCTCATATACGTCCTTGATGAACGGATAGACCTTTGTCACCATAGCCTCCATCCTTCTGTCATAGACAGCCTTCATCTGCTCGGTGAGCCTGTTCTTTATCTCATCAGGCTTGGCATTTCCATAGAAATCGGCATCGAACCCAGGGTCAATGGAAAGCTGGGCCATAAGATATGAAGAGAAGTCCTCATAGCTCATTCCTTCGGCGTTGTTCACAATAACCTCAGATGCATCGATCATCATATTCATAACGTCGATTTCAATCCTCTCTCCCGACATTGCGTTGCGCCTCCTGGAGTAGATGGCCTCACGCTGATAGTTCATAACATCGTCATACTCAAGGAGTCTCTTACGGATTCCGAAGTTGTTCTCCTCCACCTTCCTCTGGGCCTTCTCGATACTGCTTGAAAGCATTCCAGACTCAAGTGCGTCCTCGTCAGTCATTCCGAGCTTGTCCACCACAGCGGCAATTCTCTCGGAGCCGAAGAGCCTCATAAGCTTGTCCTCAAGAGACACATAGAAAGTAGATGAACCAGGGTCTCCCTGACGTCCGGCACGTCCTCTGAGCTGACGGTCCACGCGGCGGCTGTCGTGACGCTCGGTACCGATGATGGCAAGTCCGCCCGCAGCTTTGACTTCAGGCGAAAGCTTGATATCGGTTCCACGGCCGGCCATATTGGTGGCGATGGTGACCGTACTTGACTGTCCGGCCTGGGCAACAATCTCTGCCTCCCTCGCAAACTGCTTGGCGTTGAGAACGTTGTGAGGAATACCGCGCATCTTGAGCATTCGGCTCAGGAGTTCGGAAGTATCCACGTCAGTGGTGCCGACAAGCACCGGTCTTCCGGCAGCGCGCAGTTCGGCGACTTTGTTGATGACAGCGGCGTATTTAGCTTTCTTTGTCCTGTAGATGAGGTCGTCATTGTCCTTGCGGATTACAGGCCTGTTGGTAGGAATAACCACGACATCAAGTTTGTATATGGACCAGAACTCACCAGCCTCAGTCTCCGCCGTACCGGTCATACCTGAAAGCTTGTGGTACATACGGAAATAGTTCTGGAGAGTGATGGTCGCGAATGTCTGGGTGGCTGCTTCCACAGTCACATTTTCCTTGGCCTCGACAGCCTGATGAAGTCCGTCGCTCCAGCGGCGGCCCTCCATAATACGGCCCGTCTGCTCGTCAACAATCTTGACTTTGCCGTCAACTATGATGTAATCAACATCCTTCTCGAACATTGAATAAGCCTTGAGGAGCTGGAGCATAGTATGTACGCGCTCGCTCTTCAATGCGAAATCCTCCATCAGGGCATCCTTCTTCTCCTGCTTCTCGGCGAGCATAAGGCCGGAATGTTCGATGGCAGCCACCTGTGAGCCAACATCAGGAAGCACGAAGAAATCCGGCTCTGACACCTCGGCGGCCAGCATATCGTGTCCCTTGTCGGTCAAATCCACCGAATGCTGCTGCTCGTTAATCACGAAGAACAGAGGATCAGTGACTTCCGGCATCTGGCGTTCATTGTCCTGGATATAGAAATTCTCCGCCTTCTGCATCAGCTGCTTCATACCCGGCTCGCTGAGGAACTTGATGAGCGGCTGATATTTAGGCAATCCTTTATGACATCTGAACAAAAGCTTTCCACCGAGGGCCTCGTCCTTGTTGGCAATGGCCTTCTTGGCATCGTTCAGAGTCTTGGTGATGAGAGCTTTCTGATTTGCGTAAAGTTTCTCGACATACGGCCGGAACTGCTTGAACTGCTCGTCGTTCTGGGACTTTGCCACAGGTCCGGAAATGATGAGTGGAGTCCTCGCGTCGTCAATGAGGACTGAGTCCACCTCATCCACAATGGCGAAATGATGCTTGCGCTGGACAAGGTCGTTCATCCTTGAGGCCATATTGTCCCTGAGGTAGTCGAAACCGAACTCATTGTTGGTTCCGAAAGTGATGTCGCACTCATACGCTTTCCTGCGGGAGTCGCTGTTCGGCTCGTGTTTGTCAATACAGTCAACAGACAGGCCGTGGAACATATAAAGCGGCCCCATCCACTCGGAGTCTCGTTTGGAGAGATAATCGTTCACCGTGACAACGTGAACACCCTTTCCTGCAAGAGCATTCAGGAAAACCGGCAGGGTTGCGACGAGAGTCTTTCCTTCACCGGTAGCCATCTCGGCAATCTTGCCCTGATGCAGGATAATACCGCCGATAAGTTGGACGTCATAATGCACCATATCCCAGGTCACCTCATTTCCTCCGGCAATCCAGTGATTCTGCCAGAGAGCCTTGTCTCCATCTATCTGGACAAAATCGTGAGAAACACTGAGCTTCCGGTCGAATTCCGAAGCGCTGACCTCGACAACAGGATTCTGGGCGAACCTGCGGGCTGTAGACTTCATTATCGCAAATGCTTCAGGAAGAATCTCCTCAAGCATTTTCTCTATTGCCGCATCCTCATCTTTGACAAGTTTGTCTGACTCGGTTGCAAGAGACTCTTTCTGTTTCACAGGTATATCGCTCTCAAGCTGCGCCTTGATCTCGGCAATCCTGCTCTCGAACGGTTCCTCAACCTCGCGGAGTCTTCTCTTCAGTTCCCCAGAATGCGCCCTGAGTTCGTCATTCGTAAGTTTGTCAATTGTCTCGTATGCGGCTAACACTTTGTCAAGCAAAGGCTTGACCTTCTTCATATCACGGTCGGACTTGGTTCCGAACACCTTTTTGATTATATCTACTAACGCCATCGTTAATCGTTTTTTACACTAATCTTGCAAATATAATAATTATTGGGCGCAATGGCAAATGAAAAACGGCTTAGCGCATCATAAGCGCATAATAGCCAAGCAAGTTATTGACAATGCCAGATCTGTCGTGACGGGAAGCCGCACGGGAAACCCCGGCCGCCGACATTGACACGGAATCAATCTTCCCTGAAAGCAATGACTCAATCTTTGAAGCGAAATCTTCAGCATCTCCCGGCCGTGCAAGAATTCCATCCACGCCATCATCAATAAGCGACGGGACACCGCCGACAGCCGAAGACACCACCGGAACTCCTATCATCTGGGCTTCGCACAGGCTGTTGGGGCTGTTGTCAACATACGACGGATGCACATATACGGAAGCGCCTGCAAGCTCAGTCGCAATCTCCCCGGCCGAAGCGACTCCCATCGGGACAACCCCGCATTCTTCGGCAGTAATCCCCGTAAACTTCTCGAAGAAAGGGACATTCACATTTCCGAACACCTTCCAGGCAAATTCCATCCCATACCTGTTTTTCAATACGGAAGCTGCCTTGAGAACCACATCCATTCCCTTGTACGGGGGTTCGCTGATTGTGGTCACAATCACAACATTGCCGGACGGACTCCAGGTTCCTGCAAGTTCATAGAACGGAGCGCGAAGAATTTCGTCAAGATGGAAATATTCAGCCGACGGATTCATTGACAGGACAATCCCCTTGTCCCATTCGGTCCTTCCGAAAAAATTATGCACAGTCTTCAGGACTCTTTCCTCATCAGCTGACCTGCGGCGCATATTCAGCCAGTGATAGAATTTTCCTATGCGGCCGGATAATGATCCGCCTGAGCCGAAATAGCGGACAAGCCCCATACCTTCCGGCAGAAAATGGCCGAGACACTCTTTCAAGATACCCTGGATATGCAGAACCACAGGTACTTCTGTAAAAGATGCAATCATTCCGTACGGATGCTCGGAGCCGAAAACCTCTATTATATCAGGCTTGAATTCCCTGATGACAGAAAGGAGAGAAGACAGGAACCAGGACAGCTGGGAGGAATTCCCGGTAAAAAGTTTGCGGACTCTGGACGATCTGCCAGAGTCGAATGGATCATATATCGGATAATATGCGACGCTGTTGCGGACAACCGGTCCGGATTCCGGACGCCTGACTTTGAAAGCAACCGCAAGAGTCACTTTCGAAGCCACTTCTTTCTCAAGAGAAGATATCCATCCTGAACCCCAGTTCTTTCCGTCTTTGAAAGGTTCATAATTCGATGGAGTGTTGGAAATCCACAGAACTCTCATATAACCTCCCGTCAACCGGAATACTTGTCTCTCAGGCCTTTGTCAATTTCCGTGCGGATTTCATCAACCGTCATCCTCCTAGTGAAATCCATAAAGTACTGGCCGTGATTGGAGATGCGCTCGAACTTGGCGGGGAGCTGCATATAGTCTCCATATATCTTCCTGAGAATCATATCATTGCCAGAAGGAACAGGCACAGACATATTTTCAAAGGGCACTTCCGTGGACGAGGCGGCCCACCCGGCCGGAAAAGCGACCTTGGACGCATCCGAATATGCCGCATAGGTTATGAGCCAGTCCCCGGAAGCTCCGGCGAGAGACTTGTCCATAGCTATGAACCTCTCTTTCAATAACTTCTTGCGTGGCCTGTAATAGAACAAATCCAGCAGTGCGGAAGTGCAGTAATGCAGGTTGCCCTCCTTGAGCGAGTCAATCCAGGCCCTGAAAGTGTGCCTGCGGAAACTCCTCCGGTAATGCTTGAAAGCCTGGTGATATGAATCCTTGAAACGCTGCGCCGACTGGATGTCATCAGTGCAGTTGTCGAGAGGAAAGACATCAATGAAGACCCCGTAAACTGACGGGTAGCGCTCCTGCTCCCAGATTGAGGAGTTCATATCGCAGAATTTAGTTATCTGGAAAGGCATATCCTCACTGCTTACCCGGGGGCCGAAAATATCATACTCGCCCTCAAGCGAACCTCCGGCAATCTCCCCGATACGCCCTTTCATTGCAAGAAATCTTTCATAGTCCGCACGCGGCATATAGACATCTATGTCATCATCCCACGGAATCATGCCTTTGTGCCTGACCGCTCCGATAGACGCCCCGAAAGCGAGATACCATCTCAGCCCTGCCTTGCCGCAGAACTTCATAAAATCTCTCATCGTCCTGAGCAATACTTCCTTGTGTCTGTCATCCATATATTGAAAACTCAAGTTTCGCAAATTCAGAAAATATATTTTCAAATTTAAGCATTATTTCCCAATTCATCGCAATTTTCACTGATTTCTATTTGTTTTAAATCCGAAATCGTTTAAATTAGCTGCATAAAAATACAATACCCTATGCCCGAGATATCCAAACGAGGCGCATCTCTCCCGGCTTCACCTATCAGGAAGCTTGCGCCTTTCGCCGAAAGCGCGAAACAGAAAGGAGTGAAAGTCTATCATCTGAACATCGGCCAGCCTGACCTGCCCACTCCGGAGCAGGCCCTGGACGCACTCCGGCATATCGACAGGAAGACTCTGGAATACAGTCCAAGCAACGGTATCAAGAGCCTGAGGGAAAGACTTACAGGATATTACAGCAGATTCGGAATAGAGCTGTCTCCTAAAGAAATAATAGTGACATCCGGAGGTTCCGAGGCATTGCTCGCCACATTCCTGACCTGCTTCGATCCAGGAGACGAGGTCATAATCACCGAACCGGGCTACGCCAACTACCTCAGTTTCGCCAAAGCCGCCGGGCTGGTGGTCAAGGCCGTGACTTCAAGGATAGAGGACGGATTCGCCCTCCCTTCGGCAGCTGATTTCGAAAAAGCCATCACTGGGAAAACCAAGGCGATTCTCATCTGCAATCCGAACAACCCGACCGGATACCTGTACACTCCTGAAGAGCTGTTCCAGCTGCGTGACCTTGTGCGCGACCACAATCTTTTCCTCATAGCCGATGAGGTTTACAGGGAATTCGTTTATAACGGAGAGCCTTACGTTTCAGCCCTTACATTGTTCGGAATAGAGGAAAATGTCATTGTAGTTGACTCTGTATCAAAACGTTACTCCGAGTGCGGAATCAGGGTCGGGATGGTGGTGAGCCGAAACAAAGAAGTACTGGACGGCATTATGCGTTTCTGCCAGTCAAGGCTCAGCCCGCCGCTTCTCGGCCAGATTGCCGCCGAGGCATCCATAGACGGCACCGGATTATATTCAGAAGAGTGTTTCAATGAATACAAGGCCCGCAGGGATTTCTTCATTGAAGGGCTTAACCGCATCCCGGGCGTGCATTCCCCTCTTCCACAGGGAGCATTTTACACTGTTGCAAGCCTGCCGGTGAAGAACGCCGAGGATTTCTGCAAATGGTGTCTGACTGATTTCTGCTGGAATGAGGAGGAACCTGAGCCGGAAGATGACGGAATACATTTCGACGGCCTGCTTCCGGGGCCCGGGAAACCGAAGCCGGAATTCATCGGAGAGACTGTCATGATGGCGCCCGCAGCCGGATTCTATGCAACTCCGGGTCTCGGGGCCAATCAGGTGAGGATGGCTTATGTACTTAAGAAAGAAGACCTTGAGAGAGCGCTGATAGTGCTTGAGAAAGCCCTTGAGGCTTACCATAAGATAGAGGCTGAAAAATAACGGCAGTCATCCCGACCTGGTGCAGCGACAGGAGAGATCCGGGCAAATGGAAATCTCTCTTCACAGCGAAGGATATAAATATTTTCTCATACGGAGCACGGCGGCAGTGATGTCCGCCGTTTTCGCATTGAACCATCTCCGTACCGGGGAAGACGGAACGGTCAGGAACGACATATCGAACTCCATATCAGGGAAATTGGTCCTGATGTCCTCGAAAGCCCGGAATGAATAATTCTCCAGGAGGGCCTTCCTGATGAACCTCGGGAGACGGCTTCGTGACAGGATATGACGGCGGAGCGGGAATCCTGCTTCGATGAAGGCACATCTCGTGCTGAATTTCAGGGACTCGTTTTCCGACCACCTGTAAACGAACAGGACTTTGTCATAATTGTAATAATTCAGCCCTGAAAGCCCTGCACGGACAATGAAATACAAGTCTGTGGACGGTCCGGAAATATAGTCAAATCCGCCGGAACGGACAATAGCAGAGCGTCTTATGGCCATTCCTGTAGGTATAAAGGTCCTGCAGAACGGCTCCCAGGAGGTCAGCGGCTTCCACAGCCTTGCTGGACGGCCGTCATCCACAGGCAGTTTCAGGGGAGTGCCGTCACGCCATTTGAGCGGCCGCGGGCAGACTATGCCAGCATCAGGTCTGGCTTCCATCACCCGCACAATCTCATGTACATATGATGGCAGAAGGAAATCGTCATCGTGAAGAATTACGGTGATTTCTCCCCTTCCGACTGTCAGCGCCCGGTTGAAATTGCCGACAAGACCCAGGTTGGAAGTATTCTTGAGATATCTCAGGCGGGGATCATCAATCCCGGCCAGATATAAGCCGATTTCCGTGTCGGGATCAGGATTGTCCTCCACGACCACCACCTCATATGGAATGCCGGTGTCCTGTGACAGGGCCGATGAGAGAGCATCCTTCAGCATTGAGACCCGCTTGTAAGCCGGAATCACTATGGATACGACAGGAGCAGGGCCGTCATTGCAGCCCTTCACCGGAACAGACTCCACATCCGCCTGCAAGTACAGGTTGTCATTAGCCTTCAGGCACTCTTCCGCATTGATTTCCATACACTTGAAATTTTATTACCCAACACTGTAAACCCATCAGAATAGAATCCCGGCACCGTCATTCCCAGCTCCCTGAACACCCACAACGGCCAGCGCCAGTTGTTGTACGCAGCCTGCACGACTCCCTGCACGAGAACCACACCGAGCAGCCCGGCTTCCGAATAATTCAGCACGATGAATGTCAGGAGCACTATCATTCCTCCCGATATCAGGCTCGGGACCACATAAGGGATACGGTTCGAGGTGGATATCACAGAAGCAAATTCAGAATGGTTGAGTTCCAGGGCGATGACGAGCAGGTACAGGGCACATATCCCGAAAGACGGGAGCCCTGTAGATGAATGAATCAGTTTCAGGAAAGGAGGCACAACGAACAGAATCGCGAGGGCTCCTGCCAACATCACAATCTGCCCTGTCACCACTGAGAACGAGATCGTCCTCCGGAGCTCATCCTTCCTGCCGGTCACCCGCAGATTGGAGAGTTTTGGAAGATAAGTGACGAACAATGTATTTGCGACACCAGAAACAATTGTGGAGAGCTGGGTCAGCAGGCCGTAGGAACCGATTACTGCAAGAGGAAGGAAGAAACCGATGATGAACATCCCCATCTTGTTCACCGCATAAGCTCCCAGGAAATTGATACCCAACTTCTTGGCATTGAACCAGATGACCTTGAACGTGGCATTGATTTCCTCCTTTGGGACCGACCAGTCAAGACGTGATTTCAGTTCCGGAGTGAAATACACCCTGTAGCAGAACAGGCGCTGGACGAAAGGGGCGATGAAATTGGCGGCAACAACCGCGAACAGGCCCCAGTCCAAAAGCAGGAACAGGACGCAGAGCAGCATATATGCAGACTTCGACAGGATGGCCGCCTGTGACGCCTCCTTCACCATCCCGCTGCCGGTGAGCAGGCTGGAATAGTAGGAGAAATATATGTTGAAATACGTGGAGAACGAATACAATATCCAGATATACAGGGAGTTACGAACATTGGTAAAACCTTCGGTAAGATACCAGATATAGGCTGTTCCGAAAGTCAGCATTACCGCAAGGGCAATCAGTGAAAGTCTGGTATAGACATATCTGGCAGTCTTTATCAGGACCGAGAGCAGATGCCAGTCCACCTCACCTCCAGGCTCCTCCATAACCCCTTCCTTCAAAAGAGAACGTGCCCCGCTGTTGACGTATGTGAAATTGCGTCCGAACTGAGGCGAGAATCCGAAGTCCAGGAGTCCGACAATCGAACTGACCGTGAGCATCAGGTAGTTCATACCTACCTCTTCGCTGGTCAGCATATTGAGAATCAGTGGCAGAGTCACAAGTCCCGACCCTATCAGGAAGAACTTCGCCACATAGCTCCATATGACATCTTTCCGTGTTATATCAACACCCATATCATCTCCTCCCCTGACATTTTTCCATACCCCAGGCAAACACCTTGTCGATATTCGGACAGGAAACCCCATTCCTGTGGGCGAGTTCATATATCATTCTCAAGCCGTATGGGAAATCCTCGGTGAAATACCGGCTGTTGAAATCCGGCACCCAGCCGCCTTCAACCTCTACCATTGGCGACTCGATGTTCCTGAACGACTCTATGCTCTTTATCTTTGCGGTCATACTCTCTGCATCCTCCGCTTCATAATGAACAAGCAGGGTATCGATATGCTCCGTATTCACTCCCAATGCTTCAAGCAGGCTGAAGAATTCCCTGTCCATCTCTATTTCCAGTCCGGAAGCCTCGACCGTCCAATCACGGTAAAAATATCCCCGTTCCGGAAAAGGCTTTCCGTCCCAGTCCTTCCACATTGTGTACAGACGGCCGGTATGAAGAATCGGATTGCTGTTGCTGAGGGTGACTTCATAGAAACTGCCAGCGAAGACCACTTTCTCCGCAAACAGCCTCTCCAACAGGACGGCAAAAGATTTCCTGTCTTTCACATTCTCCTCTGCCACAATTATTTCAGGTCTGTCGCCAAGCAGGCTTGCCCGCCTTCCGTATTCAATCACCCTGGATACATACGGAACCCTCTGGAATCCGAATACCGGAGTGTCCGCAGGCAGAATTCTGTGACAGCAGAAGAAAAAACCGGAATTGGACACCACAGTGCCGACTGCTGTGCCGGCTTCAAGAAACGGAGCAATCTTCTGAAGCGTTTCCTCAACGAGATATGCAGGCAGGCAGAGCAGAACAATGTCACTTGACGGAATCACCTTCTCAGGCTCCGAAGTAACGGATGAAAGTTTTCCAATCAGGACTTCCCCATCCGGCCTGGTCACCTCAAACGTATGGTTCCATTTCTCCGGACGGGAAGTCAGCATATTGACTCTGATGCCGTCCAGCCTGGAGAACATTCCTGCGCACGTATGCCCGAGCCCTCCTCCTCCGCATATAGTCACCGTCAGCATAGGCCCTGCTCTTTCTCAATTACACGGAACGCCGCAAGCAGCCTGTCATTGTCCTCCCTGCTTCTCACTGCAATCCTCATATATTGCCCGCCGCCGAGCCCGGCTTTTCCGGAGCAGTCGCGTGTAAGGATATTGAACCTCTTGAGCATAGAGAGCACAAGAGAGCAGGCAGTCAGCGGAGGCCGTATTCCGCACAGGAAATAATTGGCCTGGGACGGCATAACCCGCAGGAAACCTATCTGCGAGAGCTCTTTTCCAAACCTGTCACGCTCCTCCGCGAATCTTTCGCAGGCCCTGTGGTAATCTTTCTCGTACTTGGTGAATATCTGCATGAAAAACTCCGCAAAAGAGTTTATGTTCCAGATACTTACCGCCGCCCTGATCTTGTCCGTCAGAGCCTTGTCCGCGGAACAGAGGACTCCCAGGCGGATTCCCGGAACTCCATAGCTTTTGGATATGCTCTTCATAACCACAAGATTCGGAAAAGCCTCCAGTATGCTGTCTTTCAGGAGAGTGTTATGCACATAATCCTCGCTGAAATCTATGAAACTCTCGTCCACAATAAGCCTGGTTTCCCGTTCCCCGCACCATCCGGCGAGAGAGAGCAGGTCTTTGACAGGAATGAAGTTTCCGGACGGATTGTCAGGATTGATGACAATGATGCTGTCCGCCCGGTTCCTGCCGAAGAAGTCCTTCAGGTCATCGGCAGTATAACGGAAATCCTCATTTTGAGGTATGAACGTCACAAGGTCCTCCGGGCGGCGCCTGTTAGGATATTCCTCGAATGTAGGACGCACGATGCCGAGTGTTCCGGGGAGAATGCTCATAAGTTCTTTGATAAGCTCGGCCGCTCCGTTGCCGGGGACAATATAGTCTTCTTTCACTCCCCAGCATTTCGATGCAAGCAACGTATTGACTTTCAATCCGGAAGGATATTCAGTGACGAGAGTGCCGAAGTTGGCCTTCATCTCGTCAATTATCCTGGACTCACCGAAATACGGATTTACCAGATAGCAGAAATCCAGCATTTTCGGAAATCTCCAGAAGCCGCCGTACCGCCCGTAATATTTCCGGATAATGTCTTTCTCCTCCGCGAAGAGCGCCTCGGCAATGTCCAGGTCTTGCTTGTCATCTATCTCATACCATTTCGCATTGGCGACAGGCAAAGCCTTCAGATCGTGGCTGTTCAGGAAACTTATGATTCTCAACACATTCTCATAATATTCATTATTGCCGACAGCCTTGGTGTAGGCCTCAAGGAACGGAACATATTTCTGCTTTGAAAATTCCCGGCTGAACTTGTAAATATTGACAGTCTTGTAATACTTGTCCGCCTGGGAGTAGTCGAAAGCGTCCTTTGGTACAAAATTGACAATATTGCAGTCCGCATCTATCCTCACCATTGTGCCATCCATCCATGACTCGTATTTCGAAACCAGGGCGAGATTCGGGAATGGATTATCAATCAATGTTTTAAGCAGCCCGTCATCGAAAATCAGATCAGATTCAACAAGGAGAGTGTCATCGGCCTGGAGATACTCTCTCGCCAGCCACAGCGAATAGATGTTGTTTGTCCTGTTGTAGACGGGATTCTCGACGAATTCAATTCTCAAGTCCGTACGGATTTCCGCTATATGGTCCATCAGTTTCTTGCCCTCGTAGCCGACGACAATCACAACCCGGTCGGGGGACAGCCGGGCAAGCTGGTCCAACAGCCGGTCAATCAGCGGAACGCCATTGACCGGAACCATACATTTAGTATTGTTCTTCGTATATTCCCCGAGTCTCCGGCCCATTCCGGCCGCCAGAATTATCGCCTGCATAGCTATAGCAATTTACCTAAGTTTCGCAAGTTGCAAATAACTGTTTTTCAGAGGGGTCATCACCAAATGCTAGCAAAGGCCAACGCACTATTCTTTGTCTACGCTACCCTTTTCCTAAATCCCTTTCCCCGGGAAAGGGACTTACCCTCGGC
>JBJEBM010000016.1:0-23057 GCA_051870055.1 Candidatus Cryptobacteroides sp.
CTCCCCATCTCCTGTTTCAATGACGAAATCCACCTCGCCCTGCTTTTTGCTGTTGAAATAATGCAGCTGCTCAAATCCTTTTGCAGAGAGTTCCTGGGCGACAACATTCTCATAAATAGCACCATAATTGATGTTCACTTCTCCACTCAGAATTTTGAACTGAATCCCGCCGGAATATTGGTAAGACAAGAGTCCTACATCGTTCTGGAACAATTTGAACAGGTTCCGCTGCTTGTTGAGGAGAAGAGGAATGCGTGGTTCCTCAACGTTATATACCGGTATGGCAACTCCTACGCTCTTCATCCAAAGGAAACTGTTTTCATATCTCTGAAATTTGATGTTCTTGTTCAACTCCTTAAGTATGAACCGTTTGTTCTTTGAATTCAGTTCCGTTGGAATCAACTCGAATATTTCATCCAGATATAATTTCCGGTCCGGGTCATATTGGGAAATATCTTTTTTGTACAGGTTCAATATTGCTGCCTGTTCTATTGCAACACTCTGAAGATTGTTTGGAAGTAAGCGGGAATATCCCTATTTTTGCGGCGGACAAAAACAGACCCCGGATTGAGGATTTTCAGACATATTGTCAATAAACTTTTGCTGCCGCTGCTTTTCCTGTGGTATATCGGCGGCATCAGTATGCTGCCGCACGTCCATGACATCAACGGGGTGAAAATCGTCCATTCACATCCGTTTCCGAAAGCGGCTCACAGTGACGCGGGCACATACCTGACCATAAGGATTCTCTCGACATTCCAGTCGTCCGAGGCTCCGCTTGCGATGGAACTGCCGGCTGTCACCCGTTTCACGGTTCTTTTGGACGAGGTCTGCCAGGCCTTTTCTTTGCAGACGTCCTCCAGGCATCTTCTTCTTCGCGGCCCTCCTGCCGCAGCCTGATGTATCAATACATCCGTAACCATTTCTGCTGCAGGCCTTTCCAGAGGCTTGTCATATCCCCATTACAAAAGCAGCAATTTGCGACCAGCATAATTTGACTTTTTAAGTTTCGCAGAGCGAAACAACTGCTTTTGAGGCCTTCAGGCCGAGGGTAAGTCCCTTTCCCGGGGAAAGGGATTTAGGAAAAGGGTAGCGTATACAAAATTTGTGCGCGGGCCTTGGCTCGCACAGAGTAATAAATCCACTGGAAAGCAGCAATTTGCGACCAGCAAAATTTGAATTTACTTACTAGAATGAGAATCATTTCATCAATCATAGCGGGGGCATTGTGCCAGCTCGCCGTCGCAACCGGCTACAGCCCCAAAGAAACCGAGGCCAATGTCCACGGCCACGTAATCGACAGAAACTCAGGGGAACACGTCCCTTATATACTTGTAAGCCTCAAAGGCACCACGGTCGCCACAATGACGGCGGCGAACGGACATTATCATTTTTCACATCTTCCTGAAGGCCGGTTCACCCTCGAGGTCTCCGGAGTCGGCTGGAAGACAGTCTCCAAGGAGATCACCATAGCCGACGGCAACACCCTTGAGATAAACTTCGAAGTCGAGGAGGACAATGTGCTCCTTGACGGAGTAGTGGTGTCCGCCAACCGCAGCGAGATAGCCAGGATGAAGGCTCCCACTCTCGTTAATGTGATGAATATGGAGACCTATGACAGGGTCAATGCCACCACATTGTCCCAGGGACTCATATTCCAGCCCGGCGTCAGGGTCGAGAACAATTGCCAGAATTGCAGTTACCAGCAGGTCAGGATCAACGGCCTGGACGGACTATATACCCAGATCCTCATTGACTCAAGGCCTATATTCAGCTCATTGGCAGGGGTTTACGGCATTGAACAGATTCCTGCCAACATGGTTGACCGTGTGGAGATAATGCGAGGTGGCGGCTCAGCCCTCTTCGGCTCGTCCGCAATCGCCGGCACCATCAACATCATCACCAAGGAGCCTGCCCGCAATTCCGCGACCCTCTCCCACACCCTTTCGAGCATCGGGCTCACTTCTGCATTGGACAATACCACAGCCCTCAATGCCTCCATCGTCTCGGATGACAACAGGATGGGAATGGCGGTGTTCGGCCAGGTCCGTTCTAAAGACGGCTATGACCACGACGGTGACGGATTCACCGAACTGACAAGGTTGAAAGAGCAGACAGTTGGAATGAGAAGCTACATAAAGACAGGCATTTACAGCAAGCTGACCGCAGAATATCATCATCTGCACGAGTTCAGGCGTGGCGGGGACAATATCAATCTACCGCCCCATGAGGCGATGATTGCCGAGCAGGTTGACCACAGTATCAATACCGGAGGCCTAAGTTTCGACTGGTTCGCACCCGAAGGAAACCAGCATCTGAGTGTCTTCTGGTCAATGCAGGGCATTTCAAGGGACAGCTATTATGGAGCAGGTCAGGATCCGGACGCCTACGGACACACGAATGACATCACTTGGGTGGCCGGAACTCAATATATCTATAAATTCGGCAGATGTCTGTTCATGCCGGCCGACCTGACAGTTGGTGCCGAATATAATGCCGATCATCTGAATGACAACATGTGGGGTTATGGCAGGGTAACTGACCAGAAAGTCCGGATATGGAGTGCATATCTCCAGAACGAATGGAAGAATGACAAGTTGAGTATTCTCATAGGAGGAAGACTCGACAGGCACAATCTCATTGACAATCTGATTTTCAGCCCGAGGGTGAATCTGCGTTACAATCCGGTGAAGGATGTCAATCTCCGTGCGAGCTATTCCTACGGATTCCGCGCCCCGCAGGCATTCGACGAGGACCTGCACATCGACAATGTCGGTGGCACGGTCTCTATGATACGTCTGGCTGACGGCCTCAAGGTGGAGAAATCCCAGAGCCTGAGCCTGTCGGCCGACCTCTGGCACAGCTGGGGCGAATGGCAGGGCAACCTCCTGCTCGAAGGTTTTTATACGGATCTTTCCGACGTCTTCGCCCTGACCGAAATAGGGGAGGAGGACGGAATCCTCATAAAGGAGCGCCGCAACGAATCCGGGGCCAGAGTTGCCGGTTTCAATGTGGAAGGGAAAATAGCATATGGGGACCACTGGCTTATGCAGGCCGGTCTTACCTGGCACAAATCGGCTTACAAAGAGGAGCACGCTTGGGCGGACGATGTCGAGGCCACCCGGGAAATGTTCCGCAGTCCGGACATCTACGGCTATTTCATAACCTCCGGCAATCCGTGGAAGAAGCTCACTCTGTCCCTCAGCGGAACGCTGACCGGGCGTATGCTGGTGGAACATCATGCCGGCTACATTCCGGAGAACCGCACCGAGCGCACGCTATGCTTCATTGACCTCAATTTCAAGGCGAGCTATGACTTCCGCATTGCCAAAGGTGCTGACCTGCAGGTCAATGCCGGAGTCCAGAATTTCCTGGATTCCTACCAGAAGGATTTCGACAAGGGGCCGGACCGGGATTCAGGCTACATCTACGGTCCTTCCGCGCCCCGCAGTCTTTTCGTCGGCCTCAAGCTCGGGTGGTAGATAAATCCGTCTTCGGCTTCTGTTTCCCTAACGGAAATGTGAGCGATGCAATGGTCAGAATCATCACTGGCAAAGAGTGATTTTTTCCATCGGCTTGCAGTTTTTCCGTAAGTTCTTGTTATATTTGAAAGATATAATAATTTGGCGAATGCGGAAAATATTGACAATAATCTCATTGCTTGTGACTGCCCTGGCCAGTGCCGGAGCCACGGACGTTACGCCTCAGGAAGCCTACATCGCAAAATACGCTCCGGTGGCTGTAAGGGAAATGTACAGGAGCGGTGTTCCGGCGAGCATCACCCTGGCCCAGGGCCTTTTGGAGTCCAGGTACGGTCAGTCTGTGCTTGCGGTGAACGGCAACAACCATTTCGGAATCAAATGCCACGACTGGACAGGCAGAAAAATGTACCATGACGATGATGCGAAAGGGGAGTGCTTCCGGGTTTACACATCTGCGGAGGACAGTTTCAGGGACCATTCGGACTTTCTCAGGTACCGGGACAGGTACAAGTTTCTTTTTGATTATCCGACAAATGATTACAAGGCCTGGGCATATGGACTGAAGAAGGCTGGCTATGCGACTGATCCTTCCTATCCTTCCAAATTGATAAAGCTGATAGAGGACTACCACCTTTATGATTATGACAATATGGCGCAGGATGCCGGACCAGCCCCTGACCAGAAGAAATCAAGTGACAGGAAGGCCCGCAGAAAGGAGAAGAAACATCCTGTGACGCCAAGTACGGGAGGACAGCAGGCCCAGGAGGAACGTATCCCTGAATCACCTCTTGAAATGGAGACCCCGCAGAAAGTGAGACAGTCCGGCAGCGGTGAGAAATTCTCTTTCGCATTGACCCGCCAGATTTATACGATCAATGGCGCAAGGTTTGTATATGCTTATGACGGAGAAACTTACGGTTCTATTGCTGACAAGTACGGACTTTTCCGGAAAGAGATCCTGAAATTCAATGACCGCGGTTCTGACAAGGCTCTGCAGGCCGGCGAGACGGTGTACATCCAGGCCAAGAAGACCAGGACTGCCAAAGGTCTGGACAAGTACATCTCTGATGAGGGTGGTGAGACCGTATGGGAGTTGTCCCAGCGTTTTGGATTGAAACTCAAGAATTTGTGCAAGATGAACTCTCTTCCGGAATCTTATGTCACCAGGCCGGGGGATGAACTGAAATTAAGATAATGCTGAACTTTCAAACTTATGAAACATTCGACAAAGATAATATGCGTCTGCGGCCTTGTGCTGGCTCTGGCTAGTGTGTCCTTGTGCTCTTTCCTGTTCGGCAGGAAATATGTTGACCACAGAGTCCCGAATTTCACGGAGTCCCGGGAGTTGTATGTCTATCCCAATATGGATGCGCTGGACGTCATTGCCGAGCTGGTCGACAGCGGAACTGTGGCCAGACCCGGCAGTCTCAGGAGGGCTTTCAAAGAGGAGGGTCTCCTTCCTATGGACGGTGCATCCGCCTCTGTGACTCCTGGCCATTACACCATATCACCGTCGAACACAAGCTCTTATGCGGCCAGAATGCTGAAAGGCGGATGGCAGACTCCTGTGAAATTGGTTCTTTCAGGGGCGATACGTCTCCGCAGCCAGATTGCTTCGAAAATAAGCCGCCAGATGCTGCTTGACTCATTGACAGTGATTGACGCTTTGAATGACCCGGCCTTGCTCGCCGGATACGGATTTACTCCGGAGAATGTTTTCGGCCTTATTGTCCCTGATACATACGAGGTTTATTGGACTGACTCGATGAAAACTGTGCTCGACAAACAGAAGGCGGCGCTGGACGCTTTCTGGACGCCGGAGAACCTGGAAAAGGCCAAAATTCAGGGACTGACTCCTTACGAAGTTGCAGTTCTTGCGTCAATAGTCCGTGGAGAGTCGAACTATGTGCCTGAGTATCCGAAGATTGCCGGCGTTTATCTGAACCGGCTCCACAAGGGGATGAAACTTCAGGCTGACCCGACAATCGCTTTCTGTTACAATTACACGTTGAACCGTATCCTGAAAAAACATCTTTCGGTGGATTCCCCATACAATACATATAAACAGGAAGGCCTCCCTCCGGCTCCTATTTACGCTCCTGGAAGGGATGCGATGAACGCGGTCCTGAATCCTGCCGGCGGGAATTACCTGTTTTTCTGCGCCAGCCCGGATTTCAACGGCAGCCATCTTTTCGCCGAGACCTATTCCGAGCATCTCAAGAATGCGAAGGCTTTCCAGAGAGCACTGAATGCCAGGCTTGCCCAGAGGGCGGCACAGAAATAATTACCGATTTTTATGGAACTTCTGCTTCTCATTGTCAGCCTTGGCCTGATAGTGGCCGGCGCTGAATGGCTTGTGGCCGGAGCCTCATCCATTGCGAGAAAGGCCGGAATAAGTGAATTCGTCATAGGCCTGACGATTGTGGGCTTCGGGACGTCCTGTCCGGAACTTGTGGTCAGCCTTACCGGAGCCATACAGGGCAATGCGGATGTCGCTGTAGGGAATGTAGTGGGTTCAAATATCTTCAATGTCCTGTTCATATTGGGAATCACCTCGCTGATGTTTCCTGTCACAATGACAGAGTCCAACAGGAAGAAAGATATTCCTGTGACTCTGATTGTCACACTCCTGCTGATAGCTTTCGGGATGAGTTCCACTCTTTTGGGCCTGGGCCGTGGAGACAATCTCACACGTGCTGAGGGCGTCCTGTTCCTTCTGCTGTTCGCAGGCTATCTGTTCGAGAGTTTCAGGAGCGCGGACAGGACACCTGACACTGACGGCAAAGTGATGAAGATGTATTCGGCTGTGCTGCTGTCAATTGCTGGCCTTGCCGCCCTGATCGGCGGTGGCGAGCTGTTTGTGGATTCGGCAGTGAAGATTGCCCGCAGCCTCGGGGTCAGTGACAAGTTCATTGCTGTTACCATTCTGGCCGGTGGCACATCCCTTCCGGAACTGGCCACAAGTGTCGTGGCCGCCGCGCGTCACAAAGACCGTCTGGCTCTCGGCAATATATTGGGCTCCAACGTGTTCAATATCCTGTTCATCCTTGGCTGCTCATCGCTCGTCACTCCTTTGTCTTTGGCGGGAATGACGATAGTTGATGCCGCTGTAATCTTGCTCAGCTGTGTCCTTCTTCTTATCTGGGCTTATACCGGAAAACGTTGCAGGATAGACAGATGGGAAGGCGCCGTGATGCTCTTGTGCTTCATCGGCTACTATGCGTTCCTGTTTGTCAGGGGCTGAATTCAGAACTCCTCCCTGATATTGTATTTGTTCCTTTCAGGTGCGCTTCTTGACACCATCTCGCAGACAAATCCGGTGAGGAACAGCATCGCTCCGAGTATGACGGCCAGCAGGGCGAGATAGAACAGTGGCTGGTCTGTCACCTGTCGGAAATGTGTTCCGGCCGCCTGGTGTGCGAGCTTGGCTATGATAAGCATAATTGTGATTATGAATCCTGTAAGGAACATCAGTATCCCCGTGAATCCGAAGAAATGCATCGGCTTTTTCCCGAAAGTGCTGAGAAACCACAGGGACAGCAGGTCGAGGAAGCCGTTTACAAAACGCTCCATCCCGAACTTGCTCTTTCCATATTTGCGTTTCTGGTGATGCACAGGCTTCTCGGTGATCCGGTCGAATCCTGCGTTCTTGGCCAAATAGGGAATGTAACGGTGCATCTCCCCATATACCTCGACATTCTTCACGACCTCGTTCCTGTAAGCCTTCAGCCCGCAGTTCATATCGTGCAGATGAATTCCTGTAATCCATCTGGCAGTGGCGTTGTATAGCTTGGAAGGCAGATTCTTGGTCAGGGTGTTGTCCTTCCGGTGTTTTTTCCATCCGGAGACAATGTCCCATCCCTCCTCCGTGACCATACGGAACATTTCCGGTATTTCCTCCGGGGAGTCCTGAAGGTCTGCGTCCATTGTCACGACAACACGCCCGCGCGCCTCCTTGAATCCATGGTAGAGCGCTGCGGATTTGCCGTAATTCCTGCGGAACTGTATGCCGTGTATGCAGCTGTCCTGCTCCGCAAGATCCTTCACCGTGTCCCAGGAACCGTCGCTGCTGCCGTCATCCACCATTATTATCTCGTATTTCCATCCTTCTGTGCGCACGACTTTCCGGATCCACTCCACAAGTTCCGGGAGCGACTCCTTTTCATTGAACAGGGGGACGATTATTGTCAGATCAAGAGGATATTCCATAATGTCCAGAATTGCATTTGATTGTCAGTTTTCCTGAGAACTGCCCGCTTCGCTGTCCGCGAAAATATCTTTCGGCGGAATGGAGCCGGAGAAAATGAGGGAAACCACAGTGCCGTAAATAAAACAATATATGAAATTGGAGAAAAAAGCGATTTGCGGATACCAGCCGAGGGTCTTCTCTATGGCAATCCTGTCACTGTCGCTGAACGCTCCGATGCTGGAGTAGGTCTGCATCAGGGTGTCCACTGCCTCTTTTATGCTGTCCGGGGAAATAACGCAGATATTCAACAGGTTGATTCCTGAATAGACTAATGCTGAAGTGAGGGCCGTGATGACTCCCAGGCGGAAAGTATGCTTGTTGGTGGCAGAGGGATGTCCGGCTGCGAACTTCAGCATAAAGAACCGCATAAGCCACAGGCATCCAATGAATTTCACCAGCCACAGGCCTGCGTTCAACGCCACTGCGAGCATTTTCATCATTGCGCTTCCCCCAGCGAGTGACGCTGTCAGCATATTAAGAAAAATGAATACTCCTGTAATGATGCCGAGAACCAGGCCGTATCTGGCGCCTTCGTTCCACAGGACCTGTCTGTCAACGGTGTTTGTGTTTTCCATTATAATATCAACTTGGATGTACAAAGGTAGAAAAAAAATCGTATCTTTGCATTCTTGAACTAATAATATGGCTAATCAAGTTCAAGTACTTGGTTTGTAAATACTGATTAGTCCAATTCAATTATTAAGGTCTAAATTTGTTTTTTATGATGATTGACATCAAATTTCCTGACGGAAGCGTCAGGACCTTCGAGAAAGGCGTGACAGGTTATCAGATTGCCGAGAGTATCAGTCCAAGGCTGGCAGCCGATGTTCTGGCTGTTGCAGTGAAAGCCGAGGGAGATACCACTGCCGGCAAGGGAAATGTTGTCGGACTGGACACTCCGATTGAGGAGAACGCTTCAGTAAGACTGCTCAAATGGGATGACGAGGAAGGCAAGCACGTGTTCTGGCATTCTTCGGCCCACCTTATGGCGCAGGCTCTTGAGGCATTGTATCCGGGAGTGAAATTCGGTATAGGACCTGCCATCGAGACTGGATTCTACTATGACGTTGACCTTGGGGGCAAAGTGCTGTCTGACAGTGATCTTCCAGCTATTGAGAAGAAGATGCTCGAGATGGCTCATACCAAGGAGGCTTTCAAATGCACCCACGTGGCGAAAGCAGACGCATTGAAATATTTCACTGAGAAAGGGGATGAGTACAAGGTCGAGCTCATCAGCGAACTTGAGGACGGCAAGATAACATTCTACCAGAACGGCGAATTCACCGACCTATGCCGCGGCCCTCACCTCAGGGACACTTCAGTCATCAAAGCCGTAAAACTCACTGCAATTGCGGGAGCTTACTGGAGAGGCGACGAGAAACGCCAGCAGCTCACCAGAATCTACGGCGTGACATTCCCGAAGAAGTCTCTCCTTGACGAATATATCACCGTTATGGAAGAGGCCAGGAAACGTGACCACAGGAAACTCGGAAAGGAGATGGAACTGTTCACATTCTCTTCAAGAGTGGGTCTTGGACTGCCCCTCTGGCTGCCGCGCGGCTCGATGATGAGACTCCAGCTTGAGAATTTCCTCCGCAAGAAACTTGACGAGTACGGATATCTGCCGGTTGTCACCCCTCATATCGGAAGCAAGCAGCTCTATGTGACTTCAGGCCATTACGCAAAATACGGCAAGGATTCGTTCCAGCCTATTCACACACCGCAGGAGGGCGAGGAGTATATGCTCAAACCTATGAACTGCCCTCATCACTGCGAGATATATCGTTCGGCTCCAAGGTCTTACAAGGATCTCCCTTTGAGATTTGCGGAGTTCGGAACAGTTTACCGCTACGAGCAGAGCGGTGAGCTTCACGGCCTTACAAGGGTGCGCTGCTTCACTCAGGACGATGCTCATCTGTTCGTTCGTCCGGACCAGTTGAAAGAGGAGTTCGAGAAAGTTATCGACTTGATACTCTATGTGTTCGGTACTTTCAATTTCAAGAATTTCACGGCCCAGGTTTCACTCCGCGATCCTGACCACAAAGAGAAATATATCGGTTCTGACGAGAATTGGGACAGAGCCGAGCAGGGCATTATCGAGGCTGCTGCCGAGAAGGGCCTCCAGACAGTCGTGGAGTATGGCGAGGCTGCGTTCTACGGCCCGAAGCTCGACTTTATGGTCAAGGATGCCCTTGGCAGGAAATGGCAGCTTGGAACAGTCCAGGTGGATTACAATCTGCCTGAGCGTTTCCAGCTCGAATATACGGACAAGGACGGCTCCAAGAAACGTCCGGTGATGATTCACAGGGCACCGTTCGGCTCCATCGAGAGATTCACCGCCGTGCTTCTTGAGCATACTGCCGGACATCTTCCTCTGTGGCTCGCTCCAGATCAGGTCAAGGTTCTGCCAGTCAGTGAAAAATACACTGATTATGCAAAAAAAGTTTGTGATTTGATGAAAAAGTCCGATATTCGCAGTTCCGTTGATGACCGCAACGAGACATTGGGCAAGCGAATCAGGGAGATTTCATTGCTCAGAGTGCCTGTGCTTGTGATAGTTGGAGAGAAGGAGATGAACGAGGGTACAGTCTCTGTAAGGTATGAGGGGGCTGACCAGGGCTCTATGACAATTGACGAGTTTATTGCAAGGTTCACGGCTTCAGTAGCCTCGAACTCTGCAAGTTTTTGAGCATATTAACTTAACGTTTAGGAGGATTTTTTATCGCAACGCCTTACAAACCGCACTTTGGTGGTCCTAAGCCATCAGGAAGCAGACCGTCCGGGGCTCCAAGACCGAACGGCCCAAAACCGGCAGGTTCCAGAGACAGCCGGGGACCAGTACGTCGCAAGGACGAGAATGATCTTAATATCAATGACGAGATCAGGGCCACGCAGGTCCGTCTTGTAGGAGATAATATCGAGGAGCCTGGAATCTATTCCATCGGCCAGGCGATGAGGATGGCCGATGATATGGGACTTGACCTTGTGGAAATCAGCGCCAAGGCAGATCCGCCTGTGTGCAAGATACTTGATTATCAGAAGTATCTGTACCAGCAGAAGAAAAAGGCCAAGGAGATGAAGCAGAACTCCACCAAGATTGTCATCAAGGAGATCCGTTTCGGGCCGAATACAGACGAGCACGATTTCCAGTTCAAACTCAAGCACGCCCAGGAGTTCCTGTCCGAGGGTTCCAAGGTGAAGGCTTCCGTGTTCTTCCGCGGACGTTCCATCCAGTTCGCTGACCAGGGGGAGAAACTTCTTCTCCGTTTCGCAGTCGAGCTTGAGGAGTATGGCAGGGCAGAAAATATGCCCCAGCTTGAGGGCAAGAGGATGATAATGATGATCGCTCCTGTCAAGAAAAAGTAACTGACATCTCTTTCCCGGCTTGTCCGGGAGGGGATATATTATTAATTATTAATTTTTTAAACAATGGCAAAGCTTAAAACCAACTCCGGTGCCAAAAAGCGTTTCGCGCTTACCGGAACGGGAAAAATCAAGAGGAAGCACGCTTACCACAGCCACATCCTCACCAAGAAGACCAAGAAGCAGAAGAGAAATCTTGACCATTTCGCACTTGTCCACACAGTGGATGTGAAGAGGGTCAAAGAGCTTTTGGTAATCTAATTTCAATCAATCATTAAGTGTAATCAGGATTACAGTCGCAAAAGAACCGGTGACGGTCACTGTATCCAGAAAAAGTAAAATTTATGCCAAGATCAGTAAATTCAGTAGCCTCAAGGGCTCGCCGCAAGAAGCTTCTCAAGAAAACCCGCGGCTATTTCCTTTCCAGAAAGAATGTCTGGACGGTAGCGAAGAACACCTATGAGAAGGGTCTTACCTACGCTTACCGCGACCGCAAAGCCAAGAAACGTGAGTTCCGCGCTCTGTGGATTCAGCGTATCAACGCTGCCGCACGCCAGTACGGTATGTCTTACTCACAGTTCATGGGCAAGCTCGCAAAGCAGAACGTAGGTCTCAACCGCAAAGTTCTCGCAGACCTTGCTATGAATAATCCGAAGGCTTTCGAAGCTATCGTAAACCAGGTAAAATAGGTAGCTGATGAATCTGAGGGATCTATACCATAACAGATGGGCAAGGATGGGCTTCTGGTCCTTCCTCTATTTGCTGTGGGTGATCTGGCTCGGGAATTACTGGTGGCTTCTCGGACTTGTTGTCATTTTCGACCACCATATCACCAAAAAGGTGAAATGGCTGTTCTGGAAAAAATACTACAAGGAAGGGGAGAAGCGCAACACCCTGCTGGACTGGCTCGACGCCATCATCTTCGCAGTCGTGTTCGTGACATTCATCAACATATTCTTCTTCCAGGCATTCAAGATTCCTTCTTCATCAATGGAAAGCTCGTTGCTCACCGGAGACCATCTTTTCGTGAGCAAACTTGCATTCGGACCGAGGATACCCCAGACTCCTCTTACTGTCCCTTTCACCCATAATGTAATATTCGGCAAGGAGTCCTATTCGACTTTGATACAGAATGACTACAGAAGGCTGAAAGGATTCAGGAATGTAAGAAGGGGAGATTATGTCGTTTTCGGGTTCCCTGACGGGGACTCGGTGCTTGTAAAAGCTCCGGCAGACGATTACTACACTGTCTGCAGACTGTACGGAAAGGATTATGCGATAAAGTCTTATGGACCGGTAGTCGTGCGTCCTTCCGACAAGAAAGACCATTATGTCAAAAGATGTGTGGCTGTCGCCGGTGACACGCTGTCAATAGTTGACGGACAGGTATATGTCAATTCCGTTGCCCAGGAAGTGTGGCCGGGAGTCCAGACGACATACGAAGTGGTGACCAACGGTTCCCGGATCAATCTGAAAACGCTTGAAAAACTCGGGCTCAATCTCGCGGAGCTTTATTTCGACGAGAGCATTCCCGGATACCCGCAGATGCCGCTGACGGCGGAGATGCTGGAACAGGTGAAGGGCTGCCCGAATGTAGTAAGTGTGACTGAACAGGTGGACGTATATCCTCCGGACTATCCGGACTCTTATCTGATGCTGTTCCCCTTCCGCGAGGAATTCAGATGGACAAGAGACAATTACGGACCTATATGGATACCGAAAGCAGGAGCCACGGTCAAGCTCGATGTCTCTGCTCTCCCTCTGTATGAGCGGATTATCAGAGATTATGAAGGCAACGACCTCAAAGTCTCTGCTGACGGTGCGATATACATCAACGGAGTTCAGGCAGACGAGTACACTTTCAAGCAGGATTATTACTTTATGATGGGTGACAACAGGCACAATTCATTGGATTCCCGATACTGGGGATTTGTCCCTGAGGACCACATTGTAGGAAGACCGGCATTGATCTGGCTGTCAACTGACAGAAACAGATCTTTCCCGAACAACGTAAGGTGGCGCAGGTTCTTCAAATTTGTGTAGATTATTTGGAATTCAGAAAATTAAACCCGATATTTGCACCCTGCATCTAATATTTTTTAAGGAAATTATAAAAGTATAAATAATATGGCAAAGGTTTGTCAAATAACTGGAAGGAAGAGAATGATCGGTAACAACGTCGCTCATTCAAAACTCCGCACCAAGAGAAAATTCTCTTTGAACCTCAGGAACAAGAGATTCTGGCTTGAGTCAGAGCAGAGGTTCGTAACACTCAAAGTAACCTGCAAAGGTATCAGGCACATCGAGAAGAATGGCCTTGAGAAGACCATCAGGGACGCACAGAATAAAGGATATATTGACCTTGTTTAATCAGAAGTATTATGGCAAAGAAAGCTAAAGGAAACAGGGTGCAGGTCATCCTGGAGTGCACAGAGCAGAAGCAGAGCGGTGTACCTGGAATGTCAAGGTATATCACCACAAAGAACAAGAAGAACACACCTGACCGTCTTGAGCGTATGAAATACAATCCATACCTCCACAAGGTAACTCTTCATCGTGAGATTAAATAATTAAGGAGAACGATATATGGCAAAGAAAGCAGTCGCAACCTTCGCAGCCAAAGCCGGCGCAAGAAGCATTGTAAAGTGCATCCGTATGGACAAATCTCCAAAGACTGGTGCTTATGTCTTTGTTGAGCAGTTCGTTGATGCAGGCAAAGAGAAAGAGTTCTTCGAGAAGAAATAATATCTTCAAACAGGATAATACGTATAAATGGGGTGCAGCACTCGATTTGGGGCTGCTCCCCTTTTTGATTAGCGGTATTTTCATTATATTTGCTAACTTTATTTAACTTGTTGCTCAAGTAATAATATGGGAATATTTGACAAAGGGGTAAAAAAGACCAATGAGGGTTTCTTCAAGAGGCTCTCAAGGGCGGTAGTCGGCAAATCGCGAGTTGATGACGATGTCCTTGACGCTATTGAGGAGGCTCTGGTGTCATCGGATATGGGCGTTGACACTACCCTGAAAATTATCGACAATCTTGAGGACAGAGTGGAGCGCGACAAATATATGTCCATGGAAGAACTTGTCGGAATGCTCCGTGATGAGATTGCAGCCCTGATGGATGTCGGGACAGAAGATGCCGTACCTCAGGACGGACTCCCTTTCGATTTCTCAAAGAAACCTTATGTCATTCTCGTTGTAGGAGTCAACGGCGTGGGCAAGACCACAACTATCGGCAAACTGGCCGCCAAGTTGAAAGCTGCAGGAAAGACCGTAATACTCGGTGCGGCGGACACGTTCAGGGCGGCGGCTGTTGAGCAGCTCCAGATCTGGGCTGACCGTGCAGGTGTCGGGATAGTCAAACAGGAAATGGGCTCGGACCCCGCTTCTGTGGCATACGACACTGTCAGTTCGGCAGTTGCGAAGAAAGCTGATGTGGTCATAATCGACACCGCAGGCCGCCTGCACAACAGGGTTAACCTGATGAACGAGCTCACCAAGATAAGGAATGTAATCCGGAAAGTGATTCCGAACGCCCCGAATGAAGTTATGCTTGTGCTTGACGGTTCCACCGGCCAGAATGCATACCAGCAGGCCCGTGAATTCGCCAAGGCCACTGATATCACCTCCCTGGCAGTGACAAAACTCGACGGGTCGGCCAAGGGAGGAGTGGTCATCGGCATCGTTGACCAGATGAAAGTCCCGATTAAGTTCATTGGGATAGGCGAGGGTGTAGAAGACCTGAAAGTGTTTGATAAAAAAGAGTTTGCGGCATCCCTGTTCAATCCTGGGGATATCGCCTGACAGAATGGAATATTAACAAAAATAATTTTTCGAAAGTATGAAACTTTCTTATAGCTGGCTTAAGGAATACCTGGCGTGCGATCTGAATCCGCAGCAGATTGCTGAAGCGATGACTTCCATCGGAATAGAGGTGGATTCCGTATCCGAGGAAGAAGAGATTCCCGGTGGACTTGCCGGAGTTGTAGTTGCGGAAGTGAAGGAATGTGAGGTTCATCCGAATTCGGACCACCTTCACATCACCAAAGTCGATGACGGCACAGGAGAACTTCTCACCGTGGTATGCGGTGCGCCGAACGTGGCTGCCGGACAGAAAGTCCTTTTCGCCAGAGTCGGCTCCGTCCTTCCGGGTGATTTCAAAATCAAGAAATCCAAAATACGTGGAGTTGAGTCACTTGGAATGATCTGCGCGGAGGATGAACTTGGCATTGGCAACGACCATTCAGGCGTCAAGGTTCTCCCTGCTGACGCTCCGGTCGGAACTTCTGCCAAAGAATATCTTCATCTGAAGTCAGATGCTGTAATAGAATATGAAATCACTGCCAACAGGGTTGATGCGGCGTCACATATCGGTGTGGCAAGAGATCTTTACGCATACCTGAGGCTTAATGACATACCTTGCTCATTCTCATATCCGGATGTCAGCGCTTTCGAAGAGGGCGAAGGTGAGGCTATTCCTGTTGAAGTGGTGGATGTGGATGGAGCTCCTGAGTATCAGGGAATAACAATCCGCAATGTGAAAGTTGGCCCGTCTCCGGAATGGCTTCAGAAGAAACTTTTCTCAATCGGCCTGCATCCAATCAACAATGTAGTTGACATTTCCAACTTCGTTCTTTTCGAGCTCGGCCAGCCGCTTCACACTTTCGATGCGGACAAGATTGCCGGCGGAAAAGTGATTGTACGCAGGGCTGGAGAAGGCGAGAAGATTGTCACACTTGACGGAGTGGAGAGGACTTTGCACGCAAACGATATGGTCATCGCCAATGCTGAAGGCCCGATGTGCATCGCCGGAGTGTTCGGCGGAATAGATTCAGGCGTTACTGATAATACAGTGAATGTGTTCCTTGAGAGCGCCTACTTCGATCCGGGCTCAATCCGCAAGACTTCCAAGACCCACGGACTCCAGACTGATGCGTCGTTCCGGTATGAGAGGGGAGCTGACCCTGGCATCATACCTTTCGCTGCCAGACGCGCTGCCCTGCTTATCAAGGAACTTGCCGGCGGTACCGTTGTCGGTAAAGTCCAGGTCTCTTATCCTGAGCCAATCCGGAAAAAGGTCATCGACCTTGATTATGACAGGATAGAGAAGTTCATAGGCAAAAAGATAGGCCACGATGTGATTGAGAACATTCTCGGATGGCTCGCTTACGATTTCATCGAGAAGTATTCTGATGCAAATGGCGCCCCTGCCGGAGCCAAAGTGGCCGCCCCGTCATATATGATTGACGTTTACCGCGAATGTGATGTTGTGGAGGAGATTCTCCGAATCTACAGCTACAACAATATCGAGCTGCCGCACAGTATGAAAATGTCGGTCGGGACTACACCGGTTCCTGATCCGGAGTCCGTGCGTAACTATATCTCCAACTTCTTGGCAGCCAACGGCTTCGCCGAGACAATGAACAACTCTCTCACCAAGAGCGCGTACTATGCGGGGCTTGCGACATTCCCGGAGGAGAGATGCGTCCGCATCGTGAATCCTCTCAGCGCAGATTTGAATGTGATGAGGCAGACCCTGATTCTCAATGGTCTGGAGGTAATTGCATACAATCTGAACCGTCAGGTGAATTCGCTGAAGACTTTCGAATACGGCTCTGTATATCAGAGACTTCCGGAAACTGACGGGAAGACCCTCGCATCATACGAGGAGCACCAGTGCTTCGCTATGTTCATTTCCGGAACCACAGCAAAGTCCTGGAGGAACGGAGGCCAGAAAGGCAGCTACTTTGAACTGAAAGGCTATCTCGAACTGCTTCTCAAGAGATATGGTGTGGACATCTATTCGCTTGAGGCTCAGGCGGCGCCATCCGATATCTTCGCTGAGGGCATCGTTTACAGCCTTCCGGGAACACGCGAGCAGCTCGCGACAATCGGAACAGTGCTTCCTGCCCTGGCTCGGAGATTCGATATCCGCCAGCCTGTGTTCGCTGCCGAGATCTGCTGGCAGACTCTGCTGAAACTTGCGGCAAGAGTCAAGGTGAAATTCCAGGAAATGCCGAAATTCCCTGAGGTCAGAAGAGACCTTGCTATTTTGATTGATGAGTCTGTTTCGTATGCTGACCTCTCAAGAGCTGCCCACAAGGCTGTGAAGAAGATTCTCAAGCAGGTTTCGCTCTTCGATGTTTACCGCGGAGACAAGATTCCTGAAGGAAAGAAGCAGTATGCTATGAACTTTATATTCCAGGATCCGGACAAGACTCTTACCGATCAGGAGATCGAGAAAGCAGTTGACCGTCTTCTCGCTACATTCCAGAACTCCTTCGGTGCTGTCCTGAGGTAATATATGAAGAGACTTCCGCATATTGTAATGGCCATTGCCGCTGCCCTCACAGTGTTTTCCTGCGGGGAGCGGGGCAAGGTCATTCCCCGTGACGACCTGGCTGATATTTATGCGGAGATGTTCTTGGCTGACCAGTGGCTGAGGGACAATTATGCGGAGTCGAAAATCGCAGACACGTCGCTGGTCTATGCTCCGATACTGGAAAATCACGGCTACAAAGCTATAGATTATGTCACCAGTGTTAATCACTATATGGAAGATCCGGAGTCTTTCGGGAAGATTCTGGAGGACGTCAAGGACATTCTTCAGAAGAGGATTGACGAACTTACTGTGGAGGAGCGAAGACAGTCAAGGCTTGACAGCATCCGGCGGGCGATAGAGGCTATGCCGTTCCGGAGAGCGGAGATTTTCCTCGGCGATGGACGGGATTCGGTGCGAAAGGACACGGTATGGATTGTTCCGGATTCGACCGGACTATATGAGTGGCGGCGCATCCTTCCGGATACAGTGTATTACGGTCCTGTTTTCAGTGTAAGAGGCGCTGACACCCTTTCGGTAGCGGATTCCGTTTCAGTGAGGGACTCCTTGGAGAAAGTTGCGCCGGCTGAACCAGTGAAGACTGACAGGAAAATCTTGTCCCATCCTGCCGGAAATAAGGATGAATCCGGGAAGCTCAACAGAAAACTGCTTCCTCCGCGAATTAATGACGATGAGCTTGTAATCGATAAAAAATTGAAGCGATGAGAAGAATTTATGCGGATTACATATATACCGGTCTCTCGTCCGATCCGGTCAGGAACGGTTACATTGAATATGAAGAAGACGGTACGGTGACCGCCGTGGCCGGAGGTGTGGAAGCGCCTGGCGGAGAAAGGGTCAGGGGAGCCGTTGTGCCGGGATTCGTTAACTCCCATTGCCATCTTGAACTGTCATATATGCAGAACAAGTTCCGGAAAGGGACCGGGATGGCGGGCTTCATTGACCAGATCAACGCTCTTCGTGACACTGTGACTTCAGAGGAGAAAAAAGAATGCATCTCACGCTGGCTGGACACAATGTGGAAGAGGGGAGTCTCAGCGATGGCTGACATCAGCAATTGCGATGACTCTTTCGAGGCTAAAAAAGCTTCCCCGATGTACACCAGGACGTTTCTTGAAGTTTTCGGCACCGAGCCGGAGGATTGCGGTGCTGTTATGGATGCAGTGGCCGGTTTGAAACGGAAAGCCGACAGTATCGGCCTTGATGCTGCTCCGACTCCTCACGCCTGCTATACCACCAGCCCTGAACTGCTTACGGCTGTGTCAGCTGAAGGTTTGAAGTCCGGCTTCCTTTCATATCACAGTGAGGAGTCCGGGGAAGAGGAGGAAATGATGATTTCAGGGTCGGGCAAGATGTATGAAAACCGCCGGAGGGCAGGAATGAGTCTTCCTCCTGTGACGGGTACTTCATCACTTCTGTATTTTATTGACAGACTTGAGAAAGCGCATCCCGCCCCGTTTGATGAGCATATCCTGCTCGTGCACGAAGTGTGTATGAATCAGGAGGGAATCGATGCCGTGAAGAAGGTGATGCACCATCCGTTCGTGGCCCTTTGCCCTTGCTCTAATATATTTATACATAATGCTTTGCCTGATGTCCGGCTTCTTGCTTCATCCGGAATAAGCCTGACAGTGGGGACTGATTCTCTGTCGAGCAACGATGATCTGGATATGGTGAGGGAACTGTTCTGTCTCCAGGAGAATTTCCCGGATATACCGCTCGGACAGATGCTGATATGGGCCACTGCCAACGGGGCTGATTTCCTGGGCAGAAATGACCTCGGCCGGTTTGTTCCAGGGTCGCGGCCCGGAATCGTAACTATTGACCATTTGGACCAGGACGGGCGGCTCACCACGGCCAGCCGTTCATATAGACTTGTTTAATAATTACTTATGCTTAGAGAAAAGCTTGTCTTCGGGCCTGTTCGCAGCAGGCGGCTCGGTTCGTCTCTTGGAATCAATCTGCTTCCGGAGAATGGAAAAGTGTGCAATTTCGACTGCGTTTACTGTGAATGCGGTTGGAACAGGGACGGACGGGATGACAGCAGGCTTCCGCTGCCTTCAGAACTGCGTTCCGAACTGGAGAGGGTTCTCACCGGATGTAGGGAATCCGGTATTCCGATTGACTCAATCACGTTTTCGGGCGATGGTGAACCTACGCTGAATCCTCATTTCCCGGAGATGATAGATATCACTATTGAATTGAGGGATAAATATTTCCCGGATTCCGTAGTGTCGGTCCTGTCAAACGCTACTATGATTGGCAGGGAGGAAATCAGGCGGGCCCTGATGAAGGTGGACAATCCGATTCTCAAGCTCGATGCAAGTTCTGACCAGCTTGCAAAGTGCATAAACCAGCCATATCCGGGCTATTCGGTAAGGGCTGTAGTCGAGGCGCTTAAAGAATTCAAAGGCGATTTCATCCTTCAGACAATGTTCCTGAAAGGTCCTGGTTACGACTCGCTGTCAGAAGAGAATCTTTCAGGCTGGATGGACATTGTCAGGGAACTGCACCCGAGGGAAATAATGGTTTACACGATTGACCGTCCGGTTCCTGCCGACGGGCTGGAGAAGTATTCCGTGGAGAGGATGACTGCGGCGGTGGAGCCTCTTTTAAAAGAAGGATTCAAGATTCAGATTAAAGGATAATTCATTCAAAAGATATTTATTATGAGTAGTTTATGTTCGAAATACGGATATGTTCCCGACAAAGAGGCGATTGACAGAAGCCTTGACCTTATAGCGTCCAATCTGGACAATATAGTGTCGGATGAGATAGTCAGGACTTGTTTCAGCCTGATGGACCTGACCTCTCTGCATACAACAGATTCTCCTGAGTCAATAACGAAACTGATGGTAAAGGTGAACACATATCAGGACACTTTCCCGGATTTCCCTCTTCCGGCTTCAGTTTGTGTATATCCGAATCTCGCTTCGATTGTCCGTGACAACCGTAAGGACAGCGCTCTTCACGTGACTGCTGTGGCCGGATGCTTTCCGACTTCCCAGACCTTTGACGAGATAAAGGCCGCTGAATGCCGCATGGCTGTCGAATCAGGTGCGGATGAGGTGGATATTGTATTGTCCCTCAATGCGTTCCTGTCCGGGAACAGTGAGGCTGCCGCATCTGCTATACGTCTTTGCAGAAAGGCCGTTGATGAGGCAGGTGAGGCATCGGGTCGCAAAATTGTCCTGAAAGTCATTATCGAGAGCGGTCTGCTCTCAAGCGCCGAGAATATAGCGGAGGCGTCATTCCTCGCAATGGAGGCAGGAGCTGACTTCATCAAGACTTCCACAGGAAAGGTGGATGTCAACGCCACTCCGATGGCCGCTTATGTCATGTGTGAGTGCGTCAAGAAGTTTTATGAGAAGACAGGCCGCAAGGTTGGCTTCAAGGCAGCGGGAGGCATTTCCGGCCTGATGGACGCATTGTGCTATTATTCAATTGTTTCCACTGTCTTGGGTCGTGAATGGCTGACTCCGTCTCTCTTCCGTTTCGGTGTGAGCCGTCTCGCCAACAGCCTTATTTCTGCAGCCGAGCAGAAGACTGTCACATTCTTCTGATTTGCAAGTGAACTTCCGTACCTGATATTAGAGCGCACATTGAGATGGAATTGGAAAGTTCTCTTCTGATATTGCTGATACCTCTTCTTGGAACTACACTTGGAGCGGCCTGCGTCTTTTTTCTCCGCAAATCTCTGAATCCGTCTGTTGAACGTGGACTTTCAGGTTTTGCGGCAGGCGTGATGGTGGCTGCCTCTGTGTGGAGCCTTCTGATTCCGGCGATGGAAATGCCGTCACGGGGAACGTTTTTCTCAATTGCCACAGTTGTGGCAGGGTTCTGGGCCGGTATTCTTTTCCTTTTGCTTCTGGACCACATTATCCCGCACCTGCATAATCACGGGCAGGAGGATGAGGGCCCTAAAAGCCGGCTCAAACGAACCACGAAGCTCGTTCTTGCTGTTACCCTCCACAATATACCGGAAGGAATGGCCATTGGAGTGACTTATGCCGGATGGATCAGCGGAAACGAGGTGATGTCATTCAGCGGGGCCCTTGCTCTCGCTATCGGAATAGCGGTGCAGAATTTTCCGGAGGGCGCCATTATTTCAATGCCGCTGCTTGCGGAAGGCGTCTCAAAACCCCGCTCGTTCCTTTACGGTTTTCTTTCAGGCGTGGTGGAGCCTGCCGGGGCATTGCTGACCGCCCTCCTTGTCGGCTTCATAACTCCTTTTATGCCGTTTCTGCTGAGCCTTGCTGCCGGAGCGATGATGTATGTTGTTGTGGAGGAGCTTATACCGGAGATGGCCTCAGGTCATCACTCCAACGTGGGGACGATAATGTTTGCCTTCGGCTTCACCCTTATGATGTTCCTGGATGTGCTGCTCGGCTGAAAATGACCCTGCGGATGAACGGAGTCTGATGGCTGTAAGGGATGAATGCCAATGAAGGAAGTTTCTCAGTGATTATCAACGAACCGAGTTTCCCGATTGTGATGGAGCCGAGGCTGTCCTCCACGCCCATGGCGTATGCGGCGTTGATGGTGCAGGCATTGAAGGCCTGTTCCGGGGTCAGTCTCATACAGATACAGCCCAATGCCATTATGAAGCGCATGTCCCCGCTCGGGGAAGAGCCCGGATTGTAGTCGGAGGCCAATGCTACCGGGAGTCCGGCGATGATGAAATCTTTCGCCCGGCCATAAGGCATCCCGAGGAAGAATGATGCTCCCGGAAGCATTACAGGCATTGTTTCCCGGCCACGGAGACATTCGATTTCTTCTTCTCCTGTCCTCTCCAGATGGTCCACTGACAAGGCTCCATAACTTGCCCCGACCTGTACTCCTCCGGAAACGGCGAGTTCGTTGGCGTGTATCTTCCCCCTGAGGCCGAACTTGGCGGCCACCTCAAGTATGCGTGAAGTGTCATCCGGAGTGAAGAATCCCTTGTCGCAGAATACGTCCACATAGTCGGCAAGGCCTTCCCCTGCCACTCTTGGCAGCATTTCGTTGCAAACGAGGTCAACATAACCTTTCTGGTTCCCGGTGTATTCCCGGCCAACGGCGTGAGCCCCGAGGAAGGTGGCTTTCACAGTAATCTGAACAGTCTCCTTGATCCGCCTGATGACCCTGAGCATCTTCAGCTCGTCCTCAGTCCGGAGTCCGTATCCGCTTTTTATCTCCACGGCTCCGGTGCCCTTTGCCATTATTTCCTTGACACGGGCGAGCGACTGGCGGAAAAGCTCGTCCTCAGAAGTCTCGTGCAAGAGGTCGGCGGAATTGAGAATTCCGCCTCCACGGGCTGCAATCTCCTCGTAGCTGAGGCCCGCAATCTTGTCCCTGAACTCTCCGTCACGGCTTCCGGCATAGACAATATGAGTGTGTGAATCGCAGAATGTCGGCATCACATAACCGCCCTCCGCGTCAATGACTTCATCGGCATTGAGCTCCGGCTGGCTGCTCTTTGGCCCGAAACCGCTTATCTTGCAATCAGTTATCTCAAGCCAGGCATCTTCAATGCTTTCCACCCGGGACATATCTTCCCCTTCCAGCCTGCGGACCGGCGGCGGCAAGATTCCGCAAAGCCGGCCGATATTGTGAATCAATGTCCTCATTTCCTCAG
>JBJEBM010000017.1:0-23054 GCA_051870055.1 Candidatus Cryptobacteroides sp.
AGGTCGGAAAACGAAAGTAGGAAGAAAACTACTTCGTTTTCCTCCTACTCGATTGCACTAACGAACAGAGAATCCCCAATGGATATAGATAGTATTGCTTAATGGCGTTAAAACAATGTTAAGAATAAGAAGGTAGCATATGATTTCTATAATAGTGCCAGTATACAATAGTGCCAGTTTTCTGGATAAATGTATTAGCAGCGTGGTGTCACAAACATCCCGCGATATAGAAATATTGCTTATAGATGATGGTTCTACTGATGGTAGTGGTGAGATATGCGAGTCATGGTCAAAAATAGATTCTCGTATAAATGTAATTCATCAGGATAATTCCGGAGTCTCAGCAGCACGAAATCGTGGGATAGAAGCTGCAAGGGGTGAATTTATTATGTTCCTAGATAGTGATGATGCAATTTGTCCTGATTCTTGTTATAGGCTTGAAACATATCAGAAGGAACATAATTCTGATTGTGTTGTATTTGGTGCATTTCAAGATAGTGGAACAGTATGGATGCTACAGAATGAAATAGAATATAATTGTTTATTCGATTTCCAAAAGGATTTTGTTCGATTGCTAGAAACAGAATTATTAAGCCCTGTTTGGAATAAACTGTATAAAAAGGATTATATTAAACACAAATTTATTGAATCTATGTCATTTGGTGAAGATTTGGTTTTTTGTTTGGATTATATTAGTCAATGTAATAAGATAAACTTTGTCCCTTGGTCTTGTTATTTGCACAATAATCTCAATGAATATTCAATCACTCATACTTTCAGAATCAATCAGATTAATGACATAGAACAATGGCGAACATCCATATTAGATTTTGCGGAGAATAACGACTGCTCTGAAGGATTATTCAGTAAATATGTTAAAGATGTCATGCTATGGTTAAAGCGTTTCTATGCATCGAATGAATATAAGAGGAGGTTTAAAAAAAAATTCATTAAACAGTGGTATGAGCATTCTTATCTCAGAGAAATTTCAGCAATTTCTCGACTGCCGTATAGTGATCTATTCATTTTACGATGTTTGCAATGGCAATTGTGGCTATTGCCATATTTCATTTTGCGCATAAAACATATTTTCAAGTGAAATTAAATATATGAGACCGTTTGAATATACTGCTGTTATTCGCACGCTTGGAATGGCTGGCAAGAAATATCAGATGCTCCTGGATTCAGTGGCCGCTCAGACAATTAAACCCAAAGAAATTTTGGTTTATATTGCTGAGGGTTACTCAATCCCGAAAGAGACGGTTGGTAGCGAGCGCTATATCTTCGTTAAAAAAGGTATGGTTGCCCAACGTGCTTTGCCCTATGATGAAGTTGACACAGAATATATATTGTTTTTGGATGATGACGTCTATCTCCCATCAGGATCGGTGGAGACATTATATAAAGAAATGACTGAGAATAGTGGTAACATTATTTCTCCATGTGTGTTCAGCAATCATAAAGCCCCGATAATGAACAAGGTAAGAACATCATTGATGGGTCGAGAGGTATGTCGTTTCTTTGGAAATAATTGGGCATTTAAGGTTCTGAGGACAGGCGGTTTCTCATATAATAACCATCCTGGTGGTGTTTTAAAATCGCAGAGTAATGCAGGCCCTTGTTTTTTATGCTCAAAATCAGATTTCAGGTCAATACATTTTGAAGAGGAAACCTGGCTTGATGATGTCGCATATGCTTATCCAGAAGATCAGGTGATGTTTTATAAGATGTATAAGAAAGGATTGAAAATCTTAACTTCGTTTGATTCTGGAATTGAGCATCTTGATGCGGGATCTTCGGGGAAGAGTAGTGAAGCCAAAACTTTAAATGTGGTGTATTCAGAGTATCGTAACAAACTGATTTTCTGGTATCGATTTATTTATTTATCAGAGAATAATTATTTAGGACGGATCTGGTCACTGATATGTCTTGGATATGTGCTAAGCCTTCAGTTTATTAAATATTCTATATTAAGGATGTTTGGTAAATCAAAGATTTATGCGGCCTTCATAAAGGGCCTGGCTGACGGCCGTTTGTATATTAAGAGTCAGGCTTATTTATCGCTTCCTCCAGTAATATGAATATCTGTAAAAAGAGAATCCTTTTTCTTATGCCTGCGCTCCCTGGGGGTGGGGCTGAAAAAGTATTGATAGATATCTTAAGACATTTCGATTATTCCAGGTTTGACGTCTCTCTTTTTCTTGAATATAAGGATGGTATATACGTTAGCGATATACCTGATAATGTCCACCTTAAGACTCTTCACGGAAAGAATAATTTGTGGTTTCAAAGGTTTCATAGGATATTGACCGAAAGAGGCTGGTTTGTGCCATATCATGAGTTGGTCTATCGCAAGATGTTTCTGTGGCTTTTCAGGAATGAAGAATTTGATACTATCGTGTCATTTATGGAAGGATGCTCTGTCAAGTTTCACTCATATATTTTAGAAAAAGCGAGGATAAATATTTCTTGGGTCCATATTGATTTGCAACATAAACATTGGACATTGGACTACTTTAGGAATGAAAAAGAAGAGAAAAGTTGCTATGAAAAGATGGACAGAATCATTTTTGTCTCGTACGATGCCAGAAAGGCTTTTAAAAATCTATATGGCATTGCTGATGATAAATGTGCGGTTCATTACAATCTAATAGATGTTGAAAGTATCAGGGTTTTGTCTACGAGAAGTCAACCTGTTAAAAATAAGTTTACAATATGTATGATTGGACGTATGAACAGGCAGAAAAGATATGATAGGGCGATTGAGGTGGCAAAGATGCTTAAAAAGCGCGGATATGATTTTGAACTATGGATTTTAGGTGATGGAGAACTACGCACAGAAATTGAAAGCCAAATAATCCAATCAGATCTACAGAATAATGTTCAACTTAAAGGCTTTGTCAAGCCACCGTATTCTTATTTGGCACAATCTGATATACTTCTTAATACATCCGAATCTGAAGGCCTTCCATTAGTATTAGCAGAAGCATTCTCATTGGGAGTGCCAGTAATCAGTACGAACGTTACAGGGCCAAGAGAGTTATTGGGGGATTCTGAGTATGGTATATTGACAGAACAAAACGCTGAAGATATTTTTCGTGCAGTAAAGTTGATGATAGATAACGTAGTTCTCAGGAACTATTATGCTGAGCAAAGCCGCTTACGAAGCGGAATATTCCAAGTAGAAGCATCTATGAACGAATTGTATGAATTGTTGTAGCTGTTGTGAGGTATGAAAGTGTCCATTATTGTACCAGTATATAATGTGGCCGATTATATAGAATGTTGCCTTGAGAGCATCAGGCGGCAGACATATACTGACATTGAAGTTATACTCGTTGATGATTGTGGCTCAGACAATAGTATAGATTTAGCACACAATTTTATTGAAGTACATAAACTTCAGAATTATAGGATTATAAAGCACTTACATAATAGAGGCCTGTCTGCTTCAAGAAATACTGGACTGATAAATGCGGCTGGTGATTATGTTTATTTTTTGGATAGTGATGACTATATTACCCTAGGCTGTATTGAAAAATTAGTAGAACCCTTAAAACATTTCCATTATTCTTTCGTTTTGGCAGGTTATAGAGTTTTTCCTGACGATGAACAAATACAGTTATGTGATGGTCGGCTTTGTGAGATTTTAGGCAATGATAATGTTCTGGACTCATATGTGAGGGGACAATGGTATATGATGGCCTGGAATAAGTTGTGCAACCGTGACTTCCTATTGAAGAATGCTTTATTTTTTGAAGAAGGGCTACTCCACGAAGATTTGGCATGGTCTTTCAAATTAGCTTGTAAGACTGAATCAATGTGCTGCGTACCCGATATCACTTATTCGTATCGTATTCGCAAGAATTCAATAATGACATCAATGACTATTGAAGGAGACGTGTTGGCATATTTAAATGTATTTGATGTCTTGTCTAATTATATTCGTAGCGAGGGCCGTGTTGAGAGTAAGAATGATTACAAATACTTTCAAGGGAAACGGGCCGGCATTATGTATTCATTGCTGAACAAAAACGAGTATCAGTTATTCCGTAAATATTACTCTCATTTCCGTTCTCAGAACTATATTGGGCCGATACAAGCTTATAGGCTGGGGATAATGTCATTGCCTTATATGTTGCGAGATTTGCATTATGACTTGCCATTATGGATGGGACGGTTATATGTCATCTTTTTCTATAATGCGTTTTATAGACTTAGGAACAAAAATATTGAAGGAGCATTATGGCAATAGATTTAATCAGTAATCCTATTAAGGTATCTGTCATAATACCGATGTACAATGTTGCCAAATTCCTGCATCGTTCAGTCCAATCTCTTTATGGGCAGACATTGAGTGGGATTGAGTTGGTGTTTGTTGATGATTGTAGTAGAGATGATACTTTAGATGAGCTCAGAAAATTGGTATGCGATCAAGAAGGTATATCAATTAAAGTGTTGACTCATTCAGAGAATTTAGGTGTTGCTGCTGCCAGAAATACTGGCCTTCAAAATGCTTCTGGTGAGTTTATATATTATGTTGATGCGGATGACTACGTTGAGTCCGATACATTAGAGGTGTTATATAATGCTGCCGTGCAATCGGATGCGGGTGTGGTTGGATGTGAATGGTATCTTTCGTTTGCGAAAAATGAAAGGCATATGGTTCAGCCTGATGTAAAAGATGGTCGTGATGCGTTCTGTAAGATGGCAAAAGGCGTGATGCGTACATTTCTTTGCATATTTATGGTGAGAAAATCTGTTTATGACAATAATGGATTATCTTTTATCCCTCGTCAGGATATGTGCGAGGATATGATGTTGATGATGAAAGTTATGTTGTTATCATCAAAAGTCATTATTGTGCATAAAGCTTTATATCACTATGTTCAGACTAATAATTATTCATTGACTAAGAGTTACAAAAAAGCGTATTCCCAGATTAGCAGTAATATATATGAAGTGGAACGATTCCTTCATAGTACAGATAATGCGTATTTGACTGAGTATATTCAATATTTAAAGTTGACCCTGAAACAGCCATTTCTTGTTTCTCCAGATAAAGAAGATTATATATTCTGGCAGAACTGGTTTCCAGAATCCAATCAATATGCTGGTAAGAATAATTTGTGTTCCTGGCGAGCAAATATGCTTCAACGTGCTGCTGAAAAAAAGTACTATTGGCTCTTGAGACTTCATTATTGCTTGGTGATGAAAGTCGTCTATGGCCTAATCTATAACTGATCTCTCCCGTCTCTACGTAATTTTTGTTGATGCGATGAATATATTTATATATATAGCTATCGGCTTTATAATGAGTCTAGGCGTCTTTCCAGTGACGTTTGCTGTTCTTCCGTCAATGAATTCTAAAATGGTTCTTGCGCTTTTAGGTTTATTTGCGTTAGTGCTGAAGTATTCCAGTAAACGTGATGCTGTCGTAAAACGGCAATTTCTGATAGCCTCATTATTTGCTTTTTGTGTTTCTCTTGTTTCTTTAATCGCTCTAGCATACAATAGTACAAGCGATTTAACATATGCCACGTATATTGTATCAATGTGGGTGTGGTGTGGGAGTGCTTATATGATATGCAATCTGATAAAAGCATTTCATAAACGTCTGGATTTTGCCCTAATATCTAATTATTTCATTGCGGTTTGCGTGGTTCAGTGTATCTTGGCCTTTATTATGGACTTGAGCCCTGATGTGAAGAGTTTTGTTGATTCTTTGTTAATAGAAGAAAAAATTATAGGTACCTCAGAAGAACGCCTCTATGGGTTTGGGTGTGGACTTGATGTAGCAGGAACTCGTTTCTCAGCGGCATTGATTATGATTGCGTGTTTATGTTTAGAACGGGACGTCATTAAAGACAGTAAGCTGATTGCGTTGTATGTAGTTGCTTTTATGATCATCACTGTATTTGGGAATATGATTTCACGAACCACTTTGATAGGTCTGATAATCTCCATAGTAGTTTTTATTTATCAGTCTATCAATATTAGCAAAAAGAGTGGAATTCGTGAGGCTTCCCGTGTCTGGAGGTATGCTTTAGGCGCTATTGTTGTGTCCATTCCAATAATAGTATATTATTATAATAATGATAATTTGTTCCGGGATAATATACAATTCGCATTTGAGGGCTTTTTCTCTCTTGTTGAAAAAGGAAGATGGGAAACGACTTCAAATAATAGGCTGGCATCTATGGTAGTCTTCCCATCGGATATTAAAACTTGGATTATTGGCGATGGCTTTTTTAATAATCCTTTGACATCGGATCCGTATTATAATGGCCCTGGCATTGGTACTTATTATATGTCAACAGATATCGGTTATCTTCGGTTTATTTATTATTTTGGAATAATAGGCTTGCTAACGTTTTGTGTTTTTATGTTCGTTGTAGCTTCATTATGTAAGGAGAAATATAGAAATAATAAGACTTTCTTCAATTTATTATTGTTACTCAATTTCATAATCTGGTGTAAGGTGTCAACAGATATCTTTGTGTTATTTTCGCTGTTCCTTTGTGCATCAATTGATAACAATGAAGTTTCCCACTTCAAGGCAATTGAAACAACTATAAACATCAATTAGGTGATTTGGCACTGATTATTTTGACGAATACTGAACGATATCATTAGATGATTCTGTATATGGGGGGGGGGAAAAAGCAATAAGATACAAGTATTAAGAGGTATTGCGATTATCGCTGTTGTGCTGATTCATACTTTGCCTGGTGGAGTGAGTCAGGTCATTTTAAGGCCTTTTCTTAATTTTGCCGTGGCTCTCTTCTTATTTTTGTCCGGATATCTCACAACTATTGATAATCCAGATTGGAAAAGTTTCTTTTTTAAGCGGATAAGTAGAGTTGCAATTCCATATGTTATATGGACAGTGATATATACCTTGCCAACTTTTTCCTTTATTGCTTTAGCAAAGAATTTGATTACTACACATGCGGCCGGGACATTTTATTACGTTTTTGTGTATATACAATTAGTGTTGCTGACCCCAATAATTGGAGTTTTGGGTAAATCCAGAATTCAATGGCTTGGATGGGGCATTGCGCCACTGTCATTGATTGTCTTTCGATATCCTGAAGCCTTTTCACTTATTTCATATAACCGGTATGTCTCGTTTGCATATGGGACAAGTTGTTTGGGTTGGTTTTCTTTCTACTATTTAGGATTGTTGCTAAGGAATGGGTTACTAAAGATTTCGATAAATGGGAAATTGTTATCGATATTGTTTGCTTGCTCAATAATTATTCAAATGGTGGAGGGATATATATGGATGACTGCAGGAATAGAGAATTGTGGCACACAAATGAAATTATCGGTTGTGCTTACTTCAATGTTATTCTTGTTAGGGGGATACCGCTTTATTATAAATGATAACATCAGAATTAACTCAAAGCTGTTGACATTGATCGGAGACTATTCATTTGGAATATATTTGTCTCATATAATGATTATGGAGATATTGAGTAGAATTCCTTTTTACTCGGAGTTGCCATTTGTAGTTAATTCTATTTTTGTTTTAGGGATTAGCCTTCTTGTTGTATATGCGCTTTCTAAAACTTTAGGGGATAGAATGACTCGTTGGTTAGGATTAGCTTAGTATTAGTTCCTTATGAAACTACTATACACCATCCACTCCCTGTGCAATCCCGGCGGGATGGAGCGGGTGCTGGTGAATAAGATAACGTGGCTTAGGAAGCATACGGATTGGGAGATTCTGGTGGTGACTACGGACCAGAAGGGGAGGGATGTTTTCTATCCGGTGCCGGAAGGTGTGAGGATGGTGGACTTGGATATTAATTATTCGGATGACAACGGGCAGAGTTTCATACGCAAGACTTTGGGGTATTTCAGGAGGCGGAGGCTGCATCGGAAGAGGCTGACCGAGTTGCTGATGGCTGAAAGGCCGGATGTGGTGGACTGCCTGTATCCGGGGGAGTGCAGTTTTGTCCCGGACATCAAGGACGGAAGCCGGAAAGTGATGGAGTTGCATCAGAGCAAGCTGTTTCATTTCCAGTACAACCGCTCCGGATTGATGGGAATGGCGGACCGTTACAGGGCAAGGACTGATGAGAGACTGGTCAGGAGATTTGACAGGTTTGTCGTCCTGACTGAGGAGGATGCGCAGATGTGGGGAGAGATTCCGGGGATGTGGGTCATTCCGAATGCTGCCAAGGACATCTGTGGTGGGATTCGGCCAAATGTCGGGGTGAAGTCCTCACTTGTTGCTGATTCTGAATCTAATAAGGCCTCGGATGCCCGCAGGGTCATTGCTGTAGGCCGCCTTGACTACCAGAAAGGTTTCGACCGGCTCATAGATGCCTGGGCATTGGTTCAGAAAGACGGCCGGTTTGCTGAATGGAGGCTTGACATTTTCGGACAGGGAGAATGGAAGGAGATGCTGGAGAAGAAGATACAGAATCTTGGCCTTGAAAAGAGTGCGGGGCTGAATGCTCCGGTCAAAAATATTGTTGCTGAGTATGCCTCCAGCTCGATGCTGGTGATGAGCTCTCATTATGAGGGATTTCCGATGGCGATGGTTGAGGCGATGTCGGTTGGCCTGCCGGTGGTGACATTCGACTATAAATGCGGTCCCAAGGACATAATCGATGACGGACGGAACGGATTACTTGTGAAAGAGGGTGATATAAAGGGACTTGCGGACGCAATGATGTCGTTGATGGCTTCACCTGCAACTCTCAGCAGGATGTCCGTGGAGGCGAGGAAGGTTACTGAGAAGTACTCGGAGGAGAAGGTTATGGGGATGTGGGTGGATCTTTATGAGGGGTTGTTAGAGTATGAGTAAAAAGCTGCTGCAGATTAATCCGGTGCTGCGGACGAATACATCTACCGGTAGGATAATGAAGGAGATTGGCGAGCTGGCCATCGCGAATGGCTGGGAGAGCTATGTGGCGTACAGCAAGGGACGCGACGGGCTTCCAAGTTCCACTTCCATTCCGGTGCCGGTGGGGGACAGGCTGAGTGTGGCGCTGCACGGTATCCAGACCCGTCTGCTGGACCGTCACGGACTTGCATCAGATGCGGCGACAAAAAGTTTCATCCGCAGAATTGAAGAAATTGCACCGGACATCATTCATATACACAATATCCACGGCTATTTCCTGAATTACAGGATACTGTTTGATTATCTGGCACATAGCAACGTGCAGGTGATATGGACAGTGCATGATTGCTGGCTATATACAGGACATTGCTATTATTATTCAAAAGTGCGCTGTGACCGATGGAAAACCGGTTGCGGCCATTGCCCCCAGAAACGCAAATTCCCACAGAGCTGGTTCATTGACCGCTCCGCTAAAAACTTTGAGGACAAAAAAGAAGCTTTTTGCTCGATTCCGAACGACCGCCTGACCATTGTCCCAGTATCGGACTGGATTCGGAAAGAGATGGCTGGATCATTCCTGAAGAATTGCCGTTTCCAGGTGATTCACAATGGAATAGATACGGAAATCTTTTCACCGCGGCCGCAGTCGGAATCTGAAGTCAGACGCCGTTACGATATAAATGACAGGAACATTATCCTCGGTGTTGCCAGCATCTGGAGCGAAGAGAAAGGCCTGATGGATTTTATCCGGATGGCAGGCAAACTGAATGATGACGAGGTGATAGTGCTGGTCGGAATTGACCGGGAAGATCTGGACAGGGCTTTGCGGGATGCCGGTTCAGAATCATTGAGAAATAAGTTTGTCACTGTCCGGCGGACGGAGAATGCGCATCAGCTCGCTGAACTGTACAGTGCAGCCTCGGCATTCGTCAATCCGACCTGGCAGGACAATTATCCGACAGTCAACCTTGAGGCCATTTCCTGCGGGACACCGGTGGTGACATACCGGACTGGAGGCAGTGTGGAGGCTGTGACTGAAGATACCGGATACATTGTGAATCAAGGAGATGTTGACGGGCTGCTCGCCGCTGTGCGCCGGATCGAGGCCCTCGGCAAAGAACATTATATTGACAATTGCCGTCAGCGCGCGGTTGGGAATTTCAGGAAAGAAGACCGATACGCTGATTACATCTCCCTCTACCAGAGGTTGTTGCAAAAGTAAATCATTAATGAGAGTACTACAGCTTGGAAAATTTTACCCCGTGAGAGGCGGGGTCGAGAAAGTGATGTACGACCTTACTACCGGATTGTCAGAGACGGGGGTGAGGTGCGATATGTTGTGCGCTGCTGCCGACGGGAAGACGCGGACCCTGAGGCTCAATGACAATGCCGACCTGATTCTGTGCAGGACATTTGTCAAGCTTGCGGCCACAATGATTTCGCCTGCGATGATATGGGAGCTGCGCAGGAGGTGCCGTTACTACGACATTGTCCACATCCATCATCCTGACCCGATGGCGGCATTGGCCTTGATGCTGTCGGGATACAAGGGGACAGTCGTCCTGCATTGGCACAGCGACATATTGAAGCAGAGATTCCTGCTGAAATTTTTCAAACCGATCCAGAACTGGCTCGTCAGGAGGGCGGACCGCATTATCGGCACCACATTGTACTATCTGCAGAAGTCCCCGCATCTGAAAAATGCCGGTGACAAATTTGTCCCGCTTCATATCGGAATCGACCCTGTCATCCCGGACGAAAAGGCTGTGGAGGCCTTGAAGGACAGATACAGAGGGAAAAAGATAGTGTTCTCGCTCGGCCGGCTTGTGGAGTACAAAGGATTCTCCTATCTTGTTGACGCCGCGGAATTCCTTCCGGATGACTATGTTGTACTCATCGGCGGAGCGGGCCCGCTGGAGGAGGATCTGAAAGCAAGAATCGCTGACAAGGGCCTGCAGGACAAGGTGATTCTGCTCGGCCGCGTCCCTGACGAGGATCTGCCGGCCTATTACGGAGCTTGCAAAGTCTTCTGTCTCAGCAGTGTGCAGAAGACCGAGGCGTTCGGAATCGTCCAGATCGAGGCTATGTCGTGCGGCATTCCGGTGGTTGCAACCAAGATCCCGGGCTCGGGTGTTTCCAAGGTCAACAAGGACGGAGTATCGGGGATAAACGTGGAGATAAAAGACTCCAAAGGAATCGCGGAGGCGATAAAAGCCATCGCTGATGATAGAAATGCCTATGAAAATTACTCTATAGGGGCGTATGGCAGATTCAGCCGCTATTTCACCCGTGAGAGAATGATTTCTGACTGCCTTGACATTTATGAAAAATTATAATAACGACTGATAATGGAAAACTATGCTGAAAAAGAATTAGGAGCATTTTTGAAGAGGACTGCGGACATTTTGATAAGCGCTATGGGGATGGTGATTCTCTCTCCGCTATATTTAGTGATATGGGCCGCCATCAAGATTGAGAGCCCCGGCCCTGCGATATTCAGGCAGGAGCGTATAGGTCTTGGAGGCAGACCGTTCACGCTGTACAAATTCCGCTCGATGGTGGCGGATGCCGAGCACGATGGTGTTCCTGCCCTGTGCGGAGAAAGCGATGACAGGCTGACAGGTGTCGGAGCATTTATCCGGAGACATCATCTTGACGAGCTCCCGCAGCTTTGGAACGTCCTGACAGGGGATATGAGTATGGTGGGTTACCGCCCTGAGAGACAATATTTTATTGACAAGATTATGGCTGAGAATCCTGACTATGAGCGTCTGTTCCAGATACGTCCGGGAGTCTTCTCCGCCGCGACTTTGTACAATGGCTATACCGACACGATGGAGAAAATGCTGAAAAGACTCGAGATGGACCTCGAGTATCTTGACAATTATTCAGTATGGACAGATCTGAAGATAATTTTCCTGACGGCGATGGCCATCATCACAGGAAAGCATTTTTAGTATGAGACTTGACAACAGCCTGCGGCTCAGGAAGATGGGACGCAGATATATGATTGTGAGGGATGACGGGGACAATGTCAATATGACAGATGTCTTCACTCTCAACGGGACAGCGGCCGCGCTTTGGCAGGAATTCTCCGGAAAGGAGTTCTCTGCCGAAGATATGTGCTCGTATCTTGTGGGCAATTACGATGTTGATGCTGAGGTAGCGTTGCGCGACGTCAACGCCCTCATTGAAGAATGGAGGAGATTCGGCCTGTTATGATTGAAAATTCTGTCAGGAATGCGTTCTTCGAGCTGCTGCGCAGGGGGCTTTGGGGCTCATCTGGAAACAGCTGGAACTTCACGCTTTCTGACAGGGATTGGCAGCTGATATATGATGAGTCTGTCCGTCAGACAGTTGCGGGGATTACATACCGGGGTTTGGAAACCCTTCCAGACGGGGATATGCCTTCAGACGGACTCATTGTCAAATGGACTGCGCATTCGGCAATGACAGAGAAAACCGGACAGATGATGGACGGGGCAGTGGCGGAACTTTTCCGGTTCCTTGAGGAGAACGGGCTGCATCCTGTCCTGCTCAAAGGCCAGGCGGCGGCAAGACTGTATATTGAGCCTTATTCGAGGACTTGCGGAGATATTGACGTGTATTTCAGCTCGGTAGAGGAATTGAAAGCTGCGGCGGAACTGGTCTCGTCCAGGGGCATTCCGGCTGAAATCAAACCGGACGGAAGTTTCTGCTACAAATGGCAGGATGTTGAGGTCGAGCATCACCGGAAGCTTTTTGATATTTGCAATCCGTTCAGGCAGAAATGGTTGAAGGAAGTTGAGAGGGAGTACGGATCTGCCGGGACTGAAATAGGCGGCCGCATTGTCAGAGTTCCGTCTCCGGCGTTGAATCTGCTTCTTATGAGCAGCCATATTATGAAGCACGTTTTCGGCCGCGGGATCGGATTGAGGCAGTTGTGTGATCTGGCAAGGGCGTATGACGCCGGCGGATATTGTCCGGAAGATGTCAGGAAAATGTATGACAGGGCCGGACTTCTGAAGTGGAACCGCCTGCTTGACTCTTTCCTGTCAGAGTATATCGGGCTGTCAGCGCATTCTATGACTTGTTTGCAGTCGCCTGTTGATACTGTGGCATTTACAGAATATGTGATGGCCGGAGGGAATTTCGGACAATATAGACAAAACGACAATTTTGCAAATTCGCATAATTTTTTGTCCGTTTTGTCCAGAAAATTCCGAACTTTGGCCTCTTATTTGAGACAATTTACTTTCTCCTTTTCGCTGGCTCCGGCTGAGGCTTTCTGGACGATTGCCACACTTGCCGCCGGCCAGTTCAGGAGAAAATGATAAAGGAATTTTTGGGAAAATAAACACTGCCTTGGAATACTACCGGGTCGCAGGACTGGTCTTCAGTGTGACCTTGCCTGCTGAAACAGACACTGACAGCCTTCTTCCCTCATTCACCCCTTTCAGGTGGACAGGAGATGCGGATCCCGTCTTCTCGTTCACAACGGTTCCGGAGTCGTGGCGGCTTTCCGGATTGAGGAAGATTGACGAGTCAGATACTGATCTTGGCAATATGGTGCTTTTCTCTGCAGTGGAGGTTGATGAAGAAAGATATTTGATAGAACTGCGTGGCCGTAAAGACGGACCGGTGCATAAAATGTTGGCTGACAGCCTGTTCAGAAATGTAAGGGCAGATCTGGACTGGACTTCCCCGGATGCTCCGGCGATATTGGGCTCAATGCTCCGTATCGCATTTTCACAGGCGGTGCTGCTGAATGGAGGCATATCGGTGCACGCATCGTCAGTGGCCCTTGACGGGAAGGCCTACCTGTTCCTCGGGAGCAGCGGAACGGGCAAAAGCACTCATTCCGCATTGTGGCTCAGGACTTTTGACGGATGCGAGCTGGTTAATGACGACAATCCGGCCCTGCGTCTGGAGAACGGACATGTATATGTTTACGGCACACCCTGGAGCGGCAAGACGCCTTGCTACCGGAATGTTTCCTTCCCGCTCGGGGGGATTGTCAGGCTGGAACAGGCCGCTGGCAATTCCTTCACCCCGTTGGAGGAAGTGAAAGCTTTCGTAGCGCTTCTGCCGAGCTGCTCTGCCGTGAAAGGCAACAGACGGTTGCAGGAATGCCTGTATGACACAATGTCGGAGATATGCGGCAAGGTTCCGGTTGGCCTGCTGAAATGTCTCCCGGACACAGAGGCCGCGGTTCTCTGCAAAAATGGAATATGTAAAAACTTAATACAATAATGAATTTGAGAAAGCTTATAATTGCGGGATTGACAGCTGTTTTGGCGCTGTCCTCCTGTGCCTCCGGAAAGAAGTTCATATATCTGAACGATATGGAGGCCGGGAAAAAGTATCCGTTTGATTACAGGCACGAGGCGGTAATCCAATGCAATGACAGACTGGCGATTACAGTCAGCTGCAAGCAACCGGAGCTCGCCCTGCCGTTCAATATCCAGACAGGCTCGGTCCAGATTTCATCTGACGGCACGGCCCGTTCATCGGCCACTCTGGACAACAAAGGATACAGGGTTGACACTGACGGAAACATCGATTTTCCTATTCTCGGCACTATTCATCTGGCCGGCCTGAACATCAGCGAGGCCACAGAGCTCATCAAGCAGCAGATTATTGACGGGGATTATATCAAGGCACCGCTTGTGACGATTGATTTCCTCAATTTCAAATATACTGTGCTCGGTGCCATCGGCGGAAACGGCTCATACACAGTCAATGACGGCCGCATTACATTGATTGAGGCCATTGCCAATGCCGGAGACCTTTCTTCCAAGGCGCGTCTCGACCGCATTGCCGTGATACGCGAGACCGACGGCAGCAAGGAGATATTCCTCAATGACATCAGGAGCAAGGACATATTCAATTCCCCGTGCTTTTTCCTCCAGCAGAATGACATAATCTACGTGGAGCCGAAGTATAAGAAGAAGGACCGCGAGGACAAGACACTCCAGTATGTGACCCTCGCCACCTCGCTCGTGACGACTGTATGCTCGGTCATCTGGGCTATAAACAGCGCTAAATAAGGAACGGATATGCAGAACAACAGAAATAACAACGGCGGCAATGAAGTCAGTGTGCTCGACATACTGTTCTTCCTGCTTTCGAAATGGAAATGGTTCCTTGTCTCCGTCATTGTGTTCGGAGGCTTAGCCTGGTACAAATACGCCAGCACCCCGCTGACATATTTCCGCTCGGCCACTGTGATTATCAAGGACCCGTCCAACAAGACCACGTCTGCTGGACTGGACCGCTATGACAATTATATCAACAAAGTGAATGTCTCGAACGAGATACTTCAGTTCAAGTCCAAGAAACTTGTCAGGGAAGTGATCACGAGGCTTCATTCGGATGTGAGCTACAAGGTCAAGTCCGGATTCAGGATGAAGGAGCTTTACAGCCGCTCTCCTGTGGCCGTGACATTCCCGGAGGCATTGCCGAACCGCTATGCCTCATTCACGCTCACTCCGCTGGATTCCGCAAACGTGATGCTCCGCTCGGTCTATGGCGAGGATGAGGACAAGAAATACAAAGTCCATATCAATGACACTGTTACAGTGGGCGGCGAGAGGATTTTAGTAACCAGGACAAATTTCTATTCACCGGAATGGCGCAATACTGACATCCTCGTGACCAAGAATCCTATGAACTCGGTCGTTTCGTCCGTGCTCGGCAGTCTTGGAATCCGCCAGGAGGAGGATGAGGCATCCATATTGACCCTGTCTATCAAGGACGGCTCGCCTGACAGGGCCGAGGATGTCCTGAATATGCTTATCTCTGTGTACAACGAGGAGGCCATCAACGACAAGAACCAGGTGGCGATAAACACGGCTGAGTTCATCAACGAGAGGCTCGTCATCATTGAGGGTGAGCTCGGCGGCGTGGAGTCCGACCTGGAGGCGTTCAAGAAGGCCAACCAGATAGTGGACCTCGGCTCGGCTGCAGGTATGTATATGGGTGAGTCCCAGAAATATAACACCAGCGTGCTGGAGCTTGACACCCAGTTGCGTCTCGCCCAGTACATCAAGGATTATCTCACCGATCCGACCAAGGAAGTTGACCTGATTCCGTCCAACACGGGTATCAGTGACATCAATATCGAGAATCAGATTGGCCTGTACAATGCGGCCAAGCTCCGCAGGGACAAACTGATTGAGGACAGCAGCGAGAAGAACCCTGTTGTGGAGGAACTGAACAATACGTTGAGGGCAATGAAGCAGTCCATTATCAGGGCTGTGGACAATATGATTGTCAGTCTCAATGTGAGGAAAGCGGATGCCCAGGCCCACGAGAACAGGGCGCAGTACAGGGTGGCATCGATTCCTACGAAACAGCGCCAGATGCTCTCCATCGAGCGTCAGCAGAAAATAAAGGAGTCTCTCTATCTCTTCCTGCTGAACAAGCGCGAGGAAAACGCTCTGTCCCAGGCTATGGTGGACAACAATGCGAGGGTGATAGACGGGGCGAGCGGACCTGCCGGCCCGATTTCTCCTGACCGGAACAAGATTCTGCTTTTAGGCCTGCTTCTCGGTCTGGCAGTACCAGGAGTCGTCCTGCTGATGGTTCTCTTCCTCGACACGAGGGTGCATTCACGCAAGGACCTGCAGGACAAGGTCTCCCTGCCTTTCCTTGGCAGTATCCCTCAGGAGAAGGACGATCCGTCCATCATTTCGGAGGCTTTCAAGATGGTGCGCACCAATATGACATTTATGTCAAGAAAGGACAGGCCTCTTCAGGTCATTGTCTGCACCTCGCTCAGTGAGGGGGACGGCAAGACGTTTATTTCCAGGCATTTGGCATCAACTCTCGCATCGGCGAAGAAGAAAGTTGCGATACTTGACCTGGATATCCGCAAGGGAACGCTCAGTCTCCATTATGGCAAACGCGGAATCGGCGTGACCAATTATCTTGCGGATGACAACATCACTGTGGACGAGATTATACGCAAAGACTCGAAGAATGAGCATATTGACATAATTTCTTCCGGCGCCGTGGCTCCAAATCCGGCCGAGCTCCTGATGGACAGCAGGCTGGATGCTCTGGTGGAGGAACTTCGCAGGCGTTATGACTATATTATCGCCGACTCGGTGCCTGTGGGTATGGTGGCAGACGCAACGATTTCGAACCGTATAGCCGATATGACAGTGTTCGTTGTCCGTGCGGGCAGGCTCGACCGCCGTCAGCTGCCTGACATCGAGGCTATGTACGAGGAGAAGAAGCTCAACAATATGGCGCTGGTTCTCAACGGAACGGAATACCATCGTCACGGCTATGGCTACGGTTATGGCTATGGCTACGGCTACGGTTACGGATATGGGTATGGCTACGGAGATAAGAAGAGCAAGCATTCCTGGCTCCGCATAAGATCCCGGAATAAACGTAAATAAGATTTGATAGAAATTAATTAAACTAATTATTGCAATATGAAAAAGTTGTTGATTACAGGCGCTTTATGCGCTTTGACCCTTTTCCCGGCGCTGGCTCAGGAAGTGACCCTGACGTCGCAGGAAAAGGTCGAGTATTCCACTGAGAAAAGGACGGTAGAGACTGCCGGTCCTAAATCGAATTGGTTCGTCAGCGCAGGATTCGGCGGCCAGGTTTATTTCGGAGACCATGACAACCGTGTCAAATTCGGAAAGAGGATTGCCCCGTCTCTGGACATCGCCGTGGGTAAATGGATTACCCCGAGCGTAGGTTTCCGCATTATGTACAGCGGACTTTCATATAAGGGAGCGACCCAGGATTTTGACCTTACAGGCAATACCGGAGGCGTCCACTCTACGGGAGAGAGGCTTCCCGGCGAAAAGGGCGGCCACGGCTACTGGCTTGATTACCAGAAATTCAAGACTTTCACCTTGGGCGGTGACATTATGTTCAATATGAGCAATATCCTCCTTGGCTACAAGGAGAAGAGAGTCTGGAACTGCAGCCCGTACGTAGGTATCGGATGGGCAAGAGTTTACGATGCTCCGACTGACAACGAGCTGCTTGTCCGCGGAGGTCTCTTCAACGCCTTCACAGTATGCCCTGCCATCGACATCAATCTTGATCTCAAGATGGGCTATGTCAATGACGCATTCGACGGCGAGTACGGCGGACGTTCAGGCGAGGGCCTTCTCGCTGCTACTGTAGGTCTTTCATACAAGTTCAAACCGCGCGGATGGGGACGTTCCAAGACTGTCACCAAATATGGCGAGGTCAATGCTGACGAGCTTATCGCCCAGCTTCGCAACCTCAAGGATGGCAACGACAAACTTGCCAAGGAAGCTGAGGTTCTCAGCAGCAAGGACCCTGGTACCAATGTTGTCAATGTCAACAAGCTCGTTTCTTCTTACGAGGTGTTCTTCCCGGCAAGTACAGCTGCGCTTTCAAAAGAATATCAGGTCAATCTCGGTATGTTCGCGGAGATTCTCAAGAAGAGCGATTCTTCCGTATCGCTTACTGCGTATGTTCCGGCAGGTGCTGGGGCTGATGTCAAGAAACTTGCTGCAGAGCGTCTGGACGCTGTAGCTGACTGCCTTGTGAAAGAATTCAATGTCAAGGCCGGCAGCATCAGGAAGTCCGTTGAGGAAAAGACAGCCGATGTGAAGTTCGCGGCAGGCTCTGTTGTAGTTCGTGGTGAATAATTAATGAAAATCTTTGAACGTTATGAATAAAACAATAATACTCAGCGCGGTGAGCGTGTTGTTCGCGCTTCCTGCATTTGCCCAGTCCACGGTGAAGACTGTCACCGAGGAGAATGTTGAGTACAGCAAGGACAGCTACAGAGTTGAGACCGCCAAAGCCGGCGCCAACTGGTTTGTAGGTGCCGCAGGCGGTGCACAGGTTTATTTCGGAGACGGCGACAGCCAGATTTCTTTCGGCAAGAGGATTGCTCCGGCTCTCGATATTTATTTCGGAAAATGGTTCACTCCTAATGTGGGTCTCCGTTTCGTGTACAGCGGTCTTAATTATAAAGGCGGCATTCCTGTTGACGGTGTATATGAGAAGAACTCATTCAAATTCTTCGATCTCCACGCAGACGCTCTCGTCAATGTATGCAACCTGTTCGCAGGTTACAAGCCTGACAGAGTGTGGAATTGCAGCCCTTATCTCGGAGTCGGCTATGCCAGAAGCTATGACGCCCCTACCAAGAACGAGATTGTGGGTCATCTCGGACTCCTGAACGCCTTCAGGCTTTCCAAGGGATGGGATTTCACTATTGACCTCCGTTCTATGTTCGTCAATGACCGTTTCGACAAGCAGGTCAGCGGCAGGCGTGTTGACGGAGCCCTCTCACTCTCGTTTGGGTTCGCATACAAGTTCGCTCCTCGCGGATGGAACCGCTCAAAGACTGTTGTCAAGACTGTGAGCCAGGATGTTTCCAACCTCAAGAACCAGATTGCTGCCGCCCAGGCAGAGCGTGACCGCCTGAACAATGAGATAGATTCTCTCAAGAACCGCAAGCCGGAGGAGATTCAGAAGGTCAATGTGATCGCAGCTCCTTACTATGTTGTGTTCGAGCTCGGCAAGAGCGTGCTCAGCAGCGAGTCCAAGGCCAATCTCGCTATGCTCGCGGAGATTATCAAATCAAACGGATTGCACTACACCGTGACAGGCTATGCTGACGAGTCCACGGGTAATGACGCCATCAACCAGCGTCTCAGCCGTGAAAGGGCTCAGGCAGTGTTTGACTGTCTGGTAAAAGATTATAAAGTTCCTGCCTCTTTGCTCAAGGTGGACTACAAGGGAGGCGTAGGCAATATGTTCTACGACGACCCAAGCCTGAGCAGGGCAGCGATAACCCGCAATGATTGAACGCCGCTGTGAAGCGTCAAGTAAATCGCGCCCTCAGTCTGGTACAGGACTGGGGGCTTTTTTTTGTCAAAAAGGCTCTAAATTTAATAAAGATAGAGATTTTATTCCGAATATTCAATTTTTTGTTTGCGATTGACTTTTGCAAATCCTATATTTGCTATGACTAGACATAACTAGTGATTTTTAGAAAATATAGATTACTTCATTGCGGGAGTTCAGAAATACGGCTGTGCCATTCAGAAATGAGTGTGCACAGCCTTTTTTTCTGGCGTCCCGTTTTTTGTCGTAATCCGGCTATAAAAAAGTAAATCGCAATGAATATGAAGTTTTATGTTCCGCCAGTTACGGAACGCTGCGAAGTTCACCTGGAGAACTCGTTTATGGCCACATCGCAGGTGGTCGAGAAAATCAGCGAGAAAGAGGTTGAGATTACCGTCAAGGAATACGACTCTTTTGAGAATCAGGTAAGTTTTGATTGAAACAGTAAACGTCAGGCATTATGAGAAGGTTCTATTCAATTCTGGCGCTTTGCTGCGCTGCCGCACTTTTCGCGGGATGTGAGAAGGAGCAGGATAATTTGAAAGTGGTGGACGGGCTTCCGGCCTCGCTGGACATTGTCATTGATCTTGGCAGGAGCCGTGATGTCGTGATGACAAAGGGTATCTATGATTATGAAAGTGAGATTAACGAGCTGATGCTCATTATGTTCTCGGAGAAGGGTAGGAAGATGGTGTTGAAGTTCGGGGATTCGGATCTGAAGGATGTCAGCACGTCTTCTCCGACTTTGGGAGGCCAGCGGCTGTATGAACTTGCGGCGCCGGTGACTCAGGATTACTATGGCCAGCCTGTTCTCAGCGGCACGTATGAGGTGTATGCTGTCGCGAACTGGAGCAGCCCTTTCTGTGGTCTTGAAGAGAATGCCCTGGTGGCAATGGACAAGGACGCACTGGCCGCGGCTGTCGCCTCCAATACCGGCTTTGCAACAGGTGTCACGGGCAGCCAGAAGTTTCCGATGACCGGCTATGTGGCTGGCCAGAAGGTTGTTCCGGCTGCTGAGGTTTCGGAGACGAACAAGACATCCATCAAGGTTACGCTTACGAGACTCATCTCGCATATCGAGTTCAATTTCGTAAACGGACAGTCCCAGGTGGCAGGTGTCAATGAGAATCCGCAGTTCATCCCGCATTCTTATTCGGTTTACAACCTGCCGAAGAATGCATTTCTGATTAGCCGGAAAACTGACATTGCTCCCGAAGGTAATATTTTCGATGGCAATGTCTATGGCAATGTGAAAGACATTGAGGTGACCGGCTCCGGCGGGATTGAGTTCTTTATGCTGGAGAATGTGCAGGCGGCCGGCACTTCGACCACTTATGAGGCGAGAGATGCCTGGACAGGGGCTAAAGGGGCCGCACCGGAGGCAAAGACCTGGGACAATGCGCCTGCTAACAGCACCTTCGTTGTCGTGAAGGGTGAATATACGGGCGCAAGCTATATCGGCAATGTCGAATACACCATCCATCTGGGCAATTTCTCCGCAGGGACGACGGAGTCGTACAAGAATTTCACGGTGAACCGCAATGAGTATCAGAAATATAGGGTCACTGTGAAAGGCGTGAACAAGATTGTGACGGAGGTTTCCGGAACTGAGCAGCAGCCTGGCGCGGAGGGTGTCATCACTGCTGTCTCCAACCAGACCAACCTTGTTCTCGACTCGCATTATGAGTCCTGTCTGCTCACATTTTCGTTGAGCGGCTGCCAGAATCCTACCATCATTGTCAAGTCGCCTTACAATGCGATGGGCAGGTATGAGGTGCTGAATTCCGATAATACTTTCAAGGATCTCACCGGCGTGGACTATGGCTGGGTGAAGTTCGGCAAGCCTGCCAGTACGACGAGTCTGAACGCGTATCCTGCCGACGGGACCGGGCTTGTGGATATCCGTCAGCTGGCATTGGAACTGAAAATGGCGGAAACGTCCGTCTCAACTGGGTCTGGCTTGTCCGGGAATGAGCATTTCATTCTGGATGGCGGATATGTCTATGTCCAGGCCTATGTGGATGAGTATTACTATAGAAATCGTCCGAACGGGGCTTCGGCTTCCTGGCCGGAGTTTGTCAATGCGGAGAACCGTGTCTTGATTCTCAATCCTACGAGCCAGACCTCCTCCGACGGCAATTCCACATTGTACCCGACCTATCTTTTCCAGATTTCCCAGCGCTCCATCAGGACCACTTACAATACGGACGATGCCTCTATCGAGGCGTTCGGCATCGAGACCTGGAATGAGACGGGACGGTCGGATTTCGGTACGGCTGCTTCGACGAAAGGACTGGATGATTCCTATGGCTGGAACAACAACAAGATTCTGCTCGGGGTTGGAAACGCTGATTCCTGGCCTGCCGCTGCCAAGACATTGGGCTATACGACTTCCGTTACCAGCAATGCCAAGGAAGCCCACGTGTGGTTCTCCGAGGGCATTGGGGTGCTTGAAGGGTATTATGCCTGCCTGTCCAGAAACAGGGATGAGAACGGCAATGGCCGTGTTGATGCTGAGGAACTCAAATGGTATCTTCCGGCCATCAACCAGTATCTCCTTCTGTGGTGCGGGGAGGAATATCTCTATGGTGATACACGGCTTGTTGACCCGGCTGATATTCCGGGGATAACCAGCGATGCGTTGTATGGAGCCGGGGCCTATAATATGTATACAAGTTCAAATGCCAGGGAATATTGGGCTGTAGAAGGCATATCCTACGGCGGTGGCGGAAGTGGAGACGGTCTTCGCTGCATCAGGAACCTGAAGACTCAGGCTGCGGCTACAGCCAAACTTTCGGAGTCCAATGTGGACACAAAGATTATCAAGGTGGTGGGAGCCAGGACATTGCGCCAGCAGCAGATGAGCGGTGAGTATCCTATGCACAGGGACAGGGACGAGGAAAATTCGCTATATCAGGCCTTCAAGGTGGCCGAGGCTCCTCTTGCTGATGCTTATACGGTTGACCAGGTCAAGACTGAGGCTCTCTGTGCTTCATATTCGGAGGCGACGGATGGCTCTGATGCCGGTTTGTGGCGTATTCCAAACCAGAAAGAACTTATGCTGATGACCCAGAATGGCTATCTTGAGGACATCAAGTCATATCAGGGTGTATCGGCTTATGCCAGCCGTACCTGGTTCATCAATTATGATGTATCGGACATAGGCAACAGCCGCCAGCACCCGTATTATTATTGGTATTTTGAGGATGGAAATCCTTATATATCAATTAGTTCCGGCAAGTCAAAGACCTTCCGCATCCGCTGCGTCCGCGACATTACCCAGTAGGCGCATACGTCAGATTTTTATGATTTTTAAAGAAGAAATTTATGAATTTTAAACTTCTTTAATCTTTTT
>JBJEBM010000018.1:0-22620 GCA_051870055.1 Candidatus Cryptobacteroides sp.
CGAAGAGCCTCAGCATGGAGGAACTCGAAGAAATCAAGGACTTTCTGCGTCCTGTAATGGTATCCCTGAGGAACTGCACCAATGTGCTTCTCGAGGGATGCAGTTTCCAGAACTCACCAGCCTGGAACATACACCCGCTAATGTGCACAAACCTGATAGTCAAGGATATAACCGTAAGAAACCCTTGGTACGCCCAGAACGGTGACGGAATCGACATCGAGTCCTGCACCAACACCATCATTGTCGGTTCTTCCTTCGATGTCGGAGATGACGGAATATGCATCAAGTCCGGCAAAGACGAGGACGGCCGGCGCAGAGGCATACCTACCAGGGGCCTCATAGTCGATGGCTGCACCGTTTACCACGGACACGGCGGTTTCGTTGTCGGAAGCGAGATGAGCGGCGGCGTGGAAAATGTCAAAGTCAGCAACTGCCGTTTCCTCGGTACCGATGTCGGATTGCGCTTCAAGAGCAAGCGCGGCCGCGGCGGCGTGGTCCGCAACATCTGGATAGACAATATATATATGACTGACATCGCTACCGAAACCCTGCTCTTCGATCTCCATTACGGAGGAAAATCAGCCGTCGAGCAACTTGAGGACGGCAGCGTAGTGACCGTCGTGGAGCCGGAGCCTGTCGATGAGACAACACCTGAATTCAGGGATATATACATAAGCGGCGTCGTTTGCAACGGGGCGCGCAGGGCTATGTATTTCAATGGAATACCGGAGATGCCAGTCAAGAACGTAAACATACGCGACTGCACCATCAGCAGCACCACAGGCATCGAGGTCAATTACGCCGAGGACGTGACCCTCGAGAATGTGACGGTGGTGACCGGGAAGGGCAAGGCCATAGTTCAATCCAATGTCAGGAATTTTGTTGTCAAATAGTCAGGACTACAGAGAATGATGATACGAGTTAAGATATATGTTGCGGTTGCAGCGCTGGTGACAGCGTCATTTAATCTCTCCGCGGAGACCGGGACAACGGTCATTACAAAGGACAACGGAGTGGAATTCCATATTGTTGTGGCACAGGACGGAAGCGGGGACTTCACGACAATCCAGGAAGCCATCAATGCGGCGCCGGACTACAGCCATGAGAAATACACGCGCATCCACATCAAGGCCGGAATTTACAGGGAGATGGTCACCATTCCGCACAACAAGTTCCGCCTCCACATCGTAGGCGACGGGGCAGACTGCACCATAATCAGTTACGGCAAATACGCCCTCCAGCGCTGGTCTGACACCAGCAGCGGCTGCGGCATTCAGGGGACGGATCCAAGGAGCAGGATTCCTGGAACAATCGGCACATCCGGCAGTGCTACAATGTACATACATTCGAGCTATGTGACTCTTGAGGGATTGAGCATAGAGAACTGCGCAGGCGAGGGAAAGGATATCTCGCAGGCAGTGGCACTCTTCACTGACGGGGACTTTATCTGCCTGAGAAACTGCAGGTTGCTGGGCAACCAGGACACGCTTTACACCTACGGACGTTACGGAAAGGACGGCGGCATCAAGCGGAACTTCTACCAGAACTGCTACATTGAGGGAACCACCGACTTTATATTCGGTCCAAGCATCTGCTACTTCGAGAACTGCACCATACACTCAAAGAAAAACAGCTACATTACGGCGGCATCCACATTGGAGGGCCAGAAATACGGCTACGTATTCCGCAACTGCCGCCTGACAGCGGACGAGGGCATCACCAAATGCTATCTGGGCCGGCCTTGGGGAGCATATGCCAAGACTGTCTTCATCGACTGCTGGATGGGGCCGCACATACTCAAAGAAGGCTGGCACAACTGGGAGAAACCGGGAAAGCCAAATACCGAGAAGAACTCCTTCTACGCCGAGTACGGCAGCTACGGACCGGGAGCCGCAAGCGCTAAGGAGAGAGTGAAATGGTCTTGCCAGCTCCGCAGGAAGGACTTGGACGACTACACTTTCGAGAAGGTGATGTACCAGGAGAACGACGGAATCGTCTGGAAGCCATCAGAGACGACCCCGCAGGTATCACTCGCAAGCGAGATGGTGAGGAGCGAAATCGCTCGCAGCGAGGGAGATGCGGCCAGGCTGGACGGACAAGAGGGCAGGCTGAAGTGGAACTACACCACCGGCCTGGAGCTGAAGGCCATACTGGACGTATGGGCCAGCCGTAAAGACAACGACAGCAGCCTTTTCTATTATGTAGAGAACTGGTACGACCGGATGATAGCCGAAGACGGCTCAATCCTGACCTATGACATAAAGAAATACAACACAGACCACATCTGCCCCGGGAAAACTCTTTTCCAGCTGTACGACATCACCGGCAAGGCAAAATACAGAAAGGCCATTGAACTGCTCAGGCAGCAGCTGGAGGAGCATCCTAGGACCTCGGAGGGCGGATTCTGGCACAAGCAGGTCTATCCTTCCCAGATGTGGCTGGACGGCCTCTATATGGCCCAGCCATTCTATGCCGAGTACACCGCCAGATTCGGGGAGAAGGAGAGCAGGGATGCCTGCTTCAAGGATATCATCAACCATTTCGAGGTGGTCGCACGGCATTGCTTCGATCCTTCGACACGACTCTACCGCCACGCCTGGGACGAGTCCCGGAATATGTTCTGGGCAGACAAGGCCACTGGCCAGTCGGCGCACGCCTGGGGAAGGGCCCTTGGATGGTACTGCATGGCTTTAGTGGATGTCCTGGAGTGGATTCCTGAGGAAACCGGGGGCCGGGACAGGCTCATCGACCTGCTCAGGGGCATATATGAGGTGCTTCCGGAATATGCCGACCCCGGGAGCGGCATGTGGTACCAGGTGCTCGACAGCCCCGGCAGGGATGGCAACTATGTGGAGGCCACCTGCTCCGCGATGTTCGTTTATGCGGCCCTGAAAGGCACGCGCCTGGGCCTGCTCGACCGGGAACTCGGTGCCTGGGCAGAGAATCTCTACGGAAAACTGGTCAGGACTTTCATAACCACTTCTCCGGAGGGCTGGCTTGACCTCAGGGAGTGCTGCGCTGTAGCAGGCCTTGGAGGCAAACAGAACCGCGCAGGCGACTATGCCTACTATATAAACGAAAAGAAATGCAACAATGATCCGAAGGGAACGGGCCCGTTCATCTGGGCTTCTCTGGAGATTGAGAAGAGATAATACCGAAAGGAGTATATACGAAATGAAAAGAATCACTCAAATTGCGATATGCAGCATCATCTGCCTGACCTGCAACTGCGGGAACAATGGAATTGAAGCCGATGACAACGATGTGACTGCACCGTCAGTCCCGGGAGGGATAGTCCTCAGCGAAGCCGGAACCGACTTTCTGAGCTTCATCTGGGAAAAAGCCGATAATGCTGACAGCTATGCCTGGAAACTGCTCAAGGGAATGACCCTGGTCAAAGACGGCAGTTGCACGGAATGTTCCGTGACCGTGGACGGTCTTGAATCGGGATGCGGCTACAGCTTTGCCGTCCGCTCCTGCAAGGGGGGACAAGGTGTCTTCTTACTGTCCTCTCCTTGAGGCATCCACGACAGTGGAGGGCACCGGAGAGAATCCGGAACCTGGCCCTGACCCTGTTGCGGACCTCTATGAGAAGATGATGATTCCTGCCGCCGAGGAAGACGGCATTGCACGTGCCTTCCCGGGAGCAGAAGGCGGCGGAATGTACGTAACCGGCGGCCGGGGCGGAAAGGTGTACCACGTGACCACGCTTGAGGACGTCAGCACCGAGGGTTCGTTAAGATATGCCATAAACCAGAAAGGCTCGCGCACAATCGTCTTCGATGTGGCGGGGACCATCACCCTGAACAGTCCGATGCAAATCAAGAACGGCGACCTCACTATAGCCGGGCAGACAGCTCCGGGAGCCGGAATATGCATCAAGGGCCGATACACCCAGATTACCGGCAACAATATCATTATCCGATTCGTACGTTTCCGCCTGGGCGATGAGGACTCCAACGCAAGTGACAGCGACGATGCCATCTGGGGCCGCTACTGTTCGGGCATAATCATAGACCACTGCTCAATGAGCTGGTGCATAGACGAGTGCGCCTCATTCTATGCGAATGAGAATTTCACAATGCAGTGGTGCATACTGGCGGAAAGTATGCGCAGCAGCGTTCACAGCAAGGGGAACCACGGTTACGGAGGCATCTGGGGAGGAAGCAACGCAAGTTTCCACCACAACCTGCTCGCCCACCACGACAGCCGAAACCCGCGTTTCGACCATCCGCACATATACGAGGACCACAACACTGTTCCGAAGAGGGGCGTCATCGACTACCGCAACAACGTCGTATATGACTGGGGCAGCAACAGTTCATATGGAGGCGAAGGATATGGTGCCGGCAAGGGAAAGGGTATCAATATGGTAGGCAACTGCTACAAGCCGGGTCCGAGTTCGTCCGACAGGAAATATTTCCTGGACGCATATGGAGTTTACGCAAGCTGCAGCAGCTGCGGGACCAATGTCGAAGAAGGATATCCGCTTGTGTATATGAACGACAACCTGCACTGCAAGTATACGGACATCAGTTCCGACAACGCCTCTGGCATATATTGGCACAACGGCGAAGGCCATGCGAACTATGCTGTGACAGCGGGCAGTCCTTTCGCGGTGAAAGGACCGGCCGGAGAGAGCTGCAAGACCACGACCCACAGTAGCTCACTGACTCTCAATCAGGTATGCGGCTGGGCCGGAGCCTCGCTCAGCAGAGATGCAGTGGACCGCAGGGTGACAGACAATGCCGCCAACGGCAAGGGCAAGATCATTGACTGCGTTACTTCAACCAGCGGAAAGGTCAGCGTTGCAGACGAATACGGTTTCACCTGGCCTGTGCTGGGCGCCACCGAGGAGCAGAAATCCATAGCCTCGACGGACAGCGACGGTGACGGCATTCCTGACTGGTATGAATCCCTCTTCGGACTGGACAGCAAGGACTCCAACGACGCCAACGCCATCAGCATTGACAAGAACGGGCGCTACACCAACCTGGAGATGTACCTCCATTACCTTGTCCGAGAGGTGGTGGCTGCCGGAAATGAAGGCGGCAACTACATCAGTCTGGACTGACGGATCAGGCAGGACAATGCCAAGTACAGCGAAAATATATCTAACTGAATAATTATTAACACTAAATTCTTCTCTATGAGTACGATTGCCAAAAAACTCTCCGTGCTTTTACTGGGAGTCTTCTGCGCATCAGCGCTGCAGGCCCAGACAGTGAGCGGAGTGGTCAAAGACTCTTCCGGAGAACCCGTGGCAGGTGCCTTCATCGTTGAGCAGGGCACGGGCAACGGCGTTTCGACAGGAATTGACGGAGACTTCTCCATCCTGGTCAAAGATGCATCAAAAGCCGTTCTCGAAGTTTCGATGATCGGCCTGAGCACTGCTGTCGTTCCCGTGAAAGGACGCACCCGACTGGAAGTGGTCCTGGAAGAGGACGCCACTGTGCTCGAAGAAACGGTCGTTGTGGGATACGCCACTGTCAAAAGGCGTGACCTGCTCGGTTCCGTGTCTTCAGTGAACAGCGACAAACTTACCGAACAGCCTGTCTCGAACGTCAGCCAGGCCCTCGGCGGCAAGATGGCCGGCGTGTCCGTGATAACGACCGAAGGCGACCCTGACGCGGACATCAAAATCCGAGTGCGAGGCGGCGGTTCCATCACACAGGACAACTCCCCTCTTTATATCGTGGACGGATTCCCCGTGGAGTCGATAAACGACATCTCATCTTCTGAAATCGCAAGCATTGACGTGCTGAAGGATGCGTTCTCTACCGCCATCTACGGAAGCCGCGGTGCAAACGGTGTAATCATCGTCACCACAAAGAGCGCCGAAAAAGGCCGCAAGGTGTCCGTGAAGGTCAATGCCTACGGCGGCTTCAAGAAGATGGCCAACGCAGGCGCCATCAAGGCGATGGATGCGGAGAACTATGTCAAGTTCCAGTACGAGCTCGCCAAGGTGCGAGACAATGTCTCCACCAACTACGAGCCTTATTTCGGCAGTTTCAGGGATATTGACCTCTACTCCGGACTTCCTGTTAACGACTGGGTTGACATGGTGTTCGGGAACACCGGAAGCAACTACAATGTGGATTTCACCATCAGCGGAAGCGGTGACAATGTCAACTGGACCCTTGGTTATGCCCGCCTCGGCGACAACGCCATTATGAGCGGCTCGAAGTACACACGTGACAACCTGAGTTTCAAGACAAACTTCAAGACATCCAAGAGGACCAGCATTGACCTGAACGTACGTTACTCCAGGACCAATGTCAGGGGAGCGGGCGCCAACTCCATAAACGACTCGGGCACCAACTCCGGCAACGGCCGCCTCAAACACGCCGTCTGCTACGCTCCTATCCCTGTGCAGTCAACCATCCAGAACATTGACGAAGAGGCCGACTACGGCGACAATGCGCCGCCTCTCCAGTCCGTGGCCGACAATGACTCCAGGAAGATAAGAAACACCTGGACAGCCAACGCCGCCTTCAACTGGGAGATAATCGACAACCTCCGCCTGAAAATTGACGGCGGCCTCGAGGACTACAGCCAGAAAGACGAGCGCTTCTACGGCATCACCACCTACTATGCCGGCAACACCTCCAAGTATCCGGACACTCCTTCCAACCTCCACACCGAGGCAAGCAGAAGGAAACTCCGCAACACCAACACCCTCAACTACGACTTCGCCAACATCCTCGGCAACGATGACCACAGCCTCAATATGCTCATAGGAGAGGAGCTCACCTGGGCCAAAAGCAACAGCCTGACCTCAATGATCGAGAACTTCCCTACCTTCTATGACGCTCCGATGGCGTGGAACTTCCTCAGCTCCGGCACCGCCCTCTATACCTCCAACTATTACAGTCCTGACGACGTGCTGCTCTCATTCTTCGCCCGCGTCAACTATGACTACAAGCACAGGTATTCAATCGGCGCCACATTCCGCGCGGACGGTTCCTCCAAGTTCGGGGACACAAACAGATGGGGATACTTCCCTTCAGCCGCAGCATCCTGGACCATCTCCAACGAGGAATGGATGAGGAACGCTTCCGGCTGGCTCGACCAGCTGAAGATCCGCTACAGTTTCGGTACCGCCGGCAACAACAACATCCCGGCAGGCCAGCTCAACAAGGAGTTCACCGCAAATGCAAGCGCCTGGATAAGCAGCAGCAACACTTACTGGTCAGCAGGCAAGATCCTGAATAATCCTGACCTCAAGTGGGAGACCACATACACCCACAATATCGGACTGGACTTCAGCTTCCTCAAAGGCCGTATCAGCGGCAGCATCGAACTCTACCAGAACGACACCAAGGACCTGCTCATCCTCTTCCCTATCTCCGGAACCGGATATGACAGCCAGTACAGGAACATCGGTTCCACACGCAACCGCGGTGCCGAGCTCAGCCTTTCAATGCCGATAATCCAGAAGAAGGATTACAGCCTCTCCATCAGCGGCAACATTTCCTACAACCGCAACTCCATCACCAGCCTTGGCGGTCTTGACGCGATAACCGGCAAGTCAGTGCAGTCCTATTGGGCTTCGACTGAAATCGGCGACGACTACCGTGTTGAAGTAGGACAGCCTCTGGGCAATATGTACGGATATATATGCGACGGGCGCTACGAAGTGAGCGACTTCGACTATGTAAACGACAAATGGGTGCTCAAGGACGGTGTGGCAGACGCCTCCGCAATCATAGGATCCGCATACCTCAGGCCTGGAGCCCTCAAGCTCAAAGCTGACGAGGACGGCCAGATCAGGAAGCATGTCATAGGCAACGCAACACCTGATTTCCAGGGCGGTTTCGCTCTCAGCGCCTACATCAAGGGCATAGACCTCAGCGCCAACTTCACATATATGATAGGCAACGACGTCTATAACGCCAACAAGGTGGAATTCACATCTTCACGCAAGTTCTACAACCGCAACCTGCTCGAATCAATGAACGTCGACAATCGCTGGACAAACATCGACTGGAGTACCGGAGAACTCGTCAATGACCCGGAGACACTTGCGGCAATGAACGCAGGCACATCAATGTGGTCTCCTTGCATCGGCAATGCAGTCTTCACGGACTGGGCTGTCGAGGACGGATCATTCCTCAGGCTCCAGAGCGCCACCATAGGCTACACCCTGCCTGAGAAAATCACCGAGCGGGCCCACATCCGGAAGCTACGCTTATACGTGACCGGCACCAACCTGTTCTGTCTGACCAAGTACAGCGGCTACGACCCTGAAGTGGACACCAGGCGTGCCACCCCTCTGACTCCGGGCGTCGATTACTCGGCATACCCCAAGAGCATAGGCTGTGTATTCGGAATCAACCTCACATTCTAAACTGCAGACAAGATGAAAAAGACGATATCACTTATTCTGGGAGCTGCAGCGGCAGTGTCGATGATCTCATCCTGCAACTCCATACTCGAGCAGGAGTCTCCTTCGGCCTTCGATGAAAGCGTCGTATTCTCCAACTATTCCCTTGCCGAAGGCACCATTTTCGGAATATGCCACGTGTTCGGCGAGACCAACTGCTACCGTGGACGTTTCCTGCCTTGGTACGGTTTCAATACTGACATCGAGTGGTACAACGGATATGGTTCCACATCGAAGCCCATGGACGGCAAGAACGAGATCGCATCATATGGCATCACCACCAACAACAGCCAGATGGACCTCGACAACGGTCCTTTCAATATGATGTACTCCGCAGTGGAGAGGGCCAACCTCGCCATTGACGGCTTACGCAAGTACGGGGACACCGGAAACAACCCGGATATGGCCCACCTTTTGGGAGAGGCCCTCACGCTCAGGGCAATGGTCTATTATGACCTCATCAAAGCCTGGGGCGACGTTCCGGCACGCTTCAGTCCAGTGGCAGCTGACAACATGTACGTGGCAAAGAGCAGCCGCGACGTCATATTCAAACAGATTCTTGCCGACCTCGACGAGGCCATCGGCTATCTCTACGAGCCGCTCGAGTCATCCATCACCTCCCGGACTGACCGGGTCAACAAACTCTTCGCACAGGGACTCTACGCAAGGATAGCCCTCACCGCAGCCGGCTACGCCCTCCGTCCTGATGACGGTGCGGTTGGCACTGGAGACAGCGGCAGCATAAGGCTGAGCAGCGACCCTGAACTTTCCCAGGACGTGCTTTATCCAAAGGCACTCGCCCACCTCAAGAACGCCATAAGTTCCGGAAAGGCCAGTCTCGTTCCTGATTACGAGACCCTCTGGAGAGATTTCAACAGCTTCGACCTCACCGCCGGCAAGGAAGTGCTCTACAACATTCCGTTCAGCAACGGCCGCGGCAGGTGGAACTACACTTTCGCCATCAAGAACGAAGGTGCGACCATCAACGGGGCAAGCTTCTCGCAGGGCGGAGTCGCAGGACCTCTTCCTACTGTATGGTTCATGTATGATTCCGGGGACGTGCGCCGCGACATCACCTGTGTCAACTACGGATGGGAGAAGACAGGTGCGATAACGCCTGCCGGCATCGCCAAATGGTATTTCGGGAAATACCGCTTCGAGTGGATGGACAGCAACCCTTACGGAGGCGGCAACGATGACGGCATCAAGCCTGTTGTGATGCGCTGGTCCGATGTCCTGCTTATGGCTGCGGAGATAGAGAACGCCCTCAACGGGCCTGAAAATGCCAAAGGCTGGCTTCTGGAAGTCCGCTCGCGTGCCTTCAAGGGCAATGAGGCCAAGGCTGAGGCGTATGTTAATGCCCTCAGCAGCCAGAAGGACTTCTTCGAGGCTGTTGCAAAGGAGCGCGCGCTCGAATTCTGCGGAGAGTTTCTCCGCAAGGCCGACCTCATCCGCTGGAACAGGCTTTCAAGCAGTCTTGAACAGGCCAAGAAGGATATGTACGATCTCCGCGACCGCGCAGGAGCATACAGCTACCTCAAGGGCGACATCTGGTACAGGCTGAACGACGATGAGGAATCCATCACCATCTGGGGCCTCGACCGTTCCGAGCAGACTGCCCCTGAAGGAGACGACTGGGAGCAGATCGCCGAATACGTCAAGTACGACGATGCCAAGAAATCCGATCTCTTCGCAGGCAAGATTGAGAACATTTATCTCAACAACCCTGACCAGTATATGTTCTGGCCTATCTTCAACAACACCATTGCCAACAGCCAGGGCTATATTTTCAACGATTATGTCTATGCTGCTGAATAAACCAATCAAAGGATAGCGATATGAAATCATATAGAATAATACCGGCGCTGCTCGCGGCCGCTCTCTCATCCGGTATGGCCGTGTCCTGCTCCGATGAATTGCAGGAGGTAACCGACATCTCCCTGACGAGGTGTCTGCAGCCTCTGAATCTAAGCGCCAAAGTCAGCCAGGGCCAGAACGTGACCTTCGGCTGGGATGTCGCCAAGGATGCGGAAACCTATGTCCTTGAGGTCTACTCCGACAAGGAGATGAGCACGCTCGTCTTGAGCGAGGAAATCGACCCGGCGAACGTTCCCGTGACCAAGTGCCTCGACGTGGATATGAGCTACTGGTTCCGCGTACAGTCAAGAAACACCCGTATGGATGACTCCAAATGGGCCGTATATGAAAAGAGTGTCAAGACCTTCGCAGTCAAGTCCAATCTCTATATGGAGGTCGAAGGAAGGGATGCCAACAGCATCAGTCTCGTTTGGACCGCAGACCCTGAGGTGGACCGCATCGAATATTGCCAGCCGGGCGCAGAGGAGACCCAGAGCTACACTCTCACCCCTGAAGACATTGAAGCCGGCAAGGCGACAGTGACAGGTCTCGAGCCTTCAACCGAATACGACCTGGTCCTCTACTTCTCCAGCGCCAACAGAGGAGAAGTGGTGGCCTGGACAATGCCGGATCCGAACGGCCTCGCTGTTGTCACAACCTCCGCAGCCCTTGCACAGGGCATCGCTGACGGTGCGAATATGCTCCTCAAGATGGACGGCTCTCCGTACAACATAGGGGCTGACCTCGCTAAGGGCCTCGACGCATCCAAAGGCTTCAAGGTTTATGGAGAAGGCGCCGCTGACGGCACAATGCCTGTCATCTACGGCAGCATCAACATCACCGACAGTTTCGACGGCGGCGACATATATTTCGAAGGCGTCGTATGCAACGGTTCCGAGCAGACCTGCGGCTTCCTGATACAGCACAAGGAGGGCTCCACCACCGACGGCATCGCAGTTAACAGCATCATATACAAAAACTGCGAGATATGCGCATATTCCAAAGGTCTCCTCTACGAATGGGGCAAAACAATGAAAATAGGAGAACTTCGTTTCGACAGTTGCTACATACACGATGTGAATCCTGACGGCACAGGCGGAGGAGACGGCATAGACCTCAGAAATGCCACCGAGGTATCCAAGCTCAATCTGGTGAACAACACCATCGCAAACGGCTTCCGCACCTTCCTCAGAATCGATGCCAACCCTGTAATCGGCGATGTTGTCTTCGAGAACAACACCCTGATGAACCTCTCTTTCGTGGACAACACCAACAACGGAGGAATCATTGCCTTCCAGACCACTCCGGCAAGCTTCAGCCTCAAGAAGAACCTCTTCCTGAATATGGCCGAAAAGTCAGTCCTCACCCGTGAGAACACCAAGTACAAGGACGGCGACAACCTGAATCTCGCAGCAGCTGAAAACTGGTTCTGGAATTATAACGAAACCTTCTTCAACACGCTCTTCAGCCTCGCCCAGGCAGGCGGAAAGACGCTCTCCGCAGACCCTTGCTACAACGCAAAGGCTGGACAGTTCAACATCCTCGGCAGCAGCGAGATATCCGGAGCCGGCATAGGTGCGTCCAAGTGGTGGGCAGAGTACGTGGAAGCTCCTGAGGACCTTACAATGACCACCATCACAGGTGCGCATACCTGGAATTTCAACGACGCCAGGTATTTCTCATCCGACTTCGCCAAGTCCAAGGTGCGCGACGGACTGCTCTTCGGAGTAAGCACCAACAAGATAACCCTCAACGAAGGAGTGCTCGGCTTCGGCGCCGCGGCTGTCACCACCCGCAAGGGCGTTCCTACCGACGGTTACCTGGCCTTCCAGGTTGACAAACCAGGCTCGCTCATTATCAAGCCTGTGGATGAGGCCGCAGCAGGCAACCACTTCATCGTTGGAGTAGGCCCTGTGAACGGCAGTTCCATCAGCATAAAGGGCGGAGCGTCAGCAATGAGTGATATGGGCAAAGCCCAGAAGATAGTCATCAAGGACATCACCGAGGAAAGCCTCGTATATATCTATCCAAGCGGTCCGATCAGCCTCGCGCAGCTGGCCTGGACGACAGACATCAGCGATGTCAACACCGCCCTCCACTCTCCTGAACCGGAGGCCAATCCGGAGACCGTTGTGTCCGGCGAGCCTCAGGACGTGGTAATCAGTTGGGAGCCTGTTGAATACGCAGGCAGCTACTCAATTGTCTTCAACGGCAAGACTTATGCTGCCGACGAGACAGCGGAAGGTGAGAAACCTCGCTATACCATAGGTTCCACCACCATCGGAATGCTTGACCCTGGCAGCTACAAGGTTTCCGTATATGCCAACCCTGACAAGAACGACATCTACAACACAATGTCGGAGGCCGGCGTGGCTGCATTCGCAGTACAGCCTGCAGGCGGCAGCGGCGAGGAAGGCGGGGCATTCACTGTCAAGAACGTGGACGAACTTCTCGCAGCTCTCGGGGCCAAGAAGGAATCCATCACCCTGCTCGCTTCCGGCTCACCTTACGTGCTCAGCGAGACTCTCGTTATCGACTACCCTCTCACCCTCGCAGGAGAGAACAGTTCAGTGACCATAGAAGGAGCTCTCAGTTTCCCTACAGGAACTGCAGAGCAAGGCGCTGTCATCGAAGGTGACGTAACAATACGCGACCTCACATTCGACGACAGGACAGCTGGAAAGGGAGTGTTCATCACTCTTCCTGACCTCTTCACAATGGGCAAGCTCACAGTTGACAACGTCAACCTGATCGGATACAGCAAGTCCGTGATATACGGCAACTTCGCTGGCACCACCACAGGCGACATCCTCTTCCGCAACATCACCACTTCCGGATGGGGCACCGGCCAGGGAGTATTCGACTTCCGCAAGGGAAGCTACTGCTGCCTGAAGATTGTCGAGTCCACATTCACGGGAGGCCGCGACTTCATACGCATGGACACTGCGGTCAGCTGCGGTGACCTGCTCATACGCAACAATACATTCAACGGCTGCAACACTGTGGCGAACGGCAACGGCGTGCTCTACGTAAGAGCCACCACAGCCAGCTACAATGTATTCGGCAACCTCTTCCTCAACGAGGTGGCTGACGGAAAGAACGTCATCTTCGCGAAAGCCACCGGCGTGATGGTTCCGGAAATGAGGAACAACTTCTATTACAACATCGACGAAACCAATTTCTTCTCCGGTGTCATCACCCGCGAGATTGCCACTGAAGGCAACGGAGTCGTGCTCAGCACAGATCCTGTCAAGAGCTCCGCCACAGGTGACTACACCCTCGTTAACGGACTTGCGATGAGCAACCGAGTCGGCGACCCGAGATGGAATCCTTCATATGACACCGGAAGCAGCGAATGCTTCACAGTCAAGGACACCGCAGAGTTCAGTGCGGCAATCTCAGCCGGCAAGACCGACATCACCCTCGAAGCCGGAGAATATGTCTTCGAGAAGAAGATCGGAGTCGTCAAGAATCTGCGTCTCACCGGCAACGGCGAGGTCAAGGTGAAAGGCTATGTCGCCATAGAGGGCGAAGACCTCGGCAAGCTCGTGTTCGACAACATCCATTTCGTATGCGACGGCACCAACGGCAATGCCTTCAATGTGGCTGCCGCTTCAACCGCCACCTCCGTCACCGTCAAGAACTGCATCTTCGACGGCTACACCAAGAGTGTATGGTATGACAATGCTGCCTTGAACACCCAGAGCTTCCTGCTCTCCAACAACAGAGTTGTCAACCACGGCACCGGCCAGGGCGTCATCGACATCCGCAAAGGATCCTACATCAGTGCGACCATAGAGCAGTGCACCATCACCGGAGGACGTGACCTCATCCGCGCCGATGCAGGCACCATCACCGGAGCCTTCACCTTCCGCAACAACACAGTGGATGGCAGTAACATCGGCGTAAACGGCAACGGTATAATGTATGTCAGGGCCACCCCGGGCAACTATATCTTCAACAACAACCTCTTCATCAACGAGGTGGCTGAAGGCAAGAGTGTCATACTCGCCAAGGCGACAGGCGTGAGCATACCTACATCCGCAAGCACAAACTTCTTCTGGAACATTGACCAGACCAACTTCTTCTCCGGCATCTTCAACAAGGAGGTCGCCGCGGCTGTGGAACTCAGCAGCAACCCTGTCAAGGATGCGGCAAACGGTGACTACACCCTCGTGGACGCTCTTGCGATGTCCTGCAATGTAGGGGCAAGGTGCTGGAATCCTAAAGGCGGAATTGTCACCACCGATTTCACCGTGAACAATACAGAGGAACTGCTCAACGCCATCGCGGTGGGCAAGACCGGCATCACCCTGAATTCCGCGGTCTATGACCTCACCGCAGTGGAAGGCAACGAAAGCGTCTCCACAGGCGTGCTCACCATCAATGCGCCTCTCACCCTCAAGGGTGTGTCCAGGAACGGTGTGAAGCCTCGGATTGCCGGAGCCATCAAACTTGGAGAAGGCGTAAGCAGCTTCATTGCACAGAACATAGTCTTTGACGGCAAAGAGAAGACTTTGGGCAATGCGATAGAGGTAGCAGGAGCCATCACCGCGTCCAAGATACAGCTGCGCGGATGCGAGCTCGACTCCTACTCCAAGAGTGCATATTACCATCCTAACACCTTTGACTGCGACATCGCGCTTCTGAGCATTTCCGGCTGCACCGTCAAGAACTTTGGCACCGGCCAGGGTATGTTCGATATGCGTAAAGGCAACTACGGCAGCATTCTGGTCGAGAACTCGACAATATGCAACGGCGGACGTGACTTCATACGTGCGGATGCCGGGACCAACGCCAAGTCCATCGCCATCAGGAGCAATACCTTCGCTTCCACCGGTATAGGTGCGGGCAACGGCCTGCTCTGGGTGCGCGCGGCAGCCGACAGCTACATCGTGGCCGACAACCTCTTCATCAACGAAGTGGGAGAAGGCGTCTCCACCCTTCTTGCCAAGACCGGAGCGACCAAGGCGACGATGCAGAACAACCATTTCTTCAACTGCGACGCAACCAACTTCTGGACAGGCACATACAGCCAGGAGGAGGGCATCGCTAACGGTGGTTCCATCCTGGAGGCCGACCCTTGCGCAGATGCGTCAGCAGGTGACTACACTCTCACCAACGCCGCTCTCAAGGCAGCTGGCGTAGGCGCACTGATGTGGCGATAATGACGTCCTTCCCGTCTTCGGGAATCATAAGAAAAGGGGCTTGCCAGCCCCTTTTCTGTTATACGGGCCGGGCAAAACACTATTTGCCGGCCCATTATGTATTTTTACGACAGAGGATTACAGTATTGCCGCGACAGCAGCGCGCATACCCTCGGCCTGGATTCTGGCGAGATTCTCGCTGAGCAGGTCGGTCAGGCCAGGGATGAGGTTCAGATCCTCGCCCCAGATAAGATCTGAAGCGGCCAGCACGCCCTCTGCCACCTTGCGGACATCACCGCAGACCCAGAGATCCTTGAGGAGCTGCATTATTGCAGGGTCGTCGTTCGGCACGATATCATCCTCTCCTCTCTTTCCTCCCTTGTAATAGCTGATGATGGCGGCCAGTCCGAGGACGAGTCCCTGAGGCAGCTCGCCGCGGCGTTCCAGATAGGTCTTCAGGCCAGGGAGGTCACGGGTCTTGTATTTAGGGAAGGAATTGAGCATTATGGAGGTGACGAAATGCTTGACGAAAGGATTGCGGAAACGGTCCATAACGTCAGCAGCGAATCTCTGGAGCTCCTCCATAGGAAGGTTCAGGGTATGCATCAGCTCATCGAACATCACCTTGTGCACAAATTTTCCAATCAGCTCATCCTCGCAGCACTCTTTCACGGTGTTCAGGCCGCTGAGATATCCCACAGGAGAAAGAACGGTGTGAGGCCCGTTGAGCAGAGTGACCTTGCGCTCGTGATAAGGAGCCTCACTCGGCACGAAGAGCACATGAAGACCAGCCTTGTCAGCAGGGAATTCAGCGGCTACCCCGGCAGGAGCCTCTATCACCCAGAGATGGAAAATCTCGGCCTTGTCCAGCATATTGTCCTGGAAGCCAACTCTCTCGCAGAGCTGTGCAGCCGTGTCGCGCGGATAGCCTGGGACAATACGGTCCACGAGGGTGCAATATACTCCGCAGGCATTCTCGAACCAGTTGCTGAATTCCGCGCCAAGGTTCCATAGCTTGATATATTCCCTTATACAGCGCTTCAATTCCTTGCCGTTCAGGAAGATAAGCTCACAAGGGAAAATGATGAGACCTTTGGTCATATCTCCCTTGAAATGGAGGAAACGGTGATAGAGAAGCTGTGTGAGCTTGCCCGGATAAGAGGATGCCGGAGCATCGTCAAGCTTGCAGGAAGGGTCGAAAGCAATTCCGGCCTCGGTGGTGTTGGAAATGACGAAACGCATTTCCTCCTGCTCCGCGAGAGCCAGATACTTGTCGAAGTCCCTGTAAGGATTGATGGCCCTGGAAATCACATCGATCATATCGACAGAATCCACCGGCTCGCCGCCATCCAGGCCCTGAAGGTTGAGATGGTAGAGGCAGTCCTGCTCGTTGAGCATATCCACCATACCCTTCTCGATAGGCTGGACAACAACGACGGAAGCGTTGAAATCTGTTTTCTGATTTGTTTTCCAGATGATCCAGTCGATAAAAGCGCGGAGGAAATTACCCTCGCCGAACTGGATTACCTTCTCGGTGTAAGTCTTCGCCCCTGGGGCGGTCTTGCGGTTCAATCTTTCCATATATGCAGTCGTTTGTTGTTTGCAGATACTTGTTGCCATAGAAACTTTCGGCAAATATAGAAAATTTTTTCGTGCCCGTGCACGGAAATTTGATTTCTTTTCATAAATTTGTCATCAGAAAGTGTAAAACCACTGATATAAACAATAAAACACCGATAAATATGTCATTCATTTATGAAGATTTCATGCTGTCCAACGAGACGGCGAAAGAGCTCTACCACGGTGCGGCGGAGCAGATGCCGATCATTGACTATCACTGCCACCTCATACCCCAGATGATAGCGGAGAACTGGCAGTTCAAGGACATCACCGAACTCTGGCTCGGAGGTGACCACTATAAATGGCGCGCAATGAGGGGCAATGGAGTGCCTGAAGAGTATATAACCGGAGAGAAGAGCTCCTGGGAGAAGTTCAGCAAGTGGGCCGAAACCGTGCCTTACACAATGAGAAACCCTCTCTACCACTGGACTCACCTTGAGCTGAAGAGAGTGTTCGGCATTGACAAACTCCTCTCCCCTGCCACAGCAAGAGAAATTTTCGAGGAGTGCAACGCCAAGCTCGCAACTCCTGAATTCCGCGGGCAGCAGCTCATACGCCGTTTCAATGTGGAAGTGGTCTGCACCACCGATGATCCGGCGGACGACCTGCACTGGCACAGGCAGATAGCTGAGAATCCTTTCGGAACCAGGGTCATCCCTGCCTGGAGACCGGACAAGGCAATGGCCATCGAGAACCCTCAAGCTTATATCGAATATATAGCCAAACTCGGAGAAGCCGCCGGTATGGAAATCCGCAGCTACGCAGACCTTATGGACGCCCTGCGCAAGCGTCACGAGTTCTTCGAGGAAATGGGCTGCCGCCTGTCAGACCACGGCCTGGAGACATTCTACGCCGCCGACTGGACAGATGCCGAGATTGAAGCAATATTCCGCAAGGTGCTCTCAGGAAAGGATGCTGATTCTCAAGAGCTTGAGAAATTCCGCAGCGCCTGCCTCCACGATTTCGCAGTAATGGATGCAGAATCAGGATGGACGCAGCAGTTCCATCTCGGAGCCATCAGGAACAACAATACAAGAATGTTCATGCAGCTGGGACCGGACACAGGATATGACGCAATCCACGATGTGCAGTGCGCAGCCGCAGGACACCGTTTCTTCGACAGGCTCACCCTCGAGGGCAGACTGGCAAAGACCATTCTCTACTGCCTCAATCCTAAGGACAACGAGGTACTTATGACTATGGCCTATACCTTCAACGACGGCACTGTGCCGGGCAAGATGCAGTTCGGCTCTGGCTGGTGGTTCCTCGACCAGGAGGACGGAATGCGCAAGCAGATGAACGCATTGTCGGCGCTGGGTCTCTTTACCCGCTTCGTTGGCATGCTCACCGACTCCCGCAGCTTCATAAGCTACCCTCGCCACGAATATTTCCGCAGGATACTGTGCTCCGTTATAGGAGAGGACGTGGAGAAGGGCAAACTTCCTGCAAGCGAAATGGAATTCATCAAGCAGGTGGTAAGGGACATCTCCTACAACAACGCAAAGAACTATTTCAACTTCTGATATGGCGGACTGGATTCACATCAACCCCGCCGACAATGTGGCGGTGGCCCTCAGAGACCTTTCAAAGGGCATCACGGCCGAAGGAGTGGAACTCGTTCAGGATATTCCTGCCGGACATAAATTCACGCTTGCGCAACTGAACGAAGGAGATGACGTCATCAAATACGGCTTTCCTATAGGGCGTGTGACAAGGGACGTTACCAGCGGCAGCCTCGTGGACCACAACTGCATCAGGACCAAGCTGTCCGGAGTGCTGGAGTACAGCTACGAGCCGGAGCTCCAGGACATCCCCGAAGCCGCAGCAAGGCGAACTTTCAGGGGATTCCGGCGCGCTGACGGCAACATTGGCATACGAAACCAGATCTGGGTAATTCCGACCGTGGGCTGCGTGAACGGGATTGCACAGGAAATTGCACGCCGTCTCCGCGAGGAGAAAGAGGGGCAGATGGGCAGCGTGGACACCATCGTCGCCTTCCCGCACAACTACGGCTGCTCCCAGCTTGGGGACGACCACGAGAACACACGCACAGTGCTCGCCGATATGGCCCATCATCCTAACGCAGGCGGAGTGCTCTTCGTCTCTCTTGGTTGCGAAAACAACCAGCTGTCCAGCTTCCGAACTCTTATTGCCGACTGCGACCCATTGAGAGTCAGGGCAATAGAGTGTCAGAAAATAGAGGGAAACGAAGTTGAGGAAGGCCTTCGCCAGATCAGGGAAATCTTCGAGATTTGCTCCCAGGACGAGCGCATTGAGGCCAGCGTGTCCGAACTGAAGATAGGTCTGAAGTGCGGCGGTTCCGACGGGCTGTCAGGCATCACGGCGAATCCGCTGCTGGGACGGTTCTCCGACTGGCTCGTGGCCCAGGGAGGCACAACTGTGCTGACAGAAGTGCCGGAGATGTTCGGTGCCGAGACAATACTTATGAACCGCTGCCAGGACCGTGAGACCTTCGAGAAGACGGTAAGTCTGATAAATGATTTCAAGGAGTATTTCATCAAGAGCGGCCAGCCGGTTTACGAGAACCCATCCCCTGGCAACAAGGCCGGCGGCATTTCCACCCTGGAGGAGAAGTCTTTAGGCTGCACCCAGAAATGCGGTGCAAGCACGGTAAGGGACGTGCTGCGTTATGGTCAGCGCCTGAGTGTCAAGGGATTGAACCTTTTGAGCAGCCCTGGCAATGACCTCGTGGCCTCTACCGCGCTGGCCGCATCCGGATGCCAGATGGTGCTCTTCACCACTGGCCGGGGAACTCCGTTCGGCAGTTTTGTCCCTACAATGAAAATCTCCACAAATACCCCATTAGCTCAACGGAAACCGCTCTGGATTGATTTCAACGCAGGAGTCATCGCCGAAGATGAGGCAATGGAGAGCGTTGCATCCCGCTTCATAGATGCTGTGCTTGAGGTGGCCGACGGCAAGCCTGTACGCAGCGAGGAAAGCGGCATCCGGGAAATCGCAATTTTCAAGACCGGAGTAACGCTTTAATAAATCAAAAGATATTTCCCGGCTTAATAATTATCTATATTGAGCCGGGAAAGTATATCCATATGGACGTAATTGTCCCGGTTGAGAGGACGCTTGCCGACCAGAATATAATCCGAAAGTGTAAGCACGGCTTTGTGGGACTGGAGCTCTGTATGATGGGCGATCAGCAGGGTGACCAGGCCTTCCCGGAGGACCTCGATATTACGGTCAAGATTGTCAAAGCCGATCACACGGCGGCCGGGAGACGGATTAGCGCGCAGGAAATCCGCAATCAGATGAATCCTGGAATTGAACATCACCACCAGCTTCCGGTCCGGCGTAAGTTCTTCGAGAGAAGAGTTCACTGACTCGGGGCGGGATGGGTCGAGGAATATATTGTTGATCCGGCATTCCGGAAAATGGTCAAGAATATAATCGATGAAGCCCTCGCGTCGGTTCACAGTCGGATCGCTAAGACGGGACTTGTCACGGGTGATGCGGACCACTACTATGTCCTTCACCTCCTCCGGTTCGAGCCGTTCCGTAAGCAAAGCCGCACAAAGATAACCGCTCTGGTACATAGGCATGCCGAAATACGCGAAATAGTCGCCGTCCTCCAGTTTCGTATCCACATACACATAAGGGATGTCCAGAGCTTTCAGTTTGGAAGCCAATGACATAGTGCTGTTTTTGAACAGGGGCGGAAGCACAACACCGGCAGGCGATGAAGCTAAAAGAGAGTCACAGGCATGCTCGAAAGAAAGCGGATCGTACTGGTCGTAGCTGAACAGTTTCGTGACTATGTTAAGCCCGGCAACCTCAGCACCGCCGTCGAGAAAACCTCGCCTGACTTTTCCCCAATATTCCCCGGCATCGGATTCAGGCAAGAGACAGGCAATCATCCGGCTCTTCTTGGAAGCAAGAAGAGATGCATACAGGTTAGGTTCGTAATTCAGTTCCTCAATGGCTTTGCGGACTTTCTCCGCACTTTTGCGGGACACTTCTCCCCGATTGTGGATAACCCTGTCAACCGTGCCTTTTGACACGCCGGCCCTCGCCGCCACGTCAAAAATTGTTATTCTCTTCTCTTCCATCGGACTTATGCATTCAATAATGCAAAGTTAAGAAAAGAATTTGATGAAATGCACGGCTTTTACCGTGAACGGGCACGTTTTTTACAATAATGTTGATTCATACTATATCCACCTGATGCCAGAGGTGTCCAGGACGTTGCCCGGAAGACCCGGGCCCACCAACCGCCTCCCCATATCTTTTCATATCCGATACGGAGATCCTTGTGATTGATGGCCATCCCCATGCGAAGGTATCCCCTGCCACATAAACCCTGTCGACCAAGCCATGATTAGTATGAAGATAATTATGTATTTTAGGAATCGCCCTCCAGAATTACATATAATTCATAAATCAAAACCCATATCCACAGAAATTTCCAGCACTTTTGACGGTGATGAGTTAAAAATTTCCTACCTTTGTTCCGCCGGGTAGCCGGCATACATACAGCGAAAGTGTTTCGCATTGTCCTTGTATGAAATCTGGTAAATTTTTGAGAGGGACGATGGTTGAAGCGCTCCGCTCGGCATTGATTGTATTCAGGTGGCAAGGCTGCCGATACATATGTCGAGTGTGGAGTATCGGTCAAGTCCATTCTCAAGGTCCCTACCAGAACCACATACAGTGGAGGCGAAACGGCTCCACACTTTTGTATAGTATAGCACCGGTATGGTGGGGCGCCGGATAACTCTAAAATATGTATCGCCATTTATCGGAGAGTATCTCAAGCTCATTGAACAACATTCTTGACTCAATCCCCAAACAGTTTACCACGGCGCAGTTCATACAAGCCGTACGGGATTATTGTTCTGTCGAGTACCAGCACGTTTTAACCCACTCGACTTATCGTGCTCTTCATTCTTGGATTGCGCGATGGTATTTAAATGGGAATCAGGCCATATCACTTGCCGGAGTAAAATCCACAAAATCAATCAACGGAAACAGAACGGAAAATGCCCTATGGAACAACCCAAGAAAATAAAGCTTTTGGTAGCAGCCATCATAATACTCCTCTTGAACACAATCAACTTATGGGGTCAGTATATGCCGGACGCAGATTACCGTACAATCACGCTAGAAAAAGTTGCTGGCAAATATAAGAAAGCCGGTATCTGGACAATGGTATCCTCTCCTGTAGTTGTTGGCATTACCTGTAAGTTAAGACAATACAGGACTCGGGATGTTTCCTATTATAAGGTCAATGTATATTCAGATTATACATGTTCCTCTATTGTGGAAACACTTCGATTCAATACAATTGATGAAGTACTGGATTATACCTCTTCTCAGGGTTTGAATTATGATTCACACCTCGTGAGCAAAACTGTCTATCCTTACCCGAAGTGGATACCTTGGGCTGCAGGTGGAGCAACACTTGCAATAGGAGGAATCTTGTATGGTATTGGCGTGCATAAGAGAAATTTCATACTCGAAGAGAAATACAGAATGGAGCTCGCTTATGATATGACTTCGGTATCTCTTAAACTCTCTTTTTAAAGATATGAAACACCCATGACTTTTTCAAGCCGTCCACGAGAATGAAAATGGATA
>JBJEBM010000019.1:0-4552 GCA_051870055.1 Candidatus Cryptobacteroides sp.
TCTTGAAGATGTTCTTGATTGTCTCAATAAATTTCTTCATTATTTCTCGGTCTTAGTTGCTTTTCCACCGACAGCCTCAATCTTTGACAATGCGGACTGAGAGAATGCATCAGCAGTGATCTCGAGTTTGGCGGTAAGTTCGCCGTTGCCGAGAATCTTCACGAGATCCCTGCGGCCGGCAAGACCTGCCTCTTTGATAGCCTCAAGTGTGATCACTGTAGTTCCGAGCTTCTCGGAGAGCGCCTGGATAGAGTCAAGGTTGAGAGCTTTGTACTCTTTCCTGGTAGGGTTGTTGAAGCCGAACTTAGGAAGTCTTCTCTGGATAGGCATCTGGCCACCCTCGAAGCCGACCTTGTGCTCATATCCGGCACGGGCCTGGGCTCCTTTTGTACCACGGGTAGAGGTGCCTCCCTTTCCGGAGCCCTGACCGCGTCCAAGTCTTTTACTATTGTGTGTAGAACCTTTAGCAGGTTTCAAATTGTGCAAATTCATCTGTAGTTCCTCCGATTAGATTTCTTCAACTGTAACGAGGTGCTGAACCTTTGCAATCATACCTTTGTTGACAGGATTTGCCTCCACCTCAACAGTCTGGTGCATCTTGTGGATGCCGAGAGACCTGAGATTGGCAATCTGCCTTTTGGTAGCGCCGTTCTTGCTGACAACCTGGGTGATTTTATATTTTGCCATAATCTTACCTCCTGTTAGCCGTTAAACACTTTTGACATAGGAACGCCACGGAGGCCGGCAACAGTATATGCATCCCTCAGCTCAGTCAGGGCGGCAACGGTAGCCTTCACAAGGTTGTGAGGGTTGGATGAGCCCTTTGACTTGGCGAGGACATTCTGAATGCCCACTGACTCGAACACCGCACGCATCGCACCGCCGGCCTTTACACCGGTACCAGGAGCGGCTGGCTTCATAAACACTTCAGCGCCACCGAATTTGGCAATCTGCTCGTGAGGAATTGTAGTGTTGATGATCGGAATCTTGACAAGATTCTTCTTGGCATCCTCCACACCTTTCTGGATAGCAGCTGTCACTTCGTTTGCCTTTCCGAGGCCATAACCTACAACACCATTCTCGTCTCCGACAACCACAATGGCAGCGAAGCGGAAATGACGTCCACCCTTGGTGACTTTAGTTACCCTCTGTATTGAGACGAGTCTGTCTTTCAGTTCAAGATCAGATGTCTTCACTCTTTTAACATTTGTATTTGCCATAATCCCGATTAGAATTTAAGACCGCCTTCACGGGCAGCGTCAGCCAAACATTTAACTCTGCCGTGATAGAGATATCCTCCACGGTCGAAAGCAACCTCGTTGATGCCTTTCTCTATGGCGCGCGCTGCTACAGCCTTTCCGACGATAGCGGCAGCCTCTGATCCGTTCTTGCCCTTGCACTCAGCGGCGAGACCTTTGTCATTGGAAGCGGCGGCTGCGAGTGTCACGCGGGCCTCGTCATCGATAACCTGAGCATATATCTGCTTGTTGCTCCTGAAGACAACGAGACGTGGTCTCTCAGCAGTTCCGTTGACGTGTTTGCGGATACGGTAGTGAATCCTTTTTCTTCTTTCAATTTTTGTCAATGCCATAATCTTTCCTCCTCATTTATTTAGCGGCTGCAGTCTTGCCGGCCTTGCGGCGGAGCTGTTCACCAACGAACTTGATACCCTTGCCCTTATATGGTTCAGGCTTGCGGAGAGAACGGATCTTGGCAGCGACCTGTCCAAGAAGCTGTTTGTCAGCGCTTCTAAGAATAAGCACCGGATTCTCACCTTTCTTCACTGCGGCGGCCTCGGCTTTAATCTCAGCCGGAAGAAGCAGCTGGATGTCGTGTGAATAACCGAGGGCGAAAGTCAGAAGCTGACCTTTCACATCAACACGGTATCCCACACCGACCAACTCCTGTTTTTTCTCAAAGCCTGTGGACACGCCAACCACCATATTGTGGACAAGAGCGCGGTAAAGACCGTGCATTGAACGATGTCTCGGCTGATCTGTAGGACGGGTGAATTTGACTTCATTTCCCTCCACCGTGATGGTGATATCCGGATCCACTTTCTGTGAAAGCTCTCCGAGAGGGCCTTTAACCTTCACAACGTTGCCAGGGAGAAGCTCTACGCTCACCTTGTCCGGAAGGCTTACAGGTAATTTACCAATTCTTGACATTATCAGTTCCTTTTTAAATTAATAAACATAGCATACAATCTCACCGCCCACATTGAGGTCTCTTGCCTCTTTGTCAGTGATAACGCCCTTGGATGTGGAAACGATAGCGATTCCGAGTCCGTTGAGAACTCTCGGCATATCTTTCACGTCAGTGTACTTCCTGAGACCCGGCTTTGAAACACGGACAATCTTCTTGACCGCTGCGACCTTGGTCTGAGGATGGTACTTGAGAGCGATTTTGATAGTGTTGAAAGGAGTTCCTTCAACTACTTTGTAGCTGAGGATGTAGCCTTTCTCGCAAAGGATTTTGGTGATGGCGAGCTTCATTTTTGATGAAGGGGCCTCAACAATCCTGTTTCCTGCACTGTACGCATTGCGGATGCGTGTGAGAAAATCTGCAATTGGATCAGTCATTTTTTTGTTGTTTTTGCGAACCGGCGCGTCTGCGCCCGATATCCGATTGTTAATAATAATTGTTATTGTGACTGCCGGAATTACCCGGCAATTACGCTATGTATGCTATTCAGTTTCCTACCAGCTTGCCTTCTTGACACCCGGGATGAGACCGTTGCTGGCCATCTCGCGGAACTGGATTCTGCTGAGGCCGAAGGCACGCATATATCCTTTAGGACGTCCGGTGAGAGAGCAGCGGTTGTGAAGACGGACAGGAGAGGCGTTCTTAGGGAGCTTGTCGAGAGCTGCCCAGTCCCCGGCCTCTTTGAGAGCCTTCCTTTTCTCGGCGTATTTTGCAACTAATTTCGCGCGTTTTACTTCGCGGGCTTTCATTGATTCTTTTGCCATCTTATTCTCTTTTAGTTGTTATGTTTCTTGAACGGCAGGCCGAACTCCTTGAGAAGCGCATAAGCCTCCTCATCTGAATTGGCTGTGGTCACAAAAGTGATCTCCATTCCGTGAACACGAGGGTTCTTGTCCATATCAATCTCCGGGAAGATTATCTGCTCTTTGAGACCGAGAGTGTAGTTTCCGTTGCCGTCGAGCTTCTCGGAAATACCGTTGAAGTCGCGGATACGAGGAAGGGACACGCGGATAAGTCTCTCAAGGAACTCATACATCTTCACATTGCGGAGGGTAACTTTGACACCGATAGGCTGGCCCTTGCGAAGGTGGAAGTTGGAGATATCCTTTCTTGAAGAAGTGAGGATAGCTTTCTGGCCTACGATGTTGGAGAGTTCAGCTGCTGCCTCTTCAACAAGCTTCTTGTCGTGTGACTGTCCCTGGGAAGCCTCGCCCACACCCTCGTTGATGGTGATTTTCACGAGCTTAGGAACCTGCATCACAGTGCTGTAAGAGAACTGCTTCATCAGAGCAGGCACAATCTGCTCTTTGTAAACGGTCTTCAGAGTAGGAACGTATCCCGCAGGGATAACCTGCTCTGCCGGTGCATTATTATTCTTCTTTGCCATAACTATTTAATCTCCTCTCCTGATTTTTTAGCATAACGTACCTTCTTGCCGTCGACGAATTTGTAACCCACACGGGTAGGAACCGGCTTGGCTGCGGTGCTTTTCGGGTCGAGCAGCTGGACATTGGAAATATGGATTCCTGCCTCCTGCTTGATAATGCCGCCCTGAGGAGCCTTTGCATTAGGTTTGGTATGCTTGCTTACCATATTGATACCTTCAACGACAACACGGTCCTTGTCCCTGATGACTGAGAGGACTTTTCCTGTCTTGCCTTTATAATTACCGGCATTGACGTAAACGGTGTCGCCTTTCTTTATGTGAAATTTTTTCATAACTCTTGAATATTAAAGGACCTCCGGTGCCAGTGAAACGATCTTCATATAATTCTCACGCAGCTCCCTGGCAACTGGGCCAAAGATACGTGTACCTCTCAGCTCTCCCGCATTGTTCAGGAGAACGCAGGCGTTCTCGTCGAAACGGATGTATGAGCCATCCGGCCTGCGGATCTCCTTCTTGGTGCGGACTACCACAGCCTTGGAGACTGAGCCTTTCTTGGCATCTCCACCGGAGATTGCACTTTTTACCGCAACGACGATCTTGTCGCCGACTGATGCATAACGGTGACGGGTACCACCCAGAACACGGATGCAAAGAACTTCCTTCGCACCGCTGTTGTCTGCCACCTGTAAACGTGTTTCCTGCTGTATCATCGCTATTTGACTTTTTCTACAATTTCAACTAATCTCCACCTCTTTGTCTTGCTCAGAGGACGGGTTTCCATAATGCGGACTGTATCGCCCTCGCTGCACTCATTCTTCTCATCCTGAGCGACAAATTTGGTAGTCTTGTTAATGAACTTACCATACATAGGATGTTTGCCCTTAGTCTCAACGGCTACGACAATAGTCTTGTCCATCTTATTGCTGACAACGACCCCTATTCTTTCCTTACGAAGATTTC
>JBJEBM010000020.1:0-21502 GCA_051870055.1 Candidatus Cryptobacteroides sp.
CGAAGGCACCAGATCCTAAGTCTGGCTTGGCTACCAATTACAACACGCTCGCAAATCCCTCCGGAAGGCCCCAAACCTGAGCCCATCATCAATACCGGCCTTTGGAAGCTGCCAGTATCTGTATCCGAAAGGATTACAAAGTTAGTGATATTTTTGATATTCCAAAACTTTTTGGCCGTTCCGGCCTTATTTGGAGGAGTTTTCGCGCCTTTTGACAAATGCCCTCACTGAAATGCCAAGAAGCAGCAGGACAGCCATAAAAGTGCATATCCGCCCGGTGATGTCTCCGTAGCGGACAAAGAAAGTCTCGCAGTCATTGAGATTGACATCGGCACGCAGCCATTCCCTTTCCCACCAGGAAGTGTGCTGGAGAATGTCCCCGCGGCTTGAAATGACAGCCGAGATGCCGGTGTTCGCGCTGCGGGCAATCCATCTTCTGGTCTCGATAGCCCTGAGGGCTGCGTAGCTCAGATGCTGCCTGTAGCCCGGAGTGTTTCCCCACCAGGCGTCATTCGTTATGACAGTAATAAGCTGTGCCCCTTTCCTCACATATTCAGCGCAATGTTCAGGATAAACAGACTCGTAGCAGATAGCGCATCCCACCGGAACTCTTCGCGTCACATTTCCGCAGGTGTCACGCTGGACACAATCAAGAAGCGACACCTCATCCTGGCCGGCGCAGCGGCCCATCACCCCGCCTAACAGGTCGTCTATTTTTGTGAACAGGGCAGGGTATGGCGTCATTTCCACGCCGACGACCAGTTTTGACTTGTGGTATATCTGCGCTGTGGCCGAACTGTCAACAATCAGGGCCGAATTCCTGGACTGGACCCATCGGTTCTCCCCGAGACTCCTCACTGTTTTCGACGGAGCTGTATCCGACATCGAATATTCATAAGTTGAAGCTCCGAACATCAGGTTTACACCCGGCCTGCCTTTCAGATAACCTGTGAATCTCCGCCAGGTGGGGCTGCTTTCCAGACGTCCGAGAACGATGTCACCCGTGAAAGTCTCCGGAGCCACGGCCAGCAGCATTCCGTCATCTTCCCTGCCTTTCAGACCTTTGTCCATCAGGTCAATAAGAATCGCGTTCTGCTGGGCCTGCGACATTGACTGGAATTTCTGGTACGGGTCGAAATCAGGCTGGAGCACAAGTGTTTCCAGTGTCCCGGACGGCTTTTCAGAATAATTGCAGTACATTATCAGTGACAGGACAGCCGGGCCCGCCAGCATCAGTAAATATCCGCCGACTGAAGCCGCACGCCCTTTCCAGTTCATATCCAGCAGTTTCCCGCTGGCCAATCCAAGCATCAGGGAGAACAGCCAGATGTTGCATATCCATATCCACATCGAGCCTCCGAGCGTGCCGGTGAACTCATACCACTGTACTAATGACACTGTCCGGGCAAAAGAGTTGCCCAATACAAGCCACGGCCAGGAAATCTGCGCCACGGTCAGGTAATACCGCTCCCAGGCAATCCACAGGAATACTAAGAAAATATAAGGAAGTATTCCTTTCAGGACTTTCCTGCTCCAGCGGAACAACCCGAACACGATGGACATCTGGAGCGCGTTTGCCAGGCAGGCGAAAATGCCTCCGCCCACTGTAGCATTGCACACCCAGAATGTCGTCACGGCATTCCACGCGACAAATACCGAATAATGCCAGAGCCACATCCGTTTCACCCCTGTCTGTGTGCCTATGAACTCCATACAGAGCAGGGGCACCAAGCCGAACAGTGATAGAATCCCAAGATGTGGAACGAGAAAAGGAAGGGACATCATCACCACTGACATAGCGGCGAGAACGGCCATTATTCTCTTATGCTTGTTCATACGACATTGCTTTATTCTTCCGTTGGACAAAGATATGAATTTAATTGCTATCTTTGTAATTTAACGCAAATTTACTGCATTATGATGCTGGACATTCTCAAAGGATTCCTGATTGGAGTCTGCGCCTCCGTGCCGTTGGGTCCAATCGCCATCCTTGTGATACAGAAGTCATTGAGTGAAGGACATAAAGCCGGATTTATGGCCGGCCTGGGAGCGTGTCTTGTAGATACATTATATGCTGCCATCGCGATTTTCGCGCTGGCGATAGCTGAAACATTTATAACTGACAATCATATACTTATTATGGTTGGCGGCGGCGTTGTGGTCACCTTGTTGGGATGCAGTCTCGCTTTCAAGGACCCTTTCAGAAAAATGAAGAAGGAAGATTCATCCCCATCATACTCTCTTAAGGATTTCTTTCAGGCTGTCGTGATGGGAATATCGAACCCGGGAGCTATCTTCGTGATTTTCGCACTGTTCGCTTTTTTCGGCATACAGCTTGAACCGCACGATTTCAGAGTCGCTCCTATATTGCTGTCTGTCAGCGGCGGTTCGGCTTCCTACTGGTTTCTGTTTTCCTGGTCGTTCAGCCGTTTCAGAAAGAACTTCAAGCTGGGCACACTGCTCTGGATAAACAGAATAACAGGAGTCATAGTGACAATTATCGGAATAGCCCTGATAACCGAGGGCCTTCTTGAAGTGATATTTTTGTAAAATACGGAAACAATGAGCATAAAAAGTTTTTTCAGCAACTGGATTGTGAAGAATCTCGCAGGAGCGGCCGCCCTGTTAGTGGTTCTTGTGGCGGGAGCGGCGATAGCGCTCTCTGTGATTACCCATCACGGACAGGAGATAGCTGTCCCTGACTTCACTAATATGAGTGTGGCGCAGGCCCGTCAGCTTGCCTCCGCATCAGGCTTGAGAGTTGAGGTTACTGATTCGGTCTATGTGCGCAAAATGGGCAGGGGGCTCGTTTTCTCACAGGTTCCAAAGGCCGGGGGCAAAGTCAAGAATGGAAGACGTATTCTTCTTACTATCAATTCTGTGCATCCCAAGAAGGTGTCTATGCCTGACCTTGTGGGCTTTTCAATGCGCCAGGCCAAGGCTGAACTGATGTCAAGAGGCTTGACTCTCGGACGTCTCCGCTATGTGGAGGATATGGCTACCAACAATGTTCTAAAGCAGCTGTACCGGGGCAGGGAAATCAAATCTGGAAGAATGATAGAGAGTGGTGCGGAAATTGACCTTGTCGTAGGACTTGGAAAAGATGATACAGAGACAATTATCCCGGATGTGGCAGGAATGAGGTTTATGAGGGCCGTTGACGCTTTGCACGACAATTCTCTGAATGTATCCTCGCTGCATTTCGACAGGGGAGTGAAGAATTACAGTGACTCACTCGATGCGGTTGTGTACAAGCAGGTACCTGAGGCATCGGACAACACTGTCCCTATCGGTTCAAATGTGGCCCTTTACCTTAAACTTGAAAATAAAACAGAGAACTGATGGCGGATCTGCAGGACAGCCTTTTCAACGAAGAGGAGATAGATTACAACGGGTCCACTTTGGAGGCCTCTGAAGAGGCTGCCCAGGAAGAAGACGAACAGGGGATGTTCGAGCATTTCCGGCTCAATGTGGATGCCGGCCAGACCCCTTTGAGGATTGACAAGTTCATGGCCTGCCACCTGATGGACACATCAAGGCACAGAGTGCAGTTGGCCATAAAGAACGGATATGTCCGCCTTGGAGACAAAACGGCCAAAGCCAATATGATAGTTCGACCCGGAGATGTCATCAGGTTTGTAATGCCTTATGAGAGAAGGGGATTCGAAGTGCTTCCGGAGGACATTCCGCTGAACATCGTTTATGAGGATGATGACGTGCTGGTGGTGAACAAGCCGGCCGGCATGGTGGTGCATCCCGGACACGGACATTTCGAGGGCACTTTAGTCAACGCGCTTGCGTTCCATCTTGGGCTCACGCAGGGGCCGGATGCGAAGGACGACCGGATGGGAGTGCTTGTCCACCGCATTGATATGGATACCTCCGGACTTTTGGTTGTGGCGAAAAATGACGAGTCCCAGCTTGACCTTGCCGGACAGTTCTTCCGACATACAATCGAGCGCAAGTACGTCGCTGTGGTATGGGGCAATGTCAAAGATGATGAGGGCACAATCACCGGAAACATCGGCCGTGACCCCAATGACAGGCTTCGGTTCAAGGTGTATCCTGAAGGTGACAGGGGAAAGCACGCCGTCACCCATTACAGAGTTGTGGAGCGTTTCGGCTATGTGACAGTGGTTGAATGCCGCCTTGAGACGGGCAGGACGCATCAGATAAGGGTGCATTTCAACCATATCGGGCACCCGCTGTTCAATGACGCAAGGTACGGCGGCTCGGAAATCCGCAAGGGAACTATCTATGCGAAATACAAACAGTTCATCCGCAACTGTTTTGAGATCTGTCCCCGTCAGGCTCTCCACGCCAGGACTCTTGGCTTTGTCCATCCGCGCACCAGGGAACTTGTTAGATTCGACTCTCCTCTTCCGGATGATATGCAGGCCTTGATAGACAAGTGGAGGGCTTATTCCGGCAATATGCCTGCAGACAAGGAATAGAGAGCCTCCTCTTCATCCCTGGAGGTCTCGATAATCCGTTCAAACTCATTCCACCTCCAGGCGGAAAGAAGCGTCTTCTCCACCCAGTATATGAATTTTACATCAGGGTTCAGCCTTTCCAGCCGTTTGGCCCTGAGGTACATCGGAAGTCCATCCGATGCATCGTGCCATAAGTCCACGAATGCGAAGTCGTATTTCCGGGCTTCCATCCCGTTCCTCATATAGTCGAAGGCATCCCGCCGTATGATCCGTGCTACTTTCTCCCGTTGCTGGAACTGGGGCAGTATATGCCTGCTGAACAGGCTGATGGCATCACTGTCGATTTCTATTATATCAATTTCTTTCACGGCCGGATTCAAAGTGGCCATATATGCGAAATATCCAAGTCCGAGACCGAATACCGCCACCTTCCCGCTTATTCCGGACAGAGGCCCGCGCATTGTCTCTATCTCGCTTGGTTTGACCGCCATCCATTCCCGTCCGTCCTGCTCGACTGCAGGATATACAAACCGTTCATTGAAGTAGCCGACGGAAGGCGTCTCCACTGTCCCCGGGCCGAGCGTTATGTCGTCCCGGACGAAAGCCTCATAAGGCCTGTAGCAATAATGAGTAAATCTCCATTTGCCTGACACTGCGTCAGGGAACCGGATAGACGATAAATACGGGTCGCTGAGATAGACTCGTGTGTCAAGCTTTTTCACCGCTCTCGTAAAATATCCGTTCGTCTCCCGGTCATTTTCATTAATTCCGCAGAATCCGGCCATCAGGGCTGCATAGACTGCCTCTTCCGGAAGCGCTCCTCCCGGATTGACCTGCTCCATCAGTTTCTGTGTGATTGCGCAGGGCATCTCGCTGATATACTCTGCCATAGCCCATGCGGCATCATTGTTGGCTTCCCTTATCCGTCGGAGTCTGTTCCGCCATTCTGTTACATCCGCACACATAACGATATAAATAAAAAGGGTGGCGGCGATACCTGGACACCAGGCTTGCAGTCACCCCTTCAAAATTTTCAAATGAGCCCGGAGTCAGGACTTGGTGTCCAGCTTCTCCCCGTTGTCATTGTACAATTCATTTTGCAGAACACTGAAATCCAGCACTTCCTCCAGCTGGATTCTGCATTTATACTTCCTTTTCCATTTCCTCAGAACAGAATTGAAACCCTTTGTCAGGTACGCACCTAAAATAGGGCTTGTCTTCAGGACAAATGACTTGACTTTCAGTTCAGAGACGTAATACGAGATACGGCTCTCTATCTGTTCGTCAATCAGCATACTCGGTGCTATCTTGCCTGTTCCGTGACATACCGGACATACTTCCTCAGTATTGATTTCCGTTGCCGGACGGATTCTCTGCCTGGTTATCTGCATCAGGCCGAATTTCGTGAGTGGCAGCACATTGTGCTTCGCGCGGTCGTTCTGCATCAGCTCGGTCATATATTTGTACAGGCCGTTTTTGTGCTCCTGGATTTCCATATCGATGAAGTCCACAATCACAATACCGCCCATATCCCTGAGCCTCAGCTGTCTTGCTATTTCTTCAGCCGCATAGCGGTTCACTTCGTATGTGTTCTCTTCCTGGTCATTGGTCTTGGCCCTGATACCGCTGTTTACATCCACGACATTGAGCGCTTCAGTAGATTCAATCACGAGATACGCACCCTGTTTGATAGGGACTACTCTTCCGAACGAGCTCTTTATCTGTCTGGTCACCTCGAAATGGTCGAAAATCGGTTCAGCACCGTCATAGTATTTCACGATTTTCGCCTGGTCGGGTGAGATCTGCTCAATATACTTCCGAATCTCCTCATACTCTTTCTTGTCATTCACGTAAATATTTGAGAATGAGTTGTTGAAGAGATCCCTGAGGACTGTTGTGGTCTTGCTGTATTCAGTGAACAGCGGCTGTATGTTCTTGGATTTGGAAAGTTTCGGCCACGAACCTTCCCATTTCCCGATAAGCGATTTGAGCTCTGAAACCAAAATCGCCGCATTCTTTCCTTCCGCGGCAGTGCGGATTATGGCACCGTAATTGGCCGGCAGAATGCTTCTTACCAGTGTCTCAAGTCTTTTCTTTTCCTCTTTGGATGAAATCTTCTGGGAAATGCTCACTTTCTTCGCGAAAGGGAGGAGTACAATATTGCGTCCTGCCAATGAAATCTCAGCCGTGAGCCTGGACCCCTTTGTGGAGATAGGCTCTTTCACAATCTGGACGACAATCATCTGGCCTGGCTTTACCACATTCTCAATCTGTCCCTCTTTGGCGAGGACCGGACCGAGCGTAATGCCGGAGAACACTTCTCCTGCATTGGTGTTGGTATTGGTCTTTTTCACGAATTCATCGAATGCATCGAAGTACAGACCAAGGTCCAGGTAATGGATGAAAGCCTCCTTTTCGTCACCGATGTCAACAAACGCCGCATTCAGCGCAGGCATCACTTTTTTCACTCTTCCGAGAAACACATCTCCGACTGTGAAACTGTGGCCTGTCGTCGATTCTTTGTTCAGCTCTATCAGCCTGTGGTTGTCCATCAGGGCAAGCTGAACTTCTGTGGGGCTGACATCTACAATCAGGTCTTTGACCGATTCTTTTTCAGACTCCATTAGGATTGAACAATATTAACATTAGTAAAAGAGGCCGTCCGGACCACCGGCCAGCCTCTCTCTTAACAGACTGCTAAAATGGCAGACACTGAAAAACTACTTCTTCTTATGTCTATTCTTGCGCAAACGTTTCTTGCGTTTGTGCGTAGCCATCTTATGCCTTTTATGCTTCTTTCCGTTTGGCATAGGTTTACGATAAATTAATTATTATTATTTCTTTACAGTGCTGACAAAGACTTTGGCCGGCTTGAATGCTGGAATGTCGTGTGCCGGAATGGTCATAGTTGTGTTTCTAGTAATGTTTCTTGCTGCTTTTTCAGCTCTGTGCTTGATGATAAAGCTGCCGAAACCACGGAGGTAAACAGGCTCACCCTTCACGAGGGAACCTTTTACGCTTTCCATAAACGCTTCAACTACAGTCTGAACTGTAACTTTCTCAAGTCCGGTTGCTTTTGCAACCTCATTGACGATCTCTGCTTTAGTCATAATAATTGATATAATAAATATTTATATGTTTCGATTTGTACCGATTAGGCAAAGGTAATGTTATTTTCTTTATAATCAAACTAATTCGCCATTTTTTTGCTATTCATAACGTCTGAAGCGCATTATCCGCCTTTTCGGACATATCAAACAATTTCCCGCAATTTCCTTGCCATTCTGTCTTGTTCCCGCTTGGCATAAAGATTGACAAGTATATGAATCAGTATTCAAAATGACTGCTGTTGACAAAATGGCAGTTATTTGTCCGGGCCCTTGCCGCCCGGATGCGGAATCAACCATAATAGTTTTAATGTATGAAAGATTTGAAAATGGATATTTTCTCTCCTGGCGGAACTGAAGTGAGCATCATCCCGGTGATGCAGGGAGAGTTTCCTTCCAAGATTGACGGAATCGACCTTCCAGGAACTCTGCCCGTGCTTGCGCTTCGCAATGCTGTTCTCTTTCCGGGGGCTGTGTATCCAGTGACGATAGGGCGTGACAAGTCTATACGCCTGATAGAGGACGCTTACCAGAATAATTACATAATCGGAGCTGTGCCGCAGAACGACATTACAGTCGAGGACCCCGAAATGGAGGACCTTTTCCCGTTCGGCACGGCTGCCCGCATCATCAAGACATTCGAAATGCCGGACGGTACAGTTTCCGCTGTGCTTCAAGGCCTCAAGCGTTTCGAACTCGGAAGCCTCATCTCATCCGAGCCATATCTGAAAGCCACTGTCCAGTACCTTGAGGACATCGATGCGGATATGGCCAATCCGGAAATCCGGATGATCGCCGAGTCGTTGAAAGAGAAAGCCTCTGTCATCATAAGGTCTTCCTCTTTCGCTCCGAAAGAGGCCGGTAACGCCATAAAGTCAATTGATGACTTCTCCTTCCTGGTGAACTTCATCGCCACGACAATTGAGGTGGAGAATATCTTTGACAAAGTTGACCTGCTCAAATACGAGTCGATGAAAGTCAGGGCGATGAAGCTGCTCAATGTCCTTGACACCCAGGTGGAACTTCTGAAAATCAAACAGGAGATCAACTCCAAAGTCAAGACGGAGATTGACCAGCAGCAGCGTGAATACTATCTTAACAACCAGCTCCGCACCATCCAGGAAGAACTTGGAATGGATGAGGACGAGGATTTCGAGAAACTCCGTGCCGAGGCCGCGAAGAAGGACTGGCCTGAATCAGTAGCGGAGATTTTCAACAAGGAAATGTCCAAGCTGGAGAAGTACAATCCGTCATCTCCTGACTACAGTATCCAGTACAACTATATCAAATTCATGCTCGACCTTCCCTGGAACCATATTTCCAAGGACAATCTCGACCTCAAGCATGCTATGAAAGTGCTGGATGCCGACCATTATGGCCTGGAAAAGGTGAAAGAGCGTATCATTGAATATCTTGCGGTCCTGAAGCTCAGGGGGGATATGAAGTCTCCGATTTTGTGTCTCTACGGGCCTCCGGGAGTCGGTAAGACAAGTCTCGGAAAATCTATAGCCAAGGCTGTTGGCAGGAAGTACGTGAGAATCGCTCTTGGCGGAATGCACGATGAGGCCGAGATCAGGGGACACAGAAAGACATACATCGGCGCGCTGCCGGGCCGTGTTCTTAACGGCATAAGCAGGGCCGGCACTTCCAATCCTGTTATGGTGCTTGACGAGATTGACAAGCTCAGCGGCGACTTCAAGGGAGATCCTTCGTCCGCCCTTTTGGAAGTCCTTGACCCTGAGCAGAATGTGGCCTTCCACGACAATTATCTGGATATTGACTACGACCTTTCCCACGTTCTGTTCATCACCACTGCCAATGACATTTCCACGATCCAGCCTGCCCTTCTGGACAGGATGGAACTGATTAATGTCACGGGCTATCTTGCGGAGGAGAAGATGGAGATAGCGAAGAAGTTCCTCGTGCCGAAAGAACTGGAGGAGCACGGAATCGACCGCAAGAAGCTCAAGATAGACAAGCCTGCTTTGGCTGAGATTATTGACAAATATACACATGAGTCAGGAGTCAGGGGACTTGAGAAGCAGATTGCCAAGATTGCCCGCGTGACAGCCAAGAAGATTGCTTTGGAGGAGACCTGCCCGGTGGTGATAAAGAAAGAGCATCTCAAAGAGTATCTCGGGCTTCCGACTTCTTATCACGACCAGCAGGCCGGAAACGAAGGCGTCGGAGTGGTCACCGGACTTGCCTGGACACAGATGGGCGGCGAGATTCTGTTCGTGGAGACAGCTGTCAGCGAGGGCAAAGGCCAGCTGACTATGACCGGCAACCTCGGAAACGTGATGAAGGAGTCCGCCACTATCGCTTTCCAGTTCATCAAGGCGCATCCTGAACTTGCAGGCATCACACCTGCCGATTTCGACAAAAAGGACATCCACGTCCACGTCCCTGAAGGGGCTGTGCCGAAGGATGGTCCGTCGGCAGGTATAACTATTGTCAGCTCAATGCTTTCGGCCCTGCGTTCAAAACCTGTCCGCCAGGGAGTCGCAATGACGGGAGAGATGACATTGAGAGGCAGGGTCCTTCCTGTGGGCGGAATCAAAGAGAAGATTCTGGCAGCCAAAAGGGCCGGGGTCCGCACGATTGTCATATCAGAGGACAACCGCAAGGATATCGAGGATATCAACGAAGTGTATATCAAGGGCCTTGAATTCGTCTATGTGAAGACTATAGATGATGTTGCCCGTTTCATATTCGGATAACTGTATGGAAGTCAGGATTGAGCCAAGCTGGAAAGAGGCATTGAAAGACGAGTTTGACAAGCCTTATTTCATTGCTTTAGCGCAGCGTCTGCATCGTGAGAAGGCTGAAGGAAGACAGATATTTCCTCCGGGCGGGGAGATATTCAGGGCTTTCGACCTTACTCCGGTGGATAAAGTGAAAGTGGTGATTTTAGGCCAGGACCCGTATCACGGTTATGGTCAGGCAATGGGACTCTCGTTCTCTGTGCCGGCCGGTGTGCCTGCGCCGCCTTCGCTGAAAAACATTTTCAAGGAGATTGAGACTGATCTTGGAATCACAATGAGCGGCTGTCCCGACCTTCGGAAATGGGCGTCGCAGGGTGTCCTCCTGCTCAATTCGGTCCTGACTGTCAGGGCCGGTGAACCGGCCTCTCACAGCGCTATAGGATGGCAGCCTTTCACCGATGCCGTGATAAGCTATATATCAGAACATTGCAATGGCGTCGTGTTCCTTTTGTGGGGCAATTTTGCAAGAAGCAAGAAGGCATTGATAGATACCGGAAAGCATTATGTCCTGGAAGCGGCACATCCGTCACCTCTTGCAAGAGGGGCTTTTTTCGGCTGCCGCCATTTCTCCACGACAAACGAGATTCTCGTGTCCGAAGGCAGAACTCCTATTGACTGGCAGCTGTGAAACGGCTGCAAACTATTGATACAATGAAAACTAAAGCATTATTCCCGGGTTCGTTCGACCCATTCACAGCTGGCCATCTGAATATTCTCAAGAGGGCGTTGACAATGTTCGACGAGGTGGTTGTGGCCGTCGGAATCAATCAGGACAAGAGAGGTTTTTTCGATATGGACCAGCGGATAGACATCATCCGCCAGGCCGTGTCAGGAATTGAGGGCGTGAGCATCATCAAATATGACAATCTGACTGTTGACACGTGCCGCCAGTTCGGCATCCGCCATATCGTGAGAGGCGTCAGGAATATGATTGATTTTGAGACTGAAAGGTCAATCGCGGACGCCAACCGAAGGCTCGCTCCGGATGTGGAGACCATCATTATCCCGACGGCGCAGGAATTCGCCCATATTTCCTCTTCTGCGGTGAGGGATATTTTGAGGCATCACGGGGACACGTCAATGTTCCTTCCGGACGGGACTCTGCTGCCGGAAGTGAAATAAACTGCCGCTTATGAGAAAAGCTGTCACTGTTTTTCTGCTGCATCTTCTGCTTTATGCCCTTGTATTCAGGACAGAAGCCCGGGACTGTGCGCCCGAAAATCATTTCCAGCTGGATTCTGCAGCCATAAGAGCGCTTGACTCAAAACTTTCCGAGTATGTAAAGGCAATAGCGCCCCTGGACTGTGCGGCCCAGCAGGAGGAATGTGATTTTCTCATCAGCAGCTGCAATGATTCCCTGACAAGACAGCACGTGGCTTTGTGGCTTTACCGGCATTACTTCTCATCCAGGTTAATGGGCGTCGAGGCCGTGGCCATCCATCTGACTGACAAATGGTTCTCTACTGGAGCCGTGAAAATGTCCAGCGACATTGAACTGATGAACGCAAAGATATATGCGGACTTCAACAGGCAGTCATTGCTCGGAATGAGGGCTCCGGGGCTCACTCTGGAGGCCAGGGACGGTTCCGGATACAATGTGTTCGGCGGCAATGCTTCTGAAGGGGACAGATGGATGAATTCGTCCAGATATTCAGTTCTTTATTTTTATGATACAGGATGTCCCAACTGCCTGGCACAGACTGTGATGCTGCGAAATCTGCTTCCCGGGGCCGCTGTTCCGCTTGATTTCTATGCTGTATATACAGGTGCTGATTCGCTGGCATGGGACGGATATGTGGACAAGCATTTTTCTATAAAATCAGACAATATCTCTTTGCTCCATTTATGGGATCCGCAGCTGGATTCCGATTTCCAGCGCAAATACGGTGTGCTTCAGACTCCGCGGATGTTCCTTGTTGACAGGGACTGGAAGATTATCGGAAGAGGACTTGACGCACAGGCGCTTGTGGCAATGCTTGCGGACCTTGCCGATGAAGGGGATTATCAATATGGCAGCGAGAAGTCCGACGGTTTCCTGAAGGCCATTTTTTCCACTTTGCCGGAGGATTTCACTGTCCGGGATGTGAATTCGCTGACTGACCGGATGGCGTTGAGGTCAGGAAATGATTCCGGAACGTACCGGCATATTATTGGGGACCTGCTCTATTATCTTTCCTATCAGCGTGACGGCAGATACAAGGAGGGGTGCAAATATCTGATTGATAATTATATTCTTCCTGACAGCAAGGTCTGGGCAACAGGGTATGATTCTCTTGCGGTGCTTTCTTTCGCTTCAGCTATGGACGAAATCCTGTCAAAAGCCGCTGTGGGCACAAGGCTGCCTCGCCTGAAGGTCAAAGGAAGTCTTGTTTCCGGCTCTGTCCCTGAAGGCTTGCCAGGCGGAACAAAGTCTAAAAGCTTCAATCTGCGCTCTCTTCCTGAGGGCTCGTATGTGATGTTCTTCAGCAGGGACTGTCCGGATTGTCAGGACAATCTTGCTGCGGCGGATTCCCTTCTGCGTTCCAGCCAGGGGATGAAACTTCTCCTTGTGGATATGACGGACGTCTATCCTTCCGGCGGGAAAAACTGGCAGGACAGATTGTTCGAGACTCTTGACCTGAGCTCTCTTCCTCTTGTCCTTCATCTTGACAGAAGAGGAGTGGTGTCTGAAAGATATCTGGATTTCAGGTAGTTGACAGAGTCTGGACCTTCGTTGAACAGCAGGTCCATTATTGACAGGTCAGGTATGAAACCGTGTTTCGGCGAAAATACCTGCCAATAAGGCTTGTCGAGTCCAAGTCCGGACAGAATGCTGTTGTCCCGTTTCGGATGTATGATTCCTCTAAGGTCTTTCCCCGGGAACATCCCGCTGCCGGGCAGGGTGAATTCCTCGGTGAGATGTATCTCGGCAGCGATGCCGGTCTTGGAAAGGAAGAACTTCAGTATCTCCATATTGAGGTCGAAAAGCTTTTCCGGGCGGCTGTCTAAAAGTGAGAAAAGCTCGTCTTTGTAATACTCGAAATATGCTGAAGTCTCGTATGCGGATACAATGGCCCGCTTCAGTCTTGTCAGCCACGGAGTGGTCCAGTCAATTTGTATCTCCTTGATTGGTAATGAATAAGTCCCGTTCTCGTGGACTATCGGAATGGACAGGTTCTCCACTCCGCCTGCCGCATAAATCCTGCATCTGTTGCGGTAGGACTGTTTCTGGTAATTCTCGCAGGCCTCTATCCATACCTGCGAAGGAACAAATGAATTTACCCTGCCGGGTGACAGGGTAAACTCTTCAGCTATTGCCGCGAAATATGATACCGGCGGGAAAAACGCTGTCTCTAACAGTATCACGGCTTAATCAATATCGCCTTTCTCTCCAGGGTTGTTGGCTTTGATAATGCCCCTCTTCGAACTGCGGATGAAATTGAGGATTGCGGATTTCTCGTCTGAGTCAGGGAATCCGGCCTCCACTTTGGCGCATCCGTCGGTAATGTTGTAGCCCTGGAAATATATAGTGTCGTATATGTCTTTGATATTTCTCACGACATCTGCAGAGAATCCTCTTCTTCTGAGGCCGACAATGTTAACTCCGGCATAGCAGATAGGGTCGCGTCCGCAGAGTGCGAATGGAGGGATGTCCTTGTTGATCTTTGACATGCCGCCCACCATGGCGTGGCAGCCGATCTTGGTGAACTGGTGAGCTTTGGCCCCTCCTCCGAGGATTGCCCAGTCGTCAACCTCTGTCTCTCCCGCTATTCCAACGTAACTTACAAGTATGCAGTGGTTTCCTACAGAGCAGTCGTGCGCGATGTGGACGTATGACATAATGAGGGTGTTGTTTCCGACTTTGGTTATGCCTTTTCCGCTGGCCTTGGTTCCCCTGTTGATGGTCACGCACTCCCTGATGGTTACATTGTCTCCAATAACCACGTGAGTGATTTCTCCGTCGAATTTGAGGTCCTGCGGAACAGCTCCGAGAACTGCTCCAGGATATACCTCACAGTTCCTGCCCATTTTTACATATGGAAATATCACTGCGTGAGGATAGATTTTGCATCCGTCACCTATCTCTACATTCTCGTCTATAAAAGCGTAAGGGCCGACCTCGATATTGTCGCCGAGGACAGCTTTCGGGCTGACGGTCGCAAGTGGATGGATTTTATTCATAATTGATCTGTGTTAATTGAGGCCAAGTACCTTTCTTATTTCCTTGGCAAGATTCGTATTGATGTGATGTCCCGGTTTGAAGCCGGTGATATGAGCTTTTAGATAGCCTCCTACCAGACGCATATCTCCTATCATATCAAGCATTTTGTGTCTTCCGCATTCGTTTGGGAAATGAAGTTCGAGATTGTTCAGATAGCCGTTCTCCCTCACCTGGAGCATAGGCAGGTTGAAAAGCTTTGACATCCTTTCGAGCTGCTCGTCCTTGACAGGATGCTCGACTATGACAATTGCGTTGTCCACGTCACCGCCCTTGATGAGGTTGTTGGCGAACAGGTACTCTATTTCGTGGAAGAAAACGAATGTCCTGCACGGACCTATCTCGGTACCATAATCGCAGGATGTGTCCCAGTGGGCTGTCTGTACTCCAAGCACCCTGGAATTGAAATCCACGGTGAGGTCATAGGATAGTTCATCGGCAGGCGTGACTTTCACCCTTGAGCCTGTCTTCTCGTCCTTTATCTCTATTTCCTGCGGGATGGTGATATATACCCGTTCAGCATCCTGCTCGGTGATTCCCGCTTCTTTGAAAGCTTTCACATAGTAGGAGGCGCTTCCGTCTAGAATTGGAACTTCCACATTGTCAATCTCCACAAGCGCATTGTCGATGCCAAGTCCTGTAAGGGCTGACATCAGGTGCTCTATGGTGGACACTGAGGCTTCTACATTTGAAAGAAGGGTGCATCTGGCTGTGTTCGTGACATTCTCCGCCACTGCATCAATATATGCGTCTTCTCCTAAATCTGTCCTGATGAATCTTACTCCGGTGTTGGCCGGCGCTGGATTCACTGTAATCCCTGCTATCTGTCCGGTGTGTAGCCCTTTCCCTCTGAAATGGCAGGCTTTGCCCAGTGTGCGCTGCTTCATAATTCTATATTGCGTAATGATTTATCTTGCAAAGATATGGTTTTTTTTTGCATCCGTACAATTTTATTTGCTCTCACCCTGCTGTTTGAAGATTGCGTAGCTGCGCATGAAACTCTTGACCGGCAGGGCAGGGGAGCCGAGCAGTACCTGTCCGGGTTTGCGGATGTTTCCGATGATTCCGGCCTGGGCGCCTATGGTGGTGTTGTCCGCGATAGTCAGATGTCCTGCGATTCCAACCTGTCCGGCGAGGATGCAGTTCTTGCCGATTTTGGTTGAGCCGGCGATTCCGCACTGGGCGGCCATCACTGTGTTGTCTCCTATCTGCACGTTGTGTGCAATCTGGCACAAATTGTCAATTTTCACTCCGTTGCCGATGATGGTGGACTCCATCTCGGACCTGTCGATAGTGGTGCCCGCGCCGATTTCCACATTATTGCCTATTACCACATTGCCGAGATGCTCGATCTTCTCCCAAGTGCCGTCGGGCTGCGGTGCGTTGCCGAACCCGTCCGAACCGATAACCGCATTGGAGTGGATTATGACATTGTCCCCGATTATCATCCCCGGGTAAATGCTGACGCCTGGATATATGATGCAATGTTTTCCGATAATGGTGTTGTCTCCGATATAGACGTTCTCGAAAATTTTTGTGTAATCCCCGATAACAGCGTGGTGGCCTACATAAGAATGGCTTCCGAGATAGACTTTTTTCCCGAATTTGGTGGTGAGGAACCAAGAAGACCTGAATCCGCGGTGTCTTCTGTCAGTTCTTTTCTGCGTTGCGGCATATTTCAGCAGGTCGGCGAGAGAACTGTATGCATTTTCCACCCTGACCATAGTTGCCGGCACGCTCTCTTTGGGTTCGAAGTCTTTGTTGACCAGCAAAATGCTGGCTTTGCAGGTATAAACGTACTGCTCGTATTTCGGATTTGCATAAAAGCATAGCTGGCCTGGTTTGCCGTGTTCAATTTTGGCGAAAGACGTGGCCTTTGCTTCCGGATCTCCATCAACAGTTCCTTTCAGGAGGCCGGCCAGCTGTTTAGCGGTAAATTCCATAATGTTCTTCTAAAAAATTACTTTGGTTTTGCAAAGTAAGCATTTTTATAAGAAAAGATGAAATAATTGAATCATTTTTATATGCCTGCAGGAAAAATAAGACACATTTTTTCTATTTTGAATAAATTTTAGTAACTTTGCGCCAGTGAGTTGAGATAGGGGACGGGGCGTCTCCTGTCTTTTTTTATTATCGTTATTGTTTCGATATGGATACTGCATTGATATACAAAGAGATAGAAGCAATTGTCGCGGCGAGGGGATGCTTTGTCACTGAGGTGACGGTCTCTCCGGACAATGACATCCTGATTGCTGTGGAGTCCGAGGAAGGTGTCGTGGATATGGAGGACTGCGTCTATATCAGCGAGAAATTTCAGGAGATTTTCAGCAGGGACGAGGAAGATTATGCTCTCACTGTGACGTCCGCCGGACTGGACCAGCCGTTCAGGATTCTCAAACAGTATATCAAGGCTGTGGGAACTATGGTTGAGGTGAAAGTACGCGACGGCAGGAAACTGAAATGCCGGCTTCTCGGAGCTGACGAAGAGGGCTTCACTGTTGAGTATGAGGCGAAGGAAGCTGTCCCTGGCAAGAAGAAAAAGGAACTTGTGCGCAGGGAGGAGCGGTTCGCATTCGATGCCGTGAATTCGGTAACGCCATATATTGAATTTGAATAAATATTAAAATCATAATACAATGGAAGGAGAAAAAATCGACCTTAAGACAGCGTTCGCGCTTTTCAAGGATGAGAAGCATATTGACCGTCCTGTGATGATGGGCGTGCTCAAGGATGTCTTTATGACTCAGCTGACCAAGACTTTCGGCTCGGCTGACAATTTCGATGTCATCATCAATGTGGACAAGGGAGACTGCGAGATTTACCAGAATCTTGAGGTGGTCGAGAACGTGGAGAATCCGAACACCCAGATTTCGCTTGAGGAAGTCAACAAGTCCGGAGACGACTACGAGCTCGGCGAGACTTTCACCAGAAGGGTGGAACTGAAAGATTTCGGCCGCAGGGGCATCCTTAATATCCGCCAGAATCTTCAGGGCAGGATTATGGATATCGAGAAGGCCAATCTTTACAATAAATATACTGACAAGATCGGCGAGATTTTCACCGGTGAGATATACCAGAATTTCTCCAAGGAACTCCTTATCCTTGACGAGGACGGCAACGAGCTCAGGCTGCCTAAGTCAGAGCAGATTCCGGGAGAGCATTTCAAGAAGAACGAGACTGTCCGCGCCATTATCAAGAGCGTGGAGATGAAAAACAACACCACTCCTTACATTGTTCTTTCCAGAACTTCAGAGGACTTCCTCAGGAAGCTTTTCGAGCAGGAAGTTCCGGAAATCTATGACGGACTCATCACCATCAAGAAGGTGGTCCGCATACCAGGAGAGAGGGCGAAGGTGGCTGTGGAGTCTTACGATGACAGAATCGACCCTATCGGAGCCTGCATCGGTGTCAAGGGCTCACGAATCATCGGCATTGTCCGCGAACTCAGGAATGAGAATATTGATGTCCTCCAGTGGACCTCCAACACCCAGCTGCTGATTCAGAGGGCGTTGAACCCTGCGAAGATTTCTTCTATCGATATGGGCACTGGCGAGGATGACAAGATCAAGGTGTTCATGCTTCCTGAGGAGGTGAAGAAAGGCATTGGAAAGGGCGGCTGCAACATCAAGCTCGCAAGTATGCTGGTGGGCCGTGAGATTGAGGTGTGGAGAGAGGTTCCGAAGGATGACGAGGCCGGCGAGGACGAGGATGAGGATGTTCTGCTCAGCGAGTTCAGCAACGAGATTGATCCTTGGGTCATCGAAAGGCTTCAGGCAATCGGCTGCGACACGGCCAAGAGCGTGCTCGCTCTTGATCCGGAAGATATCGCAAAACGCGCTGATCTCGAAGATGAGACTGTTGAGGATGTTATGAATATCCTGAGGGAAGAATTTGAGGAGGAATAATAATTAAAACAAAAAGGGGTTAATATGGCGGAAATCAGACTAAACAAGCTGACAAAACAGTTCAACATCGGGCTTCAGACACTCGTGGACTTCCTGAACGGGAAGGGTGCGGGGGTGAATTTGGATCCCAATGCCAAGGTATCTGACGAATATCTTCCTGAATTGGAGAAGGCTTTCGGCAAGGACTTGAAAGCCAAAGAGGACTCGGAAAAAGTCCGCATCAAAATCAAGGAAATTATTGAAAAAGATACCAAGAAAAAGGAGGAAGAGGAGCCGGCAAAAGAGACTGTCATTATCAGGACAGGCCTTTCGATAGCTCCGGAGGTGCCTGCAGCCGAGTCTGAGGCCCCGGAACCGCAGGAGATTGCAGAGGTGGCTCCAGAGGTGGAGACCGCTCCGGAACCGGAAGTTGAACCGGTTTCTGAAGTGGCTCAGGCCGTAGAGGAGGAACCGGCCGCCGTACCTATGGAAAATCCTGAACCGGCAGCGGAGGCTGTGGATGTTCAGGATGAAGTGAAAGAAGAGTCACCAGCTTTCGAGGCTGAAGTGCAGCCGGAGGTGGCTGGTGAGAATCCGGTTGAGGAAGTAGTTGAGAATGCCCGAGAAGAAGAGTCTTCCGCGCTGACCCCGGCGGAAGCTGCTGTTGGCGTCCAGGCTGTCCGCAAGTCCGATCTCAAGAAAAGCGACAGGAACAATAAGGACTTCAATCCTAAAGCAGACAAGGCCAAGCTCAAGGCAGAGCACAAGTTGCAGAAAGCCGCATCCAGCAAGGAGGATGACGCAGAATCTTCACCTTCAGGCCTCAAGATTGTCGGCAAGGTGGACCTTTCCCAGTTCGAGACTGGACGTAAGAACAAGAAGCGCGAGCGTATAAACAAGGGCGGAAGCCAGAAAGTCGATGTCAACAAGATTGACGGTGAGGACAAGGGAGACCGTAAAGACCAGAAGAAGAACAGGCCTGCCAATGCCGGAGGAAACGGGAACAAGAAAGACCAGCGCCAGAACGGCCAGCAGCAGGGACTGAGCAGGTCAGCCCGCCGCAAGGAGCGTATGAACGAGAAGTTCAAGCCGGCTTTGACCGCTGCCGAGGAGGAAGAGCTTCAGAAAGAGATTCAGAAGCAGGTCAAGGAGACTTACGCCCGGATGAATGACAACAAGTCGAAGAACAATTTCGGAGCAAAGCACAGGAAAGAGAAACGCGAGCTTGCGTCCCAGAAACTCCAGGAGGAGATGGCACAGGAGGCGGCGGACAAGAAAGTGCTCAAAGTCACGGAGTTCGTAACGGTGAATGACCTTGCGACCCTTATGAACAACACTCCTGTGAACAAGGTGATCGAAGCTTGCCTGAATCTCGGCCTGATGGTGTCCATCAACCAGCGTCTTGACGCGGAGGCACTTGTCCTTGTGGCTGAGGAGTTCGGCTACAAGGTGGATTTCGTCACCGCTGAGCTTACTAATGAGATTAATCAGGACAATGAACCTGACAGGGAGGAGGATCTGGAGACACGTCCTCCGATCATCACCGTGATGGGTCACGTCGACCACGGCAAGACATCCCTGCTCGATTATATCAGGAAGACCAATGTGATTGCCGGAGAGGCCGGCGGTATCACCCAGCATATCGGTGCCTACAACGTGGTCCTTGCGAACGGCAGGAGGATTACTTTCCTCGACACCCCTGGCCACGAGGCGTTTACGGCTATGCGTGCGCGTGGCGCCCAGCTTACAGACCTTGCCATCATCATTATCGCAGCAGATGACGCTGTGATGCCCCAGACAATTGAGGCAATAAACCATGCGCAGGCTGCAGGTGTGCCTATGGTGTTCGCCATCAACAAGATAGACAAGCCGGGAGCACAGCCTGAGAGAATCCGCCAGCAGCTCTCGCAGATGAATATCCTTGTGGAGGACTGGGGCGGAAGCTATCAGTGCCAGGAAATTTCGGCCAAGAAGGGCCTTAATGTGGACAAACTGCTTGAGAAGGTGCTTCTTGAGACAGACCTTATGGACCTCAAGGCCAATCCGAAGAAACTTGGCGTAGGTACCGTCATTGAGTCGTCTCTTGACAAAGGCCGGGGATATCTCGCCACTATTCTGGTACAGGACGGTACAATCCACAGCGGTGATATGATGCTGAGCGGATGCTATTTCGGCCGTATCAAGGCTATGTACAATGAGCGTGGACAGAGAGTAGAAACGGCAGGCCCTTCTACTCCGGTTTCAGTTCTCGGACTCAACGGAGCTCCGAGCGCGGGAGACAAGTTCAATATTATGGCTGACGAGAAAGAGGCAAAGTCAATCGCCAACAGACGGGAGCAGCTCATCCGCATCCAGGGCATCAAGACCCAGAAGCATATGACTCTCGAAGAGATTGGCCGGCGAATCGCCATCGGCAATTTCAAAGAGCTGAATATCATTGTCAAAGGTGATGTGGACGGTTCTGTGGAGGCCCTTTCTGATTCGCTCATCAAGCTCTCTACAGAGGAGATTCACGTCAATGTGATTCACAAGGCTGTGGGCGCGATTTCCGAGTCGGATATTATGCTGGCAACCGCTTCCGATGCGATTATTGTCGGATTCCAGGTGCGTCCTTCTTCTGATGCAAGGAATCTTGCGGAGAAAGAGGGTATCGAGATAAGGCTTTACTCCATCATCTATGACGCCATCAATGAGGTCAAGGACGGTATCGAGGGTATGCTTGAGCCTGAGAAGAAAGAGGAGGTCACATCCACTGCTTATGTTAAGCAGACATTCCATATTTCCAAGGTGGGCACTATCGCCGGCTGCCTTATCAAGGACGGCAAGATGACGGCCAAGAGCAAGGTCCGCCTTATCAGGGACGGCATCGTGGTCTTCACCGGCGAACTTTCTTCTCTCAAGAGAGGCAAGGAGGACGCCAAGGAGGTGCTGAGCGGAATGGAATGCGGTATCGGCATTGACAAATACAATGATGTCAAGCCTGGCGATGTGATTGAGGCCTTCCAGATTGTGGAGATCAAGAGAACATTGTAGTCTCCGAAATTTCATAAGGAAATATCTCAATCGAGTAGGAGGAAAACGAAGTAGTTTTCTTCCTACTTTCGTTTTCCGACCT
>JBJEBM010000021.1:0-4273 GCA_051870055.1 Candidatus Cryptobacteroides sp.
GCCGCAAGGAGCGTGCTGAAAACCAGCAGTGCATTGTATTTCATAGAACGTTGAATAAATAGTGTGGCAAAATTACGGAAATTCTCCGTAACTCCAAGATTTTTCTTCAGAATGAATATTCAATGCCCGCAAGCAGATTGAACCCCGGCATCGGATAGCCCTGCACCACCTGGTACTGGCTGTTGGTCAGATTCCTGAGATTCAGGCTGAACCGGAGACTTCCGTTATTGATGCGCCTGCTTTTGGCGGCGACAGTTTTAGACACTGATGCGTCGCAGGTGACCCACCGGTCAATATGATAGTCACTGAAATTGGCACTGCTGCTCCATCTTCCGCCGGTGAACACCGCACAGACATCAGCCTGCCAGCCTTTCCATCCGGCCGAAGCCGAAATGCTGCCGCTGTGCAACGGGATATATGGGATCTGACCTCCGAAGGAAGAACTGCCCCTGTCCGTCCGGTCAACCGATTTCTGGTAGCTGTATTTTGCTGTCAATGATGTTTTTACGTCTTTGACATCCCGCTGCAGCGAAACGGAAATGTCGCTCCCGAAAGTCCTGGCCCGTCCGATATTGAACATTGTCCATCTGAACTGGCTCGAACTTGGCAGGGCGACAATCTTGTCCTTGACGTAATTGTGATACACTTCCGCTTTCGGGACAATCAAGATTTGCCCGGCAGTTACAGGCCAGCTCAGTCCAAGGTCGTACTGGCAGGCGGTCTCCGGCTGGAGCGCCGCATTGCCTATCGTGGTGTAATACAGGTCGTTGAAAGACGGCATACGGAAAGTCCGCTTGATGAATCCGTCAACAGCCGGCCCTCTTCCGGAACCGAAAGGGGAGAGATAGAATTGCAGGGAAGGGGAAAAACTGTCCCTTGTCCTGTCCTGTCTTGAGAACGCCCCGGAGTCAGAGTTGTCATATCTGTCAGCTGTCAAATTGTAAACGGCACTGGCGGACACCTGCCCCCATTCCCAGTGGAAATCAGTGGCCGCGGCACCCCAAAAACTCAGCCTTTCGGGCTTGGCGAAATGTTCTTGATTGCCGTCCAGACTTGCGTACTGGGCGTCGGCGGCAATGTTGACAGTCCACCATCTGAACAGTTCCAAAGCTCCTGATGCCGAGATGTAACCGCTTGTCTGCCTGTATGTGACATCGACCGGCATTGCCTGCGGATTCTTCAGGGGATCATTGTTGTAATGACTTCTGTTCCTGGTGAAACGGCCTCTGAAAAGGCCCTGGGGCCGGAGTCTTCCATTTCCCCATATGCGGTATGAGCCCTGTACATAGATGTCCCGGTCGTCCTGCCTGTCTCCCTCTCCCGGAAGCATCGATGACGAGCGGACTACCGGACCGGGAAGTCCCCTGCCGGATTCGTAATAATATGCCGATGCGTTCCACTGTGAACGTTCTCCATTTCCTCCAGCCCGGAGTTCCGCCCGGACCGATGTGATGTCACCTCCCCGGCGGGTCATGGTGGTGTCGTAACCGGCTACGCCGCCACCCGGCAAAGTGATGTATTTCTTCGTATGGTAACGGTATTTCCCGTTGCTGGTGAGGAACTCGGCTCCCATCGAGATGAAAGATGACTTTCCTGCCTGGAAATCAGCTTTGAACGAAGGGGATACTGTTCCCATTGACCCTCCCCTGACACGTCCTGTGAACCGTATGCGTCTGCCTCCGGAAAATACAGGAGTTGCCGGATTGAGGTAAACGGAACCTGCTGCGGCATACTCCCTCGCTGACTGCAGGACCATTGAGCGGTGCCCGTTGAAAACTTCCACCGAAGCCAGTCCGTCCACCGGGAATCTGCCGAGGTCAACCTGCATATTCTGCGCATTGTCAATCGCTATCCCGTCTATGAAAACGGCGGTGTGTTCGCTTCCCAAACTTCTGATATTCACTGTCTTGAGGCCTCCTGCCCCGCCGTAGTCCTTGACTTGCAGCCCTGTGCCTGACCTAAGCGCGTCGGCTATGGAGGCATAATATTTCAGCGCTTCTTCCCCGATTCTCTGCCCGTTTACCGCCGGCCTTCGGACCGTTCCGTTCACGGACGCCTCCGCAATGCTGCCTCCATTCACTGAACTTGTGTCTTTCATCTCATCTGCCGCGGGGCAGCGCGCATATAAATTCCCCGCCAGGAATGCTCCTGACAGGGAAATATACATTATTGCCATAAATTGCCGCATCTTCAAGCACGAGCATTGAGAAATCCGTTCCAAATATCGGAATATATGGAGATTTCTCCAAATCCTCAGTCTCTAAAGACGCTATCTTTTTTTCTTCATCTCGTTCAGGCTCTGCCAGCTGGAATACTGATCGGAAGTAAGGACTTTCTTCAGTTTTTTGTCTGTTTTGGCCTCATTTTCAACTATCTTGTCATAATTTGCAGGCATCTCTCCAGGCTGGAAGCTTCCTCTGTCAGGTCTCTCTCCCTGTGCCCTGTCACCTTGAGGCCGTTCTCCCTGCGGCCTATCGCCCATCTGCGGTCTGCCACCCATAGGATGTCCACCGCTTGGATGTCCTCCTCCCATCTGGGACCGTCCTCCTCCCATTCCGCCTTGTGGAGGTCTCAGCCCCTCACCTCCCGGACGCTGTTCTCCGGAAGCTGTCTTCTGCAAAGATTTTTCCTGTTTGTAGAAAAAATTATAGAGTTGCTTTTCCTGTTTGTCAGAGAGTCCGAGTCTGGAATCCATCCGGTTCACTTTCTGGCGAGCGATAGCCTCTGGAGTTCTTTCTTCCCTGTTGCCTCTTTCCGGTCCTCCTGCCTTTGCCTGCGGAGCCTGTGCTGACGCCGCCGCTGATACTGCGCAGCAGACGGCCAATGCCAATAAATTCTTGATTTTCATAATAATAAAGTTTTGATCCGCTGATAGCCAAATCTGTGCCTGTTTTTATTCTACAAAAGGCCATATCAGGTACAATAATGTTCATAAACGGAATCCTCCCCGCATTTCGTAATTGCCGCAAAATTACTAAATTTGCAGCCCTTATACTAAAAATTATGGACAAGAACAGTTACGCATTGGGAATGAGCATCGCCCACAATATGCTCCAGTCAGGTGTCAAAGAGATTTCTATGGACGATTTCATAGCAGGACTCAAAGCCACACTGACAAGGCAGGAACCTGCGATTTCTTATGAGGAGGCAGGCGAACTGCTTGACAAATATTTCCAGCAGATTCAGGAGAAACAGGCTGCTGAACAGGCGGAGATTGCAGAGGTTATGAAACGTGACGGCGAGAAGTTCCTTGCCGAAAACGCCGGAAAAGAAGGTGTCACGGTATTGCCGAGCGGCCTCCAGTACAAAGTGATCAGAAACGGTAACGGCCGTAAACCGGGCAGGACTGACAAGGTGAGATGCCATTATGAGGGCACTTTCATCGACGGCGAAAAATTCGACAGCTCCTATGACAGGAAAGAACCTGCCGTATTCGGTGTCAATCAGGTGATTGCAGGCTGGACAGAAGCCCTCCAGCTTATGAACGAGGGATCTGAATGGCAGCTGTTCATCCCTTACAATCTTGCATACGGCGAGTCAGGAGCGCACGGAGCGATTCCTCCTTATGCGGCTCTGGTGTTCAAAGTGGAATTGATAGAGGTTTTATAAAAGCCCTTTCTCCGAGAAATAGCGCCAGAGGGGAGCGGCCATCAGGGCCTGTCTTATCTGGTCGTTGACCATCAGGTCTTTTACCTGGGCGGTGTCAAGCAGCACGATTTCAAGATCTTCAGTGCTGTCGAGATGCTGCCCGGATATTTTTCTGACGCCTTCCGCTACAAAGCAGTGGGACAGGTTGTTGGTAGTGCTCGAGTTTCCGGACACTGTCATTATCTTGTGCCATTTTCCCTCTCCGTAACCGGTTTCCTCCAGCAGTTCCCGTTTCGCTGCCTCTATCGGGTCCTCGCCATCTTCAATCACTCCCGCCGGTATTTCGAAACAGGTTTTTCCGAGGCCGTGGCGGTACTGTCTCTCCATAACGAACCTGCCGTCCTCTGTGACGGCTATTACATTGACCCAGTCCGGGTACTCAAGCACATAGAACTCAGGATTCTCCCTGCCGTCCGGCAGCTGCACGCAGTCTCTCCTCACCGTGAACCAGGGCCTGCGGAACAAATATTCGCGGCGGAGCACTTTCCATTTGCCTTTTTCGTTTATAGCGTCTTCCATTTCGAACTTTTTTGCAAATATACTATATTTGTAAGATTGATAGGTAAATTGTTCAGGTTTCGCAGAGCGAAACAACTGCTTTTGAGGCCTATAGGCCGAGGGTAAG
>JBJEBM010000022.1:0-4269 GCA_051870055.1 Candidatus Cryptobacteroides sp.
CTATGGTCCCTTTTTCAATTATTTTGGTGGTGGAATTTTGCGGTACTATTTACAAAAAGCTCAAGAATATGGACAAAAATCTACAAAAGATGATTGCACCAAGATGGTGCGAAGAACAGAACGGCGTATTTGTGCCGCTAATTGGTAAGGTGCTCGAAGCAAAGAAGCTGACTCCGGAGCCAATGACCTGGTATGACTTTATGGATCTGGCCAAAGCCCAAGGGAAGCAGGTAGCCACCAAGGAAGAACTCCTTCAGATGTATCTCCAGAAGGACGAAATCAACGCCATCCTGAAGGAACATGACGGGGACCTATTGGAAGGCTGGTTTGGTTCTTCGTCTGAGTATGATAGCAATCATGAGTGGATCGTCAATTTCGGCTCAGGCAATTGCGTCAGAACAAACAAGTTCAATTCTTATCTGGCCAGGGCGGTTGCGGCATTACAATGATTTTTCTTGGCTATGGCTGCGGGCTTTTTGCCCGTGGCCAACTCATAATATTATATGCAAAAAAATGCATCAAATAATAGAAAAATTTGGAATATGATATAAAAATATATATCTTTGCAATACCAAACAATCAGGATATGAAGAGATATAAAGTAAGCCAAATCATCAAACTACTGGAAGATGACGGATGGGTAATCAAGAACTGGAAAGGCGACCATAGACAGTTCATAAACCCGAACAAGCCCGGTAAGGTAACGGTAAATGGTAAACCAAGTGACACATTGAGTCAAGAATTACTAAACAGCATTTTCAAACAGGCAGGGTGGAAATAGCCACCCTGCAAAAAACAAAGAATACAGTTATGGCAAAAGTTGGATTAAAAATTGACTGGGACGGACACAATTATGCGTCCTGCACCGAAAATGAAGATATCGCCTGCATTGCTACTGGAAAGACACTGGAAGTGGTAAAGTCAAATATGATAGATGCCCTGAAGCAGCATATGGACTGGATGAAGGAGGATGGCGATACACTTCCGGAAGAGTTCCTCGGCGAATGGGAACCTGAATGGCATCTTACCACAAGGGCCCAACTTAAATACTCGGAGGCATTCATCACCCGCAAGGCGCTTGCGGATGCCACAGGCATCAACCTCCAGCAACTCACTCACTATGCAAGTGGGTGGCGCAATCCACGCCCTGAGATGCAGAGGCGCATTACTGAAGGGATACGCACTATTCGCCAGAAATTAGCCGTCATTTCCTGATTGTTTGGTAGCATCACAATGATGGCCTACCTCCGGAGCAATCCGGAGGTTTTTTGTAAAAAATTGTCAACTTTTTTGAAAATAAGTGTCTGATTATTTGTATAATACAAAAATTCGTACTATATTTGCGATACAAAATTCAAGGACACATGAAAAGATTGACAAACAAAGAGAAAGACTTGATTGAAGCAATCAGGAATTTCAAAAGAGCAAGAGGATGGATTGAGAGGGAGCAAGAGTTCAGATGGCTGATTTACAAACTGGTCGAAGAACTGATAGAGGATGACTAAAACGGAGGCCTTCGGGCCTCCATAAAAAACATAATTATGAAAGGAACGAAAATCAAACAGGACAATATAGAGCTGCTTCTTGACATAAATGTAGGGAGCATTGCACGCAAATACTTCAAAAAATCCGGATCGTGGCTTTACCACAAATTCGACGGAGTCGATGGGAACGGCAAGGAAACCGATTTCAGCCCGGAGGAACTTCAGATACTGAAAGGAGCCTTCTGCGATCTGGCTGACCGCCTCAGGAGCGCAGCCGATAAACTTTGATAGTCTCCATCCTTGAATTTTGTGACGGCCGTCAGGAGATGCGGCCACGGCCCCTGGAGAAATCCGGGGGCTTTTTTGCTTACAATTTTCGAGGATGGAATTTCATCTAAAGATATCATATAGATAGAATATCTCATAAAATTATCTTATAGTGTACTACAACTCGCACTAATTTAGATAAATAATCTTGTATATCCCCTAATTTAGGTGCGATTATGACCATATTGATATAGATATGTCATAAATACTATCAAAAATATTATAATCTGCAACCAGCAATCTCAAGAGCGCTTAATGCTGCCTAATTTTGGCATTTATCCCCATATCGGGCGAGAAGCCCAAAAATTTGCCTTGATAAGTCATTTAAACCTCTGATTTTCAACAAATAAACTTGCTTTTTAGGGGAAATTTTCGTAACTTGAAGAAAATTTTGTTCTCCCACGGGAGCCAAAATGGCCAACTACATCAACTACATTGACTACATCGGTGATGCTCAAGCACTTAAGCCCAACTACACCGACTACAGGCCAACTACATAAAACTACATTTTTGAAGAAAAACTACAATCTTAACTACAAATAGAGAAAGTGTAGTTTTGGAAGTAATTGATTATCAATGATGTAGTTTTGTAGTTGATGTAGTTGGCAAAAACGCCCTTTTCTTTTTGATTTTGATGAAATGATGACTGTAAAATTGAAAGTACCATCGCTCGTCCTGGCTGATTTTTTGAAGTGGATGTATCCTAAGGGAGATGACGGACTATTGAAAGTGAGCAGCGATATGTTCGGCCGACTGGTCATAGCCCATTGTCGCACATCGGACAGGCCCGTGCCTTCTCCTGAAGAAGATGACGACCTTGTCCTGGATCTTTCGTTGCCAAAAACAAGGGCATCCCAGCACCTCGACAACAAGTTCCTGTACTTTACGCCCGGAGACACAGCATCCCTCGGTGCAGCTCTCACGGCCTGCTTCGATATCGATTTCTCGCTGTATTACAGGAAAGGTACCGAACTGGGGCTTCGGAAGAAAGATATCATAGACGCATACATACTCAGTCGTGGGCTCTTTTCTGCCGACTGCTTCGATGCGTTGCACAAACGTATTTACCGGCGAGATCAAGCTGTGTTGGAACGGCTTTCCAGAAAACTCGTGAGAAAGGCATATTATATAGACGAAAGTATTGACTGTAAAGGTTTGGCTGGTTATGATAAGATTGATAGATAGTATAATAGTCACTCCAATAGGGCGCGACTACCCCACTCTTTTACCAGTAGTTCCATCTACCGCCTCCGTGGAAATAACGGATGAAAGCGGTACTGACGGACGACTCCGGACTGTAAGTCTGTCAGGAGTGCTTCGGCATCGCCTCCCTGAAATAGACCGCGAACTTATAGTCGACGTTATATATTGCGACGGATGCCGGGAGACTCACGGCAGTGAAGATCTCCCTGTGCGCTTCGATGTCTCTGATGCGTCAGGCCAGATAAAAATCTCGGCAAAGCACAAGACAGCACTGTTTTAGGCGTTTGTCCTTTCCTTGCGCACCAAGGGTTGTATTTTTGTTGAAAATCAATGAAAGGATGAAGACAACAATCTACCCTCTGGTGAGGGATATCGCATCCAGGCCGTGGCTGGTCTCTAATCCTGAGAGGATGGCTGCTTTGGCCATGGACTTCCTCAGTGGGTCAGCTTTGGAAATCCAGATATATGCTGAGGATATGGGCGTATATGCAGGAGATGGAGGCAGTGTGAGCCGCGAGACGTCAGGCAAGAAGCGCAAATGCGCAGTCGTGCCTGTCCACGGTGTAATGACCAAATACGAGACTTGCGAAAGCTATGGCTGCAAATGGGCGGCCGATAAGATATCCGAGTGCGCAGAGGACGAATCATATATCGGGCTCGTTCTTGACATTGACTCAGGCGGTGGTTGCGTGAACGCGATACCGCCACTCATTGAAGCGATAAAGAAATTCAAGGCCACGGGCAAGCCTATTTATGCGCATTGCGACTTATGCGGTTCTGCGGCGTTCTGGGTCGCATCCCAGTGCGATGCCATATATCTCGACAACCAGCTGTCATCTATCGGTTCCGTCGGTGCCTACTATCAGTACGTGGACGACAGCGCCCAGAATCCCCAGACGGGAGAGAAACTGATCACTGTATACGCCAAGGAGTCAACGCACAAGAACATCGCTTTCCGGGAAGCCCAGAAAGGCAATTATGAGCCCGCACAGGAAGAGCTTTCGTTCAGCGTGGCCGAGTTCCGCAAGGCTGTAATATCCGGACGTCCATCACTTCAAGCGGATGCCGAAGGCGTTCTCACCGGAAAAATGTTCAACGCATCAGAGGCCGTGAGCCTCGGTATGGCCGACGCTGTGCACACCCTCAGCGAGACCATCTCAACGATTTTAGCACTCTCTGAATTATAACTGTTAAACAAACATATTATGAAACACCCATGACTTTTTCAAGCCGTCCACGAGAATGAAAATGGATA
>JBJEBM010000023.1:0-4264 GCA_051870055.1 Candidatus Cryptobacteroides sp.
CCACGAAGAAACGTCCGCGGTCCAGAAGTTTGTTCATCGAATAGGCGATGGCCTCTCCGGTCTCCAGTGAAACGAGCGAGCCGTTTGTCCGGTGCTCGATCTCGCCTTTGTAAGGCTGGTAGTCTTTGAACCTGTGGGCCACCACGGCCTCTCCCTGTGAAGCGGTCAACAGATTGCTCCTCAATCCCATAAGTCCTCTGGTAGGTATCTCGAATTCCAAAAGCGTCCTGTCTCCCCTCGGCTCCATATGAATCAAGGCACCCTTTCTTCTCGTGGATATTTCAATGGCCGCTCCGACGAACTGCTCCGGAACCTCGATGCTCAGTTCCTCGATAGGCTCGCAGCGCTGCCCGTTGATGGTCTTGTCCAGAACTTTAGGCTGGCCTACCTGCAGCTCGAATCCCTCCCTTCTCATTTCCTCGATAAGGACGGAGAGATGAAGCACGCCGCGTCCGTACACCACGAAAGAGTCTGCGTTCAGGCCCGGTTTCACCCTGAGAGCCAGGTTTTTCTCGAGTTCTTTGTCCAGACGGTCCTTGATGTGCCTTGATGTCACGTACTTTCCGTCTTTTCCGAAGAACGGGGAATTGTTGATGGTGAAGAGCATGCTCATAGTCGGCTCGTCAACGGCGATTGGAGGAAGCGCTTCCGGATTCTCGAAGTCTGCGATTGTGTCTCCGATTTCGAATCCGTCAATGCCCACCACAGCGCAGATGTCGCCGCACTGGACGGTCTGTACCTCTTTCTTCCCGAGTCCGTCAAATATGAGTATCTGTTTGATTTTCTGTTTCTCCACAATGTCATACCTCTTGCAAAGGCTGACATTCATACCTGCTGAGAGAGTTCCTCTTGTCACCCTTCCGACAGCGATCCGGCCAACGTAAGGGGAATATTCCAGGGATGAAATAAGCATCTGTGGCGTGCCCTCGTTCTGTGCCGGAGCCGGAATCACCTCAAGAATAGCATCCAGGAGCGGGGTGATGTCATTTCCCGGATTCTTCCAGTCGTTGGACATCCAGCCCTGCTTTGCGCTTCCGAAAACTGTGCGGAAATCCAGCTGGTCCTCGTTTGCGTTGAGTGAGAACATCAGGTCGAACACCTCTTCCTGGACCTCGTCCGGACGGCAGTTCGGCTTGTCCACCTTGTTCACTACCACAATCGGCTTCTTGCCCATCTGAAGGGCCTTCTGAAGCACGAACCTGGTCTGTGGCATACAACCTTCGAATGCGTCCACAAGCAGAAGAACACCGTCGGCCATATTGAGCACTCTCTCGACCTCTCCGCCGAAATCACTATGCCCTGGAGTATCTATAATGTTGATTTTTACGCCTTTGTAAACAACGGAGACATTCTTTGCGAGGATTGTGATACCTCTCTCTCTTTCAATGTCATTGTTGTCAAGAATCAATTCTCCGAGATTCTCAGGCTGGCGTACAAGATTCGCCTGATAAATCATACGGTCCACGAGAGTCGTCTTTCCGTGGTCAACGTGCGCGATAATCGCAATGTTCCTAACGTCCATATATAAGTTCTCATCAATACAGAACTGCAAAATTACTCATTTCTTCGGTTTTAATGAACTTTTTATATTATTTTTGCATTGCGCAATCCTGAAAAAATTACAATAACCCAAATATGACTGAAAAAATCATCATTCTTGATGCAGGTTCCCAGGTGACGCAGCTGATTGGCCGGCGCCTGAGGGAACTCAACGTCTTCTGCGAAATCTACCCTTACAACAAGATGCCGGCTCCTGATCCGGCCGTGAAGGGAGTGATAATCTCAGGAAGCCCTTGCTCAGTGAGGGATGAGAACGCCCCACAGATTGACCTCGAAGGGGTGAAAGGAAAACTTCCATTGCTCGGAATCTGTTATGGCGCCCAGTATCTTGCCGCGAAATTCGGAGGAAAGGTCGAGGGCTCGCTCGCAAGGGAATACGGCAGGGCAATGTTGAATGTGGTCAATGCGGATTCCCCTCTGCTTCAGGGCGTTTCAGCGCATTCGCAGGTCTGGATGTCCCACGGCGACACCATTTCTGCGATTCCTGAGGACGCTGAAGTGATAGCTTCCACTGACGATGTGGTGAATGCTGCTTTCCATTTCAAGAACGAGTCGACTTACGCTGTCCAGTTCCATCCGGAAGTATTCCACAGCACCGAAGGCTCAAAAATTCTCGCGAATTTCGCATTCGGAATCTGCGGCTGCAAGGGTGACTGGACTCCGGCTTCTTTCATTGAGACAACTGTGGCCGAGTTGCGCGCCCAGGTGGGTGACGACAGGGTGATTCTCGGACTGAGCGGAGGAGTTGATTCGACCGTGGCCGCCGTCCTTCTCAACAAGGCCATCGGGCACAACCTGACATGTATCTTCGTTAACAACGGACTGCTTCGCAAAAACGAGTTCGAGGACGTGATGGACTCATATAAAGATATGGGCCTCAATGTCATTGGCGCTGATGCATCGAAAGAGTTCATCAGCCAGCTTGCAGGTGTGACCGAACCGGAGGCGAAGAGGAAGATCATCGGAAGACTTTTTGTCGAGACGTTCGACAAATACGCAAGGACAATCGAGAATGCCAAATGGCTTGCCCAGGGCACCATCTATCCGGATGTGATAGAGTCTGCCGGCATACCGGGCATCGCATCCAAGATAAAGTCTCACCACAATGTGGGAGGACTTCCGGAGAAGATGAATCTCAAGGTGGTCGAGCCGCTCAAGATGCTGTTCAAGGACGAGGTCCGCAGGGTGGGCCGTTCTCTCGGCATCAAAGAGGAGCTTGTGGGCCGTCATCCTTTCCCTGGTCCGTCTCTTGCGATCCGCATTATCGGAGATGTGACTGAGGAGAAACTTAGGGTTCTCCGCGAGGCTGACGATATTTATATCAAAGGTCTCCGGAACTATGACTGCACCGGGATGGGATTCCCTTCAGCTTCCGACCCGAGGATAATGGCGACAAATCTATATGACGCAATCTGGCAGGCCGGCGTTATCCTGCTGCCAGTCAAAAGTGTGGGCGTGATGGGTGATGAGCGCACTTATGAGAATCCGGTGGCTCTCAGGGCCGTGGTCTCCACTGACGCGATGACCGCCGACTGGTTCCATTTTCCGTATGATTTCCTTGCCAAGGTCAGCGACGAGATAATTAATAAGGTCCGCGGGGTGAACCGCGTTGTTTACGACATCTCTTCCAAACCGCCTGCTACAATCGAGTGGGAGTAAAATGTATCTAAATAACGGGGCCGGCCATTGTGACCGACCCCGTTTTTGTAGGCGCTTATGGCTGTTGAATCCTATATCGTGCTCCTGATGTTGTCCGCAATGGCAGAAACAAGACGCTGCCTTGCCTCCACACTTGCCCAGGCGGTGTGGGGAGTGAATCTCAGCAGTTCCGGATGAGAGGTGTGGAGAAGCGGATTTTCGGCCGGAACAGGCTCTTTTTCAAATACATCGAGCGCAGCTCCGGCGATGATGCCCAAATTGATTGCACCGGCCAGATCTTTCTCGACAATGATTCCGCCGCGGCCCATATTGACAATGATGGCGGTGCGCTTCATCAGTTTCAGCTGCTCCATTCCCACAAGACCTGCGGTCCTTTCATTATAAGGAGCGTGAATCGAAATCACATCGGAGGTGCGCATAAGCTCGTCAAGCGGGATGCTCGGCCATTCCTTGCAGTGCCCGGTTCCTGAGGTGGAGTAATACACCACTTCCATCCCGAAAGCCTCCGCCACCCTTGCGACCTTTGTTCCTATTGCTCCCATTCCGATGATTCCCATACGTTTGCCATTGATTTCCACAAACGGTTTCGACACGTCGGTGAACAGTGGTCCGGCTGAATACGCTCCTGATTTCACCGCATTGTCGAAATACGGCGCGCTGCCCAAAAGGGAGAGAATGTGCATGAATGTTGCCTGGACAACAGAATCTGTGGAGTAGCCGGCCACATTGCGGACAGGAATTCCCCTTTCCTCGCAGGCCTTCAGGTCAATGTTGTTGACGCCGGTGGCCGCCTCGCATACAAGTTTCAATGAATGAGCCGCGTCAAGCAGTTCCTTTGTCACCTTTACTTTGTTGATTATCAATACATCGCAGTCGGAGACCCGTTGAAGGGCCTCTTCTGCTGTGGAATTCGGCCAGCAGACCAGCTCGCCAAGTTCTTCAATGCAGTCCAGCGGGGTGTCCCCGACTGTGGCCGCGTCCAGAAACACAATTTTCATACGTAAATAAATTCGTTATAACGTGCCTATAAATAGGCGTTTAATAT
>JBJEBM010000024.1:0-20857 GCA_051870055.1 Candidatus Cryptobacteroides sp.
CCACATAGCTTACAAGAGCGATGGCTGCGAGCTTGGAGCTGACACCGATATAGTAGCCGGTAACCTCAATATCGTGCTTGTTGATGCCGGTAATGTCCTGAACCGGGTTGTAGATTGCAGCGGACTTCTTTCCGTTGATGGTAAGATTGCCGCTTGCACAGGAAGCCACAGCCTTGACAAGCTCGACCTTGCCAGGTGCGTAAGACTCCGCCGTTGTCACATCCTTTGCCTCAGGATATGTTACATCCTCATTTCCGCTTACTGCAGCCTCGTCAAGGACAATGCCGATGAGGTCATTGACCTTTGCGACATCTCCGGTGATGGTGAGTTTGTCACCCACCTTCACGGAAGCGGTGCCGCTTACGAAAATGTTGGACGTTCCGTCGCTGATGACGAAGCCTTTCTTGGTGGTAGCCATCACCTGGGCGTCGCCAATCTTGGCAAGAGCACCCTCTTCGAGAGCCACAGCCTCTGTGACAGTGATAGGGTCAATAGTACGGAAACGGTCCATCTTCTGCTTTACAGTGACCTCGATATCACTTATAGTGGAAGAGCCCTTGATGACAATCTTGGCCTCACGTGCCTCGTCTCCGGCATTCTCGTCCGCCACAATAGTGACATCCATAGTTCCCTCGCCTGACATTGGAGTAACCGAGAGCCACTCCTCTGTCACATCAGCCAGCCAGGTACCGTCAGCATAGACGGTCATAGTCTGCTCGCAGGCCGCAGCCGGGAGGAGAATCACCTTCTCCCCCGGTATTATAGCCTTCGACTCTTTTATTTCTTCCTCGGAACAACCCGTAAGAGCCATCATAACAGCTCCAAGAGCAGCAAGGATTGAATATTTGGAAATTTTCATAACGATTCAGTTTTAAACTTAAAAGTCAAGTCCGTCATTCCAGCCAGGATTCTGGGCAAGGTTCGGGTTCAGAGTCCTGTCGTCAATTGGAACAGGATAGAGGTAATCCCTGACAGGGTCAAAGTTGAAGAGAATGTTGTAAACCGGCTCGAACTTGCCCTTGTCACCCTCGCTCAGGAAAATACTCTCATTGATAATGAGGTTCTTGGTTGCAGCATCATCTTTTGCATATTTTGACTCTGTACCACTCTCGTATATATGGTAGTCAATGACTCCGTCACCATCAATGTCATATACGCCCGGACCCGGGAAATAGATGCCGTAATATGGCTGTGCCAGAAGTTCCCCGCGCTTCCATCGCATAAGGTCCTGATAACGGAAGCCTTCTTGGGCAAGCTCGATGGCCCTCTCACGGCGGACCTCAAGGATAAGAGCATCAGTAACATCCGGATAGAACTCCTCGGTCTGGAGATAAGGGTCGGCTTTCACATCCTCACTGAGATGAGGCATACCGGCACGGTCGCGGAGCAGATTGATTGACTCATCGATGGCATCTTGGTCAAGTTCTCCAAGTTCAGCCTTGGCCTCGGCATAGTTCAGCAGAACCTCTCCGAAACGGAAAACAGAAATATCGTTGTAGGATTTGTCAAGCTTGTCGTATGCAAGGTTGTTGTCAGCCATCACAAACTTGGCATTTTGGTATCCTGTAACGGCGCAGTTGGCATCCACTCCGGTCTTTGTCTCTGCATAGCTGTAAGAGCCATTCTTCTCGGTAATGCGGGCATAGCCAGGAATGCGGATGGTCTGCGCAAGACGAGGGTCGCGGTCAGCGACCTCTTCGGCAAACTGCATTGTCTCCCATCCTTCCTTGTCCGTAAAGCGGGTTCCGTCCTTCATCAGGTATGCGTCCACGAACTTCTTGGTCATACAGGCACCACGACCGGCCTCGATTGCAAATGCAGTAGCATTGTGCATAAGTGCAGTGCCGTAATCGAAGTTGATGGCAAGTATGGACTCGCTGGACTGGGCATCATAAGATGAGAACAGGACTGCATAGTCAAGCTCCGGTTTTCCGGTAGAATAAAGCTTGAACGGACCCTTGTCCATAATTTCTTTCGCCGCTTCAGCAGCAAGTCTCAAATAATATTTGTAATCATTAGCATCCTCAGGAAGCTTGAATGCATAACTCGGATCATAGAGTTCAGTATGGTATTTCCTGTAGGTACCCTCAAAGAGGCAGAAGCGGGCCTTGAAAGCCAGTGCAGCCCATCTTGTAGCACGGTAAACCTTTCCGCCGTATGAGTCAGGGAGGTTCTCGATAGCATAGTCAACATCCTCGATCATCCTCTGCATGATGAACTCACGGCTGTCCCTCGGTCTCTGGAGGTCAGGATCTGAAGAACCAAGTTCGTGGTCAATCCAAGGCACGTCACCGAAGCGCTTTACCTTGTCGAAATAGAAGTAAGCCCTGAAGAAACGGCTGAGCGCAGTGTACTGGACAGCTGCGGCAGGATCCACGCACTGTTTAGGAATATAGTCCAGGCAGGTATTGATACGCCTGAGGTCACCCCAGGTCCATCCCTCACCTGAACGGGGAACGAAACGGTTGGAACCGCTCTTCACAAGATTTGAGGGATCCTGGTGTACATACTGGTCGCTCTGCTCATTATAGATTGTCTTAGGGAGCAGGTTGTTGTAATAAGGGTTGGTAAAGAGCTGCAGGTCAACAGCAGTCTTGAAATAGGTCTCAGGACTGAGCTTTGACTGCGGCGCCTTGTCCAGAAGATCATCACAGGCGCTGAAAATTACCGCGGCAGCGGCGAGCATCAATATATTCTTTTTCATATTATCCACCGAATTAGAATGTTACGTCAATACCGAACATATAAGTCTTCTGCCAAGGATAGAACATTCTGTTGTAGTCATTGTTGCTGCGGTCGAATGCTCCCTCAGGATCGATATATGCGCTGTGCTTCTTGAACGGGGACCAGTAGCAGAGGTTCTCTCCAGTGAAGCTGACGCGTATCTTGTCAACCTTGATCTTCCTTGTAAGCTTCTGGGGAACGGTGTATCCGACTGTGAGGTTCTTGAATCTCAGATAGCGGATATTCTGGAGATAGCGGCTGTTGACCTTGTTCAGCTGCGCGCCTCCGTCGTATGCCAGGTAAGCGACAGGACGAGGGAAGTATGCGTCAGGATTGTTCTCGCTCCAGCAATCCTGGAGGAAGTCCTTAGGAAGGTATGAGCACATAGGCTGGGAGAAAGGTCCCCAGAATGCGAACGACCTTACGTGAGGATACCAGTAGTGGTTACCGGTTCCCTGGAAGAATGCGGAAACATCGAATCCGAAGTAATCGAGATTGAGTGTAAAACCGTACTGAAGCCTGGCGAGAGAGTTTCCGAGAATCTTGCGGTCGCCAGGATTGTCAACGTTGTTCTGGCCGATGCTGATCTTGCCGTCAGGCTCTCCGTTCTTGCCACCGCCGATATCCACATACTTGAGGTCACCTGCGCTCCAGCCGCCGCACTTGTCGAGTTTTCCCTTGACATACGAAAGGTCAACCTGGGAAGCATATTCCTGGGCTTCTTCATCTGTCTGGAAAAGATCATCAGCCACAAAGCCCCAGATTTCTCCGAGTTTCATACCCTTGTAGAATTTCTTGGCAAAGGACTTGTCCTTGTTCTCATACTTGGTGATTTCAGAGTCATATACGCTGATCACTCCCTTGATGCCGTAGCCGAAAGGATGACCTCCAAGCATGAACTGGTCTCTCCAGCTGAGGGAGAACTCGAGACCCTTTGTACGGAGGTCGGCAGTATTCTGCTTAGGTGCGTCCGCACCATAAACTGCAGGCAGCTCATAACCGTCGGTAAGCATATTCTTGGTATCACGGATATAAGCCTCACCGGTGAACTGGAGTCTGCTCTTGAACATATCGAGGTCGAGACCAAGGTTCCACTGCTCTGAAGTCTCCCAAGTCAAATCTGACGAGTTAGGAGCTGAGATGCTGGAATATTTGCCGACAGTGCTGCCCTCGCCGAAATTGTAATATTGGAAATTATGGATGGAGATGGTACGATATGCGGCATCGTTCATGATGTTGCCACTGCCGTCCCTGATAATCTGGTTGCCGAGGGTACCGTAAGATGCACGGAGTTTCAAATTGTCAACGGTCTTCTTCGCATCTTCGAAGAATGGCTCTTCAGAGATACGCCAACCGATTGAACCTGAAGGGAAGAAGCCCCAGCGATGACCACTTGCAAGTCTGGAAGATCCGTCGTAACGGCCTGAAAGCTCAAACAGATATCTTCCGGCGAAGTCGTAGTTGATTCGTCCGAAATAGCCGAGGAGGGCATAGTCAGAACGGCCGCCGGTCACTGCCATTACAGTAGCACCGTCCGCATTGGTTCCGACAAGGTTAAGGTCTGAAAGGTTCTCGGTAAGAAGATAATCACCTGATGCACCTACATCCTTCCTGTTCTCCGACTCGTAGTTTCCACCGACCATAACTGTAAGGTGATGCTTGTCAGCGAAAGTATTCTCATATGTCGCAAAAATGTTGGTCGCATAGTAATTGTAGGTCTGGATAGACTCCTTGAGCTGGTCAAGACCCGCACCTGAATCATACTTCTCAAGGTCACCGCCAGGATATCTTCTGTAAGTGAAGTTGGTAGTCCTGCTGGTGTTCCTGTTCTGGTGGAACCTGTATGTGAAGTTAGCTACAATAGTGAGTCCCTTCACAGGTTTGATGGTAAGTTCGGAGGTATTGGAGAAATCAGTCTTCCTCTGGAGGTTGGTATCCTTGCCCTCTCCATAGACGATGTGACGGCCGTTTCCGACAGCGTAGTCAGAGTTGAAGAAGTCCTTCAGCTTGTAAATCCAGGAGCCGTCCGGGTTCTGCATCGGGAAGATAGGAAGAGCGTGGGAGGCTGTATAGGTAATGGCGTTCTGGATGTCACCTACACCGATGAAGTCATAAAGTGAGCTGTAGAAAGCGGTGTTGTTGCTGAACTTCATATACTTGTTGATATCGAAGTCCACCTTTGAACGCAGATTGTACTTGTTGAAGACGTCAGGACTCTGCTTGACGATACCGACCTGATGGTCCAGTCCGCCGGATACAAAGTACTTCACATTCTTCGAACCTCCGGAAATGGAGACATTGTGCTGCTGGACAGGATGCCTGTCGTTGAAGAGCATATGCCACCAGTCGTAGTTTCCGTAATAGCGCCACTGGTTCAGGCCGTTGACGGTACGCTCAACGACCCAAGGACGGGCCGGATTCTCCTTTTTGTCGTTCACGCGGGCGAGCAGCTGCTGCATATCGTAATCATCATACTTCACATACTTGTTGCCTTCGGAGTTCATACGGAAGACATTGTGAGTATAGACTGACCAGTAACCCCTTGTCTCATAATCTGTCGAGGTAGTAGGTTCCTCCCATCCGAAACGGCCGCTGTAACGCACTGTAGCCTTGCCTTCATCGGCCTTTCCGCTCTTCGTGGTGACGAGAATCACACCGAATGCGGCCCTTGCTCCGTAAACGGCAGCTGCGGCAGCATCCTTGATGACTGAGATGGACTCGATATCATTCGGATTGACACGGTCAATGTCGCCTACGGCTCCGTCAATGAGAACGAGAGGGTCAGCACCGTTGATTGAGGTATAACCGCGGACGTTCAGTGAACCTGTGGATCCAGGGTTACCTGATGAAGTGCTGATGTTGAGTCCGGGAACAGAACCCTGAAGCATTGTGGAAACGGAGTGCGAAACCCTGTTTTCCAATGACTTGGAGTCAATGGAGGTAATGGCACCGGTCAGATTGACTTTCTTCTGTGTACCATAACCTACAACGACTGTCTCCTCGAGAAGCATATTGTCTTCTTCAAGAGTTACAGTAATCCGCGACGTTCCTGCAGGAACTGTCGTGTTCACAGTCGTATAACCCAAGCAGGCCACTTCGAGAGTAACATCTCCCTCAGGAATTTTCAATGAGAAAGTTCCATCTGGATCAGTCACAGTACCCTGCCTGGTACCTGCGACCATTACGGACGCACCGATAACCGGCTGCTGCTGAGTGTCAAGAACTGTTCCTGACACAAGTCTGTCCTGCGCATTCGCTCCCACAAGGGTAGAAAGCGCAAGCAACAGAGTTGCAGCAATAGAATTGATAAATCTCATAAAAGGTAGTTTAGTTAATATTGACTGGTTGTATTAAAATGTAATTATCTGCTGTATGTGTCGATGTTGAATGCCTTCGGACGGGTCATAGTCTCCTTATAGACATTTCCGAAATTGTCCGTCACCTTTATCTCAAGAGAGGAGGTAGCGCTTGATGCGGTAACTTTCCACATATGGCTGCAAGACTTGGTAGTGAAAGAGTCCTCACCAGTCTTTCCGGATGTCGGAATATAAGTAATGATGTGGAGCGGATCCCTGAATGAGCTGCCGCCGGACTGTGTGACGGTCAATGGCTTGCCGTTCTCAGTCACCTCAATGCTCCAGCCCGGTCCGTAGTTCCAGACATTGATATACACCTCATTGGCGTTGTTGGCTGTTTTCCAGCTGCCGGCCACTGTCTCGAACAATGCTTTCTGCTCCGCAGTCTTTCCTGACATATAATTGTCCGTGGAAAGATGGATATTGTTGCGGTCATAGGTGCGGAACTGTATGTCCTTGTCCAATCCGGTACCCTTGAACTGCCATTTGAATTCAGTACCGGTGATATTGAATATTTCGTATCCGCCCGGAGCTCCGTCAGTTCCGATATGTACCTTGCCTTCGGACTTGTAAACGCAGTCCCACCAGTCGGCGCAGACGGCGCCGCAGTTATGGTCATACCAGTTGCTGGACTTCTTGTTTGCCACCTGATGGGTGTGTCCTGTCAGGAAATGAACCTGCTCGAAACCGTTGAAACAGTTGAAGAGCGCAGTCCTGTTTGCCTCGGTGTCAAGATTGGTTGTCGTTGCGTGCATTGTAACAACTACAGGTGAGGACTTGGATACGTAGGAAAGATCCTTTGCCAGCCAGGCAAGTTCCTCATTAGTAACAAGTTCATTGTACTTCCTGTCTGACGGTCCTCCGCCCTTGCTGGTGCTGAGTATATTGTCGAGAACGACATAATGCACTTTGCCTATATTGAATGAATAGAAATCAGGAGCGACCTCCCTCGTGAACTGGACAGCATTCTCGAAATCTCCCGGCAGATACATATCGTGGTCGTGGTTTCCGATGGTGTGGAAGATTGTCAAGTCACCGACAGTCTTGACATCATCGAGATACTGCGTGAACTGATACTTCCTGTCGTACCAGTAATAGTCCCAGGTCATATCACCGAGTGTCACGGCATAAACCTTCTCGGAGCTGTGGCTATTCACATAGTCCTTCACCTCGAGACAGAAGTCCCTGAACCATTCTCTGTCATTGTTCCTTCCGCCGGCGAGATGCATATCACCGAAGACAAGCATTGTATGGTTGGTCTGGTCTCCGGCTTCGAACACACGGAAGTCAACTCTTTCTGCAGTCGAGGCATTTTCTTTCAGAATAACGTGGTTGGAAGGGAGAACTCCTTCAGTTGCAACCTCATAGCCGCTTGGAACAGAGATAAATACATAGCCGTATTTCTTGGCAGACTTCATCTGGTAGACGCCATCGGAATCGGTGGCAACCACCTCGACTCCGTCAGATATGACAACTCCCTTGAGAGGCTTGTCCCCACAGATCACCCGTCCATACACGGTGCTTTCCTGAGCCGGTTCAACGCCGTCGGAAACGATGATACGGGTATTCCCCATCTTCTTGACAGCCTTCCCCCTGCGTACTGAGACGGAATAATTGTCTGTGAGAGCGCCATCAAAAAGGGCGACGGTCACATATTTCGAAGATACATCCACGATGTCACAGTCGTGGTCTTTTCCGGCAGAATCGCCGAGAACGATGACATCAGTACTCTCCGGAGCCTTGTTGAACAATATCCTGAACTTGATCAGGCCGTCCGTGCCCACACTGATTTCGGCAGGGATGTCAAGCTGCACGTCAAATGCAGCATCAGACCCGCTGTTGTCGTCTGAACAGGAGACAACGAACAAAAGAGTAATGAAAACAAAAATAAGCTTGATGAAACGATTCATATTACAACAAATTCATTTTAGCGCTATATGTATTTGGTAATTAAGTATGTCGGTATGAAAAAGACGTGGTTATAATGATTCTTTGTCCGTCCAATAAAAAACATTATAGGAAGATATGCGCGAGGATGCTTTTGATGAACTGGGCGGAAGGTGATCAATTATTAAGATTATGCGAAATGTACGTGTCGTATGTTAAATTTATTTTGCATAAAACATTTTTTATATTACCTTTGTTTCGAAATGTAAATAAGATAGGTGTTTTGTGATGGAAATTTTTACGATTTCGCTTTCAAATCGAAAAAATCCAAAAGCGTATGAAAATATTTAACATATGAGAGAATAAGCCATTATATGTGCCTATAATGTTTTTTATAGGAACTGCAATGAGTTCGAAGTGCAGTTTATTTATCGAAACACAAGCATTAATTCAAAAAAATATATCTCCAAAATGAATTTATAAAATCTATGAATCGTTTCATTCCATTACTATTTGCATCAATTGCTTTAGTGTGTCAGATTTCCTGTTCTGACAACGGAGATGGCGAAAGTTCATTTGATGTGGATTTCGTGGTGCCGGAGTCTGTCACCATCGCCCCGGAAGAGAACACCATTGCATTCAGAGTGCGTTTCAGCAAATCTCCTGAAGAGAGCGACGTCATTGTCCTTGAATCATCAGGCAAATCTTTCGACTGCCGTATTGTGGCTGTCAGCAAAAGCAATTTCACCATCCAGCTTGCCGACGGCATATCGGCCGGAGTGTACGGAGTATCCATCCGCAGAGGGAAAACCGTGAAAGAAATGGGGACAATGTTTCTCATAGTGTCCGCGGCCGAAATAAAGCCTGACGCCGGGAGCACTGTCTACGGAATAGTCACCTGCGACGGAAAAGGACTTGAAGGAGTCGTCGTTTCAGACGGTTTCGAGGTGGTCAAGACTGACGCCGACGGTGTTTACCAACTGAAATCCGCAAAGGAACTCGGATATGTTTTCGTTTCATTACCAAGTGGTTACGAGGCTGCTTGCGTAGGTTCGCAGCCTAAAATCCATTACACATTGAAAACGGCCGCATCAGTTCCGGAGCGGGTTGACTTCTCCCTGACGAATGCCGGAGACCAGTCTGACCACGTAATGCTGGCCCTCGGGGACCTGCATCTTGCAAACAGAGGAGTCAACTCAAACAACGACCTCAACCAGTATCTACAGTTCGTGTCGGACATAAACACATATATCGCAGCCAACAGCGGCCGCAAGGTATATGCCCTGACACTTGGCGACATTTCCTGGGATATTTATTGGGAAAGCAAGGGCTTCGATTTGAACAAGGCTTTGGAATATCTCAACAAGATAAATTCCATTCCTGTATTTAATACCATCGGAAACCACGACCACGCCTGCCTGTCAGGTGTTATCGGCGATATGGATTGCGCAAGATTCTGGAGAGAGATCATTGCCCCTACTTACTATTCATTCAACATCGGGGATGTGCATTACGTCGTATTGGACGACATTGTGGCGAACAACACCGGCACAGGCACATCAGATTCAAGAGTTCACATTCCTGACCTCTCTGACGACAATATCAACTGGCTGAAAAAAGATCTGTCTTTTGTCCCGAAGAGCAAATCCGTAGTTCTCGCCCTGCACGCCCCTCTGTATTCGCTCCCGAGCGCTGACCAGACCGCCATTGCAGCTGCTGTCAACGGCTACAAGAATGTCCAGGTCATCTCCGGTCATACCCATAAGATGAACAACAGCGTGGCCGCCACTCATTTCGAGCACAACAGCGGAGCGGTCTGCGCCACCTGGTGGTGGACAGGAAAATATTTCCCGGGAGTGAATATTGGCCAGGACGGAGCACCTGGAGGATACCAGATTTTCGATGTCAGCGGAACTGACTTCAAATGGGCCTTCAAGCCTACGGGCAAGGACACAGAAATTCAGTTCAGGACTTATGACAGGAACCAGATAGCCATCACGGCAGACAAATATATGGATGCTTCAGCCGCTGACACTTACAAGGCTGCATTCAACAAACTCGCTTCTTCCTGGAGCTCTGCAAGCTCTGACAATGAGGTGTATATCAATGTATGGAACTATGACCCGCAGTGGAAAATCGAGGTAACCGAGAATGGAACCAGGCTGGATGCAACCAGAGTCACACTGTGCGACCCTCTCCACCTCATAACCTATTCCGCTCCGGCGATGAAGAGCACGACTGACCCTACTTTCAAGACATCTTCCACCAACCATATCTGGAAGGTCAAGGCTTCGAGCGCAAATTCAACCCTGGAGGTGAAGGTAACTGACAGGTTCGGCAACGTCTATACCGAATTAATGAAACGTCCCAAGACTTTCTCCGTGGAGACGTACAAGTTCTGATTTTGTCAAAACCAAAATAATAATTACAACTTGTTTTAATATTAACACACTAATCGTATGAGAGTTTTACAATCATCAGCTGTAGCTTTTGTTCTTTCGATGGCCTGCTGCATCAGCGCCTTCGCACAGAACAGGCAGGTGTCGGGTAAAGTTCTTGACACCAATCAGCAGCCGGTCATCGGCGCGGCGGTAATGCTTTCCGGAAGTGCCAGTCAAGGCACAGTGACCGATGTTGACGGCAGCTTCACATTGAATGTGCCGGCCGCTGACGCCACATTGGACGTATCCTGCTTGGGCTATTCTTCCCAGCTGGTCAAAGTCGCTGCCGGCAAAACTTCAATCGTAGTATATCTTGAAGAGGACAATATGCTCCTCAACGAGACTGTCGTCGTAGGCTACGGCACCCAGAAGAAGGTCAATCTGACCGGCGCCGTATCAGTCATTGATGACAAGAGCCTGAAAGACCGATCATCGCATAACCTCGTGACAATGCTCCAGGGTTCTGTTCCAGGCCTCAACATCACTACACAGTCAGGCGCCCCTGGCAGCACAGGCAAGCTTAACATCCGGGGATTCACCTCCATCAACAACTCCGACGCAGCTCCGCTCATTCTCATTGACGGCGCAGTCGGCGATATCGAGGACGTGAACCCTAATGATGTCGCCAGCATCTCTGTTATCAAGGATGCCGCTGCCGCTGCCGTTTACGGAGCCAGGGCAGCATTCGGTGTCATTTTGGTAACAACTAAGAAAGGCACCTCCGATGACGGCCACGCCAAAATCCGCTACAGCGGAAAATTCGGATGGGAAGCACCTACAACATCCACTGATTATGAGGACCGTGGATATTGGTCAGTTTACACTCTTGACCTTTTCTGGAGGACTCAGGCAGCTCATAAGAATTACACCAATTATACGGAGCACGATATGCTCGAACTCCTCGCCCGCGTCAATGACAAAACCGAGAATCCTGACCGTCCGTGGGTGGTCAAGGAAGTGAGAAACGGAAAAGAGCAGTGGGTATATTACTGCAACACCGACTGGTATCACGAGCTGTTCAATGACAGGCATCCTGTCCAGCAGCACAATGTGTCAATCAGTGGCGGCGGCAAAGCCGTGAGGTATTTCCTCTCTGCAGGATATGACAAGCAGTCAGGTATTCACAAAATCAATCCGGACGAGTTCAGAAAACTGAATGTAAGAGCGAACATCGATGCCAATGTGAAGCCTTGGCTGAAAGTGTCCGACAATGTCTCTTTCTACACATCCGATTATGCATATATAGGTGCAGCCGGCTCGAATGACCAGGATATTTTCGTAAACCTCCGCCACTGCCCTGCCTCGTTCCCGCTTTTCAACCCGGATGGATCAGGCCTCTACGCCAACCCGCTTGTAAGCGGCTATTCTGTAGCCAACGGCCGCCAGATCATCCTCGCTATGGGAAAGCACAAGAATGACCAGAAGAAATTCAATTTCGCCAATACCGCAGAGATGGTCATCACTCCTGTGAAACAGTTCAACATCACTGCCAACGTCACTTACAGAAGAGTCCAGCGGGATGACAGCTACAGGACGGCCAATGTGCCATACGGCATAAGGCCAGGCGAGTTCGACGCATATACCCAAGGGGCTGGCGAGAATTCCCTCACTGAGCGGCACAGAACATACAACTACCTGTCCAGCAACGTCTTCGCAACCTACAACGACACATACAAGGATGCTCATAACCTGAAAGTCATGCTTGGCATAAGCACCGAGACATACCACTACAAGAATGTGCAGGCAAAAGGTTGGAATGTTTCGGATGACTACCTCAACGACCTGAACCTGGTTGTCCCGGATGAGTCCGGCGCCACTATCACCGAGGTCGCAGGAGGACAGAGCGAATATGCCCTTATGGGATTCTTCGGACGAATCAACTATGATTACAAAGGCAGGTATCTTGCAGAGATATCAGGAAGATACGACGGAACATCCAGATTCGGGGACGGCCACAGATGGGGTCTCTTCCCTTCAGGCTCAATCGGATGGAGAATCTCTGAGGAGCCGTTCTTCCGTTCCGCCAAGAATGCGGTGAACAATCTCAAACTCAGGGCATCATACGGCTCTCTCGGAAACCAGAACGTGTCTGACTACGCCTATATGAGAACTGTGAGCGTGAGCACTTTCAAGCACTATACTTTCGGAGAGGGCTCCAACAGGGCTCAGTACACCGGAATTTCCGCACCTAACTCAAGCAAACTCACGTGGGAGACATCACAGCAGTACAATGTGGGCCTCGACGCCGCATTCCTCAACGACAGACTCGAATTCACCGCCGAGGCCTATATCCGCGACACCAAGGATATGCTCGTACAGGGCAACTCACTGCCTGCGGTATATGGCGCAGATGCTCCGAAGGAGAATTCCGCAGATTTGAGGACTAAAGGATACGAGCTGTCCCTAAGTTGGAGAGATTCATTCAGACTTGCAGGAAAGCCATTCAACTACAGTTTGAGGGCCACATTGAGCGACTATGTGTCCCATATTACCAAATATGACAACAACAAGGACAAACTTCTCAATGATTATTATCCAGGACAGAGGATCGGCGAGATATGGGGATTTGTTGTTGACGGGCTGTTCAAGAGCGACGAGGAGGCCCAGGATTATCAGGCAAATGTGCTCGATGCACTGTCTCTTATCGGTGACAACAGAATGCAGGGAGGATTCCTTGCCGGAGACCTCCGCTATGTGGATCTCGACAACAAGCAGGAAGGTCCTAACGGCATCAATGTCCTTTCATACGGCAAGAACACTGTAGCAGACCCGGGTGACCGCAAGATTATCGGAAACTCCCTGCCAAGTATGCAGTACGGCTTCAATATCGGCTTTGACTGGATGGGCTTTGACGTTTCCGTATTCTTCCAGGGAGTAGGAAACCATTATGTCTATCCTTCCGGAAAGAATATTCCGTTCTGGGGTTCGTATTCATACGCATATTATACGGCCTTTATGCCAAGGGACTTCATCAAGACCTGCTGGTCAGAGGAGAATCCTGACGCATATTTCCCGAGACCGCGCGTTTATTCATCAACTGGTGGAGAACTGAAACTTCCTAACACCAGATACCTGCAGAACTGCCGTTATATGAGATTGAAGAATCTCACTGTAGGATATTCTCTGCCAAAGAAATGGATGGACGCCATCCACGTTGACAAAGTCAGGTTCTACTTCTCCGGAGAGAACCTTGCATACTGGTCGCCTTTGAAGAAACACACAAAGTACTGGGATCCGGAATCCACATACTACAGAGGTACAAGCAAGAATTCAGACGGACTTTACACACCTGACGACAAGGACTTTATCGCTTATCCTTGGCAGAAGACCATTATGTTCGGTATTGACATTACATTTTAATAGATGGGAGGAAAGATAATGAGAAGATATATTTTACCTGTCTTGGCAGTAGTTCTTGGCCTTTCGTCCTGCGACTTCCTTGACAAGGCACCAAAAGACAAACTCGCACCTGAGAATTATTTCAGGAACGAGCAGGATTTCAAGCTGTTCTCAAACTCTTTTTATGACAACCTGTTCACAAAAGAGCCATACAAGAGGCAGTCTGACGTGTTTTTCCAGAAAGGTGTCCTTTCTGACGAACTTATGGGCGGCGTTGCCCGTGAGATTCCGACCGCTGTCGGCTCGGGCGGTTGGAGCTGGAGCCAGCTCCGCAAAATCAACACTTTGCTCGGCAATATGGACAAATGCGACGACCCGGCTGTTGTACGCCAGTACACAGGTCTTGGAAAGTTCTTCCGCGCAAGGTTTTATTATGAGAAAGTCAAAAGATTCGGTGATGTTCCGTGGTATGACAGGGAACTCGGTTCCAAGGATGAGGATCTTTACAAGACTCAGGACTCACGTGAACTTGTAATGTCCAAAATGATTGAGGACATTGACGAGGCCATCGAATCACTTCCGTCCGAAGTGAGCACATACAGGGTGAACAGATGGGCTGCACTTATGCTCAAGGCCCAGTTCTGCCTCTATGAAGGCACATACAGGAAATACCGTGGTCTTGAGTATCCGGACGGTCTCAAGAGCGATGACTACATCCGTCTTGCTGCTGATGCCGCTGAAGAGATTCTCGACAAGTCTCCATACTCACTTGCGCCTGATTATGGCGAGCTTTTCCGCGAGGTCGATGCCGACAAGAATGAATATATTCTCGCCATCCGTATGGACCAGCCGATTTCCTGTATCCACAATGCTACCGGCTACGCTTGTATGGCCACCCAGGGCAATCCTGGATTCAGCAAGAAATTCATTGATTCGTTCCTCATGAAGGACGGAAGCCGTTTCACCGACAAGGAAGGATGGGAGACAATGCAGTTTGTGGACGAAGTGAAAGACAGGGATCCAAGGCTTGCAGCCATCATCAGGATGCCTGACCACGTCCGCACAACCGACAAATACACTATGGTCGGTCCTGACATCTCAGTCACTTCGTCCGGCTTCCAGTATGACAAGTACGTTATGGACGGAACCAAATATCCTACGGCAGAGCGAGCTGATATGTCCTTCAATGACATTCCTGTTTACCGTTTTGCTGAGGCTCATCTTATTTACGCCGAAGCGAAAGCTGAACTCGGTGAGTTCAGGCAGGCTGAGGCCGACAAGTCCATCAACAAGATAAGGGAGAGGGTCGGAATGCCGAAAATGGTTGTTGACGACCTTACTGTTGACCCTTACCTTGTATCCGAAAAATATGGCTACAGGACTCTCGCCGAAAAGAATCCTTCCAATCTTGCAGCCTTGCTGGAAATTCGCAGGGAAAGGACTATCGAACTCGTTCTTGAGGACAGCAGCAGATGGGATGACATCGTGAGATGGAAAGAAGGACGTTGCTTTATGCAGCCGCTTCAGGGAATCTATTTCCCGGGACCTGGCGAGTATGACCTTACAGGTGACGGCGTTCCGGACATCCTTCTTTATGACACCGCAAAAGCTCCGGACAGCAAGGTTGAATATAAGGTTCAGATTCAGGAGATTGAAATTGACGACAAAAATGTTCCGTGCACGGATGGCATAGTGCTGAGTGAAGGAAGAAGCGGCTACATTGATATGCACAGGCTCAAATCACGCTCATTCGACGAGTCAAGGGACTACCTGTATCCGATTCCGCTCGAAGACAGGGAACTCAATCCGAATCTTAAGCAGAATCCTGGTTGGAAAGATGGCCTTTCAGAAGAATAGCGCACTGTTTTAACCGCAAATATTATTGTATATGAAATTATTAAATAAAATATTCAGTATCAGCGCCGCTCTTGTCTGCGTCTCGCTTGCGGGGTGTAAAGAAGAGGAAATGGTCAAGCCAAGTGCGCTGCTTTGCGATCCTAGTCTGACTTTCGCCGCAAAGGACGCTGAACCTCAGACTCTTACTGTAGCATCAGATGAAGAGTGGATGATCGATGTTCCGGTTGACTGGATTGACGTCGATCCAGTCCGCGGATCCAACACTGTTGCTGTGACTGTCTCAGTTACAGACAACTTTGAAGGTGGAGTGATGTCTCTTCCGAGAAATGCCACTATCACCATTGCGAACAAGAGAGGATACTCTGTAACTGCCGTCATTTATCAGAAAGGCGACAATTATGTAGGTGTGTCCGAGATGACAATTGCTGACTTCAACAAGATTGACGACGGGGCATTTGCGAAGATTCCAGGAGGCCAAGTGATGGCTGTGGCAGCTGAAGGCTTCATTATAAGCGATGCTTCCGGTTCTTTGTATGTTGATTCCAAAGAAAAGGTCGAAGTCGGAGACAAAGTCTTCATCGCAGGTGAGAAAGTATCGAAGTTTGGCGCAGCCGCCATCAAGGCAGGTGAGGTTACAGTGAATTCAAATGAAGAGGTGGCATATCCTTCGCCAGTTCCATTTGACCCTTCCTCACTCAACGCTCCGGTTTACATTACTGCGGAGTCAGGTATCCTTGGCAGCAACCTCGTCTTTGATCCAGCTTTGCCGGTCGCTGTTGTCGCAGTTGAACTCAAGGCCGGTTCCGGGGTGGACTTTGAGGCCGTGAATATGCACAATATCGCATACCAGGGATATTTCCTTGGCGTTGAGAACGGCACAGCATCCATTCTCATAATCAGTCTTGAAGACAAGGGAATAAACGAGAGTCTTGAGGCATATTTCTATGATGATTTCTCCTGGATGAAACCGTTCATCGAGGCTTCAGGAGTGGACGTGGGAGATTCCATCGGAGAGAACAATTCCAGCGCCTCGGCACCGAACCTCCGTGGAACAGCAGCTCTCTCTTTGCTTCTTGAGGAGCTCCTCGCCAGGGGATATGAGGATATAAACCCGGGGCCGAAAGTCATTTACCCTCAGGCTTATTACTGGAAATTCGGAAAGACCAGCACGGCGACTGCGAACAACAATAACGGTCTCAGGCTTCCTGAAATCGAGTTCAAGGGCAGCGAGCCTGTGAATGCTGTAATCGAATTCGACTGGGCTGCCCATATGACAGGCTCGGGCAACATTGACAACGTCCAGATTGTCGTAGAAGTTCCTGAAGGCGCAGGCCTGTTCGAGAACGGAACCAATGTCAGCGACCCTCTGGTCACAACTCAGGAGAAGGGACAACTTGCTTGGCAGCATGCATCAGTCCTCCTTAAGGGTGCAAGCAACAAGTCCAGAATCACCATACGCCCTTACCAGTATGAATCTGTAACTCCTGACCAGCAGCGCTGGCATCTTGACAACATCAAGATCAAGGATTCGGGCGTTCCTTATGCAGACCCGGTTTATGCAAAACTGACTCTTTCTGATGAGATTGTCACTTTCGAGGGAAATCCGGAAGGACCTGCCGCAATCACAATCAAGTCCGACAACCCTTGGACTATCACCAAGGCTTTCGGATCAGACTGGTTCACTGTCGATGTTCTCGAAGGCAATGCGAACGAGGATGTGACCGTGACTGTAGAGTGCGAGCAGAGTCTCAGCACCACTATGAGGACAGGATGTTTCACTATCGCCTCTGCTGATACGAGAAAGAACATCTATGTAGTCCAGTCAGCAGCCGGCGGAGAGCTTGATCCTCTCATCAGCGTGACAGCAAGCAAGAACACATCCGCTCTCCTCGGAGAGGGCGACAGCTTCGATGTAACCGTACAGTCAAATATTGAATATGCTGTCGAGATTTCTGACGAATGGATTACCGAGGTCGAGGTTCCTTCCACCCGTGGTCTTGTCGAGAAGTCATACCATTCTTTCACCCTGGCACCTAACCTGAGCGGCGCCACAAGAAGCGGATACATCCGTTTCTACAATGCTGACAAGAACGTCGAGTCGTATGTAATGGTAAAGCAGGAAAACTTCGAGCCGAGGATTGATGTTATCGTATCCAGCCAGACGAGGTTCATCCCTGCAACCGGAATGACTCTTCCTGTAAGAATCGAGTCCAATGTGGACTTCACCGCAACTTCCGATGAGATTACACTGCCTGTATCCGAGGCAGTGGCAGGCAATTACGACCTCAGCGTCCAGGTAAAGTCCAACGCCGGTCCGACAAGGGAAGCCAAGGTGACATTCTACAATGCCAAATATGACTTCACCTATGTATATTCTATCGAGCAGCACGGCTCGGATGTGATTTTTGCTGACGACTTCAGCTGGATACAGCCTGTAATTGATGCCGCCAAGACCACAACCCCAGGTGAGTATGATACCGTCGGCAGCAAGAATCTTTCTGCCCAGGCTCCTAATATTTATTCGACTGCAGCTCTGAATGATATTTTTGTACCGCTGCGAGACAAGATGGGCTATGTCATCCCGGGCAAGGCTGATGGAGCAAACAATGTAGTCTATGCTCAGGAATGCTACCTCAAGATGGGCAAGACTTCGTCAAGCAGCCAGACTTCGCTCACTCTGCCTTCAATCGATGCAGGAGGCAAGGATTATGTCCTTTCAATGGACTGGGCGAGAATGGTTCAGGGCAGTGGTGCCATTGACAATTATACCCTTACCTGGATGATTGTCGGCAACGGTACTTTCGAGAACGGGACCAAGTACAGCGACCCATTCGAGACTCATCAGGGTATTGGCGAGATTTTCTGGACCAAGATATCCGCAGTCGTAAAGGGTGCTGATGCCGATACCAGAATCACAGTGGTTGCTACAGACCTTCTCAACAAGGAAACTGGCGCAATCAACTACACGAAATCAGGCGGAAGGCGTATGTTCATCGACAACATCGTTGCCAAGGTGGTTGAATAATCACCGTCTGCTATATAACTGGAAATCAGGGAGGCCAAAGACGGTCTCCCTGATTTTTATATACCTCAGCATTCAGCCAGGTGCACTATCTTATCAGCATTGTCTTGCGGAAATCGGACTTCGAGCCGTTGAAAACATTGATATCAGTCTTTTCCCTGATGCCCCTCACACGCCCGCGGTCAGTCTGCTGCCAGAGGACATAGTCCATTTCCAAAGACTCACGTGAGTAGGAGGCAATCCAGAATCTGTAGTCGGAGAAACGCGGAGAACTGAAATACTTCTCATAGAAAGACAGGCTGCAATAGACAACCGGCTTGACACCGTAGATGCTCTCCACAGTCTGTAACCAGCCGAGCACAGCGGTCTGCAATTCGGTGATGCTCTTTCTGCCGCGCTCCTCGACATCGAGAACAGGCACGATATTGCCGGTGCCGAGCCTGGCGGACTTGATGAAATTGGAAGCCTGGTCCCCGGCAGGCACTCCCGGCTTGAAATAATGATAGGCCCCGAACGGTATGCCAACCCGTTCACATTCAGTTTTATATTCAGTGTAGCGCCGGTCCTGGTGGTCCAGGCCCTCAGTGGCTTTCGCTATGACGAAATCCACCGGGCGGACTCCCGCCGCCCCGCCCTCCACAAGAGCGCCCGAGCCTTTCTCATAGGAAAACGCGACTCTGGACCAGTCTATCCTTCCCTGGTGGTGAGATATGTCAATCCCGATCACGGCCTCCTTCAGCGGAAGCCTGTACTCTCCGGAATTGACCTCGATTCTCTCACGCACATCGGGCCACACCATCACCAGATAACAGGAGACGAAACCGGCAAAGAACACGGCAAGATAGCGGACAAATGATTTCATCCGTCCGGAAGCCACGGATTTGCCGCGGCGTTTTCTTGCCCTGGCAGGCCTGCCCTTCTTTTCCGGCTGACCGTTCATCCCTACCTGTCTTTGTACATTTTCTCGTAATAATCCTGATAATCCCCGCTGGTCACATTGTCCAGCCAGTCCTGATTGTCCAGATACCAGCGGACAGTCTTTTCAATGCCTTCCTCGAACTGGAGGGACGGCTCCCATCCGAGTTCTCGTTGGAACTTCGTGGAATCAATGGCATAGCGGGCATCGTGTCCCGGCCTGTCAGTCACATAAGTGATGAGGTCCATATCCTCGTCCTTTCCGCGGCCAAGCAGCCGGTCAACCGTGGAAACCAGCACCTTGATGAGGTCTATATTCTTCCACTCGTTGAAGCCGCCGATATTGTACGTCTCCCCCGGCTTCCCTTTATGGAAAATAAGGTCAATCGCCCTTGCGTGGTCTTCCACATAAAGCCAGTCACGGACATTCTCTCCGCGGCCATAGACCGGCAGCGGCTTACGATGACGTATATTATTGATGAACAATGGTATAAGCTTCTCCGGAAACTGATATGGGCCGTAATTGTTGGAACAGTTGGTCACAATCACCGGCATGCCGTAAGTGTCGTGGAAAGACCTGACGAAATGGTCGGACGACGCTTTGGCGGCGGAATAAGGGGAATGCGGGGAATATCTGGAATCCTCCCTGAAGAACTCACGTCCGTATGCCTTGTGGAGACTCGAACTTGAGGCCTTTGTGGAGAACGGAGGCTCTACGCCTTCAGGATTTGTCACCTCGAGAGCTCCATATACTTCATCCGTGGAAATGTGATAGAAGAGGCATCGTCCGTCATCTGCGGTCTTTCCGGGAGCCATCCAGCCGTTTTCCTCCCAGCATCTCTTCGCCGCCTGGAGCAGGCTCAAAGTTCCCATCACGTTCGTACGGGCGAAAGTGAAAGGGTCGTCAATGGAACGATCCACGTGGGTCTCCGCGGCAAGATGAATCACGCCGTCCACCTGTTCCCTTCGCATCAGCCCGAGAACCCCCTCATAATCACATATATCCATCTTTTCGAAGCGGTAATTCGGCCGGTCCTCGACATCACGCAGATTGGCCAGATTGCCGGCATAGGTCAGGCTGTCCAGATTGATTATCCTGTAATCAGGATATTTGTTCACGAACAGACGGACCACATTGCTGCCAATGAAGCCCGCTCCGCCAGTAATCAGAATTGTCCTTCTAAATTCCATTTATAAAGTATCTGTTTTATAGTTTCGAAAGTCCAAAATTAGAAATAATCCTCCGCAAGTCCAAACAGGAAATAATCGAGTAGGAGGAAAACGAAGTAGTTTTCTTCCTACTTTCGTTTTCCGAC
>JBJEBM010000025.1:0-20719 GCA_051870055.1 Candidatus Cryptobacteroides sp.
AAGGAAAAGAAAAAGCGGAGAATCTGATTGATATTCCAAAGTTTTTTCTTACCTTTGCATCCCCTAATCTGTTTGCGGGCAAATGAAAGACGATTTTATCATACCTCTGAACGGGCTCAAACCGGGGAAAACCGCTTTTGAATGGCGGGCCGGAGCCGGGTTTTTCAAAAGGTTTGATAACAAAGAGATAAGCGCAGCCGATATTACGGTGGCGGCCGTGGTTGAAAAATCCGGCACATATCTCGGAATCGATGCCGAACTGAAAGGAACAGTCACGATACCTTGCGACAGATGCGGAGATGACGTCGAGCTTCCGGTGAGCGCGGATATTGAATTGAGTGTGAAGTTCGGCCCCGAACCGGTGATGGAAGAGGAGACAGTGGTCAGCGGGGAACGGGAAGTAGTCTATCTTCCGGAAGAAGGTGCGGATATGGATTTGAGCCAGACGGTTTACGATTTCACCTGCCTGTCCCTGCCGATGCAGAGGACGCACCGTGAAGGAGAATGCAACCCGGCGGCAATGAAATACATCACCGACAATCCGGGAGGGAGTCCGGAAGAGGAGGGAGAGAAATCGGAGGACAATCCTTTTGCAGTGCTCAAAGGACTGTTTGACAATTAGATGAGCACCGTAGATGAATAAAATATTTAAAAGTATATAACAATGGCACATCCGAAACACAAACTTTCTAAGCAAAGAAGGGATAAGAGAAGAACACACGATTTCGCTGCTGTTCCTACTCTTGCTACTTGCCCTAACTGCGGTGCTACAGTAATGTATCACAGAGTATGTCCAGAGTGCGGCTATTACAGAGGCCGTCAGATTATTGAGAAAAAGGTAGCTGAATAAGCCCTTTTTCCCGAAATGGTCCCGTAGTTCAACGGATAGAACGGAAGTTTCCTAAACTTTAAATAGTGGTTCGATTCCACTCGGGACTACAAGACAAGGAGGTTGACAAGTATCAGCCTCCTGATTTTTATATTTCTGTGAGTATGAAAATTGCGCTTGTGCAGGCCGGCATTGACTGGTCGGATATAAGGAAGAACAATGAACGGACAAAAAGAGCGGTTCTGGATAATCCCGGAGACGACCTTTATCTGCTTCCGGAAATGTTCTCTACCGGATTCAACGGTATATGTGAAAAAGAACCGTCCGTGAGTCTGGAAACAATGAAGGAACTCGCTTCGGCAAATAACTGTGCCGTAGCGGGAAGCATAGCCGTCGAACTTAATAACAGATTGAAAGTCAACCGTTTCTACTTCGTCACACCGGACAGCGTCACATACTACGACAAGCGCCACCTGTTCAGCTACGGCGGGGAACATCTGAACTTCACGGGAGGGGATGTAAGGACTGTCGTGCAGTGGAAAGGGATTCGCTTTCTGCTGACAGTCTGCTATGACCTGAGGTTCCCGGTATGGTCACGCAACCGCAGGGACTATGACGTTATGCTTTGCGTGGCCAGCTGGCCGGTCCAGAGGAGATACGCCTGGGACACTCTTTTGAGAGCCAGGGCTATTGAGAATCAATGTTTTGTCGCCGCAGTCAACAGAGTGGGTGACGACCCGTCCTGCCATTACAACGGAGGCTCGGTGCTGCTTGACCCTCTGGGCAGGGAAATTGCCGGCTGCCCGGACGGCGAGGAAAGCGTAATCACCGGGGAAATAAAAATGGAAAGCCTGGCGGAACTCCGCCGGACTTTCCCTGTGCTTGATGACGCAGACGATTTCGTCCTGACTGTCAACAATTCCTGATCAGAAATCCTTAATTACATGGCACCAGCCGTGGATGTCCTCTATCTCGCCTTTCTGGATGGCCGTAATGGTCTTGTACAGTTTGGTGCAGACTGGGCCGACCTCTCCGTCAGGCATATAGCGATAGACCTTGCTGACAGCATCCTCTTCAAGAACCTCTTTAACGTCAATATGTGACATAGGAGTGATGACCACCGCCGTGCCGCAGCCTCCGGTCTCCTCGAATTCAGCAAGTTCCTCAAGCGGGACAGGACGTTTCTCCACCTTCATCCCGAGATCCGCGGCGATAGTCTGGAGCGACTTGTTGGTGATGGACGGAAGAACGCTGTCCGAAAGCGGAGTAACGTAGGTATTGTCCTTGATGCCGAAGAAGTTGGACGAGCCGAACTCGTCAATGAACTCGTGCGTTTTGGAATTCAGATAAAGCAGTTCGCTGTATCCCTGATTATGAGCCACCTGATAAGGACGGAACGTGCCGGCATAGTTCGCACCCACCTTGTAACTGCCGGAACCTTTCGGAGCCGCGCGGTCATAGTTGAGCGGAATCACGCCGGAGAAAGATTTCATATTGGCGCCATAATACGGGCCGGCAGGGGCGCACATCACAGCGAATATAGCCTCATTCGGAGGAGTGAGCTGCATCTTCGGCTGCGCACCGAAAAGAAGAGGACGGAGATACAGGGACGCATCGTGCCCGTACGGAGCGAGGAATTCCCTGTTGGATTTGACGCAGCGCTCGCACATCTCGACGAACATAGAGTCATCCGGCTCCGGGAGTCCGAGAAATCTGGCAGTGCGCTGAAGCCTGTGGGCGTTTTCCAGAGGCCGGAAAATGGCCACCTTGCCGTCTTTCTGGGTGAAGGTCTTGAGGCCCTCGAAGCATGAAAACGCATAGTGGAACACACATGTGAACGGGTCGAGAAGGAAAGAAAAGTCCTCAGTTTCAGTGATTTCAGACCATACACCGTCTTTCCATCTTGCCACTACGAGGGTTCTTGTCCTGTAGGCATCGAAGCCCAAAGATTTCCAATCAATCATAATATATGTTCATTTATTTAATATTCGCTGCTACCCAGTCGCCGACTTCGGAGGTTCCGTAAGCCTTTCCGCCATCCGCAAGATCTTCAGTTACAATGCCCGCATCGATTGAGGCCTTGACCGCATTCCGTATTGCCCGGCCCTCTTCTTTGAGGCCGAAAGCATACTCGAACATCATTGCCGCTGAAAGAATCGTTGCAAGCGGATTGGCGATATTCTTCCCGGCAGCCTGCGGATAAGAACCGTGAATCGGTTCGAAGACACCGGTGTGCTCGCCTATAGAAGCTGAGGCCAGCAGTCCCATCGAGCCGGACACGCAACTCGCCTCGTCAGTCAGGATGTCCCCGAAAGTGTTCTCTGTCACAAGCACATCGAAGAACTTCGGTCCGGTGATGAGTTTCATTGCCGCATTGTCAACATACATATAGTCAGTCTGGACATCCGGGTATTCAGGAGCGATTTCCTGTGCAACCTGCCTCCAGAGGCGTGAGGATTCCAGGACATTTGCCTTGTCCACCACAGTAAGATGTCCCCTGCGGCGGCGGGCATAATCAAATGAAAGGCGCAGTATGCGCTCCACCTCGTAACGGTGGTAGATATTGGTGTCGAAAGCCGTGTCCCCATTGTCGAGACGGCCTTTCTCGCCGAAATACATTCCGCCGGTCAACTCCCTGACACAGAGGAAATCAGCACCGTCCACCAATTCCTCCTTCAGAGGGCTTTTGTGGACCAGAGACTTGAACGTCTCGACCGGCCTGAGGTTTGCGTACAGGCCGAGCTGCTTGCGCATCGCAAGAAGGCCCTGCTCCGGACGCACCTTCGCCGTCGGGTCGTTGTCATATTTCGGGTCGCCGACAGCGCCGAAAAGCACCGCCTGGCTGTCCATACAAGTCCTGAATGTCTCCTCCGGAAACGCATTTCCGAATTTTTCTATAGCGCAGGCGCCGACATATCCAAAGACATATTCCGCCTCGTGTCCGTATTTCCTGCACACAGCGTCCACTGCCTTGACAGCCTGTTCCACCACTTCGGGTCCGATTCCGTCACCCGGCAGTTCAGCAATTTTGAGTCTCATATAAGTTGTTGTTTGAATTTTCTATAATATTGAGCATTTTGAAAGTGGCCTTGATGGCCGCCTCTGTCTGGTCAGCATCCAGTCCTCGGGTGCGGAGTTCGTTGCCGTTCCAGTCCCAGGTGATGATGGTCTGGACCAATGCGTCGGTTTTGCCCCCTGGAGGAATACCCACCTCATAATCAGTAAGTTTCGGATGGCTCTTGCCAAGCCTGTCATACACCTTCCACAATGCCTTCATAAAGGCGTCATACTGTCCGGCTCCAGAGGAAACCTCCTCATAATCAGTGCCGTCAATATTTATTCTCACTGTGGCTACCGGCCTCATTCCCCTTGCGAGCTGGAGTGAATAATTGACCACCTTGATCCGGTCCTCCCCTTTCGCGAACTCCCCTTTCAGCACGTCCGAGATGATGTACGGAAGGTCTTCAGTAGTCACCGTCTCCTTCCTGTCACCAAGTTCGACAACTCTTGCTGTCACTTTGCGTATCTGCTCAGGAGTCAGCCTGATTCCGAGTTCCTCCAGGTTCATCGCGATATTGGCCTTGCCGCTGGTCTTGCCGAGGGCGTATTTGCGAACTCTTCCGAAACGTTCCGGAAGGAGCTGGTTCTCATACAGATGGCCTTTGCTGTCCCCGTCAGCGTGGACGCCGGCGCTCTGGGTGAACACGGCTTCTCCGACTATAGGCTTGTTGGCCGGAATCCTGATGCCCGAAATGCTTTCAACATAGCGGCATACATAGGTCAATTCATTCTCCTTCAATGTATTGGAAACGCCGAGATAATCGTTCAGGACACCTGCCATACTGGCAACCGGAGTGTTTCCCGTGCGTTCGCCGAGTCCGTTGACAGTGGTATGAATTCCGCTGACACCGGCCCTGACCGCTTCCATTGAGTTGGCCACAGACAGGTCATAATCATTGTGACCGTGGAAATCGAAATGCAGATCAGGATAGAGGGAGGTCATCCGCGAGCAGAACTCGTAAGTCTGTCCCGGAGAAAGGATTCCAAGCGTGTCAGGAAGCATGAACCGCCTGATTCCGCAGTCTTTCAACGCATTGACCATTCCAATGACATAGTCCTGGGAATGCATCATCCCGTTCGACCAGTCTTCGAGATAAAGATTGACGGACAACCCTCTTGAGATTGCCAGCGAGACATCTCTCCGGATATCATCCCAATGCTCCTCCGGAGTCTTCCGAAGCTGCATCGTGACGTGTTTCAGGGAACCTTTGGCGAGCAGGTTCATAACACGGCCGCCTGCTCCGGCAATCCACTCGATGGACTGGCCGCCATCCACAAATCCCAAAGCCTCAACCTGTTCAATATGACCGGTCTGCGCAGCCCAGGAACATATTTTCCCGAAAGCCGACAGCTCGCCCTTTGAAACCCTCGCCGAGGCCACTTCGATACGGTTTACCCCGAGATTGTCAAGCAGCAGTTTCGCCAGCGCCAGTTTCTCCTCATCATTGAAAGAAACGCCGGAAGTCTGCTCCCCGTCACGGAGAGTCGTGTCCATTATCTCGACCATATTTTTCTGACAATCCATACCGCCGTTCTCAAAAAGTCCTGGCATTTTTCTCATAAGCCTCGATAATGTCCTTTCGCTCAAGCAGATAGTCAATATCGTCCAGGGCGTTCATAAGGCAATATTTCTTATAGGCGCTTATCTCGAATCTCTCCTGCCGTCCGGTCGCGAGATTGGTAACTGTCTGGGCAGGAACGTCCACCCGCACTTTCAGCTGGGGGTCAGCTTCAACACCCGCTAAAAGTTCAGCTAAAAAATCCTCGCTTACCACTACCGGCAGCACGAAATTGTTCAGTTCGTTATTTTTGTGGATATCAGCGAAAAAGCTGGAAATCACCACCCTGAAGCCATAGCCGGCAATTGCCCAGGCGGCGTGTTCTCGGCTCGAACCGGAGCCGAAATTCTTGCCTGCCACAAGTATCTGGTGCACTCCCTCCGAAGGCTCAGCCGAAAACTCCGGACGGTTCAGGACAAAGTCCGGCCTCGGATTCCCTTCCCTGTCAAAACGCCAGTCACGGAAAAGAGCGTCGCCGAAGAATTTCTCATCCTTCGTCGTGGCCTTCAGGAAACGGGCCGGGATTATCTGGTCGGTGTCCACATTTTCAAGAGGAAGCGGAACACAGGTGCTTTCTATTATATCGAATTTCTGTCGCATAATAATCTTCTTTTATCAGTCCATCAGTTCGCGTGGGTCGGTAACAACTCCTGTCACCGCAGCGGCAGCGGCAGTCAGCGGGCTGGCCAGCAATGTTCTGGAACCCGGTCCCTGACGGCCCTCGAAATTGCGGTTGCTTGTGGAGACACTGTATTTGCCTGACGGAATCTTGTCGTCATTCATCGCAAGACAGGCTGAACAGCCCGGCTGGCGGAGCTCGAATCCGGCTTCAGAGAGAAGTTTGTCAATTCCTTCTTCCCGTATCTGCGACAGCACTTCCCAGGAGCCCGGAACAAGCCAGGCGGTAACTCCTTCAGCCTTCTTCCGTTCTGCGGCAATCGATGCGAATGCACGGAAATCCTCAATGCGGCCGTTGGTGCAGGCCCCAAGGAAAACATAGTCCACTTTATGCCCGAGTATCTGCTGGCCCGGTTCGAATCCCATATAAGACAATGACTTGGAGAATGATGCCCGGCCTTCTTCCGGTATATCGGCAACCTGCGGGACACGTCCATTGATAGAGATTCCCATTCCCGGATTGGTGCCGTAGGTAATCATCGGGGCAATCTCCGAGGCATCGTACACAATCTCCCGGTCGAACACGGCGTCATCACCGCTTCTGAGGGTTTTCCAATATTCGACTGCCTTGTCCCAGTCCTCCCCCGTCGGGGCGAACTCACGGCCTTTGAGATATTCGAACGTGGTCTCGTCAGGTGCGATGAAACCGCCGCGGGCGCCCATCTCAATCGAGAGGTTGCACAATGTCAGCCTGCCTTCCATAGACATTTCCCTGATAACGTTTCCGGCATATTCGATGAAATAACCTGTTCCACCCGAAGTGGTGATGTTCTTCATTATGAACAGGGCCACATCTTTCGGGGTCACTCCTTTTCCAAGCTTGCCTTCCACCCTGATTCTCATTGACTTGGGTTTCTGCTGGAGGATACATTGCGAAGCCATCACCATCTCCACCTCACTGGTCCCGATACCGAAGGCCACAGCTCCGACAGCGCCATGGGTGGAAGTATGGGAATCTCCGCAGACAATCGTCATTCCCGGCAGTGAAAGTCCCCTTTCAGGTCCTACAACGTGGATGATTCCGTTGCGGGGATCCATCATCCCGTAATACGACAGCCCGAATTCCCGGGCATTTGCCTCCAGCGTGTCAACCTGCCTTTTGGATACAGGGTCCTCTATCGGCTTGTCCTGGTCGTGTGTAGGTGTGTTGTGGTCCGGCATACAGAATATCCTTTCCGGGCGGAGGCAGCGTATTCCTCTGGCTCTCAAGCCGTCAAAGGCCTGCGGGCTCGTCACCTCGTGGCAATACAGCCGGTCGATATACAGCTGCTGCGGGCCGTCCTCTATCCTGTTGACGACGTGCGAGTCCCATATTTTGTCAAAAAGTGTGTTCATTTCAGATGTTGTGAATCTTGTTGATGCAATCTACATAGGCCTCTATCGAGGCTGTCACAATGTCGGTGCTAGCGGCGAATCCATAGAATATACGGCCTTCGTGCTCCACCTGCATATGCACTTTGCAGCAGTCGTCGGAGCCTTTGCTTACACCCTGGATTGTGTACTCGTTGATGGTAATCTGGCGCTTGACAATCTGGCGCAAAGCATTGATGGAAGCGTCAACCGGGCCGTTTCCGGTGGCTGCGGCCTCGAATTTCTCGCCCGCGATGTCAACTCCGATGGAGGCGACAGGCTTCATACCGATTCCGCTTGTGGCCTGGAGCCAGTCAACTTTGACCACCTGGCCGTGTAAACGGTCGGCTCCGGCAAGCATAAGTATGTCATCATCACATATTTCCTTTTTCTTGTCGGCAAGTTTCAGGAAGTCCTGATAGACTTTGTCAAGCTTGTCCTCCGGGAGTTTCACACCGAGTGTTTCCAGACGGTATTTCAGGGCCGCGTGGCCGCTGCGGGCCGTGAGAACTATGGAATTGGTGTCCAGGCCGATGTCCTTCGGGTCGATAATCTCGTATGTCGAGACGTTTTTCAGCACTCCGTCCTGATGGATTCCGGAGGAATGCGCGAAGGCGTTTTTCCCGACAATGGCCTTGTTCGGCTGGACCGGCATATTCATCAGATTGGAGACCATACGGCTTACCGGATAAATCCTGGAGGTGTTGATATTTGTCTGAAGGTCAATGTCATTGTGGGACTTGATTATCATCGCTATTTCCTCCAGGGCGGTGTTGCCGGCACGCTCTCCCACTCCGTTTATCGTGACCTCGCACTGTCTCGCCCCGTTCAGAAGCCCGGCCATAGTATTGGCCGTGGCCATTCCAAGGTCGTTATGGCAATGTGTGGAAATTATGGCCTTGTCTATATTGTCAACATTCTCGCAGAGATATTTGATCTTGGCGCCGTATTCTGCCGGAAGGCAATATCCTGTGGTGTCAGGAATATTGACCACAGTCGCTCCGGCGGCAATAACCGCCTCGACTACCCTGGCAAGGAACTCGTTGTCCGTACGTCCGGCGTCCTCTGCGTAGAACTCCACGTCATCCACATATTTACGGGCATACTTGACTGCTTTCACAGCTCTTTCCAGGATTTCCTCCCGGGTGGAGTTGAACTTGTATCTTATATGGGAGTCGGAAGTGCCTATTCCGGTGTGAATCCTCTTGTGGCGGGCATATTTGAGAGCTTCCGCAGCCACATCGATATCCTTCTCCACCGCCCTCGTGAGCGCGCAGATGACAGGCCAGGTGACGGCCTTGGAAATCTCTATGACAGAATTGAAATCGCCCGGGCTGGAAATCGGAAATCCGGCCTCTATCACATCCACGCCGAGGGACTCGAGAGCCTTGGCCACCTGGATTTTCTCAACAGTGTTGAGCTGGCATCCGGGCACCTGTTCCCCGTCCCTCAGCGTGGTGTCGAAAATATAGACTCGATTGCTGTCCATATAACAGTAGATTATTTGTTTTCAGGACGGAGCTGGCGGACTGTCTCCGCTGTTCTCCACATCTCGCTGTCGTGCAGTACTTTGAGCTCTTTCTCAAGGCCTTCGCGGTAATCCGGCTTGGAGTTGGAGTCAATGGAAATCTGGGCCTCTGTTCCGTCTGCGACACTGGCATACAGCTGCTCCATAACCGGCTTCACAGCATCGTGGAATTTAGGATACCAGTCGAGCGCGCCGCGCTGTGCAGTTGTGGAACAATTGGCATACATCCAGTCCATTCCTTTCTGCGCGAACAGCGGCATAAGGGACTGGGTAAGCTCCTCCACGGTCTCGTTGAACGCCTCGCTCGGAGTGTGGCCGTGCTCCCTGAGCACTTCGTACTGGGCCTGAAGAAGTCCCTGGATGGCTCCCATCAGCGATCCGCGCTCTCCGGTAAGGTCTGACACAGCCTCGCGCTGGAATGTGGTCTCGAACAGATAGCCTGAACCTATACCGATTCCAAGGGCGATGGTGCGGTCGAACGCGCGGCCCGTAACGTCCTGTCCTACAGCATAGGAGGCATTGATTCCCCTGCCTTCGAGGAAGAGGGAGCGGAGAGATGTTCCTGAGCCTTTCGGAGCCACCATTATCACATCGATGTCAGCCGGAGGAACGCAGCCAGTGCGGTCGCTCCAGGTGATGGCGAATCCGTGTGAGAAATAGAGGGCCTTGCCAGGAGTGAGATATTTCTTGATACGTGGCCACACAGACATCACAGCAGCGTCTGAAAGCAGGCACATAATGATGGTGCCTCTCTCGCAGGCCTCTTCAATGCTGAAGAGCGTCTCGCCCGGAACCCAGCCGTCAGCGATGGCTTTCTCGAATGTCTTGCCCGGGCGCTGTCCCACAATGACGTCAAAACCGTTGTCCCTGAGGTTGAGTGACTGTCCAGGTCCCTGGACTCCATATCCGAGGACTGCGATTTTCTCTCCTTTGAGAACTTCTTTTGCTTTCTCAAGTGTGAATTCTTCGCGGGTGATGACATTTTCCTCAACTCCGCCAAAATTGATTTTTGCCATAATTGAAATGTTAAATTATTATTTTCCTATATTATTGTATTTCCTGATGTTATAATTCGCTGCGCTCCCGGAGGAAGTCGCGGAGAGGTTCCTGTCTTTCTCTTGACACCACAATCCGGCCAGACCTCTGGAACTGCATCACTCCGTACTGGCTGAGGTCGTCGTACAGATTCTGGCTCTCGTCAGTCGTGCCGACCTTTGAGATGACTGTGAAGGTTTTGTTGATTTCGATAATCTTGGCATTGTACCTCTGGAGAATATCCTCGATATTGCCCGAATCAATAATCTTGTCAGTCGGTATCTTGTAGAGTGCCAGTTCCCTGTAAACCACCTGGTCCTCAGCGTAATAGAAGACTCTTACAACATCCACCCGCTTCTCCAGCTGCTGCACTGACTCCAGCACTTTCTTCTCTGTGGCGTCTGTGACGATGGTGATTGTGTGGATGCCTTCCATGGAAGAAGCTCCGGCAGACAGGCTCCAGATGCTGAGACTCCGTCTTGTGAAAACGTTGGCCACCTGGGTCAGCATACCTATCTGGTTCTCAGAATAGATGACCACTGTATATCTTTTAACTGTATTGTCCATTTCCGAATGAATTGATTGCCATTAATTATCACCGTACCACTCTGTCTCCGAGAGCATTATCTGGTCTATTCCCTTTCCCGGAGGAATCATCGGCATCACATTGCTCTCCTCTTTCACGTGTACGTCGAGGATGAAAGCACTGTCATCCGAGAACATTTCCCTGACCGCATTTTCAAGATCCTCACGGCGTTCCACGACTCTTGACTTGATTCCGTATGCTGCGGCAATCATCATATAGTCAGGATTCAGCATACGCGTATATGAATATCTCCTGCCGAAGAAAAGTTCCTGCCACTGACGGACATTGCCAAGCCAGTTGTTGTTCAGTATCACCATCTTGACTCCGGTTCCTTCCTGCATCACCGTGCCGAATTCCTCTATTGTCATCTGGATTCCGCCATCGCCGGCGAACAGGCATACAGGTCTGTCCGGGGCGCCGATTTTGGCACCTATCGCAGCCGGAATGCCGAATCCCATTGTGCCAAGCCCGCCGGAAGTTATGAAACTGCGGGTGTCCCTGAATCTGGAATAGCGGGCCGCAATCATCTGGTTCTGGCCGACATCCGTCACCACGACAGCTCTTGAGTCAGTAACGCGGGCCACTGCGTCAACGACCTCTCCCATCTTGATCTCGCCTGAACCGGGATTGAGCTCTTTCTCTATGACTCTGCTGCGCTCAACCTCCCTGCATTCCGCGAAGCTGGCGGTCCATCCGCTTCTGTCTTTCCTGTGAATCCTCGACGTCAACGCCTCAAGCACTTTCCGTGCGTCACCGTTCAGGCCTATCTCCACAGGAATGATTTTGCCAATTTCCGAAGCATCTATGTCAATGTGAATCACTTTCGCCTGTCGGGCATAAGTGGAAACCGTGCCGGTTACCCTGTCGTCAAACCTCATTCCTACAGCAATGAGCACGTCACATTCATTGGTCTTGATGTTGGGCGCCACATTGCCGTGCATCCCGATCATTCCTTCGTACAGGCTTAAACCGGTAGGCAGGGCTCCAATGCCGAGAAGCGTGGATGCGGCCGGGATGTCTCCTTTCTCAAGGAAGGCCTTCAATGCATCCTCGGCTTTGCTGAGAATCACTCCCTGTCCAAAGACCACGAACGGTCTTTCAGCATTGTCAATGATTGACGCCGCCTTGTCGAGAAGTTCTTCAGGTACCTGTTTTTCAGGCACATAGCTTCTAATGAAATCGCATTTGCTGAACTTGAACTCCGCCAGGCCGTTCTGCGCATCCTTGGTAAAATCGAGAACGACAGGGCCGGGACGTCCGGTGGATGCGATATAGAAGGCTTTCGCTACAGCGCCCGGAACGTCCTCGGCACGTCGTATCTGGCAGTTCCACTTGGTGATAGGACCTGTCAGGCCGATAATATCCGCTTCCTGGAAGGCATCGGTGCCGAGAGCGCTGGAGGCCACCTGTCCGGTAATCACCACTACCGGGGTGGAATCTGTCATCGCATCGGCCACACCGGTGATGACATTGGTGGCGCCGGGACCGGAGGTGACAATCACCACTCCCGGACGGCCGGTCACCCTGGCATAGCCCTGGGCGGCGTGAATGGCGCCCTGCTCGTGGCGCACGAGGATGTGCCTGAGCCTGTCAGTATAAGCATAAAGTTTGTCATAAACCGGCATTATCTGTCCGCCGGGATATCCGAATATCGTGTCAACGCCCTCTTCCAGGAGCGCTCTCAAAAGTGCTTCCGACCCGGTGATCAGCTGTGATATTTCTGTTTTCATATCTATTTGTGGATTTCTTATCGGGCAAGACAACCCGCAATGATTCCCGCCCAAGGTCCGTTATTATTTAATCTTCAATAATTCTTACCGCTCCCCTGTCTGCCGAGCTGACCATAGCCGCATAGGCTTTCAGGCTTTTAGAGACTTCCCTTTTCCTGAATGGAGGAGTGAAAGCCCTGGAGCCTCTTGAGTTCTCTTTACGACGTCTCTCTTCCAACTGTAACTCACTGAGTCTCACATTGATGCTGCGTGCGGGTATGTCAATATCGATGATGTCTCCGTCCCTGACCAAACCTATCTCGCCGCCTGCCGCCGCTTCAGGTGATATGTGGCCTATGCTGAGTCCAGATGTTCCGCCGCTGAACCTGCCGTCAGTAATGAGGGCGCATTCCCGTCCGAGGTGCATTGATTTGATATAGGATGTCGGATAAAGCATTTCCTGCATTCCGGGACCTCCTTTCGGGCCTTCATAAGTGATGACCACCACATCTCCGGATTTCACTTTACCTCCGAGAATGCCGTCACAGGCAGCTTCCTGCGAGTCGAACACCTTTGCAGGGCCGGAGAATTTCCAGATGGACTCGTCCACTCCGGCAGTCTTGATGACGCAACCGTTCTTTGCTATGTTGCCGAACAGTACACCGAGTCCGCCGTCTTTCGTGTAGGAATGTTCCAAATCCCGGATACAACCGTTTTCACGGTCTGTGTCGAAAGAGTCATAATCATTTGCCTGAGAAGCCATTTCGGTACTGAAACGGCCGGCCGGAGCACTTGAGTAAATGCCTTTGGCTTCATCCGTTACGTCAGGGCTGTCTATGCAGTATCTGTCTATTTCCTCGGCGAGAGTGATTCCGTCCACCCTGACAAGAGAGGTATCCACCAACCCGCCTTTGGCAAGTTCGTTCATTATGGCCACCACGCCGCCGGCACGGTTAACATCCTGGACGTGGTATTTCGCAGTGTTCGGGGCAACTTTGCACAGACAAGGAACCCTGCGTGAAAGTTCGTCTATATCAGACATCTTGAAATCCGCTCCGGCCTCGTTGGCCACTGCGAGAAGATGCAGGACTGTATTGGTCGAACCGCCCATGGCAATGTCGAGAGCCATCGCATTGAGAAAAGCCTGGCGCGTTGCTATTGTCCTCGGAAGAACGCTCTCGTCTCCATCTTCATAATATCTGTAAGCATTTCTTACAATCAGGCGGGCGGCTTTGCGGAACAGTTCCTCCCTTCTGCGGTGAGTTGCAACAACCGTCCCGTTGCCAGGCAAAGAAAGGCCTATAGCCTCTGTAAGACAATTCATTGAATTGGCGGTGAACATCCCTGAACAGCATCCGCATCCGGGACAGGAACAACTTTCGATTTCAGCCACCTGGCTGTCCGTCATAGACGGGTCGGCGGATTTGACCATAGCGTCAATCAGATCCAGTCTCGCGTCACCCATCACGCCCGCCTCCATCGGCCCTCCTGAAACGAAAACAGCCGGAATATTGAGCCTCATAGCTGCTATAAGCATCCCCGGAGTGATTTTGTCACAATTGCTTATGCAGATCATCGCGTCGGCCTTGTGGGCGTTCACCATATATTCGACACTGTCGGCTATTATGTCCCTGGATGGAAGCGAATAGAGCATTCCGTCGTGGCCCATGGCTATCCCGTCATCCACAGCGATAGTGTTGAATTCAGCGGCATAGCAGCCGAGAGCCTCAATCTCTTTTTTCACAATCTGTCCGGCTTCGTGTAGATGCGTGTGGCCCGGTACAAACTGGGTGAATGAGTTGACAACCGCGATTACAGGGCGGCCCATCTGCTCCCTCTTCATTCCTGCCGCAATCCAGAGCGCCCTCGCTCCGGCCATACGCCTGCCATCCATCGTGGCTGAACTCCTCAAAGCATTTTTCATATATTACAGTTCGTTTAATTTGTCTTTCCGTTCAAAAATCAAAGCCCTCCGCGGTGTGTGACCGAGAAGGGCTTGTAAATTCCATATAAAATTGATTGCATCACCTCCCCGGTCCGTGTTTTTCAATGACAAGGACTAGCACGATAATGACGTTAATAATGGACAACATATAAAAAACTCAATTTTTGAACTTTTCGTTTCCAAAAGCGCTTATAATCTGTAAGCGGATACAAATCTAAAAAAGTATTTTTCAAAATCAAAGCATTTTCGTATAAAAATTCTCTTAATTCAAGAAACTCAATCAGTTGCGAACTTCAACATTTTAATAATATCGAGAATTTTCATTTTCCATATCAAATAATACAATAAAAATGCTTTCAGATTGTCAAAATTCTCCGCTCCTAACTTAAAGTTTTATAGTGCAGGATTTCTCCGGCAGTTTAGTCTTGAGGTCCGACACGACCGAAGCGGCTTCTCTATGGCCGAATCCGGCTCTTCGAGGCGCAACAGCAAGCCAGATGGCGACAGCGGCGTCAACAGCCACAAGAGCAAGATACAGGATGCTGAAGTTCTTAAAATAACATCTCAACAGCCAGAAACCAAGCAGGAACAGGATGCAATAAACGATGTCTCCCCCAAAACTGTTTTTCTCACCGGCCTTCACATCAATGCGGTATGTATTTCCCTGTGAGCCTGATGATTCCTCTTCGTAAATGTCGCAAAGGATGTACCTTGTCCGGGTGAAGACAGACCAGTCCACAAGCACTCTTCCGCAGCCCAGGCCGCTGATTGTCCTGCCGGCCGACACCGAGTCGAACACCGCTTTTTCAAACTCTTCCGGACCAAGTTCCGAAGTTACAACCAATGTATCCACTGTCTTGAGCTCCACGCTCGAATCAAATTCAGCCATAATACGAATCAAATGTTAAAGTTCAGCAAGTCACAAATCAGGGAAAACCGCCACTGCATACTGCGAGTCCGGAGCTACCTGCGTAAGTACCGACACCGCACCTTCGAGCCTGCGCTCCAAGCCTTCATAAGAAGGAGAATACTCCACTCTCATAACGAAGCGGCCGTCTTCCGGCAGGCTGGCGGAGTCCCCGCGGCCCGGACGCCCGGATTCATCCAGATGCTTGTCAAACAGCCGTCTCGCAAGCAGTCCCATAGTCATCCTCGCATTTATCTCCACGGACGGAGCGAGCCGCGCACCTCCTGAGCCATCATCGCAAATGAACATATCCACTCCTGCATAGCCGGAATAGCGCCCTGCAAATTCCGCTTCAAGGAACTCCAAAAGCAGATCTTTCAAATTGAGTATCAATACTTCAGGCACATATTGCCCTAATCTTTCCAATATCCATCTGTCCGATGCAAGCACATTGCCCCTGTACATTCCGTTCTCATTGAAAAAGAGAGAGAGGCCTTCGTAATCAACTTTGCCGGAAAATATTCTGAACAGCATTGCGAAATCCTGCCTGACACACTCTCTCTTCTCCACTATCACAGAGCCCTGTTTGGAAATCACATTCCGGCACCATCCGATGTCACTGTCCGACAACTCTCCGGACCTGAGCCAGCGCAGACCTTTTCCGCTTCCTGACCAGGGGGCTTTTGCCACGGCATCACCGAAACATTCAACCGTTGTCTCAACCTCAGAAATGTCACCGGCTATGACCGGAGCGGATGCAGGCAGATACACACCAAAGCCCTGCTCTGACAGTTTCGCTCTAATGAAGTCATTGGCTTTCACGGCCATACGCCTGTGGGACAGTTCCCGGATCCGATCCAGCTCCGCGTCTGTCGGAAGTAGTTCATCAGGAATTCCCCGGCGGAGGAGCCTGCGTTTCAGGACAGCGTCCCATCCCCAGGGAATGATTCCATCTCCATTCTCAATCCAGGAAGTCAGGCCGGAGCAGTCCTTTCCGAACTTCAAGGCTGACTCCGGCGGCACGAAGTTCGGGTCGCCGTTGGCCAGACAGAGGTCGTGTTCAGGATTGAAAACATTCATCAGCAAAACGTCAGGCTTCCTGCATATGCCTGAGGAAGAGTTCTATGGTGTTTTCCATCAGACAGGTGATAGTCATCGGGCCGACACCTCCCGGAACAGGGGTAATCACCGATGCCAACGGCTCGACAGCCTGATAGTCAACATCTCCGCAAAGTTTCCCGGTCTCAGGGTCACGGTTCACTCCGACATCAATGACAACTGTTCCAGGAGATACCATATCGGCTGTCACAAAACGGGGACGGCCAATGGCGACAACGAGAATCTCCGCGGACCTCGTCACTGACGGGAGGTCAACTGTGCGGCTGTGGCAGATTGTGACTGTGGCGTTCCTGTCAAGCAGCAGTTTGGCCACCGGCAGGCCGACAATCTGGCTGCGTCCGATAACGACAGCGCGTTTGCCTTTAATCTCGACCCCAGCCTCGTCAAGCATCCGGATTATGCCTTTTGGTGTGCAAGGAACGGTGCAAGGCTGCTTCTGCCACAGTGCGGCCACATTGAGAGGATGGAATCCGTCAACGTCTTTGTCCTTGGATATCGCAGCAATGACTTTGTCTTCCGAGATATGGTCCGGAAGAGGCAGCTGGACGAGGATTCCGTCCACCGAAGGGTCATTGTTGAGACTGTCAATAAGGTCAAGGAGTTCTTTCTCGGAGATGTCCGCAGGCTTCAGGATTGTGGTGTTGCGTATTCCCACAACTTCCGAGGCCTTGGCCTTGCCTCTCACATAGGACTGGCTGGCCGGATCTTCTCCGACAAGAATCACCACGAGGTGCGGCACACGACCGTACTTTTCAGGAAATGTGGCAACCTGTGCGGCCATTTCCGCTTTGAGTTTGATGGAAAGTTCTTTTCCGCTTATTATTTTTGACATTGTTTTCTTGTTTTTAGATTTCTCGACTTCGCACTGCGTACTTCGCCCGGAATGGCAATCACAGAGCCCAATGGCCGATGTCGGTGCGGTGGAAGAGGTTGTCGCAGTCAATGCGGGAGACAGCCTCCAATGCCTTGTCACGGGCTCCGGAAAGTGTCGGGGCTGTTGCCAGCACCATCAGCACACGTCCACCTGAAGTCACCAGGGAACGTCCGTTGCCGTCGAAGTCCTCGTGACCGTCACCAAGCTGCGCAAGAGAAGTCCCCATATGGTAAACCTTCACGTCCTCCATATCCTGGACATTCTTCAAGCCCTTGATTTCCACGCCTTTGTCATATTTGCCCGGATAGCCTTTGGATGCAAGCACGAACCCGATGAAAGGTTTGTCGCTCCATTCAGCATCCGGAATCTGGCGGTGTTCCGCTACAGCAAGGAAAATCTCATAGATGTCCGACTCAAGAGACGGAAGCACAACCTCTGTCTCCGGATCTCCGAAACGGCAGTTGAACTCTATGACCTTGATCCCGTCAGGTGTCTTCATAAGGCCTCCGTAAAGCACTCCCCTGAACGGCACACCCTCTTCCGTCATTCCGGCGGCGACAGGCTTCATTATATGCTCAATGGCATATTCTTTATCTTCCTCCGTGATGAACAGGAGTCCCGTGTAGGCTCCCATTCCGCCAGTGTTCGGTCCCTCGTCTCCGTCAAAGGCGCGCTTGTGGTCCTGCGACAGGACCATCGGCACCACTTCCTTTCCGTTTACAAAGCAGAGGAGGGAGAATTCCGGTCCTGTGAGGAACTCCTCCACGACCACCTTGCCGTGCCCGAACCTGTCGTCGAGAAGCATATCCTTCAAGGTTTCCTCAGCCTGCTTGAAATCTTCCGCGATGACCACGCCCTTTCCGGCGGCAAGTCCGTCATATTTGAGGACCACCGGGAACTTTCCCGCCTTGACGTATGCCAATGCCTCATCATAAACGGAGAATGTGCGGTAAGCGGCAGTCGGGACATTGTGGCGGGCCATAAGGGCCTTTGCGAAATCCTTGCTGGACTCGATGACAGCAGCAGCCTTTGTCGGGCCGAAGATCTTCAGGCCGCGGGCCTCGAATTCGTCGACAATGCCGACGGCAAGGGCTGCCTCGGGGCCGACTACAGTCAGGTCAATATTCTGATTCTCAGCGAAATCTGCAAGTTTGGAGACCTCGGTATCCTTGATAGGAACACATTCGGCCTGCATTGCTATGCCCGCATTGCCCGGGGCGCAGAAAATCTTGCCGACCCTGGACGAACGGGAGAGAGCGTCCACAATTGCGTGCTCCCTTCCGCCTCCACCCACCACCAGGACCTTGGCTTTGTTTGTGTTTGTTTCCATAAATCAGTGCTTGAAATGCCTCTCGCCGGTGAAGAGCATAGTGATGCCTTTCTCGTTGGCGAGCTTGATTGAATCCTCATCGCGGATGCTTCCGCCCGGCTGGACGATAGCCTTGATGCCGTACTCGGCGGCAAGGGCCACAACGTCATTGAACGGGAAGAATCCGTCGGATGCGAGAACAAGACCTTCGGCATTGATGTCACGGCCTTCTTCCTTCAATGTTGCCGCAGCCTGCTTGAGTGCTATCTCGGCAGAGCCCACACGGTTCATCTGGCCTGCACCGACTCCGTATGTCATACCGTCTTTGGCCACAACGATGGCATTGGATTTCACGTGTTTCACTATCTTCCAGGCAAACTCCATATCGGCAAGCTGGGCCCCGGTCGGCTTTGTTTCGGTCACGCACTGTTCGGCTGAAACCGGCTTGATGTCGCTGTCCCTGTCCTGGACGAGCATTCCGCCGTTCATACTTACATACTGTTTGCGCACCGCATTGTCTTTGGACATATCAACTTTGAGCACACGGAGATTTTTCTTGGTACAGAGCAGTTCTAGGGCGTCAGGTGCGAATGACGGAGCCATAACTATCTCAAGGAAAATAGGTTTGAGCATCTGGGCCGTCTCAAGGTCAATCTCCCTGTTGGCTGCTACGATACCGCCGAAGATGCTGGTCTTGTCAGCCTCGTAAGCTTTCTTCCAAGCCTCGGCGATGGTCTTGCCCACGGCGCTTCCGCAAGGATTCATATGCTTGACACCGACGCAGAACGGCTCGTCGAACTCACGGGCTATGTTCAATGTGGCGTTGGCATCCTGTATATTGTTGTAAGACAGTTCCTTTCCATTGAGCTGCTCGGCTGTCGCGAGAGAGAACGGCTCGGCTTCGGCGCTGCTGTAGAATTTGGCCTGCTGGTGAGGGTTCTCTCCGTAACGGAGTTCCTGCTTGAGATCGTACTCGAGGAAGAGTTTCTCGTTGAGACCAGCCTGGGCGCGCATATATGTCGCAATGGCAATATCGTACTCGGCTGTATGTGTATAGGCCTTCGCAGAGAGTTTCAGACGGGTCTCGCGGGTGGTGTTGCCGGTGGCCTTGATTTCAGAAACAATTGTGGCGTAGTCATCCGGATTGCATACCACTGTAACTGACTCCCAGTTCTTTGCGGAGCTGCGGAGCATAGAAGGGCCGCCTATGTCGATGTGCTCGACTGCGTCCTCCATTGTCACATCCGGTTTGGCAATTGTCTCACGGAAAGGATAGAGATTGACACACACGAGGTCTATTGTCTCTATTCCATTGTCCTTCAATGCCTTCATATGTTCAGGGATATCCCTGCGGGCGAGAAGGGCACCGTGGATTTTCGGATGGAGTGTCTTTACGCGGCCGTCGCAGATTTCCGGGAAGCCGGTGACGTCGCTCACGCTGGTGACAGGAAGTCCTGCCTCGCGAAGAAGTTTCATAGTTCCGCTGGTTGAGAGAATCTCCCAGCCGAGGGCGACGAGTTCACGGGCGAATTCCACCACGCCGGTCTTGTCGCTTACGCTTATCAATGCTTTCATTATGTTGTGTTTTAATAAATTTTACAATACTGCGATGTCAACACCGGGAACGTCTGTCACACAGCCGATGACAGAAGCCTTGTCGCCATGGCCGGCGAGAATGTCAATGGCTTTCTGCGCCTCGGACTCGTCCATTGCCAGAACCATTCCGATACCCATATTGAAGATGTTGAACATCTCGCGGTGGCTGATATTGCCGTGCTTCTCGAGGAAACGGAAAATAGGAAGAATCTCCCAGGTACCCTCGTCAACGTGGATGCCCTGGCCTTCCTGGAGAATGCGCGGGATATTCTCGTCGAAACCGCCTCCGGTGATGTGGGCCACACCGTGTACGTCACAGTTGCGGATGACATCGAGAACCTGCTTGACATAAATGCGGGTAGGAGTCAATGCGACCTCTCCGAGAGGCTTGTCACCGAGCTCCGGATAGACCTTGTGAAGGTCGAGCGCAGCATCTGCAAACACTTTGCGGACAAGACTGAAGCCATTGGAATGCACTCCTGTGGAAGCGATTCCCACAAGCACGTCGCCGGCCTTGACCTTTGTGCCGTCAATAAGCTTGGACTTTTCCACGACTCCAGTAGTGTATCCGGCAATGTCATATTCCCCGTCGCCGTACATTCCCGGCATCTCGGCCGTCTCACCGCCGATGAGGG
>JBJEBM010000026.1:0-20416 GCA_051870055.1 Candidatus Cryptobacteroides sp.
TTTGGCAAACTTGCCATTGCGTTCATTGTTTTGATTTTTAACTACTGATTCACATTAATGAATATTAGTGCTTCATCCTTTTTATCTATAAGGCAAGCAGCATATGCATAATCAGCCCACCCTTTTGCGGTAAGACTTGCTGACATAGAATATGCTTCAGTTAATCTGTCATATGAGACTTCTGGTATTAAATCATCATCAATAAGATAACACTTCGAAGAGGATATCAATGATGAAGCAAGCATTAAAGTATCACAATCTTTTCTTGCATTATTTATTATCTCATTATACATCTCTTTCGAAAGATCAATTTCCCCTGAGTTATACAACGCCCTGGCCAGCAAACAAGATGAGTAAACAATATGAGATTGGCTTTTTGATTTAAGAAAATACTCATAAGCATTTTCTGCAAATAAACGTTCTTCAGATGACACATAGCTTTCACAAAAAATAATTGCAATTTCCATACTGGCCAAGCCGCAATAAAACCAGTCTTTGCGTTCCTGGGCCAGATCAAGGGATCTTGCAAGCGGAACTATAGCCTCATCATATCTGGCAAGATCGAATAACTGGTCACCGAAATAGTACCAGTACAACATCCGTTCTTTCCTGGAACCGTGATGAAGGTACCAATCAGAAAGGCTGTCCAATGATGTCACAAGAGAGCCATCATCAATATAACACTTGTCATACGCCAAGGCTTTGAGGACTGTGTATCTGGCATTGCCTGCCACGGTATGTATTGACGCTGTGTCAAGATTGTCAAGCATAGACAGAGCTGTATCCAGCTGACCTGAAAGAAGAGCGTTCTCAATCTTGTCCATTGTCCTGGCGGGCCCACAAGAGATGGCCAAAATCATCAATGTGAGAAAAGTATTCACAGGTTTTCGAAATATTCCAGTACGCATATTATAAAGAATCAGTTCAAAGCGCTAATTTATATATTATCAAGAAGAATGCGAACAAAAGAGCATACAAACGAAGTATTTTGCAATTTTCAGAATTTCTCCATAACTTTGCAACGGATTCGAAAATAGATAAGAGGAGGCAAGCTCTTATGCTGATTAATAACAGGGTTAGAATTATATTGATTCAGGCCCTGTTTTTTGTTTTAACGGGCGATGTAGTCTTGAAAAGCCGCTCCTTGCTCTCAATTTGCCAATATAAATCGCTTATGATTAATTTTCGAATCCATATATTAATCAGCATTGATGAGCGCCTTTGCAAAGATTGCGAAGATGCCGCTCGCAAGCCTTCCTTCGTAAGAAGCCATTTTAGAATGGTCAACGGGAAGAATGCGAACAAAAGAGCATACAAACCGCCGGACGGGAAGGCATTATAAATGCTCGCGCGTCCGGCGGAAATATTACGATAGAGAAATTTGCAGGCTATTTCAACACGCCGAGCTCCTTGCCTACCTTGATGAAGGCGGCGATACATTTGTCGAGATGCTCGCGCTTGTGGGCGGCGGAAAGCTGAACCCTGATGCGGGCCTGGTCCTTAGGCACCACAGGATAGTAGAATCCGGTCACATAGATGCCTTCCTCCTGCATCTTGGCGGCGAACACCTGGGACAGACGGGCATCGTAAAGCATCACGGCGCAGATGGCGCTCTGGGTCGGTTTGATGTCGAAACCTGCAGCCATCATCTTGTCCCTGAAATAGTTGACATTCTCCACGAGCTTGTCGTGAAGGTCATTGCTCTCCTTCAAGATACGGAACACCTCAAGACTTGCCCCGATAATGCAAGGTGCGAGAGAGTTGGAGAAAAGATAAGGACGGCTTCTCTGGCGGAGAAGGTCGATGATTTCCTTACGTCCGGTAGTGAATCCTCCCATAGCGCCTCCGAAAGCCTTGCCGAGAGTGCCGGTGTAGATGTCAACACGGCCGTATGTCCCTGTCAGCTCGCTGACACCGTGACCCGTAGCGCCCACGACTCCGGCTGAATGAGACTCGTCCACCATAACAAGAGCGTCATATTTCTCCGCAAGATCGCAGATCTTGTCCACCGGAGCCACATTGCCGTCCATCGAGAACACGCCGTCAGTGACAATGATCCTGAACCTCTGGGCCTGTGCCTCCTGAAGGCAGCGCTCCAGTTCCGCCATATCGGCATTGGCATAACGGTACCTCTTCGCCTTGCAGAGACGCACGCCGTCGATGATAGAGGCGTGATTCAGAGCATCGGAGATAATTGCGTCCTCATCAGTGAGAAGCGGCTCGAAAACACCTCCGTTGGCATCGAAACAGGCAGCGTACAGTATAGTGTCCTCAGTCTTGAAATAGTCGCTTATCGCGGCCTCAAGCTGCTTGTGGATATCCTGCGTGCCGCAGATGAAACGGACAGAAGCCATACCGAACCCGCGTTCAGCCATCATCTTGGAAGACGCGTTCACAAGACGCGGATCATTGGCCAGACCGAGATAATTGTTGGCGCAGAAGTTCAGCACTTCCTTCCCAGCCACCTGGATGGCGGCTGTCTGTGAACTCTCAATGAGACGTTCCTCTTTGTACAGGCCCGCCTCGCGAATCTCAGCGAGAGTCCGGCTGAGATGCTCTTTCATTTTTCCGTACATTGGCATTAAAGTTTTGACGGGTGAAAATAATGCTTTTGTTTGAATTTTCAAAATATTATCCAGATAATAATTTATCACATTTAGTTTATCATTTTACGGAAATTTGATTAATTTTGCGGAGTTATGCTATAAAAACAAAAGCAATCCCGCTATGGGTGATATTCTTATCATCGTTGCGACGGACAGGTTGGTTCCGAGCTTACAATAGAGCTTCGCAAAAGGTATGGCAACGAACACGTTGGCTCCGGATATATCCACATTTTGAAATAATACGGACTTTAACAGATTATGCAGTGAGACAGAATAACTTATATAGCACCAGAAACGCACGGTCAATATTGGTCGTGATGTTTATGGCGCTTTTCTGTTTCTGCAATGCCGCAGCCCAGGAAACAAAAGTCAAAGGCCGTGTGACAGACGCCTCAACTGGTGAGCCTGTTCCTTTCGCCGGGGTGTATTTAAAAGGCACGACAACAGGTATGTCCACAGATATGGATGGAAATTTCAGTTTCGCAGCAAGAGACACTGCGACTGTTCTCTGCGCCTATATGCTTGGATATGAGCCCAGTGAGGTCAAGATAAAGGCCGGAGGATTCACTGAGATCAATTTCAGGCTTACTACGTCACCTTCTTCCCTCGATGCCGCTGTGGTGAAGCCCGACAATAGATATATACTCTGGATTCTCAGCCAGATTGAACGAAACCGGGGCAGGAACGACCCCGAACGCAGAAGCGCCTATAAGTGCGAGACATATACCAAGATGGAACTGGACATTGCAAATCCGGAGAAAACCCTGGACCGCAAAATAATCAGGAACAATTTCGGATTCATGGCAGACTACCTGGACACATCAGTCGTATCCGGGCAGCCATTTCTTCCGTTGCTCATTTCCGAGACAAAGGCCAGACGGTTTCATTCATCCTCGCCCGAGGTCAACAGGGAAACAATAACCGCCACAAGAATCTCTGGAATGGACAGCGAGAACGCCCTGTCGCAATTCACCGGCACGATGCACCTGAAAACGAACTTCTACGACAATTTCATCTACGCATTCGACATACAGATACCTTCTCCCCTTGGCGTCAACGGACGTTCATACTACAATTATTACCTTGTTGACAGTCTTGAGATAGAAGGCAGAAAGACCTGGAAAATCAGATTCCATCCGAAAAAAGAAATATCGTCCCCGGTATTCGACGGTGAGATGGCGATTGACTCTGCCGACTTCGCGATGAGGGAGATTCACGTAAAACTGCTGAAAGGCTCGAACGTGAACTGGATACGATCCGCGGCAATCGACCGGGAAGACAGGATTGCAGGCGACAGCCTATGGTTCTACAAAAGCGACAAACTTACAGTGGATTTCTCATTGACAATGAGGGATTCATCCAAGATGGTCTCGTTTCTCGGCAGTCGTGCAACCCATTACGGTCTTCCTCTACCTGTAAATGCTGACAGCCTTGCTTCAGAAAGGGGCAGGATGCCGGTGGTTGTGGAGAAAGGCGCCGCCGGCAAAGATGATGAATGGTGGGACAATGCAAGGCCTTACAGCCTGTCAGAAAGAGAGCGTGGGATTTACTCGATGGTGGACTCCGTGAAGACAGTACCGCTTTTCAACAGCCTGCAACATATAATCACCACTGTCGGCACAGGATATCTCCATACAAAATACATCGAGTTCGGCCCATACGGCAAACTTTACAGTTTCAATAAAATAGAAGGAAGCCGTTTCCAGGCTGGAATCCGTACGACTTCAGACTTCAGCAGAAAATTCAGATTCACCGGCTACGGTGCATTCGGAATGAAGGACCAGGAATTCAAAAGCGGAGCGAGTGCTGAATGGATGCTGAGCCGGCTGCCTACAAGAAAGCTGACCCTGTCAGGGAAACGCGACATCCTGCAACTTGGAAAAGGAAACGGTTCGTTCACGGAGACCAGCATAATAACTTCCATATTGACCAAGAAAGGCAGTGAGAAACGGAGCCCTGTGAACGAGTACTCGCTCCGCTTCGACTGGGAAATCCGGCCCTGGCTGAACACATCCACCACAATAGAATCCAGGAGGATCTACAGCAATTCATTCGTTCCGATGCTCAGGGCGGCTGACAAGAACGGGCATTCTGACACCTTGGCAGTCAATTCAGTATGCGCCAACACACTGAGGTTCTGCGCAAGATTTTCGAAAGACGAGACAGTCAACCGGGGCACATTCGAGAAATACTATATGTTCTCGGACTATCCTGTCGTGACTCTCGACCTGTCAGGCTCGCTGAAAGGAATCGGCCGAAATGAATACAGTTTTTTCAGGAGCGAGGTCAAACTGAACTACAATCTCAGGCTGCCGCCGGCCGGAACTTCCAGAATCCAGTTCACCGCAGGAAAAATCATCGGAAAAGTACCATACCCGTTCCTCAAACTGTACGAGGGGAACGGCACTTACATTCTGGACAGGAATGCGTTTTCAACTATGGAGTACTACGAGTTCGCCTCAGACACCTGGACAACATTGTTATGGGAACACAATTTCGGAGGTTATTTCCTGAACCGGATTCCATTCGTGAGGGCGCTCCACTGGAGAGAAGTACTGACCGTCAAGGCCGCTTACGGAACATTGTCAAAACGGAACAACGGCGTGTTGGGAGACCCTGAATCATCCGGGGCGCCTCTTCTGTTCCCGGCAGGCATGAATTCCCTGAACAAGCCTTTCATAGAAATGGGAGCCGGCATAACAAATATTTTCAACTTGTTGCGCGTGGACGCTTTCTGGAGACTGACCCACAGAAATATCAAAGCGCCGGACAGGACAATGCGGAAGTCCCCGAACAGATGCATCGTCAATATTGGAGTCGAGCTCAGCTTCTGACAATGTCCACTACCTCCACAATCCCGGAAGCCACCCTGAACCTGACGTCGCAGCCCATAAACGGCATCCCGTAGATTTTTCCCTCATCGTGCTGATACTGGGGCACAGGGCGCTGGGCAAGCGTCCCGACAAGTGTCTCCACAGCCAGGTCAGGTCTGTCAGGGCCGGCAATGCGTACAAACATTTCCCTGAGCCTTTCCGGAAACACCACTTCCGCCTCGTTCCACTCCTGTTCATCAGTAAAACCCGACACCGCTTCCGGATGCGAGTCAGTATATCTTACATAAGGCTTTATGTCGTATATCGGAGTACCGTCCATCAGGTCAGCCCCAAGGACTTTGATGACCGGGCCGTCCGGAACGTCAAGTTCCACAGAGGATATCCTTACAGATGAAAGGCCGAGTCCGTTGGGCCGGAAAGGAGAACGGGACGCAAACACCCCCACAGCCCGGTTGCCACCAAGTCGGGGAGGCCTGACCGTCATCTTCCAGCTTCCCGCATTTCCTGAAAATCCCCATATAAGCCACAGATAATCAAAGCCATCCAAACCCTTCAAGGCTTCCTGGCGGCGGAATTCAGGCACAAACACCACCTCTCCCGGAAGATTCCTGACAACTCCGCTCTGCCTCGGCACCCCGAACTTGGAAGGGAAAGGGGAACGGAAATATGCCACCGGGGAAACCGTCACCGAAAAGTCTTCAGGCTTGAAATTACTGCTCATAAGATTCAGGTATTATTGTGTCAGGAAATGTAAATATAGACATTTTTGTGTATTTTTGCATATGTACAAAACCTTGACAGTATGAAATTGTCCAATATACCTTTCGCAGCGGGCATCGCGGCTCTGCTTGTTGCAGTTTCTCTCCCGTCCTGCCACAGAAAGACACAGGCCCCGGAAATCGAGGAGGCCAACGACACAGTGTACCCGCTCGGATTCTGCACAGACTCATTCGACCTTGAGGAGGGCACACTGAAAAGCGGCGAAATATTCACAGGACTGATGACACGTCTCGGAATGACCGCCAAGGAAGCTATGGAGCTGGTCTCAGCAAGCGACTCCGTATTCGAACCGAGAAAAATGCGGGCAGGAAATCTCTGGCAGGCATACTACAGCATCGACACCAGCGAGCAGCGCAGGCTTGAATATCTGGTTTACAATCAGGACCGGATCAATCTGACAGTATTGAAATGCAGCCGGCCGTTCGATGCCTGGAAAGTCAGCAAGCCGGTCACTCACAGCCGCAAGTACTCCGACGTCATAATAAAGTCGTCACTGTGGAACGATATGAAGGCGGCAGGAGCTTCTCCTCTGCTCATTGTCCATCTTGAGGACATATATGCCTGGACAATAGATTTCTTCTCAATGCAGGAGGGTGACAGATTCCGGGTCATCTACGACGAGGCACTGTGCGACGGAGAGGTAATCGACATTGACACAATACATTTCGCTATGTTCAGCCAGGGCGGGAAGGAGTTTCCGGCAGTTTGGTTCGACCAGGGTGACGGCGGGAACAAATACTGGAACGAGAAAGGAGAGAGCCTCAGGAAAGCTTTCCTGAAAGCCCCTTTGAGATTTTCCAGGATTAGTTCCGGATTCTCTTATCACAGAAAACACCCGGTCACCGGACAGGTAAAAGCCCATACGGGAGTGGACTATGCGGCCCCGGCAGGAACACCGGTGATGAGCATCGGAGACGGAACTGTAATAAGCAAAGGATGGAGCGGAGGAGGCGGCAACACCGTGAAAATCAGGCACAATTCAGTTTATACAACAGCTTACCTGCATCTGTCGAGATATGCTTCCGGGCTCAAGACAGGGTCAAGAGTGAAACAGGGCGAAGTCATCGGCTATGTCGGCTCCACCGGAGTGTCAACGGGTCCTCATCTTGATTTCCGCGTGTGGAAAAGCGGGCAGCCTATCAATCCGCTGCGTATGGAATCTCCGAGCGAAGAACCTGTAAAAGAAGAGAACAAGTCCGCTCTCGACTCAGCCTACAGGTACTGGTACAACGAACTTGAGAAGTTCGGAACGGACAATACAAACAATTGACATTCAAACTGTTAATAATGACCCCGATAAGCATTGTCATCACTATAGCGGCATATTTCGCAATAGTGCTTCTCATATCCTGGTTCACCGGGATAAAATCCGACAACGCAGGTTTCTTCAGCGGAAACCGCAGGCAGTCCTGGTACGTTGTGGCTTTCGCAATGATCGGTTCTGCGATGTCCGGAGTGACATTTGTTTCCGTTCCGGGAATGGTAGGAGTGTCAGGTTTCGGATATATGCAGATGGCTCTCGGATTCATCGCCGGGCAGCTGGTCATCGCATTCATACTGATACCGCTGTTCTACAAGATGAACCTTGTCTCGATTTATGGGTATCTGGAGGAACGGCTCGGAGTTTCATCCTACAGGACAGGAGCCTGGTTCTTCTTCATTTCCAAGATGCTGGGAGCGTCCGTAAGGCTTTATTTGGTCTGCATCTCATTGCAGCTGATGGTATTCGGGCCGTTGGGGATGCCTTTCTGGCTGAATGTTCTCATAACTGTCCTGATTCTCCTGCTGTACACTTTCCGTGGCGGAGTCAAGGCGGTCATCTGGATTGATTTCCTGAAAACATTCTGTATGATAGTGTCGATAGCACTCTGCACCGTATTCATCAGCAAGGCATTAGGCTACAGTTTCAGGGAAATGGCAGGAGCGGTGTCCGGTAGCGGGATGTCCAGACTGTTCTACTTTGATGACCCTGACCACCCGCAGTTTTTCCTCAAACAGTTTTTTGGAGGAATGTTCACGCTGATAGCTATGACAGGACTCGACCAGGATATGATGCAGCGCTCACTGGCCTGCAGGAATTTCCGCGATTCGCAGAAAAACATCATAGTCAGCTCATTGCTTCAGACAGCAGTGATATTTCTGTTCCTCGTTCTCGGGGTTCTGCTCTATCTGTTCGCCGGGGAATCCGGCATCGATGCATCCGGAGACAGGCTGTTCCCTGCGGTCGCCACAAGCGGACTGCTTCCCGCCGCTGTTGGAATCCTGTTCGTCATCGGACTGGTATCCTGCTCGTTCGCTGCAGGCGGCTCTGCGCTCACCGCTCTTACAACGTCATTCACTGTGGACATCTTAGGAACCACAGGCAAGGCCGAGGAAAAAGTAAAATCCATCCGTGAACGGGTGCATCTGGCAATGGCCATCTGTATGGGCCTCACAATTCTGGTATTCAATTACATCAACAACACCAGCGCAATAGATGCAGTATATAAACTTGCCAGCTACACCTACGGACCGATATTGGGAATGTTCGCATTCGGCATCCTGACAAAACGCAGGACTGCAGACAAGGCTGTTCCGGTAATTTCCATTGTCTCTCCGCTTATATGCCTGGTGCTCCAACTCAATTCCGAGCGCTGGTTCGGAGGCTATCAGTTCAGCTACGAATTGCTGATTCTCAACGCACTGATCACATTCACCGGGCTTATGGCATTCAGCCGCAAGGGCCGGTAGTTTTATTGCCCGCCAAGGCGGTCGAAAAAGGTAAGCACTTCCTCCCAGGTCCTGAAAGGCTCCTCTCCGAAGTGCACGACAGTTCCCATAAAATTATCCGAGAACAGTCTGTCCGGGTGGCAATCAATGAGATAGTCCCCCAACAGCATATCTTTGCGGTTCGACACAATTACTCTGTCCCAGGCCGGGACACCGATATGGCGCTCAATCCATCTGTATATTTCAGGAAGATTTTCCGGAGCATTGAAATCATTGGATATCAGCACATAGGGCGAATATCTCGCAGACAGTGAGGCAAACGCTTTTACAGCGCTGCCGCAAGGTTCAAAATCCCTGACAGCCATGCCTTTTGCCACTCCGTTCCGGACATCGGCAAGAGTGTCGGCGAAGGCGACGAGAAGGACAGGTTTCTGCCTGTTTTCCTGCAGGTCATCTATCCTCTCAATTACCGGAAGAACGGAATGAAGAAACACTCCGTCGTCAAGGTAATGGCCGCCTTCAAAATGGACTGCGTTCGGATAATGCGCGGCGAAATCAGGATAGGTGTCCACCATCGTGTCCTTCGTACCGAACAGTCCATATATTCTGTAACGTTCCTCCGATGCAGAACCGAATGCGTCCATTGATGCGGCATCGGCCTGCACACCGGAGAAACAATTGGCGGACACTTCCCGGAAATCCTCAAGAAGACCTTTGTTCACTAAAAAAGAAGTCTGCCCGTCCCTGCGTGGACAATGATATTCCTGACGGCCCAAGCCATTGTTTTTCAATATGGTATCCGCCAAATGGAAAGCCGGGTTGACAACAATCCTGTCAAAGCCAGAAAGCTGCTCGGTGTACATACCTCCCATAGATGTGCCGATGATGAGATCAGGTTTTTCAGTCTCGCACAGGTTATGGAGAAGGTCCATCGCCTCCTGCGGTCTGACCGGCAGATCAGGCGCCAGGATTCTCGCCGAAGGGAGAAGAAGACTCATTGTCCTGACAGTTCCGTTCTGCCCGCCGGAAGCGAATCCGTGGACGTAAAGGATTGTCTTTCCGGACATCAGGTCCGGTCTTGCATACTCATACAGTTCCATAGGAATAATTGTTCTGTAAAAAAACAGGACGGAGATTGACTCCGTCCTGCGATTCTGTTGAGAAGCAGCGAATTACTTCTGTCTGCTCTTGTATCTCTGGTAGAATTTGTCAACACGACCGGCTGTATCGACAAGCTTGATTTTGCCTGTGTAGAACGGATGGGAGGTGTTGGAAATCTCGACTTTCACTACTGGGTACTCAACTCCGTCAACCACGAGGGTGTCTTTGGTGGTAGCGCAAGAGCGGGTGATGAACACTGTGTCATTTGACATATCCTTGAAAGCGACAAGGCGGTAGCTTTCGGGATGAATTCCTTTTTTCATTTTCTTAAAAATTTATTTGTTTCAAAATTGGAACGCAAATTTACTCGCTTTCTTTCTAAATTCCAAACATTTTCCCGATTATTTCATCCTGTAAGGCGCATCATCATAAAGAATGAAGCGTTTTGCCTTTCGAATCCACTTCTGCTCCTCCAGTTTCACGTGCTCACGGGCCTCCTGGAACGAGACTTCTCCCCTCAGATAAGCAGCGAGAGTGGAGTCGGACAATTTTTTCCAGAAACCTTCAGACAGTTCAAACTGCGGATATCTGTCACGGAAGTACCTGACAAGAAGGAGTGTATGGAGCAACGAATGATACTGCGCACCCGGCTTCAGCATTATCTGGTAGCCATAGCACATCTGCCCGCTGTACTGTCCGGCGGAAGGCTTGAATGAACAAGGCCTCATCAGCACGCCTTCCTGGACAGGAAGCCTGTCGAAAGGACCGTGAGTGATGAACGGGGCCCCGAAATATTCGTATGGACGGGCCGTTCCGATGCCGGGAGTGATGTTGGTATTGTTCCATAATCCACCGCCGCTGTACATATAGCAGGTGAACATTCCCGGGATATCGGAGGCCGGAGCGATTGTCCACGGAAGAATGTCCTTGTTGTAGTCCGAGGCCATCGCTGAAATGACGTGCAGTGGATACCTCGCTCCTATTTCTGCATAGAACAAAGAGCAAAGTTCACCGAGCGTAAGTCCGTGTCTGTGAGCGACCCGCGGCACAAAAGGCTCGCACTCGTCCTCCGGAACAGAGCCTTCCACAACCCTTCCTGCCGGATTGAAATGATCCACTATATACAAGGCCGGAGGCTCGTCAAGAACAGTGAGGAGCATCATCAGGCGCATCACATCTTTGGTATAGTTGAAATACCTCACTCCGACATCCTGAATCTCAACGACCACAGCATTCAGCCCCCTCAACGAGTCTGAATCGAAATGGATATGGTTCGTGCCCGGTGTAAGCTCGGCATCCTCCGGCTGGAATAGCCGTTCGAGATTACCCCTGTCCTTGAAGACCTGCCACATATAGCGGTCACCGCTGGTGTCCCAGCAGTTCTGCGTGCAGAAGCAGCCGACTTTTCCATCCACCAAGGCTTTGTCCAGCTGGTCCTCCAGCCTGGTAGTCCTGAATGAAAACATATCAGCCCTTCATAATATCTTCGGCCACTTTCCTGACTTCCTCTCCAAGTTCAACTGCACGGCTTTCGGTCGGAGCCTCAGAGTAGATACGGATGATCGGCTCGGTATTGGAGCGGCGGAGATGCACCCACTCCCTGCGCGCCTCGAAACTTATCTTGACACCGTCAACAGTGTTTATGTCTTCAGCGGCATAAATCTCTTTCAGACGATTCAATATCTTGTCAATGAGAGACTTGTCGGAAAGTTCAATCTTGTTTTTGGCAATATGGTACTCCGGATAGGTCTTTTTCAGCTCAGAGACTTTCATCTTCTTATGAGCGAGGTTGGATAGGAACAATGCGACACCTACCATAGCGTCACGACCCGCGTGGATAGCCGGATAAATGACTCCTCCATTGCCCTCGCCGCCGATAATAGCACCTTTCTCCCGCATTAAAGTGGTCACGTTGACCTCACCTACAGCGGAGGCGAAATAATGGCCTCCGTGCTTCTCGGTAATGTCACGCAGAGCCCTGGAAGACGACAAGTTGGACACTGTAACGAGATTCTGAGCCCCCTCCGCCTCAGCACGGGAGAGAAGGTAATCGGCAACGCTTACAAGAGTGTACTCCTCAACAAACGGCTCCCCGTTCTCGCAGATGAAAGCAAGCCTGTCAACATCAGGGTCAACAGATATTCCGAGATCCGCATTTTCACGGACCACGGTGGCGCTGAGTTCCTCAAGATTCTTCGGAAGCGGTTCAGGATTGTGCGCAAACTCTCCGTCCGGATTGCAGTTCAGCTCAATGCATTTCACACCCAGGCGAGAGAGCAGACGGGGCATAATGATACCGCCGACTGAATTGACGGCATCGAGGACCACAGTGAATCCGGCTTTTCTAACAGATTCTGCGTCAACAGCAGGCAAAGCGAGAACCTCATCCAGATGCCTGTCCGTGAAATCCTCCTCCGACATAGCTCCGATACAGTCCACATCGCTGAAGTCAAAGTCCTCTGACTCAGCACACTCCAGCACAGCCTGGCCCTCTGCCGCAGTCAGGAATTCTCCTTTCTCGTTAAGCAGTTTGAGAGCATTCCACTGGCGCGGATTGTGAGAGGCGGTGAGAATGATTCCGCCATCCGCCCCTGAAAGAATCACCGCCATTTCAGTAGTCGGCGTGGACGCCAGGCCGGCCTTGATGACGTCAACCCCGCAGGAAACTATTGTTCCGCAGACTATATTCTCGACCATCTCTCCGGAAATTCTTGCGTCGCGTCCCACCACGACAGTGTATCTCTCCCCTGCCGGTTTCGGGCGGCGCTCCCTGAGTTTCTGGCAATATGCGTATGTGAATTTGACAATGTCAACAGGAGTCAACGCATCACCTGGCTTTCCCCCGATTGTACCGCGGATTCCGGATATTGATTTAATCAGTGTCATAATGATTTCCAGATTATTTTTATTTCAATATTTTCAAAAGACAGTTTTCCATAAGCCTGTAGCCCTCGATGTTCGGATGGACAGTATCTTTGGAATATTTTTCAGGCATATGGTTGTTTTCATCGGCGAAAAGCGCATAATAATCAGCGAAAGCAATCTTATTCTCTTTAGCATAAGCTTTCAGGAGGGCATTGAATTCAGCCACTTTTTCGGCAGCATCAGTAACGGATGGACGCCAGCCGATCCTGTAAGAAGGAAGCAGCGAGCATACCACCGGCTTTATCCTGTTCGCCTTCGCTATATCGCACATAGCCTTGATATTCTCAACAGCCCTTCTGACATCAGGAGCGTGGCCTTCATTGATGGCGATGTCGTTGATTCCGGCAAGGATAACGACGTACTTGGGCCTGAGGTTGACTACGTCCTCTCTCATCCGGCAAAGAATCTGGGTGGTGGTCTGTCCGCTTATTCCCCTGCCGACAAGATTGTTTTCATTGAAGAAATCAGGATCCTGGCGAGGCCAGGCGTCAGTGATGGAATCGCCGAAAAGCACAGCTTTAGGGGCGACGGTGACTTTTGCATTGGCATCTGCATAACGGGAATAATTCGCCCAGTCCTTGTTCTGCGCCGCCAAAGAAAGCGGGAGCAAAAATGAGAGGGCCATAAAAAGTTTGAGTTTCATACCAATTCAATTTATTAAATATGTAAAACACTCTGTTCACAGCAAGCGAATTTAATATTTTAAGGGAACAAAGCCAAATATTTTGACTACATTTGCAGCCCAAAATCCAATACTATGAAAGCATTCTGGACTTTAATACTTCTGCTGACCTCGAATGTGTTTATGACATTCGCCTGGTATGGGCATCTCAAGCTTCAGGAAATGAAGATATCGACCGGTTGGCCGGTAATCCTGGTCATATTGTTCTCATGGGGACTGGCGTTTTTCGAATACTGCGCGCAGGTGCCGGCAAACCGGATAGGATTCAACGGAAACGGCGGCCCGTTCAGCATAATGCAGCTGAAAGTGATTCAGGAAGCGGTATCTCTTACGGTGTTCACAATCATTGTGACATTTATGTTCAAGGGTGAGAGTCTCCAGTGGAATCACGTTGCCGCTTTTATCTGCCTGATATTGGCCGTATTTTTCGTATTCCTCAAATAACTGATTTTCAATCCTATGCACAGAAAATAATCAAAAAGTCAGAAAAAAGTATCAGAAAAATTTGGATTCACGGAAAAATTGCCTAACTTTGCAATCCCAAAAAAACAAATGCTGGGTTCGTATAACGGTTAGTACCCAAGATTCTCAATCTTGTAATAGGAGTTCGATTCTCCTACCCAGTACCAAAAAATAAAGGATGACCATCAAGGCCATCCTTTATTTTTTCCCGCACCTTTTCACTCCACCACTTTGAACGGACCGTCAGGTTTTCCTGTCCAGCGGTACAGACTCGCAGTGCAGGATTCCTTGCGGGTCTCTTTGTCCCTTGCGTTCTCGGCGATATACCACAGACCTTGACCGAGAGGGCAGAGCCCGCAGGAACCCCACTTGAATTTCCATCCGGTGATGCCGGAAGCTTCGTCAGATAACGGATTGACAAAATACGGCTCGACTGGCTCCACAAGGCTGAGCTGCAGATGTCTGGACGAGTTCCGTCCACCTTTGAGAGAGGCCTTGAACGGCTTCTGCGCAATACTCAGAGCGAAAAGAGAATAATTAGGGAACTGCGGCTTCTTTCCTTTGTAAACAGCCAGGAAAATGCAGTCCGTATGCGGGTCATAAGCCATATTCTGCACACCGTAATTTGTATTGCCGGTATATACGAAGTATTCTTTTCCCGGTTTGTCCGGTCCGCTTACATGAGTCTCACCGAACACAACAGGCCTTGCGAGACGGTCAAGCTCGTCCAGGTCGTACCTTTGAATCACCTGATAGTCATTGTCCTGCCTGTCAACATCCCCATAAATGCCATAAGCCACATACAGATACATTTTAACCGGCCGGGGATTGCGGGAATACAGGGCAGCCTTCCGCGGAGCTATCTCCGGGGCGATTGTGACCCCGTCTATTCCTGAACAGCCGTACCTGTGCTCATAGGCCCCGTCTCCGGTGCCGGAGGAGAACGCATAATCGTCCACCGCCTTCTTCACGCACACTGTCCGCAGAACATCATTATTCTCCGGGTCCATACCGATGCCCTCCATCTTGTCAACATCGATGATGGCAATGTAAAAACGGGAATCAGCCCTGGATACAGCCTTGACATCCAGCACTTTGGCAATACCCTGCCCGATCTCGTCATCTTTGCATTCGAGAGAGGCGTACACCTTCCTGTCCGCAGGATTGAACGTCATGGCGCCGAGATGGCCCTGAATCCGGTCAATCGATGCCAGTATATTGCCCTGCATATCAACTTTTAGAAATCTGCTGGTGAATGACATATAAATGCAGTTTCTCTCGCCGTCATACGCAAGGCCCTGGACGTGCTGGGCCTGGCCTCCGACAAAAACCGTACGGGGAAAAGCCCCGGGAGCGGCAGCTTTCACAATATTTCCGCACAATGCGGCAACAAACGCCGCCATAATTATTCTCAAAGTTGATTTCATTGAATATGAAAATTTAGTGTCTGTATTCTCATCTTTCAACAAATTTATAAAATAAAAAGCAATGTTTAGGAATAATTGCGATTTTTAAATATTTTTGTGATACTAAAAACATAATATCCAATGAAAAGAATAGCAAAACTCATTTTGCTGCTGATGGCTGTATCGGCCACAGCCTGCACAAAGTCATTTGTGAACGACAAAGGCACCAAATGGCACTGGGACGGCAACACTATCGTCGTGGAAGCACCTGAAAGACCTGCAGGCCAGGAAAGCGTCATCGGCCTGGCTCTTCCGAAAATGGAAGTTGTCAGAGTAGGTTTTGTAGGGCTTGGAATGAGAGGTCCGGGGGCTGTGGAGCGCTTTACCTATATTCCTGGCACTCAGGTAGTCGCATTGTGCGACCACGAAAAGGAAAGAGCCGAGGCCTGCCAGAAATACCTAAAGAGGGCGTCACTCCCGGAGGCCGCAGTTTATTACGGAGAGAAAGGATATGAGGAACTTTGCAGCCGGGATGACATCGATCTCGTTTACATCGCCGTTGACTGGGTGCACCACTTCCCTATTGCGAAATGCGCGCTTGAGAACGGAAAGAACGTGGCCATCGAAGTCCCTTCTGCATTGACACTTAAAGAATGCTGGGAACTCATCGACCTCAGCGAGAAGACCAGGAAACACTGTATGATTCTCGAGAACTGCTGCTATGACTGGTTCGAGATGAACACTCTCAACATGGCGCAGCACGGAGTTTTCGGGGAGATTGTAAGGGCTCAGGGAGCTTATATCCACGAACTCAGCCCGTTCTGGGACCACTATTGGAAGAACGGTCCGGACGACAAACTCGGCTGGAGACTTGAATACAATATGAAACATCGCGGAGATGTCTATGCGACCCACGGACTTGGACCTGTGGCACAGGCACTTGACATCCACAGAGGAGACCGGTTCGAGACCCTCGTGGCTATGGACACCAAATCCGTCGTCGGCAAGGAACTGGTGGAGAAAAGGACAGGAGAGGAGTGCGAGGACTTCAGGAATGGAGACCACACCACCACCCTCATCCGCACCGCCAATGGAAAAGTCATTGAAATTCAGCACGATGTTATGACTCCTCAGCCTTACAACAGGCTCTACCAGCTGACCGGAACCAAAGGTTTCGCCAACAAGTACCCGATTCAGGGATACGCCGTGGAGGCCGGCCAGTTCGGCAACGACGGAGACATTCCGGACATCGAGAACCTGAGCGCACACTCATTTATGCCGGCAGCGGCAAGAAAAGCATTGGAAGAGAAATATGAGCATCCTATCCTGAAGAAATACAGGGAGATGGCTCTTGAAGTCGGCGGTCACGGAGGAATGGATTTCATTATGGACAGCCGCCTCATCTACTGCCTCCAGAACGGGCTGCCTCTCGATATGGACGTCTATGACCTCGCTGAATGGTGCTGCCTTGCTGAGCTCGGAGAACTGTCAATGGACAACGGCAATGCGCCAGTGGCCGTGCCTGACTTCACCCGTGGAGAATGGAACAAGATCAAAGGCTACAAGCACGCATATGCCACACCTGAAGAGGAAGAGGCAAGTATGCGCGCCGCCCAGGCATTCACAGATTCACTGAAAGCCTCAGTGAAGCCAGCTGAATAAACTACATACGCACTTTAGCGATAATCTTGTGAATATCGCCCTCAGATATGGCCGGGAGATGAGCGTCTTCCGGCCATACTATTACCATATCACCGGGATTAATCGAGACAAATGTATCAGGCTCGTCATCAGTCAGGGCGCAATCGCAGGAGGCATCATAAGGCTTGGAGAATGAAGAGAGTTTCCCGGCTGCCTTGATGCCGATGGACTCTTTCCCGGAAATCAGGAAATGCACGTCGATATAATCTTTATGAATTTCAAGAGGCTGGCCCGCAGAATTCTTGCCGGCCATCCTGACGTGGTTCACGAACAGGCTGTCCCCGTCAATCTCGTTCCGGCCTTCCGGGAGAGTTTCGAAATCAGTCTTCTTTATAAATTCGAAAAGTTTCTGAAACTCCGGATGCATCTGTGCATATCTCCAGCACTCGTTGATGTTTGTAAGTACCATAATTTAAAAGTGTTAATAATTACTATCCACAAAAAACAATTCACGAGGCAGTCGCACTCACTGCGATTGCCCCGCTACTTAACCTAAACTTAAACTATGAAAAACTTCGTTGCAAATATACGAAACTTTTCAATAATTATATCGTTTTTCACAAAAGAATCGTCAAAAATATAACTTTTTCTACCAAAATGACTTAATTCTTTCAGTCAGCAGGGCGGATTTTAGCATATTTAAGCAGCAGAATTTTCACTCCGAACCCGTCAAAGTCCACTTTTGCTTTCAAATCGGAACCATTCCCGCTGATATCCAAAATAGTTCCGAAACCGAATCTGTTATGCTCAATTCTCTGTCCGACCTTCAGATCCAGCACGGAAACCGGAGCGAAATCTGCATCAGAACTTCTCGCCGGAGATACTGACGGCTTTGGTACTGACCGCAATCCGGGCCCCTGCCCAGAAGTCCGCCGTTCCGGCCTGCGCTCAATATGGGGTCTTCCTGACTGTCCATATTCAGACCTGCCGTAGCTTGTCCCCCGGAAAGACTGTCCGAAACCTCCGAAACCGCGGGTCTCCGGAGATGGCTCATCGAAATCTTCATCCCTCAAAGGATTTGCAATATATTTCGGGTCAATTTCCTTGATGAAGCGGCTTGGAGAATTGGACTCGTGCTTGCCGTTCCTCATTCTGGTTGATGCGAAGGTCAGGTCCACAGCGACTTTTGCCCTTGTAAGCGCCACATAGAAAAGCCTGCGTTCCTCCTCTATATCCGAAGGAGACGCGAACATTCCTCCAGACGGGAAAATGTTCTCCTCCATTCCTGCAACATAAACATAAGGGAATTCCAGTCCCTTGGCCGAGTGCACTGTCATCAGGGCAATCTTGTTCGAGGAGTCCTCATCCTCTTTCACGTCCACTGCGCTGAGCAGGGAAATGTCCTCAAGAAAATCCCCGAGACTCACCAAAGGCAGGTCAGAATCGCTGATTGAATCCACATCGGATATGCTGCCGTCAGCCATAAGTTCCTCCCGGTATTCATTCTGGCGGTCCTCCACGAAACCCTGCACACTGTTCAGGAGTTCCTCAATATTTGCCGCACGTGACTGGTTTTCAACAGTATTGTCTTCTTTGAAAGAGGCATAAAGCCCGCATTTAGCCGACAGTTCCCGCGCCACCGAGAAAGCATCCTTTTTCGAGAGGTCGGCATTTGATGAGGCTATCATATCCCTGAACGCCATAATCCTGCCTGCCGCAGCCGGCTTGAGCCCCGATTCAGCCAGGAAAGCGGGGTCACAAGCATTGAACAGGGAGCGTCCCGCATTCCTTGCGGCAGTAGCAAGCGCTTCCTCTGATGTCTGGCCGATTCCCCTCGCCGGCTTGTTCAAAATGCGGAGGAACGATTCGTTGTCATTCGGATTGACCACGAGCTTGAAATAGGACATCATATCCTTCACCTCAGCCCTGTCGAAGAACGAATTGCCGGAATATATCATATATGGCAGATTGCGCTTGCGCAGCGCCTCCTCTATCGCCCTGGACTGGGAATTGGTCCTGTACAATATTGCAAAATCCTGATACTGGCAATGTTCCTCCCCCATTCTTGAGATAATGGACGAAGCTATGAGAAGCGCTTCCTCCTGCTCCGTATAGGATTTTATCAGGTGTATCCTGTCCCCTTCGGGCCCTTTGGAGAAACAGGTCTTGGGAATTCGCGAAGTGTTTTTCTCGATGACGGAGTTGGCCGCGTCCACAATATTTCTTGTGGAACGGTAATTCTGCTCCAGCCTGAACAGCCTGCATTCCGGGTAATCCTTCCTGAAATTCAGGATATTCTCTATCTTGGCGCCGCGGAATGCGTATATCGACTGGGAGTCATCGCCCACCACGCATATATTCCGGTGAACCTGGCTCAATTTCTTCAATATCAGATACTGGGCGAAATTGGTGTCCTGGTACTCGTCCACAAGAATGTAGTCGAAACGGCCGGCCACAGATTCGAGAGCATCCGGGAAATCCCTGAACAATATGTTCATATTCAGGAGGATGTCATCGAAATCCATCACTCCGGACTGTTTGCATTTGGCGGCATAAAGAGCGTAGATATTGCATATCTCCGGCTTCTTTGCGTGAGTGTCGTTGGCAATGGCCTGTGCATTGCGTTTGTATGCTTCAGGCGTAACGAGATTGTTCTTCGCCATCGATATACGGCTGAGGACATCTTTCGGTTTGTAAACCTTGTCGTCCAGCTTCATTTCCTTGAGACAGGACTTCAATGCGCTCACCGAGTCCCCTGTATCATAAATAGTAAAGTTGGATGGATAGCCGAGACGGTCGGCGAACTCCCTGAGAAAACGTATGAAAACAGAATGGAACGTGCCCATATACAGGCGCCTGGCCTTCCTCTCACCCACCATTGCCGAAATACGTTCCTTCATCTCTGTCGCTGCTTTTTTGGTGAATGTCAATGCGAGAATCCTGTCCGGCTCGCATCCCTTCTCCAGAAGATAGGCGATCCTGCCTGTCAGCACCCTTGTCTTCCCTGCGCCGGCTCCTGCAACAATGAGCACAGGCCCGTCAGTCTGGCTCACCGCAGCTCTCTGCTGGTCGTCAAGCCCCTCCAATATTGTACTTCTCTCTGTCATATTCCAGTATTTCCGTTTGCGTTCCAGCCGGATTTTCCAGCGGGCAGCGAAATTAGTAAAAAAATCCAAAAAAAATGAGTATCTTCGCACCCGAAAAACGAAAAACTTTTAAAGGTTACCTATAATGTCAAACAACATCGATTTGAAACACGGGCTGGACATC
>JBJEBM010000027.1:0-4077 GCA_051870055.1 Candidatus Cryptobacteroides sp.
CTGAGGCTCTTCGGAGGCACGTTCATATCGCTCATCTTCTCCGCCTTGTAGTAGGCTTCGCTCGGATACCAGCAGTTGTTTTCAGGGTTAACATAGCCGCCCCCGGCAAGCAGGGCCTTCCACTGTGAAGAATTGAGTTTGGATTTTTTGCAGGCTCTCCAGTCCTGGCCGTTGCCGTCAATGACACCTTTGCCTGTGATGGCGACATTCACTGCCCCTTCGGCGTGTATCGGTGATTCGCAGCGCCAGGTGTCAAGCCCCTCGAAAGATGTTTTTACAATTGGATACAGGTCGCGGTCGCTGCTGAAGAGAATAATGGCATTGGCGTCAAGGTGCAGCTCAATGTTGCTCTTGAGTTCTATAGGCCCGGTGAACCAGATGCCCGCAGGGACATCCACACGTCCTCCTCCCCTCTCGCTGAGCCATTCGATGGCTGACTTGAAAGCTTCGGTGTTGAGGGTCGTTCCGTTACCGTTCCCGCCAAAATCCGTAACGTTTGCGCAACGTTTCGGAAAGTCCGGGCGCTGTATTTCCGCCATCTCGAATGGCAGATTTTTGTATAGCCCGGAAAATTCTCCTCTGTCCGCCCTGGAAGATTTTTCTTCCTTATGCGCTGCGTAGCAGCACGGAACGGATATAGACAACATTATTATCGCGGCTGTGGTCAGCGCTGCTGTTCTTTTCTTGTTCATCTGTATAATAGTGGCGTGATTTCAACTGCAAAGATAGCAAAAATTTATAATTTCGTGCACGGGCACGGATTTTTTTTGCTTATTATCAACACATCTTTTCCTCACTGCATTGCCTGAAATCTCCCGTTGTTTCGGCGTGATTCAGCATCCGATGTTTAAGAGGCGGCAGGGAGACGCGGCAAAAAAGGGGGGATGACCGAAAAAGTCACCCCCCCCCTGTGCGTGGAATGTCATTTAAATAGTAAGGCTCTATACGTCAAGAAGGTTCTTGTAGCCCTCCCTATAGTCATAGTGCTTGAGCGCGTTGGCTTCCTCGTCGTGCATGAACTTCTGGACGATAGGATTCCAGATGAGCGGACGCCCGAGTTCTCCTGCGATGATGCCGATGTTGCACATGTTGCAGGATGAGTGGCCGGTCTCGACAGGAACGTTAGGGTCAATGCGTGACCTGACAGATTCGATGAAAACGCGGTGGTGTCCGGCGCGGGCCTCGAACGGAACGTCATTGCTGGCAACGTTCATCTCGAACTTAGGGTCTGAGGCATAGAGGTTTCCGCGGTGAACCGCGATCCAGCCTTCGTCACCGTAAATCTTGACACCCTGCCCCTTGTCATCGAACGGGGTTTCCTCGACCACGATTCCGTTGTCATATTTGTAAGTCAGGTTCTTGTAGAAACTGTATCCCGGAGGGATGACCTCTGTAGGACCGCTTCCGTCTTTTCCAAGAGCCCACTGGGCGATGTCGAACATATGTGCGCCCCAGTCAGTCATATAGCCACCGCCGGTCTTCTTGTACCAGCGCCAGGCGCCCCAGCAGGTCTCGCTGCCGTCCGCATTGAAAAGCGGGTCGATGTCCGGATAATAATAAATATAGTCGCTCTCCGTGAGAGGTCCGAGCCATCTCTCCCAGTCAAGTCCTGCAGGAACGGCTTCTTTCTGGCGGGGACATTTCACAGGGAAAGGCTGTCCGTCCCAACGGCCTACGAACAGTTCTATCTTGCGGATCTGTCCGAGATTTCCTTCGCGGGCCATATTCGCAGCGTGGATGAACTCCTCGCTGGACCTCTGCTGGCTGCCTACCTGGAGGATACGGTTGTATTTGCGCACTGCCTTGACAAGCTGCTGGCCCTCATAGATTGTGAGCGTCATAGGCTTCTCCAGATAGATGTCCTTGCCGGCCTTGCAGGCTGCAATCGCGATTGCGGAGTGCCAGTGGTCAGGAGTGGCAATCACGACAGCGTCGATATCCTCGCGGGCGAGGAGGTCGTTGTAATCGACATACATCGCAGGGGTGCAGTTCTTCATTCCCTTGCCCTGATAGTACTTCGTCACATTGTTCCTGAAGCGGTCGCGTTTGATGTCATATACATCGCAACCTGCCACGACCTCGACATCCTCCATTTTGATGAAGCTGCTGAGGAGATAGTTTGACTGCTGTCCCAAGCCGATGAAGCCGAGCCTGATCTTGTCGTTGGCGGCCGTCTTCTTCTTGGATGTCGCCGCCATCACTGCCGATGGGGCCACCATAGTTCCGGCGAGTCCCAATGCGGAGGCTTTTATAAAATCACGTCTTTCCATATTGTAATAAAGTTGGTTATCAGCCCTGAACGGGATGAGTCATCCACATTCAAATCGTAATTTTAGCAAATATTCCGGAATCTTCAAAGAATTAGTTTGAAATTCTAATCCTGGACTATGGCGTTTTTGTCGTAACGGTGCACTGTGACATTGCCTAAGAGTACATTGTAGCCGTTTTCGGCCAGACTCTTGAGCTCGTGTTCTCCGGCATACACCTCCACAGGAGCGATGAATTTCACCCGCTCACGGATTGAGTCCGTGACCATCTTGCTGTATGCGATGCCTCCGGTCAGCAGGATGACATCCACTTTGCCGCACACTGTGGCTGCTTCGGAAGCTATGTATTTGGCGACGTTCAGGCTGAAAGCGTTCATGAAGATGTTGCAGTTCTGGTCTCCGGCCAGCGCCCGCTTCTCAATTTCGCCAAGGTCATTGGTCCCGAAATAAGCCACTGCTCCGCCTTTGCCGAGCACCTTCCTTTTCACCTCGCTTTCGGTGTACTGCCCGCTGAAACACATCTCAATCAACGGAAATGCCGGACAGGTGCCGGCCCGCTCCGGTGTGAACGGTCCGTCTCCTCCGAGGCCGTTGTTGGTGTCAATCACCATTCCGTCCTGATGCAGGGTGACAGTGATTCCGCCTCCCATATGGGCCACAATCGCAGTGATGTCATTTGTCTCGCGCCCGTGGTCCCTGAGATATTGCTTTACAGTAGCCCTGGAGTTCAGGGCGTGGAAAAACGCTCTTCTCGGAAACTCCGGAAGGCCTCCCAGGCGGCATTCCGGCAGCATCTCGTCAGCCATAGGGGGGTCGGCTATATAGGCGTGGCACGCCCCGAATGGAGATGCGAGCCCTTTCTCTGTCCTGCGCTCGTTAATCTCCTCGGCTATGTCATCGGCAATCACCGCGCTCAGATTGCAGGCATGTGTTCCGTCCCTGCAGGTCAGCAGCACGTCCCTCATATCCCGGTTCACTTTGTATATGCCGGTCCTGACCGGTGCGAACAGTCCTCCTCTTGCCATTATTATGTCTATGCCGGTGATTTCTATCCCTTTGGATGAAAGGAAACCTGTCACAGCGTCCCGTCTGAGTTTGTCCTGGTCCATCACTTTGGAGTATTTCCCGATTTCCTCGGATGTGTGGACAAGTTTCTCTTCGAAAATCTGTTTTCCATCAGAGAAGTATCCGATTTTTGTAGTGGTGCTTCCGGTGTCAATCGCCAGAATATTGCCTTTCAGAATTTCTTTTTCCATTCAGATTTCAGTTTTGAATATGGCAAAAATAATCCCGCACTGCCGAATGCTGAAATTAAAGTGGTGAAGCCTGCCCGAAAAGCCCCTTGTTGGTAAATTTGGGGCGATTTTGCTTTATTTTGGGCGAAAATTCATGTTTTCTGCAACAATTTGCCGCTATTCCGCATCATATATAATGGAGCCCGCATTGTTTTTAACTCAGTAATAAGGTTAAGAAATGGAATGCAAGTCAATCAAAAATTATTTTCTTGTAAGTCTGCTGCTTGCTGCGGCAGGCTGTCTGGCTTCTTGCTCAGAGACATCAGCTGAATGGAATATCGCACCGATAACTCCGAAAATCTATCTCAATGATGCGGACGGGAGAAATCTTCTTGACCCTGCAGGCGGAGGAGTGGAACTCAGCGGCGTCTCTGCCACATTCAGGGGAGAGACGTATTATGTGACATGCGGGGAGGACACCAAAGCCTATATGCCTGTTTTTATCGGGCTGGTGCTCAAGCAGGATTTCAAGGGCAACTATTGTCTTGTATTCGGCGAACTCGACGGTACCGAAG
>JBJEBM010000028.1:0-4075 GCA_051870055.1 Candidatus Cryptobacteroides sp.
CCACATACGATCGATATTTACAGTGCCTGGCCAAAATCAACAAGGCCTATGGTAATATGGAGATAGTAAGTTCCAAGGCTTCAATCTCTCAAAATCTAAAATTAATAGATGACGAGAAACTTAATGAACTAAAGGAGCAAGTATCTGATTATCTGAAGAATAAACAGAATTAACAGATTCCCTGTTCAGCCGTTCAGTTACTGTTCATTCATCGTTCAGCCGTTCATCCCAAAATCTATTTTTTCTTATATATAATTGCAACCGCTTCCATTTGGAGGCGGTTTTTTCAGCTAATAACCCTAATCGAATTTATATGGAAACAAAACCAACACTCAGCCAGCTTCTGGCAAAGCCAATCTGGCAAATGACGGGGGAAGAATTCCTCCAACTGAACGAATTGGGCAAAGAGAATGCATCCGCAGGCGAGGTGCCGAAGGAGATCATCGAATATGCCCACGGAATCACCGAACTGTCCCAGAAGATAGGTTGCTGCCAAAGCACCATCTATATGCTCAAGAAGGAAGGTGTCCTGGATGACGCCATCGTTTCGCAGGTCGGGCGCAAGATAATCTTCAATGTCGGCAAGGCCCGGACTCTGGCCGACGAGTACCAGAGGGCGCAGAGGGAAAGCCGACGTGAGAACCAGTAACGGAGACCGGTATGAAAGAAACGGAGCCATATATTAAGGTGCACGACTTTCTCTTCACTGACCTGAATCTGTCGGAAATGATGGCCCGCGTCTTTTCCTTCATCCTTACCAAATGGATTGGCGGAATTCCCGTCTACAGGCAGAGGTATGTGGCGGAGAAATGCAGGATGTCCGACAGGGAATGCAAACAGATCTTCAAATGTCTGCAGGGCATAGGCCTGATACGGAAACTGCCCCAAGAACCGAACGGAACCTCCTGCTACGAGCCGTCCATAGACAAATGCAGAGATACCACCCAGGTCAAGTTTGCGCTGGTGCACGCCATTCACCGGTGCACAGCGTTCACCGGTGCACGCGGCGCACCTCCAAGGTGCACACGGTGCACTTTCGGCGGTGCATACTGTGCACCACAAATACAGATAGATAATAATGATATTAAAACTGATAGTTATGGATATTCCAAACGAGAAAATCATAGGCTACCTGATTCAAAAGGTCCAGTCGAATTTGACGGGCACGATACCCTGTAAACTTCGTGGCTGGTTGGAACAGTTCTCACAATCCGATGTCGTCCAGCTGCTGGCACACTCATATTCCGCCCAAATGAGATCCAGAGGGATAACTTGTCACTGGACGAAATAACAAAACAGCGGATTGAAAAGATGAGCAAATGGCTCATTAAGAGCAGTTGCCCGGGCCTGGTCATCTATGGTCCTTGCGGAACAGGTAAGACAACGATGGTCAAGGCACTTCAGCAAATTCTGGAGGTTGGGCGGAAATTCGACAATGTCTGCTACCTTAACGCATGTCAGATAGTGGATTATTTCAGGAATGAAGACACTCGCGATAAATACGATAAGGCGAAATCAGTGGAAGTGCTGTTGATAGATGACCTTGGATGTGAGCCTGAGCACCTGATGCTATTCGGCACACTTTACGAACCGATAAAGGATATACTCTACAAGCGTTATGACAGGATGCTTATCACAGTCCTGACCACAAATCTCGGGGACGAGGAACTCTATAAACGCTATGGCGAACGGATTGCGGACCGCTTAAAAGAAACATTCGACACCATCGTTTTCAACGGTGTCAGTTACAGAGGAAGACTGTGACTATGTAGGTTAGCGAGTTTATATTCCGGCATTGCCGAAATTATTCATGCTCCCCTCGGTCACATCACGGAAAAAGGAGAAAGGATGATACAAGAAGATTCAAGCAATGCGGGCCGGCCCCCAAAAGGAAAGGCTAAGCGCTCGTACAAGATTACGGTCTCGTTCAACGAGGACGAGATTCTGATGATGCGCCACAAGGCCCGGGAAACCGGGATGACACCTGCGGCGTACTGCAGAAGGGCGGCAGTCAGGAAGCAGATTGCCAAGGCCCTGACGGAGGAAGACAGAAAGCTGTTGCGCTCCCTGGGGAATATCGGCAACAATCTCAACCAGCTGGTGCACAACCTGCACGCCTTCGGCAGAACCGCTCAGGAAAGGGAACTCCGGCAGATTGCCGGTGAATTCTCACAGGTGCTGGCATATTTCAGGGAGGTGCGCAATGGTGGGTAAGATTATCAAGGGCAGCTCGCCCGGACAGTGTGCGTCCTATTGCCTTAATCACGACAATGCGCAAATCCTCTGCTGGCAGGGCCTGGATATTGACTTCGTCCAAGCGGAGGCGTTAGCTTCAAGTGAAGGCCGGGAGCGTATGTCGATTGCAAGGGAGATGGCCCTGAACATCAGCAGGAGTTTTGACGAGCAGGCCTCCCTGAACCCGGCCGTGGAAAAACCGATGGGACACATCCCTCTCTGCTTCATGAAGGAGGATGCGCCCCTGTTGGACAATGACCGTATGCGGAGGATTGCGGAGGAATACCTCAAGTTGATGAAGTACAGCGACACCCAGTACATGGTTGTCAGGCACGACAATGCCAAAGGCAACCCGCACGTCCATATCTTCTTCAACCGCGTGGACAACAATGGGAAATGCCTCAGCGCCTGGCAGGATTTCCGTCGCAATGCGGATGCCTGCCGCAAGCTTACAGTCAAATATGGACTGAATATGGCGAAGAATCGCAGCAACACCATTGCGAATGACCTTCACGGGCGCGAACGGGTGCGGTATCAGATCAGCAACGCAATCGACGCAGCGCTGCCGCATTGCCGCGAATGGAATTCCCTCGGCAGAACCCTCCTGCAGCATGATATCACGATGGAACTGGTCCGCCGGAACAACGGTGAGATTCAGGGCGTGAAATTCGGCAAGAGAAGCGATTCTGACGGACACTGGTACGAATTCAGCGGTTCCAAAGTGGGCAGGAAGTACAGCTATGGCAATATTGATATTGCGCTGAAAACCGGGATGGGCCTCGATGAGGCTCTGCAACAAAGGGCCGAGAGTGAAAATCAGGGACATACTGCATCCCATTCGAAATCCATCTCTGCCGCAATCGGTATTATCACATCCGGTTTCTGCGACACTGCACCGTCGGTTGACGACTCCGAAAGACAGGTGAAGAAGAAGAGACGGGGGATGCACCACTAAACTATAAACACTTGAATATTATGAAACAGAAAATTTTTGACTCGGATGTCATTCCTGCGGAACAGGTAGTTCTGCTGGAGAAACTCATACTTGAAGAACTCAAGAAGCTTCGCGCCGATTCGGTCGAGGAGATGAAGAATGTCCGCACTGAATCCGAACGCAAGAGCAAACTTCTGGCGGAGTATCAGGCCACTCCAATGGAAGTCGTTGAAATAGACTGTCTATGGGACCTAATCAACCCCGACAAGCTCGTGAAAAACTTCGATGAACGCCTGAAACCATTGAAGGAAAGCGACAAGTCAATGACAGACCTTTTGAACAAGATCAATAACCGGACAAATCGTATAGACAATGGACTTGACAATCAGTATTCCCTGATGGAAGGGCTGGATTCATATATCACCAAGCCATCCCGCCGAAGGCGTTTCTTCGAGTTCGTCTGGAAGAACAGGCTCAATATCATCTACGATGTTGCAGCTGCCTTGCTATCCATCTTTGTGGCGCTTTGGACTCTCTATCAATCCCGCTGGTCCGATGATGCCTGGGCCAGAAGGGCCTATGATGCAACCGGCATTTTGGAGTTTAAGGATCAGGAGATTGTCTATCATAGCGTCAGAAAGGACTTTGCAGAAGGTAACGCGAAAGCAACGAAAAGGAGAATCCGTAATCTTGAAGCGCAGATTAAGGAGCTTGCTGGTGAGGATAGCGAGGATGGGGAATGATGGATAGATGGATGGTTTTTGGGATTATTAGGCGTATAAACTTTGTAAGATTTATAACAGACGTCAACCTGCTTTGGGATGGCAGGTTGACGTGGTTGGTTATGCCGTTAAAAAGGCAAGTCAGGGCCGTAGAAGCTTTGTTTGTCATTAAGTACCTTAACCT
>JBJEBM010000029.1:0-19591 GCA_051870055.1 Candidatus Cryptobacteroides sp.
AGAGCGGCCGCAGGAAGATGAATCAGATTACCAGATATCTGACAATCCTGATTCTTGCTATCCAGTGTCCTGCTTATCTGGCTGCCATTCACAACCAGATTCCGGGACAGGCATTCGTTGCTGTGACCCAGCTCGGCTGGTCCAACTTCACATTCAACCTTGTTTCAACACTCATCCTTCTCTCAGGCTCAATGTTCGTTATGTGGCTTGGCGAGCGCATCACCGACCGTGGAATAGGAAATGGTATTTCCCTCCTCATTATGATCGGTATCGTCGCACGTCTCCCATACGCCCTTGTAGCTGAGCTCGGTGAGAAATTCACCACCACAAACGGCGGACCTCTCCTCCTCATCGTGGAGCTTGTAGTCCTCTTCTTTGTGTTCGTGGCAGCCATTGCCCTTGTGCAGGCTGTCAGGAGAATTCCTATCCAGTATGCCAAGAGGGTAGTCGGCAACAAGCAGTACGGTGGAGTGCGCAACTATCTTCCTCTGAAGATCAACGCTGCCGGCGTTATGCCTATCATCTTCGCCCAGGCCCTGATGCTTTTCCCTATTCTCTTCTCGAGATGGGATGCCACCAGGGGTCTTGCAGCGGCATTGAGCAATTATACCGGAGTATGGTATAACCTGATATTCGGATTCCTCGTCGTTATCTTCACATATTTCTACACAGCTGTCACGGTCCAGCCGAATATGATGGCCGAGCAGATGAAGCAGAACGGCGGATTCATACCTGGCGTCAAGCCTGGAAAGAAGACTGCGGAGTACATTGACGACATTATGGACAAAGTCACGCTCCCGGGTTCAATTTTCCTCGCCCTCATCGCTATTATGCCGGCATTTGCGATGCTTCTCGGTGTCAACAACCAGTTCGCGAGCTTCTATGGAGGTACATCCCTCCTGATTCTCGTCGGCGTTATCCTTGACACCCTCCAGCAGATTGAAGGATATCTGCTTATGCGTCACTATGACGGATTGATGAAAACAGGTCGTCTGAGTGGACGTTCCGGAATGTAGTTCTGATAAAGACTGAAGAAAATGCTTAAGCCGAAAACAGAAGAAGAAATTGAGCTGCTCCGTGAGAACGGAATATTGGTGTCCAAGACACTTGCGGAAGTCGGTAAGGCTGTCGCCCCTGGTGTGACAACTAATGAGTTGAATAGGGTGGCTGAGACTTTCATCCGTGATCACGGCGCAATTCCAAGCTTCTTGGGTTTTGAGGGATTCCCGGCTTCCATCTGCGCATCGGTGAATGATGTGGTAGTCCACGGTTTTCCGTCGGACTATGTCCTCAAGGAGGGCGACATCGTCACCTGTGACATTGGAACTTTGTACAAGGGGTATAATGGAGACTCCTGCTATACTTTCCCTGTTGGGGAGATAGACGCGGAGACACGCAAGCTTCTTGACGTGACCAAAGCCTCTTTGTACAAAGGAATTGAACAGGCTGTGGATTCCAACAGAATCGGCGATATCGGATACGCGGTACAGTCGTACGCTGAATCTTTCGGTTTCTCTGTAGTGAGAGAACTGGAAGGCCACGGAATCGGCAGGAAGATGCACGAGGAGCCAGGAGTTCCGAATTACGGAAGGAGAGGCCACGGCACCAGACTGGTCGATGGAATGGTGATTTGTATTGAGCCGATGATCAATGCGGGAGGCAGAGGTGTGTATCTTGCTAAAAATGGTTGGGCGGTACACACGGCGGACCACAAGAATGCGGCGCATTACGAGCTTACGGTTGTTGTCCGAAAAGGCAAGGCTGAGCAGCTTTCAACCTTTGACTTTATCGAGAAAGACGGAAACATTAAATTTTAAAGTGGTATTTTAGATGTCTAAACAAACAGCAATTGAGCAGGACGGGACGATAGTCGAGACTCTCCCGAACGCTATGTTCAAAGTGGAACTTGAGAACGGGCACGTCATTCTTGCCCATATTTCGGGCAAGATGAGGCAGAATTTCATCCATATCCTGCTTGGTGACAAGGTTAGAGTTGAAATGTCACCTTATGATTTAACAAAAGGAAGGATTTCATTCAGATACAAATAAATTTTTTCGCGATATGAAAGTAAAAACATCCATCAAAAAGCGCAGCGATGATTGCAAAATCGTGAGACGTAAAGGTCGTCTTTATGTTATCTGCAAGAAGAACCCTAAGTTCAAGATGCGCCAGGGATAATATTCAGTAGTGTAACAAAATAAAGTAAGATATTATGGCAAGAATAGCCGGTGTTGATTTACCGAACAACAAACGTGGAGAGATAGGCCTCACCTATATCTTCGGAATCGGTCGCTCTTCCGCAAGAAAGATTCTCTCGGAGTGCGGTATCGATTTTGACACAAAGGTGAATGAGTGGAACGACGAGCAGATTGCTAAAATCCGTACACTCATCGCCAATGAATACAAAATCGAAGGCGAGCTCCGTTCAACAGTCCAGATGAACATCAAACGTCTGATGGACATTGGCTGCTACAGGGGAATCCGTCATCGTCTCGGACTTCCTGTCCGCGGCCAGAGCACCAAGAACAATGCCCGTACAAGAAAGGGTAAGAAGAAGACTGTTGCAAACAAGAAGAAGGCAACTAAATAAATCTTGATGAATTATGGCAAAGAAAACAACAACAGCAAAGAAGAGAGTTGTGAAAGTTGAGGCAACTGGTGAAGCTCATATTTCATCAACCTTCAACAACGTCATTGTCTCCCTCACCAATAATGTCGGCCAGGTAATCAGCTGGTCCTCAGCAGGCAAGAGCGGGTTCAGAGGCTCCAAGAAGAACACTCCGTACGCAGCCCAGGTCGCAGCGGAGGACGCAGCCAAGACCGCGTTCGACGCAGGCCTCCGCAAAGTCAAGGTCTATGTAAAAGGTCCTGGCGCAGGACGTGAGTCCGCGATCAGAACAATCGCCAATGCAGGTATCGAGGTTACAGAGATCGTCGATGTGACTCCAATGCCTCACAATGGATGCAGACCAAAAGGCCGTCGTAAAGTTTAATTTTAATTTAATGATTAATTACTATGGCAAGATATACTGGACCAAGTACTAAAATCGCCCGCAAATTTGGCGAGCCTATCTTCGGAGCGGACAGATATTTCGAGAAGAGAAACTTCCCTCCAGGACAGCACGGCGCTGCCAGAAAGCGCGCAAGAAAAGCTACCGATTACGGTAACCAGCTTAAGGAGAAGCAGAAAGTCAAGTATATGTACGGTCTTCTTGAGAGACAGTTCCGTAACACATACGAGAAAGCCTGCCGCATGCAGGGCCAGAAGGGTGAGAACCTCCTCTTCCTTCTTGAGTCAAGGCTTGACAATATTGTTTACCGTCTCGGCATCGCTCCTACAAGGGCAGCCGCAAGACAGCTCGTGCTCCACTGCCACATCACAGTGAACGGAGCAGTCTGCAACATCCCTTCATCACAGGTTAAACCAGGTGACGTTGTAGCAGTCCGCGAGAGGTCAAGAAGCCTTGAGGTAATCCAGGCAAGTGTCGCTTCCGCACACTCATACTCCTGGCTTGAGTTCGACGCAAAGACTCTCACTGGCAAGTACCTCAACGTTCCTGCAAGAACTGAGATCCCTGAGAACATCAACGAGCAGCTTATCGTCGACCTGTACTCTAAGTAATAGTAACACCTAAAAAGAATTAATATGGCAATCTTAGCATTTCAGAAACCGGATAAGGTGATAATGCTCGAAGGCACCGATACCGTCGGACGTTTCGAGTTCAGGCCGCTTGAGCCTGGCTATGGACAGACTATCGGTAACGCGCTCCGCCGCATTCTTCTCTCTTCTCTGGAAGGTTTTGCTATCAGCTCGATCAGAATCAACGGAGTGAACCAGGAGTTCGCAACCATTCCGGGGGTCATCGAGGGAATGCAGGACATTATTCTGAATCTCAAACAGGTGAGATTCAAGAGAATGGTGGAAACCGTGGATTCCGAGGTGGCAAATATCACAATTAGCGGTAAACAGGAGTTTACTGCAGAGGATATCTCTCAAGGATTGTCTTCTTTCAAGGTGCTCAATCCTGAGCTGCACATCTGCTCTCTCGAACCTTCTGTGAAACTCGAGATTTCCATCACCATCACCAAGGGCCGCGGATTCGTTCCGGCCGAGGAGGAGAGGGATGAAAACACTCCTATCGGAACAATTCCGGTAGACGCTATCTACACCCCTATCCGCAAGGTGAACTGGACCGTGGAGAACTGGCGTGTGGAGCAGAAGACTGACTACGAGAAGCTCAATCTGGAGATTGTTACCGATGGTTCAATCACTCCGAATGTCGCCCTCCAGGATGCCGCTAACATCCTTATCTACCACTTCAAACTCTTCACCGACGACAAGAAACTCGCACTCGAGAGCACTGTCAAACCGGATTCAAAGGAGCTTGATGAGGAGTCACTCCGTATGAGACATCTCCTTCTCAACAAACTTTCAGACCTCGGCCTTTCTGTAAGGGCATACAACTGTCTGAAAGCTGCTGAGATTGATACTCTCGCCGACCTCGTTTCCTACTCAAGGCCTGAGCTTATGAAATTCCGTAACTTCGGCCGCAAGTCGCTCAACGAGATCGACCAGATGCTCGACAAGATGAAACTCACATTCGGAATGGATGTCACCAAGTACAATATCGAACCTAAGAAAAAGAATAACGTTTAATTATGAGGCATAATAAAGCTATCAACCACCTTGGCCGCAAGAGCGCTCACCGCAAGGCTCTTCTCGCTAATATGTCCTGTTCACTTATTCTCCACAAGAGAATAAACACAACAGTTGCGAAGGCAAAGGCCCTGAAGTCATATGTTGAGCCGCTCGTCACCAAGTCAAAAGACGACTCAACACACTCCCGCCGTATCGTTTTCAGCTATCTGAAGAACAAGTATGCGGTTGCTGAGCTCTTCCGTACTATCGCTCCGAAAATCGCTGACCGTCCAGGCGGATACCTCCGTGTCCTCCACACCGGTTTCAGACAGGGTGACGGCGCTGAAATGGCTCTCGTGGAGTTCGTTGATTTCAACGAGGCTGCACTTGCTACAGCTCCTGCCAAGAAAGAGGCCAAGAAGTCCACTCGCCGCAGCCGTTCAAAGAAGGCTGCCGAGGCACCGGCAGAGGCTCCGGTTGCTGAAGCTCCGGCAGAAACTCCTGCAGCAGAATAATAGTCCCGCTGCTGAATATACATTCAGACAGACCGGTTGAACTGATTCGTTCAGCCGGTCTGCCTGTTTTCCGTGCTGAATATCAAATTTTTCCATGAATGTAGTCCATAACTGAAAAATTTATTTATATTTGCAATCGAAACTTACTGGTTTCGATATGAAAGAGCGAAACGTTACAAATATTTACGTTTAATAATCAACTATTTTATGGATCTACTATTCTACATTGTGCCGGCAGCCTCGGTGACCGCGCTGTTCTTCGCCTGGTACTTTTTCAGGCAGATGATGAAAGAAAGCGAGGGAACAGTCACTATGAAGGAGATTGCCCAGTACGTCCGTGACGGAGCCATGGCCTATCTTAAACAGCAGTACAAAGTCGTGACCATCGTCTTTGTCGTTCTTGCAGTGTTCTTCGCGATTCTCGCATACGGATTTCATATTCAGAATCCGTGGGTTCCGTTCGCATTCCTCACCGGAGGTTTTTTCTCCGGTCTCGCAGGATTCATAGGAATGAAGACCGCCACCTATGCTTCAGCCCGCACGGCCAACGCCGTCTCAAGGTCATTGAATTCCGGTCTGAAACTGGCTTTCCGTTCAGGCGCAGTCATGGGACTGACAGTCGTTGGACTCGGCCTTTTGGACATTTCCGTATGGTATCTCGTACTGACTGCTTTCGTCAGCGACCCCGATCCGTCCCAGGTCCTCGTAACTATCACTACTACAATGCTTACATTCGGTATGGGAGCCTCCACACAAGCCCTTTTCGCCAGAGTTGGTGGCGGAATCTATACCAAAGCCGCTGACGTTGGAGCTGACATTGTGGGCAAAGTCGAGGCCGATATTCCGGAGGACGACCCGAGAAATCCGGCTACCATCGCCGACAATGTTGGTGACAATGTGGGTGATGTCGCAGGTATGGGTGCCGATCTCTATGAGTCATATTGTGGCTCAATTCTCGCAACCATGGCCCTCGGAGCGTCTGCGTTTTTCGGCGACACTGTGGCCCAGACTCGCGCGATTCTCGCTCCAATGTGCATAGCTTCGATCGGCGTTGTGCTTTCAATCATAGGCATTTATGCGGTTCGTACAAAAGAAGGCGCCGGACTGCAGGATTTGCTCGGCTCGCTCAGCCGCGGAACAAATCTCAGTGCGTCACTTATTGCCGTGATTTCATTCGCGGTCTTCTATCTTCTCGGTTTCCAGAACTGGTGGCAACTTTCGCTTTCGGTGATCTTCGGCCTCGTGTCCGGTGTAGTGATTGGCAAAGCCACTGAGTATTATACGTCCCATTCTTACAAGCCTACACAGAAACTCGCCGAGAGTTCCAAGACAGGTTCCGCTACAGTCATTATCGGCGGTGTTGGCCTTGGAATGATTTCAACAGCCGTTCCGGTCATCACAATAGCGATTGCCATCCTGCTTTCCTATCTCTGCGCCACGGGCTTCTCTTTCGACCCCCAACTGATAAGCAATGGCCTGTACGGAATCAGCATTGCTGCGGTCGGAATGCTTTCGACGCTCGGAATCACCCTTGCGACTGACGCATACGGTCCTATTGCAGACAATGCTGGAGGAAATGCCCAGATGAGCGGACTTGACCCGGAGGTGCGCCAGAAGACAGATATCCTCGATGCCCTCGGGAATACTACCGCGGCGACTGGCAAGGGATTCGCGATTGGTTCCGCCGCCCTCACCGCCCTCGCGCTCCTCGCTTCGTATATCGAGGAAATCAAGATTGGCCTTGTCCACGCAGGCCGCACCACAATTGAGGTGGGAGGAGAGGTTGTTGACGTTGTCAAAGCCACCATTCCGCAGATTGTCGAGTTCTATCAGGTCAATATTATGAATCCACGTGTACTGGTGGGCGTGTTCATAGGCTCTATGATGGCCTTCCTGTTCTGCGGACTCACGATGAACGCCGTAGGACGCGCCGCCCAGAAGATGGTGACTGAAGTCCGCCGCCAGTTCAGGGAGATAAAGGGCATACTTGAAGGGGAGAGGAGACCTGACTATGCTAAATGCGTGGAGATTTCAACATTGGGAGCCCAGCACGAGATGATACTTCCTTCAGTAATAGCCATTGTGGCCCCGATACTTACCGGTGTCTGCCTCGGTCCTTCCGGCGTTATGGGACTTCTCGTGGGCGGCCTTGGAGCCGGTTTCGTTCTCGCCATCTTCCTCGCCAATTCGGGAGGAGCCTGGGACAACGCCAAGAAATATGTAGAAGAGGGCAATTTCGGGGGCAAGAACTCGGAATGCCACAAGGCCACTATTGTCGGCGACACTGTCGGTGACCCGTTCAAGGATACATCCGGACCGTCACTCAATATTCTTATTAAACTGATGAGTATGGTATCCATCGTTATGGCCGGTCTGACTGTTATGATCGGAGGATGATATTGTAATAATTGGTTTTCCTTTTTCTTTGGAGAGAGGGCGGATTGCAGGAATCACTGCGACCCGCCCTCTTGAATTGAATATATTTTGGAAATGTCGTAAAAAATTGTTATAAATTGCAGAATAAAGATAACCCTAATTTATAACATCGTGAAAAAGATAACATTGTTTTTGGCATTTCTTTGTATCACAATCGGAGCGAATGCACAGTGGCAGAGCCTTTTCAATGGCAAGAACCTCAAAGGCTGGAAAGTGGTCGGCGGAACAGCCGAGTATCAGGTGGAAGACGGCGCGATCGCAGGCATAAGCAAGGCCGGCACGCCGAACACGTTCCTCCGTACCGAGAAAGAGTATGGAGATTTCATTCTCGAGTTCTGGTTCAAAGTCGATGAAGCCCTCAATTCGGGAGTCCAGCTTCGCAGCCACTTGACGGACGGCCGTGTCCGCGGTTATCAGTATGAAATCGACCCGTCAGCCCGTGCCTGGTCAGCAGGTATCTATGATGAGGCCCGTGAAGGATGGCTCTATCCTATGACAGGAAATCCGGCGGCGCAATCGGCATTCATCCACAATGACTGGAATGTGGCCCGTGTAGAGGCTGTCGGCGGCCGTATCCGTACCTGGCTGAACGGAGTTCCTGCAGCTGACATCCTTGACGTCCAGGACGCTTCCGGTTTCATCGCCCTTCAGGTGCACGCGGTTTATTCGGATGCCAATATTGGCAGAAAAATATATTGGAAGAATATCCGCATTATGACGGAATGGCTTGAATACGAGACTCTTCCAGAGACGGGCATTGCCCAGCGGAACTGCGTTCCGAACACGATTTCCGAGCGTGAGGCGGCTGACGGCTGGAAACTTCTTTGGGACGGCAAGACTACAGAAGGATGGCGCAGCCACAAGGGCCCGGAATTCCCGGACAAAGGCTGGCATATAGAGAACGGCATACTTGTGGTGGAAAAGGCTGACGGGGCCGAGTCCGGAAATGGCGGAGACATTATCACGAAAGAGAAATACCGCAATTTCATCCTTTCCGTTGACTTCAAGATAACAGAGGGCGCCAACAGCGGCATCAAGTATTTTGTGAATCCGGAAATCAACAGCGCTGAAGGCGGATCTGCCATCGGCTGTGAGTATCAGATTCTCGACGATGCAAAGCATCCTGATGCGAAACTCGGAGTGAAGGGCAACCGCAAGCTCGGCTCCCTGTATGACCTCATTCCTGCGCCAGACAGCAAACCGTACCGCAAGGGATTCTTCAACACTGCGACTGTGGTTGTCAACGGAAACCACGTGGAGCATTGGCTCAATGGTGTGAAACTGCTTGAGTATGATCGCAATACCGAGATGTTCAATGCGCTTGTGGCGTACAGCAAATACAAGAACTGGGTCAATTTCGGCAACTTCGAGAGCGGACACATCCTGCTTCAGGACCATGGCGACCAGGTGATGTACAAGAACATCAAGATAAAGGAACTGTAGAAATTTTCAAAACATAAAGGGATATGTCAGATAAGAAGATGTCACGCAGGAACTTCCTGCAGAGCGCCGCGGTGATAAGCGGTGCGGCGATGATGCCGTCCATTGTGACAGGCTGCTCAGGTCCGGTGAAGCGCACAGCCAGGCCTAAGGTGGTCGGTGCGAATGACAAAGTGAATCTTGCACTGATAGGTATCGGCAACCGCGGCTGCGAAGTGTCCAAGGCGTTCATCAAAACCGGATTGTGCAATATTGTGGCCCTGTGCGACACTGATATGGGGGCCAAACACACCCAGGAGATTGAGGCGATGTGTCCGGGAGTGCCGAAATTCCAGGACTTCCGCAAAATGTTCGACAAGATGGCTGGCAAGATTGACGCAGTGATGGTCGCCACGCCTGACCACAGCCACTTCCCGATATGTATGGCTGCGATGCGCGAGGGCATCAATGTGTATGTCGAGAAACCTCTTGCCCGTACATTCTATGAATGTGAGCTGCTTATGGAAGCGGAGAAGAAATACGGCGTGGTGACTCAGATGGGCAACCAGGGACATTCCGAGGCCAACTATTTCCAGTTCAAGGCCTGGAAGGAAGCCGGCATAATCCGCGACGTCACTGCAGTGACAGCCCATATGAACAATTCCCGCCGCTGGCACGGCTGGAATCCTGAAATGGCGCACGTCCTTGAGGCTGAGCCTGTCCCTTCAACATTGGACTGGGACACCTGGCTCTGCGGCGTCCAGGAGCATTCGTACAACCACGACTATGTCAATGGCCAGTGGCGCTGCTGGTTCGACTTGGGAATGGGAGCGCTCGGCGACTGGGGAGCCCATATCCTTGACACTGTCCACGAGTTCCTCGACTTGGGGCTGCCGACAGAAGTGACTCCGCTTTATCTGAAAGGACACAACCGGTTCTTCTATCCGATGTCATCCACCCTCAAGTTCCATTTCCTGGAACGTCAGGATATGCCGGCACTTGACGTAACCTGGTACGACGGACTTGACAACATCCCGCCGGTTCCGGCAGGGTACGGAGTTTCTGAACTTGACCCGAATATCCCGATGGTCAACGGAGGCAAGATACAGGCTCTCAAGCTCAACCCGGGCAAGGAGATATATTCCAAAGAGTTGACCTTCAAGGGAGGCTCCCACGGCAGTACGCTGTCAATCATTCCGGAAGAGAAGGCGCTTGACTGGGCTGGAAAACTTCCTGAGGTGCCGGAAAGCCCGTCCAACCACTTCGAAAACTTCCTTCTCTCGGTTATGGGCAAGGAAAAGACACGTTCTCCGTTCTCCGTATCCGGTCCTCTGAGCCAGGTGTTCTGTCTCGGCGTGATCAGCCAGTGGACAGGGGAACGCATTGTATTTGACCGGGAAACAAAGCAGATTGTCAACAATCCGTTGGCAAACCAGCTTCTCTGGGGCTGCAGGCCACGCTCAGGCTGGGAGAAGTTCTATGGACTGATTTAGCGCCAAAACTTGGTTATGTAAGAAATAAACCTTATCTTGCGCTGTTATTTTTTAAGGGAATGTTTAAAAAAGGGGCTTTTGTATGAAAAGGATTACTATTCGCGACGTGGCTCGCGAGGCAAAAGTGTCGGTCACACTCGTATCTTTCGTGATGAATGCGAAGAGGGACAAAGATGGAAATCTTGATTGCCCTGTAAATCCTGAGACCGCCAAAAGGGTTCTTCAGGTCGCTCAGAAATTAGGCTACAGGAGAAATTTCGCCGCTGCATCGCTGAGAAGCGGGCGTTCCAACTCAATAGCCGTAATCCCGAATGATATTTCGAACAAGTTTTTCGCCGGTGTCTCAAGATGTATTGAGGACAAGGCGAAGAGCTATGGCTACACAGTCCTTTTCGCAAGCTCCGACGAGAATGCGGACAGGTTGGCCAACGTTATGGACGCTGTCCTTGCCCACAATATTGACGGCGTGATAGTGGCGCCCTGCACAGGAGGTGATGCGGCAGTGAGGAAGGCCATCGATTGCGGAGTTCCAGTCGTGCTTCTGGACAGGGATATCGATGGGATGGACAATGTCGGAAAAGTGCTCCTGGACGATGTGGAGGCCGGCTCGATGGCTACGGATCTCTTCATAAAGAGAGGCTACAGGAAGATAGAGATGATTTCTTATTCGCTTGGAATATCCAGCCTTGAGGAAAGAGAGTCAGGATATCGCAAGTCGATGATGGATAATGATTTGTATGATAATACGAAAGTCCATTACACCACATACGCCAAGGCTGCTGAAGATGTGCCCGTGATTATCAGGGATGCCGTCTCGAGAGGAGTTGAGGCGATATTCCTTCCTACATATTCCCTGTCGGCCCTTGTGCTGATGACAATGCGCGACCTGGGTCTCAGGACACCTGAGGATATGGCTGTCATCGGTTTCGATGTCAGTGACATTTATCAGCTCTATTCCACTTCGGTCACCCATATAGTGCAGCCGCTCAAGGAACTTGGCGAAAAGTCAGTTGATGTCCTTATCAATATGATTCACGACAAGCCAGCCGAGAAGGTGGTTCTCAAGCCTGAGATGATTGAAGGCAATTCCACTGCTCCGAAGAAATGACGGAGGATCTCCCGCATCTGTCCGGACAGTGCCTTTGATGTGCCGATAATGAACAGAGAAGCTACAGTAGTGAAGAATGCGGGCAGCCATTATATGCTGTCCTGCCTGCCGGACTGGGCCCCGTTTCCTGCCGTGCTGAAAGGAAAAATCCGTCTGAAATCGAATGACTCCACAAATCCTGTGGCGGTAGGTGACAGGGTGGTCTTCGAGGCGCCTTCAGACAATCCGTCAGATATCACGCTCGAGAATCCGGCCGCCATTTCCGGAGTTCTGGACCGCAAGAACTACGTCGTCAGAAAATCCACAAACCTGTCCCGCCAGTCACACGTGATAGCGGCGAACATTGATATGGCTTTCGCCGTGGTGACATTGTATTTCCCTGAAATCAAGCTGCCGTTTCTCGACAGGATGCTCGTGACCTGCGAAGTTTACGGAGTACCTGTCACTATTGTCCTGAACAAGGTTGATCTTTACCGGGAAGAGGCGCCTGAATATATGTCGGATTTCCTGTCAATATACGGCAGGGCCGGCTACAATGTTGTGCAGACATCTGCCCGGACTGGAGAGGGGATAGACACCCTGAGAGAGATCACTGCCGGACGGGTGTGTCTTTTTTCCGGAGAGTCGGGAGTGGGAAAGTCCTCATTGATCAAGGCACTTGACCCTTCACTTGACCCGAAAGTCGGGAGAATCTCGGATGTGCATCTCCAGGGAAAGCACACTACTTCCCTGTACGAAATGTACAGGCTGTCATCCGGTGGCTGTGTCATCGACACTCCCGGACTGCGCGGATTCGGGCTCGTCAATCTTGAGAAAGAGGAAATCGCCCGCTATTTCCCGGAAATGCTCAAAGTGGCGGAGAACTGCCGGTTCACGCCCTGCACCCATACCCACGAACCCGGCTGTGCTGTGAAAGAAGCGGTTGAGAACGGCGAAATAAGCCCGGAACGTTATTCTTCCTATCTCGGAATGATTGAGGAAGACAGAAAATTCAGATAGAAGAGGATGTCCCCTGTCAACAGAGAAATACTCAGACTTGCCATTCCCAGCATTCTGGCCAATATCACCGTGCCGATAGTCGGCCTGGTGGATCTTGCCGTAGCCGGACATCTTGACGGAGATGCCGCAGTGCTGATTGGCGGAGTTTCCATAGGCACTCTGCTGTTCGACCTTCTGTACTGGAACTTCAGTTTCCTGCGGATCGGGACGGGCGGCCTCACTGCCCAGGCATATGGAAGAGGCGATATGAAGGCCGCCGCCAATGCCCTGTTCCGTTCGTCAGGAATGGCTCTAATCATTGCGGCTGTATGCATTCTGGTGCAATGGGTCTTCATTGACTTCGCTTTCCTTTTTGTGAAATGCACCCCTGAGGTCCGCCAGCTGGCAGAGGATTATTTCCACGTGCGCATTTGGGCGGCTCCGGCCACATTGTCACTTATGGCCCTGAAAGGCTGGTTCATAGGGATGCAGGACAGCGTCCATCCGATGATTACTGACCTGATTGTGAATATGGGCAATGTGCTTATAAGCATTGTCCTGGCGATGGGGTTCAATGCCGGGCCGGTTCATTTCAGCGGAATAGGATTCGACGGCATTGCCGCCGGCACATTGGTGGCGCAATATACAGGTCTTCTCTACGCATTAGCTGTGATACTGGGCAGATACCGCCGGGTGTTCCGCGGCTATTCGTTCAATGGCATCTTCCGGCTGTTCACCGGCTCTGAGATGAGCTCTTATTTCCGCCTGAACGCAGACCTGTTCGTTCGCTCGGCCTGCATAATGGCGATATATGCCGGAGTCACAGTCATTTCTTCCCGTTATGGCAATATGATGCTTGCGGTCAGCTCCATCCTTGTGCAGATGATGATGCTCTTCTCGTATTTCACCGACGGGTTCGCTTATGCCGGTGAAGCATTGACAGGCAAATACATAGGTATGCGCAGAAATGACGGCGTGCGGCTTGCTGTCAGGAATGTTTTCGCCTGGAGCATGGGAGTCGCCGCCGTGTTTATGGTTATATATTGGACTCTTGGTGAACCGATTCTGCGGCTGCTGACTTCCGACAATGCCGTTGTGGCCGCTTCCGTGGAATTCATTCCGTGGCTGATCCCGATGCCTGTGATAGGATGCGCCGCATTCACCTGGGACGGGATATATGTCGGGGCGACGGCTTCGAAACCTATCAGGAATTCCAGTATCTGGGCCGTAGCGGGATTCTTCATCGCCTGGACTGCGGGGAGGCGCCTTCTTGACCCGTCCCCGGACACATCGCCGGAACTTGCAGTCCACATTCTGATGGCCGCATATATGCTGCACGTTGTAATACGCTTTGTATATCAGACGGTTCTGTATAGACGCAGCATCCTCGTGAACCCTTTCCGCGAAGTGGCCTGACGGCCGGAATCTATTGGAAATAATAAACATAAATCCTATCTTTGCATCTTGGCTGACGAATAGACAAGATGCAAAAGCATATTTATACACATAAAGGAAACTTCAATTTCGAGGAGGGCGGAAGCATTGAAGGGCTTCAGGTCGCTTATCATACTTCTCCGGTCGAATATCATAAAGGTATGAAGGTCATCTGGATCTGCCACGCTCTGACGGCTGATTCTGATGCGGAGGACTGGTGGCCGGAACTTGTCGGTCCGGGGAAATTTTTCGACACTGACAAGTATTTTATCGTGTGCGGCAATATGATAGGCTCCTGCTACGGCTCTACCGGCCCGTCCAGCATTGATCCATCGACGGGAAAACCTTATTATTTCACCTTTCCGAGAGTCACCGTGAGGGATATTGTGAACGGTCTTGACGAGGTTCGCAGGTACATTGGCATTGACCACATCGACCTTCTTGTCGGAGCCAGCATCGGCGGTTTCCAGGCTATCGAGTGGTCTGTGATGTGCCCTGACGTCATCAGGAATGCTGTCTATATAGCCACACTTTCACGTGTGCGTCCGTGGCTGACCGCATTTGAGGAATCCCAGAGGATGGCTCTTGAGGCTGACCCTACATTCCGGGCCTGCGAGAGCCTTGAAGGAGGAAAAAAAGGCCTTGAGTGCGCCAGGACAATTGCCTTGCTGTCATATAGATGCGAGGACGGATATGACAGGAAGCAGTGGGAGGAATCCGAGGACGTAATGTTCCCTGACCGGGCCTGCTCTTATCAGCGCTATCAGGGGAGGAAGTTCTCGGCACGTTTCGATGCTTATTCGTATTATTATCTCTCATACAGCGTTGACAGTGACAATGTCGGCAGGGGCAGGGGAGGAGAGGCCGCTGCGCTTGCACGCATCACGGCAAAGGCCACAGTCATTTCAATAGATACTGACCTTATTTTCCCGCCTTGCGAGATTGTGAAGATGGCTGAACTGATACCGGGCGCTGAATATCACGAGATTACATCACATTACGGACACGACGGATTCCTTTTGGAGAATGAACAGCTCAGGGAAGTCCTTGCTCCGGTTTTGAACAGAATATAAAGATACACATATATGCAGGTACTCAAATTCGGCGGCAGCTCACTTGCTGATTCCGTCAATATGCTCAAAGCGGCTGACATTATAGCCCGCGCCGTGGACAGGGACAGGACAATTGTCATTGCCTCGGCCATTTTCGGATGTACGGACACGTTGATCCGGATTGGCAATATGGCTGCGGCCCGGGATAGTTCATATCTGGAGCTTTTGGATGACCTGCAGATGCGCCACCGCCAGATTATCAAGGAATTGCTGCCGGTTGAGAAACACGAGGAGTCCACGGAGACATGTGACGAAACTTTCGCGTCGCTGCGGGGTATCGCCCAGGGAGTGTACCTGCTCGGCGAGTTGAGCCCGGCCAGCCTGGACGCTATCCAGGGATGCGGAGAGCTACTTTCAAGCCGTATTCTCGCCACCAAACTGGCTTCAGTGGGCATTCCTACGAAGTGGGTCAATTCTATGGACATCATCAAGACCCGCAGCGAGGGAGGACGCAATGTGGTGGACACGGCCCTGACTTATGCCAATGTCCAGGCTATGATTGATTCCAATCCGATCAAGTCGCTTTTCATTGTTCCGGGATTCATAGCCTCTGATGAGAAAGGCAGAATGGTCACACTCGGTCGCGGAGGTTCGGATTATTCGGCATCTCTTTTCGCTGTGGGAAGCAAGGCCCGCGCTCTTGAGACGTGGAAAGATGTTCCCGGAATGATGACTGCTGACCCGAAGATTGTCCCGCAGGCATCTCTTATCAGCCATATTTCATACAGGGCGGCCCTGGAACTTTCCCATTTCGGGGCGAAGGTGATATATCCTCCTACAATCCAGCCGGTTGTGGCCGGGCGCATACCAATTTACGTCAAATGCACATTCGACCCTGACGGACCTGGAACCCTCATTGAGCAGAATCCTCCGAGGGGCAAGAGCAGGAATAAGATCATAGGCATTTCCAATTCTGACAATATTGCCCTCCTGTCTTTGGAAGGCAGCGGAATGGTGGGCGTGCCGGGATTTTCATACAGGCTTTTCCAGACTCTGAGCGAGCACAATATCAGTATCATACTCATCACTCAGGCCTCATCCGTGAATACAATGTGTGTTGCTGTGGCTGAGAAGGATGCCGCCCTGGCGAAGGAAGCTGCCGATGCCTGTTTCGCGTACGAGATTTCCCTTGGAAAGCTCAATCCGCTCAAGGTAGAGACAGGCTTCTCGATTGTCTGCCTTGTGGGTGACGATATCCTGAATCAGCGCGGTACGACAGGCAGGATGCTTGCTGCGCTCGGAAGAAGGAGTATTGGTGTCAGGGCTGTGGCGCAGGGTTCGTCGGAGAGGAATATTTCGGTGATTCTTGCTTCCGAAGATGTCAGGCCGGCAATCCGATACATCCACAAGGAGTTCTTCGAGGAGTCTTCTTACAAGGATATCAATCTGTTCATCGCAGGGTATGGCACTGTTGGAAAGGCACTTGTGGATATAATTGCCCGCAACAGGGAAAAGATTGCGGAGCGCACGGGAAAGAGGCTGCATCTTGCCGGGCTGTCCAACAGCCGCAAGTTCATCCTGGACAAGGAGGGGCTGAAATTCGACAATATCGAGGAGCAGCTTGCTGATGGGCGTCCGGCTGCCAATGACGCTTTCTTCGAGGCCCTGGCAAAGGTGTCGCTGCAGAATTCCATTTTCATTGACTGCACCGCGTCGTCCGACATCTCTTACAAATATCTCAATCTTTTCGAAAGGGGATATTCGGTGGTCGCCAGCAACAAGATTACTTTCGCTGCTCCATATACGCAATATAAGACATTGAAGACCAGTGCGGTAGAGAATGGTGTGTCATTGAAATACGAGACCACTGTAGGGGCGGCGCTTCCGATTCTCGAATCCATAGCGAGAAGCGTGAACAGCGGTGACGGCATTGTGAGTATAGAGGCGGTGCTTTCGGGCACAATGAACTATATATTCAGCACTTATAAAGGAGGGGAGGACGGGAAGACGTTCTATGATGTGGTGAAATATGCAAAGGAGGCCGGTTATTCGGAGCCGGATCCGAGGCTTGACTTGAGCGGAAGGGATGTGCTGAGGAAGCTTCTGATTCTTTCCCGTGAGGCAGGGGCTGAGATAGATGAGGCTGATGTCCAGATAGATCCGGTCCTTGGTCCGGAGTTCTTCGAGGGAAAGGTTCCGGAGTTTTTCGAGAAGCTGGCTGCCAATGAGGAGGTCTTTGCGGCTTCTTACAGGGAAGCGGCCTCCAAGGGATTGAGACAGCGTTTTGTGGCATCGTTAGTGACTGAGCGTGCCGGGGACGGGACTGTCAGGTACAAGGCATCGATGGGACTTCGTTCGGTCGGTCCTGAGAGTCCGCTGTATTCGCTCTGCGGGACTGACAATGCGGCGCTTATCAAGACGGAGTTTTATCCGTCACCGCTTGTTGTGCAGGGTGCAGGCGCCGGTGCTTACCAGACTGCTTCCGGTGTCCTGAACGACATCCTGATGTAGAGTGGAGAGGGTGATTGCGAAGCAATGGGACCAGCGAAAAACCGGAATATTGAAATGAAAAACTTAAAAACGAATAAAATATGAAAGTCGCAGTAGTCGGTGTCACAGGTTTGGTCGGCACCAGAATGATGGAAGTACTCGAGGAGAGGCATTTCCCTGTAACAGAATTCCTTCCTGTAGCATCAGAGCGCTCAGTAGGGCGCAAGGTGACATTCGCGGGTAAAGAATATACAGTGATCAGCGCGGATGACGCAATCGCTGCCAAACCTGATCTCGCAATCTTCTCCGCAGGCGGCGGCCCGTCAAAAGAACTGGCTCCGAGATTTGCAGCCGTTGGCTGCCGCGTCGTGGACAATTCTTCCTGCTGGAGAATGGACCCTACCAAAAAACTCGTTGTCCCTGAGGTCAATGCTGACGTGCTCACGAAGGATGATTACATTATCGCCAATCCGAACTGCTCCACAATCCAGATGCTTCTTCCGTTGGCTCCGCTCCACAGGAAATACCATATCAAACGCATCGTTGTATCTACATACCAGAGCGTTACCGGAGCGGGCAATAGGGCTGTAGCTCAAATGGAAGCCGAAAGAGGCGGAGCCGCCTGGGGCGAATATGCGGCCAAATTCCCATATCCGATTGACCAGAACATCATCCCTCATATCGATGATTTCACCGAGAATGGCTACACCAAGGAGGAGATGAAAATGGTCAACGAGACCCATAAGATTCTGGGCGACGACACAATAGGCGTTTCCGCCACAACTGCCCGCGTGCCTGTCATCGGAGGCCACTCGGAGTCGGTCAACCTTGAGTTTGACAAAGAATTCGAGCTTGAGGATGTCCGCAGAATCTGGGAGGAGACACCAGGAGTTACTGTGCAGGACAATACGGCTGAGAAGGTTTACCCGATGCCCCGTTTCGCCCTCGGGCACGACGATGTCTTCGTGGGACGTCTGCGCAGGGACTTTTCAGTGAAGTCAGGTCTCAATTTCTGGTGCGTTTCGGACAATATCCGCAAGGGTGCTGCAACCAACGCTGTCCAGATTGCCGAGGTCCTGCTCCAGAAGGGTTTCCTTCCTGCTGAATAATGTCATTGACGGGCGGGTGTCCACCCTGCCTGTCATTTCGACCAAGCAAAGCACGTGGAGAAATCTCAAGGTAGCATGAATCAGTAACATCATGGCAGACAATTATCTGGAAAAACGTTACGAAGAAGTGTTCGGAAATGGAGCCGCAAAGAAAGTGGTCAAGCACAGCGGCCCGTCTCTGAACACCCTTTTTGTCAAGAACCGCAGTATCAGGATATTCCATCAGGATGCTGAAGTCAGTGAGGAACATCTCAGGGAGATAGTCGGTGTGAACACTAAAATCGCTTCCGCAATGAACCGGCAGACGTTGAGGTTCGCTCTTGTAAGAAGAGAAGCTGCCCCGGCTGACGGGAATACTTCATATGAGAAACTCTGTGGCCTTTATGTCCACGGCCAGTCCTGGCGCATCCCTCCGTCCGCTTTCATCGTGGTGTTCAGTACGATCCCGGAGGACAAATACGTTTACATAGACCTGGGTATCTCGCTCCAGAGTATGTCGCTCAAGGCAGTGGAATTAGGCTACAACTGCCTGATGATGGGACGCAACACTCCTGAAGAACTTGCGGATGCTGTTTCAGCCGGAGACCCGGAGCGCGCAGCCTCCATAGCCTCCCTCCACCCTCTTATTCTCCTCGCCGTCGGCAAAGCAGACCAAAGCGCTTTCCTGAAGCCCGTCTCATTGGCTGACGCCCCTCTCGACGAGTCCGGCAAGCCCGCTCCAGGATACCTCTCCTATTATGACAAAGACGGCGTCCACTATGTCCCGAAGCTGGTGCTCGACGACATTCTTCTTTAGCCTTTAGCAGGTGGGATTCAGTTCCTCTGGCCGGAGAACATGACGGCCTTGCTAGTCCGTATTCCGGGTCACTACTATTTTATGATTGTCATTTTATGACTACTATAAAATAGTAATATCT
>JBJEBM010000030.1:0-73633 GCA_051870055.1 Candidatus Cryptobacteroides sp.
ATGAAACGCAACCAGCCGTATGTTGAATGCGTGGTTGCATAGAAAGATATCCTGTCTGGTAAACAGATTTTCCGGGGAAGAATACTTTTTCATATTTGCGGCTTTGAAGTCCGCTTAGAATAGTTTGTACTTCCCACCTTTGTAAACTAATGCAGATACTTGCGGCACTTGTTAACCGGGTTGTCCGCTTTGGAAAGTCTGTTTACCGAAGGATTTTATCGAGCCTCTGAATCACGACCATCTACGATGGCCGGCATAGGAACTTGTACTACAGTCAAATCGCAAGGGAACTTGTTGCGGATATAAAATACTGGATATTAATTATATAAAAGTTAAACCAAAATTAATGGATCCAATTTTATTTGGATTTTAACTGGAAAATTATGAAAAAAACTTCTTTGACTGTTTTGGGCGGGATGATGGCATTGTCGCTTGCCCTGTCCTGCTCACGGAGCGCTCCTGCACCATATGGCCCGATTCCGACACCGGAACAGGTGGCCTGGCAGCAGATGGAGACCAATATGTTCATCCATTTCGGCCCTAATACTTTTTCCGGAAAGGAATGGGGTGACGGTACCGAGACTGAGGATATGTTCGCACCGGAATCACTTGACTGCCGCCAGTGGGTGAGAACTGCCAGGCTTGCCGGTTTCAAGGGCGTAATCATCACTGCAAAGCACCACGACGGATTCTGCCTGTGGCCAAATCCCGAGAGTGTCCATACTGTGGCGCAGAGCTCCTGGCGTGACGGCAAGGGCGATGTGCTCAGGGAGCTGTCCGATGCCTGCCGGGAATATGGGGTGAAATTCGGCGTTTATATTTCCCCTTGGGACAGATTTGACCCGCATTATGGTACGCCTGCATATAATGATGTCTATATCAAGACATTGGAGAGCGCGTTGACGAATTACGGGGAAGTGTTCGAGCAGTGGTTCGACGGAGCCTGCGGAGAAGGACCGAACGGAAAGCGCCAGGTGTATGACTGGGATGCTTTCAATAATGCAGTGGCGGAAATGCAGCCGGAGGCCGTAATCTTCAGTGGTGCAGGGCCAGGATGCAGGTGGGTCGGAAATGAACGTGGCGTGGCAGGTGAGACCTGTTGGAGCACGCTGGACATTGAAGGTTTTGCTCCTGGCAAAGATGCAGCGCCGCAGGACACTCTCGGAACGGGCAATGTTCACGGCAAACGATGGGTTCCGGCGGAATCGGACGTGTCCATACGTCCGGGATGGTTCTGGAGAGAGTCCGAGAACGACAAGGTCAAGTCGGTGAAAGACCTTTTGGGCATATACTACACGAGCACAGGCCGCAATTCCCTGATGCTTCTGAATGTGCCTCCTGATACTACTGGAAGAATCAACAGGATTGACTCGCTGCGCCTGATGGAATTCCGGGCGGCTCTCGACGGGATTTTTGCCGACAATCTCGCATCCTGTGCGGAGGTCGTAGCGGATAATGTGAGAGGGCGCCGATTCAGGGCATCCAACCTCATTGACGGAAGCTATGATACTTACTGGGCTTGCGATGACGCCTGCCTGACTCCGTCATTCACAATGACACTTCCGGAGCCGAGACGTTTCAACCGCATTGTCCTTCAGGAATATATACCACTCGGACAGAGGGTCTCCTCGTTTGTGGTCGAGGTTCGTGGCATCAGTGGGGAATGGGTGCCTGCCGGTGAGGGCACGACCATCGGTTACAAGCGCATCTTGCAGCTTCCTGTCATTGAAACAGACGCCGTGCGTGTAAGAATCACATCCAGCTATGCCTGCCCGGTTCTCTCCGAGGCCGGACTCTATATGGACAATGTACTTCTCTGAGGGCTTGGGATTGTGTGCCCATCAGTTTTTGTGAACAGTTTGTCCACCATAAGGCCGGTTTTGGTGGACAAAACGGTCAAAATGAGCATTTTGTCCACAGAAGAGGGGTATTTTGTGGACAATTATACCGACAATTTTGTGGACACTTGTTATTCATATGAAAAGAAAAAACCACTTGCGAATATCTCGCAAGTGGTTGAATTTTAATTCGTAGCGGGACGCAGGATTGAACTGCGGACCTCATGATTATGAATCATGCGCTCTAACCAGCTGAGCTATCCCGCCGTGACTGGTCGGAGACCAGATTCTTGTTGTTGAGATAGAAGGACTCGAACCCTCACTGACAGAGCCAGAATCTGTAGTGCTACCATTACACCATATCTCAATTTGCCCCATTATTCCCGAATGGGATTGCAAAGGTACAATATTTTTCCAATATCCCAAAAAAATCTGAAAAAATCTTTATTTTATCTTCCAGATCAATGCCGTCGCCCAGACCTCGCAGCCCTCGTTCCTTCCTACAAAGCCGAGTCCTTCGGCAGTGGTCGCCTTGATTGACACGCAGTTTGTCCCCACCCCGAGAATCCTGGCGAGCGTTTCCCGCATCATAGGAACGTATTTTCCGATTTTCGGCCTCTGAAGGGCGATTGTGATATCCACGTTTCCTACAGCGAAACCATTGGCCTTCACCATATTGACCACTTTTTCAAGCAGTATCTTGCTGTCCGCCCCCTTCCATTCGTCCGAATTGTCAGGAAAATGGTGGCCGATGTCTCCGAGAGCGAGGCTGCCGAGCAGGGCATCGCACAGGGCGTGGATTGCCACATCACCGTCGGAATGGGCTATAAAGCCGCTCCCTGACTCGATCCTGACGCCGCCGAGCCACATCGGCAGGCCTTCGGCAATCTGGTGCACATCATATCCGTTTCCTATTTTCACGGGGCATTCCCCGGATAATTCATTATTCTCGAACATATTTATTATCAATTGTTTATATTTTCGTATCTCAGAAAGGCGCAATGCGGTTCCGTCTATATCACCCCAACGTAGCGCAAAAGTAAAGAAAAAATATTAAATTTGCTTGGATTAATATTTACATATATGGCATCATTTGGATGGTTCGGCGAAAACGAGCATAGAGTGTTCGACTATAAGCCAATATATTTTGACCCTGAAAAGGAGGAACTCAAGCGCCGCTTCGGCAAGGTTGACGGCTCGCTTGAGGGGAAGGATACCCCGTACGTTCCGGGTTCCTACCTGCAGGGCGCTTTCCGTGACGGAAACTACAGCCGCAAGAAGGGCACTACCAAGGCGCAGAGGTACATAGGCATCATCGGCCTGCTTCTGCTCGTTGTAGCAATGATTTATATCACCAAATTCTACGCCCTTCTGTAATTGCTGAGGTTCCGCAGGGCGAATGCGTTTAGTGTATCTGTCCGTATGACGCGGCAACTCTTCAGGGAGGCGCTTGTCCGCATTTAGTGGAATTTGTTAAGAGTATAGTAATTTTATGGATATCAGGATATTGCCCAGCAATGTAGCCAATATGATCGCGGCAGGTGAGGTCGTGCAGAGACCTGCCTCCGTGGTCAAGGAGCTGATGGAGAACGCTGTGGATGCCGGGGCTGGACAGGTTACCGTGATATTGACAGATGCCGGAAGGACATTGATACAGGTCATAGACAACGGCTGCGGGATGACGCCAGACGAGGCGGTGCTGTGCTTCGAGCGACACGCGACTTCGAAAATCATTACGGCTGAAGATCTTTCCGACATCTCCACATTCGGGTTCAGGGGCGAGGCCCTTGCCTCAATAGCAGCTGTCGCCGAAGTGACGCTCAAGACCAGGCGCCCGGAAGACGAAGTCGGTTGCAAGGTGGAATTCGCTGATTCAAAGCACATTTCCACAGAAGAAATATCCACTCCGGCTGGATCCAACTTCGCAGTCCGCAATCTGTTCTACAATGTGCCCGCAAGGAGAAAATTCCTGAAGTCGGACAATGTGGAATTCCGCCATGTAGTGGAGGAATTCACCAGAGTTGCGCTGACCCGCCCGGAGACCGGATTCACACTGATTCACAACGGCAGGGAAATATATGTTCTCAAGCCTGCCAAATCACTGAAGTTCAGGATACAGGACCTCCTTGGCAACAATGTGGTCAGCCAGGTTGTGGATGTTTCCGCTGACACTTCTGTTGTAAGAATAACCGGCTATGCAGGAAGACCGGACCAGGCCCGCAAAACCCTCGGCAACCAGTTCTTCTTTGTCAACGGCAGATTCTTCAGGAGCCCGTATTTCCACAAGGCGGTGATGAGCGCCTACGAGAATATGCTTCCCCAGGGTGCGACCCCGTCGTATTTTCTTTATCTTGAAGTGGATCCGCATTCAATTGATGTGAATATCCACCCGACCAAGACTGAGATAAAGTTCGAGGATGACAGTGTCATCTTCCAGGTGATTTATGCCTGCCTGAAAGAGGCTCTGGGCCGTAACTCATTCGGGGCCATTATGGATTTCGACAGGGCAAATATGCCGGAACTGCCTACATTCAGCAGCGATTTCGAGAAATTCAGGCCGGAGACGGCACGGCCTGATGTCAGTTTCGACCCTGACTACAATCCTTTCGACCTTCAGCCCGCATCCGGACCGTCGTCCGATGTTTCTTCAGATGTTGTGCCTCAGAAAGACATTTTCCCATCTTATCAGGAAACCGGCAAGTATGTGGACAGACGCGAGGATTACGGGAAACTTTTCGAGGACAAAGTGCTTTCCCAGCCTTCTGTAATTACTGCGGGAAAGAAGTATATTGTCTCGACGGCTAAAGACGGAATTTTAGTTGTCAACGTCAGAAGAGCCAGGGAGAGAATATTTTACGACAGGTTTCTGAAAGCCCTCAGCGGCGGGGAGCACGCCAGCCAGTGCGCTCTTTTCCCTGTCCAGGTGGCCGTCGGAGTGGACAATAGGCTGGTGTTCGACGAGCATTCGGAGATGCTCCGGAGCCTTGGCTTCGACATTGCCCCTTTCGGGAATGACACGATTGTGGTCAACGGAATGCCTGAAGGTTTCCAGGTGGACCAGCGCAGTGTGGAGGCTGCGATGGCCGACGTGCTGATAATTCTCACGGAGAACCATACCTCCCTTCCCGGAATGATGGAGGCGGCTATGGCTGAGAAATTTGCCAGGATGGGCGCCGCGGAATGCCGTGACATTGAGTCTCCGGCGGAGGCCAGGAGCTTGCTGGACAGGATATTGTCCTGCTCCAATTCAGAATATACAAGTTCCGGACGCAAGATAATGACAGTCCTGTCGCCGGAGGATATTGACAAATTTTTTTAATGGAAAATGAGCTATTACAATTATAACGGGAATTACGGGGGAGGAAGTTTCCTTTCCAGCATTCCGCCTGTAACAAAGAACATCATCGCCATCAACCTGCTCCTGTTCATAGCTACACTTGTCAACGAGCAGTTTATGGTGCAGAATTTCGCCATGTTCTATCCTGCCTCGCCATTCTTCAGGCCCTGGCAGATAGTCACCCATATTTTCATGCACGGAGGATTCTGGCACATATTCTTCAATATGTACACCCTCTTCATTTTCGGAACTGTGCTTGAGCGCAGTCTTGGATCGCGGAAATTCATCATTTTCTACTTTGTCACCGGGCTCGGGGCCGTGGCGCTGCATACCGGAGTAGAATGGCTCCAGGCGGTTTCCTATCTGTCTTCCGGAACCCCGGCGGATATCGCAGGGTACCAGAGGCTTCTCTATACGCCTACCTTGGGTGCATCCGGCGCGATCTATGGTGTGCTGATAGGCTATGCGATGCTATATCCGGATTCTGTCCTGACTCTTATTTTTCCTCCTATATCATTGAAAGCCAAATGGTTCGTATTGATTTTCGCAGCTATTGAACTCTTTACCGGAGTGGCCGGAACAAGCGACGGAGTGGCGCATTTTGCACATCTCGGCGGTATGCTGTTCGGCTGGCTGCTCATCAGATGGTGGAGGAAGATAGGCAAACTGTATTGGTAGTGTATGGCAGGTAAAAACGGCAGGCGGCACAGCATTTTCTTCGGAATCACGGCCAGGACGTTGATGACAATATCGGCGGCCCTGCTTCTGCTGAGCTACCTTGCCAGCTATATCAATCCGGCCAAGGCCTGGTATATGACCATTTTCGGCCTGCTCTATGCTCCTCTGCTGATAATCAATCTGTTGCTTTTTGTATGGGCCGTTTTCAGACATTCCAGGGCAGCTCTGATCCCTTTGATCGCCCTTGTGCCTTCTGTGTTCCTCGCCGGAAAATATTTCCATTTCAGTAACCGCGGGGAAGACAATCCGGAAGGCCTTAAAATCATTTCCTACAATGTGGGGCGCTTCGCCCTGTCACAGTACGGGGATTACAACTCCTGGAAAGAATGCTGCGACTCGCTGATGGATTTTCTCAAGACAAGGAATGCTGACATAATCTGCCTTCAGGAGTTCTATGCCGACAATGTGGCAGCGATGCGCAAATATATGGCCACCAAGATGAAAGGATACAATCTCAGCTATTTTGTCAATGAGAACTCCTATTCCTGCTCCGGCAATGTGACCCTGAGCAAGTTCCCGGTGAAGGACAAAGGCCGTATTGACTTCGAGCACAGCGCCAATCTCGCCCTTTACACGGATTTTGACATAGGCGGCACACGGCTCCGGGTGTACAACTGCCATTTCCAGAGCTACAATATATCCCTGTCGCATCTCGCCCAGTCAATGGAGGATGATTACCGAAAGACAGTCAGGGAGACTGAAGAGAAAATGAAGAGATCCATCATAAGGCGGCCGGTGCAGGTGGAACAGGTGATGGACAATATTGAGAACTGTCCGGTCGAAGCGCTTGTGGCTGGGGATTTCAATGACACTCCGATGTCTTACACGTATTTCCGTCTGAGCCGCAAGCGGAAAGATTCATTCGAGGAGGCAGGCAGCTGGAGCGGAGCCACGTTCTCCAGATTCAGGCCGTTCCTGAGAATTGACTACATTCTCTTTCCGAAGAGATATAATGCGCTGTCCCATAAAGTTTTAGATAAAGGATATTCAGACCATTTCCCGATAGAGGCAGTGCTGGATATCAATAAATGAAAATTCTGTTTATATGGAAAACAAGACAATCAGATACGCTGAAACCCTTTCGGAGGCTCTCAATGTGCTCCGCAGCGGAGGCGTCATCCTGTATCCGACCGACACAATCTGGGGTATTGGATGCGACGCCACGGATCCGGAAGCTGTAGCAAGGGTATATGAGATAAAGAAACGCTCTGACAGCAAGGCGCTTGTCCTGCTGGCCTGCGATATGGATATGGTGTGCAGATACGTCAGGGAAATTCCTGATGCGGCAATCCAGCTGGTGGAGGTCAATGACCGTCCGATGACCATAATATATCCGGGCGCAATCTGCGGCAATCCTCCTGCAGAAGGGGAAAAACCATTGGCTGACAGGCATTTCTTGGCATATAACGCGCTCGCTTCAGACGGCACTGTCGGCATTCGCATCCCTGATATGGATTTCTGCAGGGACCTGATTTTCAAATTGGGCCGTCCGATAGTCTCCACCTCCGCCAATATTTCCGGAGAGGCTTCCCCGCGGAAATTCGCGGAGATTCCGGATGAGATAAAGGATGCGGTTGACTATATTGTCAAGCCGTCTCTCGAAAAAGACTCCACCGGCCTGGCGTCCCAGATAATCAAGGTCGGCCTTCGTGGAGAGATCCAGATAATCAGGGAGTAGGATATGGAGATTTTCTGGACAGACAATATCGAAGGGGGGCTTTGCGTGCTCGGGCCTGACGAGTCGGCCCATTGCGTCCGTGTGCTCCGTCATCGTGCCGGGGACAGCATCTGTGTCATCGATGGCGCCGGCACAATGTACGACTGCGTCCTGGTTTCCGATTCTCCGAAGGAGGCGGTGGCACGAATCGAGAAGGCCAATCCAGGCTGGGGCTCCCATCCGTACAGGCTTACGATGGCTGTCTGTCCGACCAAGAACATAGACCGTTACGAATGGTTTGCGGAGAAAGCCGTGGAGATAGGTGTTGACAGGATTGTTCCGGTCATAGGAGACCATTCGGAGAGGAAAGTTCTCAAGACTGAGAGAATGAGGAAGATTCTCCTGTCAGCCGCCAAACAGTCCCTGAAATCAACTGTCCCGTCGATTGACGAGCCAATGTCTGTGAGGGAGTTCATCCGGGAGACAAAGGAATCGGAGGCATTGAAACTGATCGCATATTGTTTTGAGGATGAGGCGCATCCCCGCATTTCGATAATGCAGGCGCTTTCGCAGGGTGACGCTGGAGAATGCATTGTGCTGATAGGCCCGGAAGGGGACTTTTCCCCGGAGGAAGCCTCAATGGCTATGGAGGCCGGCTACTTCCCGGTGCATCTCGGCGAGTCCAGGCTGAGGACCGAGACAGCCGCTCTTGCCGCAGTCTTCGCATTGTATTGCAACAGGATGCAGAGAGAATTGGAATGATTGACATCTTGCAAATAATTTGATATGCTCATAGGTGTAATATCCGATACACACGGCGTTTTCAGCCAGGAAATCAAGGAGTTCCTCTCTCCGGTGGACCAGTTGTGGCACGCCGGGGATTTCGGCGGGGGAATAGAGTTCGCTGACTCCATCGCCGCATTCAAGCCTTTGATGGGAGTCCACGGCAACTGCGACGGGCAGGATATCCGGCTTGTCCATCCGGAGCACCGCTTCTTCGAATGTGCGGGGAAGAAAGTGCTTCTGGTTCATATCGGAGGACGTCCGGGGCATTACGACAGGCGGGCGTCGGAACTGATAAGGCAATATGCTCCGGATATCTTCGTATGCGGCCACTCCCACATACTGATGGTGAAAAATGACGCCTCCCGGAATATGCTTTATATCAATCCCGGGGCATGCGGAATCCAGGGATGGCATATTGAGCGGACAGCGCTCCGCTTCCATATTGATAGCACAGGCATCCACGATATGGAACTTTTCCGTCTTCCACGTCGTTAAAACCATTTAGTAATGAATATTTTAGCTTTATGCTAACAATATTTGAAAATTTCTTTGCGAATATCAAAAATCTGTGTACTTTTGCGCCGAAAAAAGTTGACATACGGTCTTTGAGAGTAAAGAATACGTTGTCATCTTGCAAGTTTAACTAGTTATCTATAGTGTAAAGCTATGAAGAAGGTATTTATGTCTTTAGCAGTAGTTGCTATGATGGTCGCTGCTGCATCTTGCGGAAACAACAACGCAAAGAAAGCAGAGGCTGCAGCTGAAGCAGCTGCTTGCTGCGATTCTACCAAAGCTGAGGCTTGCTGCGATTCAACAAAAGCTTGCAGCGACACTACTGCTTGCTGCGGTTGCTGCGACAGCACAAAATGCGAATAATCTGAGCGCGGACTTTTCCGCCCGGGATTTACATTTTGAATGCGGTACCTTGAGGAGACTCAAGATGCTGCTTTTTTTATGCGTTTTTTTGACTATCTTCGTGTCCGGATTATTTAAATCGGAATCGATATGGCGGTGTCCAAAGACAAGACAGTATGGTTCTGCAAGAATTGCGGAAACGAGAGCCCGAAGTGGATGGGGCGGTGCCCGGCATGCGGAGAATGGAACACGATGGTGGAGAGTGTTGTGGCTACTGGAAAACCTTCCCGCAACCAGCCTGTCCGACAGACTTCCGGAAACAGGCCGGTGCACCTGAAGGAGATTGATTCGTCGGCGGAATGCCGCGTGTCCCTCGGTATGGGCGAGATTGACAGGCTGCTCGGAGGCGGCATTGTCAGGGGCTCGCTTGTGCTGGTCGGAGGCGAGCCGGGAATCGGCAAGTCCACCCTGTCGCTTCAGATTCCGCTGTTTTCGCCCGGGCTCAAGACCCTGTATGTATCAGGTGAGGAAAGTGCCAGGCAGGTCAAGATGCGTGCGGACAGGCTTGGTGGGGATGATTCCAACTGCTTCATTTTCAGCGAGACGGATATGGGCAACATAATAGCCCAGACTGAGTCCCTGAGGCCTGACCTTATGGTGGTCGATTCTGTCCAGACAATGTTTTCCGCCAATGTTGAATCGTCAGCCGGTTCTGTTACGCAGATAAAGGAAGTCACTTCGATGCTGCTGCATTTCGCAAAAGTCTCGGGAATTCCAGTGATTCTGATAGGCCATATCACAAAAGACGGTTATATCGCCGGTCCTAAGATTCTGGAGCATATCGTGGATGTCGTCCTCCAGTTCGAAGGGGACAACAAGGGCTCGTACAGGATCCTTCGAAGCATCAAGAACAGGTTCGGCTCTACTTCCGAACTGGCTGTCTTCGAGATGACAGGCAAGGGATTGAGGGAGGTGACCAATCCTTCGGAAATGCTGATTCCTATGCACGAGGAAGGATTGAGCGGTACAGCCATCTGCGCCACACTGGACGGACTGAGACCGTTTCTGTTTGAAGTCCAGGCGCTTGTCAGCACTGCGGCCTATGGAACGGCCCAGCGCTCGGCCACCGGTTTCGATGTCCGGAGGCTGAATATGCTTTTGGCCGTTTTGGAGAAGCGCGCCGGATTCAAGCTCAATATGAAAGATGTCTTCCTGAATATGGCTGGAGGAATGAGGGTTTCAGACCCTGCCTGCGATCTGGCTGTGGTCTGCGCCGTGCTCTCGTCCAATTTCGACTTTGCCATACAGTCTGACATCTGTTTCGCGGGCGAGGTCGGGCTGAGCGGCGAAATCCGGCCTGTGAACCAAACAGAAAGACGGGTCACCGAAGCGGCCCGTCTGGGATTCAAAAAGATTTATGTTTCTTCGTTTTCGTCTTTGGACAGCGGAATCAAAGGCATTGAGACAGTCAGGGTTCCTGACGTTCCGGCCCTTGTCCGGACCCTGTTCAAAGGGTGAGCGCCTCCTGGTTATTTTCCTGCGATATGTTTCTCCCAGGCCCAGGCGGCTGCGAGAGTCTCCTCCACTGAACGTTCTGCCTTCCATCCGAGTTTGCGGTTTGCAAGACCTGGATCAGCCCAGATTGCGGTCACGTCGCCGGCTCTGCGCGGAGCGAATTTGTAATTGAGTTTCACGCCGTTGACCTTCTCGAAAGCGTTCACCAGCTCAAGCACTGACACCGGACGGCCTGTTCCGATATTGAAAATCTCGTAGTCTTTCTCCATCTTGCTGTCAAGCATTCTTGACACTGCATAAACGTGCGCCTTGGCGAGATCGACGATGTCGATATAGTCTCGCTGGCAGGTTCCATCAGGAGTAGGGTAGTCGTTGCCGAAGATGCTCAGGCACTCTCTCTTGCCTATGGCTGTCTGGGTTATGAACGGAACCAGATTGTTCGGGACACCTCTCGGAAGCTCGCCGATAAGCGCTGACGGATGGGCTCCGATAGGATTGAAATATCTCAGGGCAATACCTTTTATCGGACCCTCCTTGTGAAGCCCCGGAGTCGGCTCCGAGCCGTATCTTGAGTATGCCGATACTGAATCTCTCAGGATGTCCTCGCATATCTGCTTCGTGTTTCCGTAAGGAGAGGTGGCTGGCTGACGAGGTGATTCCTCGGTTACAGGCAGTTTCTCAGGCTCGCCGTAAACAGTTGCCGATGAGGAGAAAAGCACGTTGCATCCGCCGTGTGTGCGGGCTGCCTCGATGACGTTGAGGAACGAGGACAGATTGTTCGTGTAATATTTGACAGGCTCTGCAACTGACTCTCCGACAGCCTTGAACGCCGCAAAATGGATGACTGCGTCAATCTGGAATTCGGAGAAAAGTTTGTTCACTGCGGAGAGATCGCAGAAATCCATTTTCACGAACGGAATGTCCTCCCTCCCGGTGATTTTCTTGACTCCCTCGAAGCAGGTCATGTCGCAGTTTGACATATCGTCAGCTACGACGACCTCATACCCCGCCTCTATCAGTTCGACAGTGACGTGGCTTCCTATAAATCCGGCGCCGCCGGACACAAGTACTCTTTTACTCATATTGCAATAATGTTTATGTTTCTTGTCCAATTTCACAAAAATAATAAAAATCCGCATTTGTTGGGACAATACATCAGGATTAATTCTCTGAAGATTTCTATATTTGTCTGTAAAAAATACAATGCAAGAATGACAATATCCAGAATAATCACAGTAGCGGCCTTGTTCTGCGCAGCCTGCTTCCAGTCCTATGCCCAGAATCCGGTCCGGACTTCCCGGAAGACCGCGGCGCAGTGGTATGTTGACAGGAAAATGAAGGAGGAACCATTCCGTTCCGGGCTTGCCGGAGTGCTCGCCGTAAAAATGTCTGGCGACACCATAGTGGAATCCGGAAGTCTCCGCAAACTGCTTCCTGCATCCAATACCAAACTGATTACCACCGGACTGGCAGTCAGGGCCCTCGGACCGGAATACACGTACAGTACCGCAATCGGGTATGCCGGCAGGCTTGCTGGAGGAGTCCTGCACGGTGACCTGTACATAGTCGGAGGCGGAGACCCGACAATAGCTTCCCGGGATCCTGAGGCCCTGCCCGCCGATTCCCTGTTCAACTGTTGGAAATCAATCATTGAGAACGCCGGCATCCGCCGTATTGAAGGCGACATTATCGGAGACGGACGGTATTTCGACGGGCCGATTGAGAATGATTCCTGGTCGTACGGCGATCTCGGGACATATTACGGAGCGGGATGCAACGGCCTTTCTTTTCACAGGAATATATTGAATATCAATGTGATTCCTGGAGATACGCCTGGCGCTCCGGTAAAGGTGACAAATATCTATCCCTCCCTGCCGTGGATTGATATGCGCAAAACCTGCATCACCGGCCCTGCAGGTTCTGGTGACAATCTCTACCTTTTCAATACTGACCTTGCCCCGATGTCCGAACTCAGGGGCTCTTTGGCAGTAGACAAAGGTCCCCGCAAAGAAGAGTGCAGCTTCAAGTTCGGAGCTCTTGCCTGCGCCTCGTATTTTCTTGATTATCTGAAGAAAAACGGGGTGGAAGTGGAAGGTGATGCGGCTGATGTGGATTCTTATGGCAATATCCGGACAGTACGGAGCCTTGACCGGAGAGACAGGCAGCTCCGGCCGGCTGGAAGTGTAGCCGATATGTGCATCATAGGCTCAGTGGAGTCTCCCTCTTTGGGCGTGATAGCCCATACGACCAACAGCCGGAGCGACAACTTCTATGCTGAGACATTGCTCCGGACAATAGCCAGGGAGCGCACCGGCTCGGCCTCTTATGATTCCTGCAAAGTGGTGATTGCCAGGGAACTGGATTCTCTTGATATTGACCCGTCCTACGGAATCCAGATGGTGGACGGAAGCGGCCTTGCCCGGCACAATTATATTTCCCCTGACTTTTTCTGCAGGTTTCTCGGAGCTATGGCAGGCCAGCCCTGCTTCAGGCAGTATATCGCCACAATCAGCAGTCCCGGCGAGGCCGGGATGCGCTCCCGCCTGTCAGCCCAGCCTGCTGAACTGAAATCCAGGATTCATATGAAAAGCGGCTCGATGAACGGAGTGCTCTGCTACAGCGGTTATATCCTGCCGTCTTCCGGCAAGGCTGAAGACATCGTAGTGTTCTCGATTATGACGAACAACTGCACCGGTCCGGCTTCTCCGGTCCTGCGTTTCATCGATGAGCTTATTCCATTGATTGCGAAAGGTATGTGATTATTCCCAGCATTCTATGTCGGCTTCGGAATCCGGCATCATTGACCTGTGGAACTCCGGGTCACGGCCTTCACGGCGCTGCGCCATATAATTGTCCAGCAGGGCGAAAACCTTTGGTGCAAGCTGGATGATGGCGGCGAGGTTCACGATTGTCATCAGGCCCATAGCTATGTCCACAATGCTCCACGCCTGCTGGAGAGTCATCATCGAGCCGGCTATCACAGTCAGGCCGGTGACGATGCGGAAAGCGTTCACCGCTGATTTCCTGCCTGTTATGAACCTGATATTAGTCTCCGCATAGAAATAGTTGCCGATGATGGTGCTGTATGCGAACAGGAAAATTGCCGCTGTGATGAAGAATCCTCCTGATGCCCCGATATGTGATTCAAGTGCGTATTTGGTGAGCAGGACCCCGTCATAACCGCTGTCATACAATCCGGAGAGCAGAATTATGAAAGCTGTGCAGGTGCACACCACAATCGTGTCGGTGAACACGCCAAGCGATTGGAGCAGGCCTTGTTTTACAGGATGGGAGGTGCTTGCCACGGCTGCCGCATTTGGCGCGCTGCCCTCTCCGGCCTCGTTGCTGAACAGCCCGCGCTTCACTCCCTGCATTATAGCTATGCCGACAGCGCCGCCTGCCGCCTGCTCAATCCCGAAAGCGCTCTTGACAATCAAAGCCAGCATTGCCGGTATCTGTGTTATATTCATACATATCACAATTATTCCGAGGGCCACATAACCGATTGCCATAAACGGGACGACGATGCTTGCGAAATGGGAGATTCTCCTGATTCCTCCGAAAATTATGGCAATGGTCGCAAAACACAGGCCGATGCCTATCCACTTCTTGTCAATTGAGAATGCGTCTCCGAGAGCGTCGCACAGGGTGTTGCTCTGGACAATCTGGTTGGCGATTCCGAAAGTTATAGTAATCAGGACGGCGAACAGAATGCCCATCCATTTGCGGTGCAGTCCGTGCTGCATATAATAAGCCGGGCCTCCATAGAAAGATTCTTTGCCGCGCCGTTTGTACAGCTGGGCGAGAGTTGCCTCGACGAATGCAGTGGCAGCCCCAAACAGCGCCATTATCCACATCCAGAACACGGCTCCAGGGCCTCCGATGAAAATTGCGGAAGCCACGCCTGCAAGGTTTCCTGTTCCGACACGGCTTGACAATGATACTGCGAAAGCCTGGAAAGAACCGATTTTCTTCAGCTCGTCCTCAGCTTCGGCTTTGGTTCCAGATTTGTTTTCCTTCCCGGAAACAGGTCTGTCGGCAATCACTTTCCACATGTCCCCGAGCAGCCTGAACTGCACGCCGCGGACCCTGACAGTGAAGTAGATAGCGCAGAAAACAAGAAGGATGATTACGACATAAGTCCATAGGTAGTCGTTCAAGGTGTTGAGAATTATGAAGGTCTCCGCCATAACGAGTTCGTTTTAATTGATTTTCGTAAAAATAATAAAATAAATTTTAAATTTGCACCCGTGTTGTAAAAAATCACGTAATGGAAAATCAATATGCCCTGGCTCCGTTGCTTTTTGTGCTGGCGTCACTCCTTGTCGGAGCCTTTCTGAAACTTGTTCTGAGAAAATTCAGATTTCCTTATACTGTAGGCCTTTTCTGTTTCGGCCTGCTTGTGGGAGCATTGTACAGAGGCAGTGTATTTCCGGATTACGGACTGCTGGCAGCGGCTGTGAACCAGGCCGGCAACATTGACCCGGATATGCTGCTGTACGTTTTCCTGCCAGTCCTGATATTCAGCGCGGCATACGAGATAGACCTGCATACTTTCAGGAAAATATTCATCAATTCCTCCATCCTTGCAGTCCCGGGAGTCGTGGTTTCTATGGGGCTGGTCGCCCTGATGATGATGGGTATCAGCCTGCTGGTCCCGGAATTTTCCAAATGGAACTGGACATTCGCATTGATGTTCGGAGCTCTGATCAGCGCGACTGACCCTGTGGCCGTGGTGGCGCTGCTCAAGGAACTGAACACCAGCAAGCGTTTCTCCACCCTTGTGGATGCGGAGTCCCTTCTGAATGACGGAACGGGCATCGTGCTGTTCATGCTCTTCTTCGGGGCGTTTTCCGGAGCCTCTCCGCTCACATCGTCCCCGGTGACTGAATTCATTGTCGTGGCGGCCGGAGGAGCGTTGCTCGGCTATCTGGTCGCAGTGCTCTGCATATTTCTTATTACCAAGTTCAGGGGAGACGAGATGGTGCAGAACAGCGTGATAATACTTTCAGCCTATGTCACTTTCATCCTGGCCCAGGCCTATCTGCATCTCTCGGGAGTCATTGCCCTTGTGGCTTTCGGCCTTGAGATGACATATCACGGCAAACTTCTGTTCAGCCCGAAAGCCAACGAGTTTACGGAGAAGTTCTGGGATCTGGCCTCATTCATTGCCAATACCTTGGTTTTCATTATTGTAGGTATCATCATCGCAGTTCACGTGAAAATCACTTGGGTGAGCCTTGCGGTGGTCTTCGGTATCTATATCGGCGTGAATGTGATCAGGACCATTGTGATTTTCCTTTTCTATCCGCTTATGAAACGCAGCGGCTATGGAATGACCACCAGGGACGCCATAATACTGAGCTGGGGAGGACTGCGTGGAGCGCTCGGCCTGACTCTTGCCCTGATGGTTTCCTATACATTGTCAATCCCCGAGGAGATACGAGACCAGATTCTGCTGATGACAGCCGGAGTGGTAACGCTTACCCTGACTGTCAATGCCACTACTGTGAGGAAAATGTTGGAGCAGCTTGGCCTGACGGAAGTGCCTGTTGTGCAGTCGTTTGTGGACTACAGCATTCGCAAGAGGGTATATGATGCCGCAATGCGGTACTATGATAAACTGTGCCACAGGGAAGCTTTCGCCGGAGCCGACTGGGAGAAGGTCGGGGAGTATCTTCCTGCGAAAGAAGCGAAACCTGACATCTCCGGGTGTTCGGAGGAGGAATTGCTGCACAATCTCAGAATGAGGATATACGGCACTGAATGCCAGCTGGTAAGGCAGCTTTATGCGGACGGAACTATTTCGGCCGTGACATACCACAGGCTTGTGAATTCACAGGAACGACATTTCGACAGCAACGGTGCCCTGCCGCTTTCGGACAGGACATATGTCTTCGGGCTGTTCGGGGAGGGTGCGTTCGTCAGGTTCATAAAAAGCCATTCCTGGGCTACCCGTCTTTTCTCCCGGTACCTTGTGCGCAGAGTCATTGAGCTCAGTGACATAGGCCGCGGATTCCTGAGTTTGCAGAGAGATTCGCAGGACGAAATTGCAGATATGCGCTCTTCCGAGATTCCGGATGACCTCCAGAAAAGGATTTTCACCCGCCTTGAGGCCGAGATACGGGAAAACATCGACAGGATGCGCACATGCCTTGACAGCCTCGAAGCGGAATATCCGGAGGCTTATTCCAGCGCGATGACCAGCAAGGCCGTGCGGATGATGCTCCGGAACGAGCGCCATACGGTCCGGAATCTCACTTATGACGGAATAATGTCCAAGAAAGACGGCGATTTGATGGAGGAGTCCATTGACTCAAGGGCGGAGAGACTATAGACTGCGGATTTCGGACATCGTTAGGAGTCCGTTCACAATGGCGTATATCGTCAGGCCTGCCGCAGAGTGAATCTGCAGCTTGGCGGAGATGTTGCGCCGGTGGGTGGTGACTGTGTGGACGGAGATGAAGAGCTTGTCAGCTATCTCTTTGGTTGACATACCTTTGGCGACACAGACAATGATTTCTTTCTCTCTTTCGCTGAGGGATTCCTGCCGGTTTTCCTCTTTCGCTTTCCTGTCAGATGCAGGGCAGGTGGACGATTCCCTTTCTTTCTCCTCGGCGATTCTCACTGCCGGGACGAAAAGATTGTCCTCCACGGAGCAATGGCAGTTGAGGTCGTTCTCGCAATTGATGATGTCGAATAGTGCCGAATAAAGCAGATTGTTTCCGGCCTGGGAGTAATACCTTACGATGATGTTTTTCAACTCCTTGAGCTTCAGGTCAATATGGTTGTGCTTTTTGGCGAAGCTGTCGATATTGTAATCTTTCCTCGGATTTCCGGCGAGCAGGTCTTCCACATACGGGAAGACAGTGGAATCCTCGTATTCCAGATGGCTTCTGACCTCGGTCACGTATTCGTCGTAGAATTTGATTATGAGAAGCGCCACATTGTCTCCTCCGGAGCAGTCAATGGCCTCGATCAGCCTTCTGCGGATGGTCGGAAGCATAAAATCGAGAAAGTAGGAATGGGCCTTTTTCAGGTAAGAGATGATGGAATGGAGAGATATGTCATTGATATTCCATTCGTTGCCGCATACATAATTGGCCACGGCCAGAAACGTGTCCTGGTCGATTCCCTGTTCTTCGCATACCTCCTTCACTGTCTTCTCCCCGAATCCGAGAGATATTCCGAATCTGTTCATCAGCAGGAGAAGGGAGTTGTCGCAGTCAATCAGCCTCTTCAATTTGTCCGAAGGGGCGAATGGTTTCTCCAGCATATTGTTATATATTTAAATTTCTCAAGCTGCAACCTTCGTGTCAAATTTGACGATGCAAAAATACACCAAAGTTTTTTACCGGCAAATACCGGAAAATGAGTAATTTTTTTTGGAACTCACTCTGAAAATATGTAATTTTATAAAATTTGAAAAATGGTTGAATATGCATAGACAGAAGAAAACAGGTAAATATTGGGCAGCGGGTCTTGCAGGACTTGCCGCCGGAGTGTGCCTGATGGTGGCGTTCAATACATTCTGGGTCAGAAGCTCGTCCAATGAGTCCTGTATGTCCTGCCACGTGCATCCCGAATCCGAGACAAGCTGGAAACAGTCAATGCATTATAACAACGGCAGCGGCACGGTTACAGACTGCGCTGCCTGTCATCTTCCTCCGAAAGGAGGGCCCGCATATACCGGCGCGAAGATCCGCGCGGGAATGAAGGACATCTGGTCATATATCACCAAAGATACAGAGAATATTGACTGGGACAGCAAGGGAGAACTGTCCTATGCCCGGAAGATTGTGTATGATGAATCCTGCAAGCGCTGCCACGTCTCCCTTTATCCTGAGGGCATCTCGGACGAAGGCGTGACGGCCCATCTATATTATGATGAGAATGAGGAGAAACTGGGCCTTCAGTGCATCAGCTGCCACCTTGACGCCGGACATTACAATCCTAATTACAGCCATTCGGCGATGAAAACCGCTCCGGTGGCTTCCGGCGAGATATTCACCGCACCGGCCGAAGTCACTGATTTCAGCAATTTCACCGAGACAGTGCCTGGTACATCGGCTTCCATCAGCATGATAGCCGTACCCGGAGGACGTTTCACAATGGGAAGTCCTGAGAAAGAGCCGTTCCGCAGACCCGACGAGGGACCGTGCCTGGAAGTGCAGGTTTCCTCGTTCTTTATGGGCGAGACAGAAGTGACCTGGGACCAGTTCTGGGCTTTCTATTCAGAGACGATGTCAGAGGGAAGAACCCCTCCTTCAGTAGTTTATGCCAATAACAGCAGGCCTGATGTGGATGCAGTGAGCGGTCCCACCCCTCCGTTCGGTTTTCCGGACCAGGGCTGGGGAATGGGCAGCCGGCCGGCCATAACGATGACCCATTACGCGGCCGAGACATTCTGCCAGTGGCTCTCGATCAAGACGGGAAAGAAATACAGGCTTCCTACCGAGGCTGAATGGGAATATGCGGCGAGAGGCGGCACGTCCTCACCTTATTTTTTCGAAGGCAATCCGAAGAAATTCAGCGAGGAAGGATTCTTGAAGAACATTTTCAAACCGGATACGTCCGGAATATCCGGCTATGCGGTTTACAGGCTCAACAGCTCATCCCGCACCCAGGAGCCGTCGGCGGTCAAGGCCAATCCGTTCGGACTCAGGAATATGCTCGGAAATGTGATGGAATATTGCTCGGACCGTTATTCTGCAAATGCATATTCAGCATTGGAAGACGGGGCCGTGAATCCGACAGGACCTTCTGATGGTGAGGAGTTCGTGGTCAGGGGAGGATGCTTCTCAAGTGACGCGTCGGAACTGCGCTGCGCTGCCCGCGGCCATACTGAACATGATGACTGGCTCCGGACAGACCCGCAGAACCCGAAGAGCATCTGGTGGTATTCAGATGTCGTGGGGATAGGATTCCGTGTGGTCTGCGAATTGCCGGACGGCATATCTGATAATACTGGAAACAATAATCAATATTAAGCTATGGAGAAAAAAAAGATGAACAGGAGGGATTTCCTCCACACCTCGACCATACTTGGTGTCGGAGGAATCGTTGGCACCTCAGCATTGATTTCGGCTTGCAAAGGCCCGAAATACACTCCTCTCAGAAAACCTGAGGAGTATTATATCCCGGAACTGCCTGACAAGGCGGCCGCCGGAAGAGAACTCAAAGTCGGCGTGATCGGCTGCGGCGGACGCGGCTCAGGTGCGATACGCAACCTTTTTGAGGCTGCTGACGGCATCAAACTGCATTCCCTCGGAGATGTTTTCCCTGACAGGCTTGAGAGTCTCCGTTCTATGGCTGCGGAGAAACTCGGCCAGACCGTTCCTGATGAGAACTGTTTTATCGGCTTCGACGCATATCAGAAAGTGATTGACAGCGGAGTGGATATGATTATCGACACGACTCCTCCTGTATTCCGTCCTGAGCATTTCAAATATGCCACCCAGAAAGGAGTGCATTCTTTCCTTGAGAAACCTATAGCAGTCGATGCCAAAGGTTACCGCACAGTTATGGCTACAGCAAAGCAGGCACAGGCCAAAGGCCTCTGCGTTGTATGCGGAACCCAGCGCCATCACCAGCGTCCTTATGTTGAGGCTTTCCGCAAGATCCAGGAAGGCTATATCGGAGAGATAACCGGCGGCAATGTATATTGGAACCAGTCAATGCTCTGGTACCGCAACCGTGAGAAATCCTGGAGCGATACCGAGTGGATGATCCGCGACTGGGTGAACTGGAAATGGCTCTCTGGAGACCACATTGTGGAGCAGCACGTGCACAATATTGACGTGTTCCTCTGGATGTCAGGCCTTAAAGTCGCAAAAGCCACCGGATTCGGAGCTCGCCACCGCCGTATCACCGGTGACCAGTATGATGAGTTCAGCGTTGATTTCGAGATGGAGAACGGAGTACACCTCCACAGTATGTGCCGCCAGATTGACGGTTGCAGCAACAATGTCGGCGAGATTGTCCAGGGTACTAAAGGTTCCTGGAACAGCTATAATCACGAGATTAAGGACCTGCAGGGCAATGTGATATGGAAATATGACGAAGAAAAGGCCAAAGCCGAGTTCGCCCAGCACAATCCGTATGTACTTGAGCACGTTGATCTTGTGAACCATATCCGTAAGGGTGAGCCGATTGACGAGGCCACTGCCTGCGCAGCTTCATGCCTTGCCGGCGTGATGGGCCGCACCTCGGCTTATACCGGAAACACTGTGACCTGGGATGAGATAAGCCAGTCCGAAATGGATTATATGCCTGAGACTCTTGAACTTGGGCCGCAGGATATGTCCAAGCACACCCTTCAGGTTCCCGGTAAAGCCGAATAATTATGGACAGAAGAGGTTTTTTACGCACAACGGCGGCAGGAGCCGCCGGTGTAGCTGTGGCCGGTTCTCCATTGACTCTGCTCACTTCCTGCTCTGAAAGCGGAAACAAAAAGGCGGGCTCTCCGGAACTGAGGATTTCTTTCCAGGAAGGCACAGCTCCTGGTTCAAGCCTTGAGGAGAAACTGGACTATATGGAGAATCTCGGGATTGTGGGACTTGAGCCGGGAGGAAAGAATTTGGCTTCCAGAGTCAATGAGTTCCAGCAGGCTCTGCGCGGCAGGAATATCAGGATATCAGCCATCTGCGCCGGGTTCCAGGGATTCATCCTTTCCGAGGACGAACAGGTGAAGGCCCTGTTCGACTCCACTATGCGTGAAATTGTCGCCGCTGCAGGTGAGCTTGGCTCCACGGGTGTCATTATGGTTCCTGCGTTTAATGCCCAGACTCCTTGCAGGCCGCATACCGCCGCCACCAGGGAATATCTCTGCGAGCAGCTTCACGAACTCGGTGAATATGCCCTGAGCTGCAATACGTCAGTCATTCTTGAACCGCTCAACCGCAGGGAGGCGCATTATCTCCGTCTTGTATCAGACGCCGCTGCCATCTGCCGTGACTCCGCGAGCGAAGGTGTGAAATGTATGGGGGATTTCTGGCATATGCAGGAGGAAACTTCCGATTATGCGGCCTTCCTGTCTGCCGGGAAATGGCTCCGTCACGTTCATATAGCCAGCCGCGGGCGTCGCCTGATGCCAGGAGAGGATGGTGCCCTCGATAATTATATTGATGGCATGAGAGCGTTGAAAGAGCTTGATTACCAGTACTATGTAAGTTTTGAGTGCGGTACGAAGGGAGAAAGGGAAACAGTGGTTCCTGCTGCTGTTGAACTTCTTCGCTCACAGTGGGAACAGGCTTAGTCCTGTCTGACCTGAATCCGAAATGAGAAAAAGACCGGAATACCTTCCACTCGCCCTGCTGGCGCTGACAGTTTTGATGCTTGTGGCGGCTTCCTTGGCGGAAAGTTTCTTCGGCAGCTATGTCGCAGGAAAGTATTTTTACCGATCTCCGCTGGCGGTCACTCTTTGGGCAGCGCTTGCGTTCTCAGGAGTGGCCTGCCTGATAAAGAGAAAATTATGGAAACGTGTTCCGGTCTTTTCTCTGCATATTTCATTTATATTGATATTGGCCGGGGCGCTGGTCACCTTCCTGACCGGAGTCAGGGGGTCAATTCATCTGCGCTGTGGCAGCGAGACTGCTTCGTTTGATTCCGACGGGCGCAGTCTTGACCTTCCGTTCACATTGCAGCTTGTTTCCTGTGAGACAGTCTATTATGACGGTACGACTTCTCCGAAGGACTATGTCAGCAATGTGTCGGTGAAAGACGGAAATGGTGAGGTCCCTGCCCGGATTTCAATGAACAACATATTGAGAATCAAGGGATACCGCTTCTATCAGTCCGGACTTGACCGGGACGGGGGCGGTTCTTCTTTATCTGTCTCGTATGACCCTGCCGGTACAGGCACCACGTATGCCGGATATGTTCTTCTTCTGCTCTCCATCATTGCTTATCTTTTAGACAGAAACACCCGTCTGTGCCATCTGATGACCTCCGGGAAGCGCAAAGTGCAAAGCGCTGGAGAGTCCCCGGGGAGATTGAGACTGGCTGCAGGACTGTTGGCGCTGACAGCTGTGACAGCGGCGGTCTGCCTGTCAACAGTGCCAAAAAATCCGGACAGCATCCCTCCGACAGTGCCGGAGAAGACGGCAAGGAGTCTTGGAAGAATCTATGTCCATTATGGCGGCAGGGTGTGCCCGTTCTCTTCCGCTGCCCGTGATTTTACTTCGGAACTTTGCGGAAAGCCCTCATATAGAGGTATTTCTGCAGAACGGGTTTTTGCAGGATGGCTGTTCTTCAATGAGGAGTGGAGGCAGGTGCCCTTAATCAGGCTGAAAGGCGGGAAGAGATTGTCTTTGGAAGATTTCGATGACAGGATGCTCGCTGCTTTGGACAGCATTGCCGGAAACGGGAATAAGAAAGAATCGGATGACGCAAGAAGGGCTTTGGGCAAATACAGTCTTGCATCAACTGCCGGGTGCGGGGGACTTGTCAGTCTGTTGCCCTGCCCACAAAATGCTTCCGCAATGGAGATGAGGCTGCTCAATGCCAATTCCTCCGCTCTCGCTGACCGTCTGCGGGCCGGAGAATGGGCTTCCGCCGGTACTCTGACAGACAGGATAATAAATTTTCAGGAGAACCGTATTGGTTTGAGTGACAGGGAAATGAGAAGGTGCAAGTTTGAGAGAACGTATCATTCCGCGGATATGGACAGGCCGTTTGCGATGCTCTGTCTGGCTGCGGGAATGGTATGCTGCCTGCTTTTGCTGCTTGCTGGCCCGTCCGGAAGATCTGCCTCTGGTACAGCGTCTTATGTCCTGTCAGCCATAATGCTGGCATATCTGGCTGCCCGTTTTGGGCTCAGATGGCAGACAAGTGACCATATCCCGCTTTCCAACGGCTTCGAGACGATGCAGTTCATCGCCCTCTGCTCTGTTGCGGCCGGCCTGATATTCTCCCGCAAGCAGGGGATTCCGGTCCAGTACGGCCTGCTTGCCTGCGGCGCCGCGATGCTTGTGTCCGTTATGGGCGGCTCCGGGAGCAGGATAGCCAGCCTGGCTCCTGCGCTCAACTCTCCGCTGCTGAGCCTGCACGTGATGGTGATAATGCTGGCCTATACGCTCTTTGCGTTTATGGCTATCGGAGGCCTTTCAGCATTGCTGCTCAATGCATTGTCCAAAGGGAAACTGCCAACTGCCGCTTCAGGGGCTGTCGAATCCCTGGCGCATACGGGCAGGATTATGCTCTATTTCGCCGTGTTTCTCCTGACTGCCGGCATTTTCATTGGAGCGGTATGGGCCAATGTTACCTGGGGACGCTACTGGGGCTGGGACCCGAAAGAGACCTGGGCTCTTGTCACAATGCTGGTATATTCGGCCGGCCTGCATCCCGGGATATTGAAGCGGCTCAATGACCCGGTCTGTTTCCATATATTCGCATTGGCCGCATTCCTCTGTGTCCTTGTCACTTACTTCGGGGTGAACTTCTTCTTCGGGGGCCTGCACAGCTACGCCTGATATCTGGCTCTTAAAGGTCGATGAGAGGACGTGGAGAGCCGTTGGAGCGACGCCTGCTGACATTGAATCCGAGACCGAAATTTATCTGTGTGTGGAGTTTTCCGTAAGGATAAACAAGGCCTTCTGTTCCTGTTGGGGCGAATTTTGTCATAATATGGTCCGTGCCGATGAAGAAAGACACTCCGGTGCAATGCAGTCCCAAGACGAATCCTCCTGTGGCTCCGTATGAGGTAACGCCTCCGTTCACACCGAGCGAGAACCAGCTGCAAGGCTCCAGATTGGCGTAAATCCTGCCTTCATAGCTGGTGTATGGCCCGTCGAAAGTGGTTGAGTAGAGAAGTCCTGCGCTGAGCCCGTTGTAGAAAGGCATAATGTATTCGGCTCCGATATTGAGAGTGCAGGCGAGGAATTCGCCGCATTTCCCGTTTTCCGAGGTCCTCCTGAAGTCAACCATATCCGCCAGGTCGTCTCCGAGTGCTTTGAACTGCTCCTCTATTGAATTGTCGCTTCCTTCTTCGAATGAAATGTCCTTGAATCCGTCGAAAGTCCATCCCTGGTCGCCTGTCTCGGCCACTGTGCTGTTTTTCCAGGACATATAGCCGATGTCACAGAGAGCCGCGGAGAGTTTCAGCCCCGGAATCAGCTGGACCTCGACTCCGAGGTCGAGCGCGCCGCCATATCCGGAAAACAGTTTGCCTGCGCTGAAATTGTCAATTGTCCCGATATTGCCAAAATCCAGGAGGTTGTTCTCGTCAGGGGTCCCAGCTGAACCGCTCTCTCCCTTTGTCGGGATCTCAATCAGCCCGCAGGAAGCTTTGAGCGTGCCTCTTGAATGGATGGACCACTGGTCTCCGGTCATAGCGACTTTCATATTGTCAATTCTTGCATCGAGGTTGGCCACTCCGACAAGCGCTTTGATTCTCGCTCCGAAATTGACAATGTCAGCTATTCTGCGGCTGTATCCCAATGCGAGTTCGATCCGGGCATCGGCTCTGGCTGCGAGGCCTGATATGTCGTAATACTGCGATTTTCCTGTGTTCTTGATGAAATCGAACAGCTCGTAAGGGAGGTTGATATCTGCAGTTGCCCTGACATTCAGGTCGAAACTGAAATAGCCTTTCTTCCCTCTGGCTCCGAATGAGAGCAGGGAAGTGTTGACATCCATATTGATACGGTTGTTGTTTCGAAGTTTTCCAAGGAATTCATCAGCAGAGACTTCCGGGCTCATAAATGTGGTAAGGCCATCTGCTGTAGGGAACAGGAAAGTGCTCGCCCCCATATTGCTGAGCAGATTGAGCTGGAGGTCGCCAATCACAGGCATTGAGAAATAGCTGCGCTCGGCTGCGAACGCCGGGTTGAAATTGTTGCGGTGGTTGTATCCGTCGATGAAATATGCGGAACGGAAAGTGTTCTGTGCCTGCGCCGCCGTGAATGCGGCAAGTGACGCTATGATGAGTATATGTTTTCTCAAGTTCAGTTTCATAATGACGTCTGTATTATAATTCCATATCAACTGCTCCCTGGAGACGGACTTTCATATTGTCCATCCTTATTCCCTGCCTGCTGTTCAGTGGGATGCCTGAAGCGCTGTTTTCCGGACCGGTGGCGAGCATCACAAGCCTCAGCCCGTCAAGACGTTTGATATTTTCGCTGCTTCCGCTCATCCTGATTGTCACAGGTGTGGTTGAAGGGCTCTGCACCGAACCGGCGAGGATTTCCGCGTCCAGGTCCACGTGAATGTCCGGGAGTGCATTTCCGTCAATGTCCAGAGCGGTGCCTGTCAAATTATAGTCCAGAGGTATTGTGTTGATGAAATCGCAGGTAACGGTCGCCATTTCTATGTTCACTGTGACTTCGCTGTCTTCAGGGTTGATAGTGCTGTTCCATCCGTCAATGTCGTAATGGAACGGGATATACAGTCTCTTGCCGGCAGCAAGCGGTGCGCGGAGCTCGTAGTCATATCCGAAGGTGTAAGTCTCTCCTGGAGCGACTGTGATGAACTCGTCTGCCGCCTCAAAGTCAATGGCGGAAATACCTATTCTGTCCGGTACGCTGAGGAACAGGTCTCCGAGCCTTGGCGCTGCTATGTTCAAAGTTCCTTCCGGGCCTCCTGTTCCGAGTATGGAGATGCTTGTCGTCGAATATCCTTTCGCCGGAATCCTGACCTGCTCTGTTCCTGATGCCGTGCCGTTGTCACCGATATGCACTGAAACAGCCTGGCTGCCTTTCCAGGAAACAAGGTCTGCGTTGAGAATCACCGGCAGAGGGCTTGTGTTGTTCACACCGAGATTCACCACTGGGTTGTAAAGGTCTAGCAGAACGCCCTCTTCTTTCAGAAAATCAGGCAGTTCGCCCACTTCTGCAATTTGCGGTGCAATGTTGATTTCCGGACGCACTTTCACCGTGGCGTTCGCAAGGTTCATTCTGGAAATGTTGATTTCCAGATCAAGTTTTGTGACAAGCGGGATGTCTGAAAGGAAAGTTCCGAAACTGTCCATCCTGGCTTCAGCAGTGACGGCGGACATAATTATGTTGTCATCAATCACGGCCCTGTGCTCGGACGGCAGGAATCCCTGGCCTTCCGGAAGGGCGCTGAAGTCGATGTCGGTCACCTCCATTGTCACGATAATGTCAGTGCTGGTGGTGGTGAACGTGTCGAATGAAATTATGTTGCCTGACGGGTTGAAAGACTTGTAGGTGCCGAGTATCTCCCCGAATTTTATGTAGTCCGGAAAGTCTATGTTGAGACCGCTGACATCGATTGCCCCGGCATTGTTCCCGAATCTGAGAGTGACTGTGGCCTCTCCGGTAACATCCTTGATGTCAACTACTTCCTCCGGAATGGCCTCGTCCATCTGCAAAGGGGTCAGAACCTGGAGGCAGGTCGGCCTGTATATGGTGCCTGACGGTATGCGGGTGCTCTCCCACGCTGTTGACGGTATGCCGGGAGCTATGGCGGATATGATTTCCTGCCTGCCAATCTCCATCTTCAGACCTCCTTTCTTCACGAGATCGTCCTCGAATGTGAAATATGGGACAGAGATTCTTGAATTGTCACCGGAACCGGTCACTGACAGATAATAGTCGCCGGTAATGTTGTCGGTCTTCAGTATTGACCCGTTTTCAGGATCAATATTGAAAAAGTCATCAATGGAAATAAGTTCTGTGCTGCCCAGCGGCGCGCTGATGTCTCCGCCTATCTCGATTGTCTTGTCAATCTCTCGTCCCAAATCGTATTCGTCGTTGACGCAGGACACGGCGATTGCAGCCAATGTGGCGGGAAACATTGGAAGAATTTTTTCAAAACGCATATCAATAGGAGTTTTAATTCCAAACGGATGCAAAAGTAGCCAAAAAATCAGAAATTTTGGCTATTTTTGTAGCAATATCTGAAATTTTCACTATGGCTTCTTACAGACCTTCGGCATTGCCGAACACCAGGATAGACGTGGCTGACGTGCTGCGCGGAATCGCGATTGGAGGAATTGTCCTCATTCATTTTATCGAGCATCTCAATTTTTATGATTTCCCTGAACCTGTGAATGAGTTCTGGGCCTCCGTCAACAGCGGTGTGTGGGACACTGTTTTCTTCCTGCTTGCCGGGAAAATGTATGCAATCTTCGCCCTGCTGTTCGGACTCAGCATGTTCATCCAGCACGACAACCAGGCGCAGCGCGGAGTTGATTTCCGCCCGAGATTCGCCTGGAGAATGGTCCTGCTGATGGGTTTCGGACTTCTTGACCTGGCTTTTTTCAACGGAGACATACTGTTCCTCTACGCTGTATGCGGCCTGCTGGTGCTGCCTCTCATCAGGGCCAGTGACCGGGTGATTGCAATGGTGGCGTTTATCTTTATGTTGCAGCCGATTGAGATTGCCAGCCTGATAGTGGGCGCTTTCTCTCCTGATGCCCAGCCTTTGAACCTTGGCTCAGGTACGATGTTCCGGGCCATAATGCCTGCGCAGAGGGACGGCTCGCTGCTTGATGTCGCCTGTGCAGGCCTGCGTTACGGAGTCCAGCTCAATATTACCTGGTCAATAGAGCACGGCCGTATGACCCAGGTGATTTTCCTGTTCCTCACCGGCATTATGATAGGACGCAAGCGCCTGTTCTACAATGAAGGGGACAATCTCAAGGTATGGAAGCGGGTACTGCTCTGTTCCTGCGCCGCACTGGCCGTGATTCTTCCTCTGTACAACAATGTTCCCGGTCTTTATGACTCGAAAATCATCAGCAAGAGCCTGACAGTTATGCTGGAGATGTGGCGCAATCTGGCTATGATGTCCATCATCGTTTCCGGAATTGTGCTCCTGTTCTACAAGACAGGTTTCGGCAGGCCGTTGATGGTCATCGCTCCTTACGGGAAAATGAGCCTTACTCATTATATAGGTCAGTCCATTGTCGGCAGTATGCTGTTCTACGGCTGGGGTTTCGGCCTGTACAATGTCTGCGGACATACGGTCAGCCTGCTGATGGGCTTCGCTTTCGTAGTGCTTCAGTGCCTCTTCTCGCACTGGTGGCTCCGTTCTCACAAGCGCGGACCTCTGGAGCAGCTCTGGCACAACGCCACCTGGCTGAAGCGGGGCTGATCTTCTTGCAGGTCATCTTGGTCAACTGTCGAACCATTCGGACAGTTTCTTTTCCGCCCGGGCCTTTATTTCCGGAGTTATGCATTCCCATACTGCCTTGATGCAGGCGGTCAGGGCCGCCAGGTCATCTGTGTAGCCGGCTATCGGGATGAAATCCGGGATAATGTCCAGCGGCAGGATGAAATATCCCAATGACCCGATGATTATTCCTTTGTATTTCAACGGGGTTTTCTCGTCAATGAGAACATAGTACAGCAGCAGGGCGGCGTATATCACTTTCGATCCGGCCTTTTTGGCCACATCCCCCACCTTTTCCCAGAATCCTCTTTCAGAGAAATGCTTCTGGTACCTTGTGATTTTGTCCGGTGTCTTGGCTTCCATACCGCGCTACTGTCTTTCTTTCCAGATGGCCACTCCCGTCGGGCCGAGACTTCTGCCCCCGATCAGGATTTCTGCATTATCCGGAATGTCAATATTCTGAGTATCAGAGGTATAATTCATAACGACATAGAATCCGTCCCTCCATTCCTTTATGATGCCTTCCGGCAGGTTCTCTACAGACACTCCGGCCTCACGGTACAGTTTCCGCAGTACGGCCTCTTCAAGCTTCCCGTCATCAGTGTCAGTTCCGATGTAGGTGACACTGCCTTTTCCGAGACGCCTGTGAGTCACTGCGGCCTTTCCGGCGTAGAACTGGTCTCCGTAAGCGGCCCATACTTCCGTGCCGTCAGACGGCGTCAAGACGTCCGCCCAGTTGTTCCACTTGAACTTGCTGCTGTCCATATCGACATTGCCATATACCGATGGTGGAAGATGGTCGTAGAACAGATTCTGTATGCCTGCCAGTCCGTAAATAGGAGCTGCGAGCAGTTCCTCCCAAAGGCTTGCGTTCCGGTCTTTCTGCCCCGTCCGGCAGGTGAGCACCAGGTGTCCTCCGTTTCTCGCATATTCCTCCCATCTTCCGACCAGTGCGCTGTCAAGCAGCTGGTATGACGGAGCTATGAGGAACGGGAACCGCCCGAAGTCACTTTGCTCCGTGACAACGTCCACCGGAGCTGCCATGCTTTTGAGAATGCGGTGATATTTCTGCGCGTGGGCCAGTGTTTTCCATTCAGGAGTCTGCTTCTGGTTCTCAATCTCCCAGTAATTGTCCATCCCGAACAGGATTCTGGTCCGCCTTGAAGCCCTGTCCGCAGGCTCAGCCGCATCCGGGCTGTAAGCCTTCCGGAGTATTTCAAGTTCCTTGTTTACCTGCACATATTCCTCACCTCCCGGGGAAAGAGTGACCCCGTCCGTGAGCATCATACCATAATGATATTGCTCGCTGCCTTTGAGCGGCTGGCGGAAACGGTAGTTGCATACGAACTTTCCTCCGCCCGCGAATACATTGTAAACCCACATACGGACGGCTCCCGGCATTGGCTGGGGATTGAATGTCCCCCAGTTGACCTGTCCTGGCTGAAGCTCCATCACGCCGAAGCAGTCACCAGTGAAATTGCGGAACTGGTCATTGCTGAATCCCAAATATTCAGGATCTCCTATGCGGAATCCCTGCTCTCCGATGCCGTTCTTGTGGCCGGTGACGAGGTATCTGGTATATGTCAGGAAGTCGGTATGGTCCATCTTTGCCGGGTCTACAGGAGTGAATACCGGGATAAGATTTGTCGTAATCCACTGGCTGTCAGATATGATTGAACGTAGAATGTCAGCCTGGAAATTGACAAAGCCGGCAACTTCATCGGCCATGAAGCGTTTCATATCAAGAACTGCGTGGGGGTTCGGCTTCTCCGGTAGCTCCTGCGCATTCGGAAGCCTTATCTGGTTGAAATCCTGATAGGTTTCGCTCCAGAATGTGCAGCCCCAGGTCCTGTTGAGGGCATCGATGCTGCCGTATTTCTCCTTCAGCCATCTCCTGAACTTCTCCTGTGCGTTCTCGCTGTAGTCCATCACTCCGTAATGTCCCGGCTCATTGTCAATCTGCCAGCCGATGACCGCAGGGTTGTTCCCGTACCGCTCAGCCATTTTCGTGACAATGCGCTTTACGCATAACCTGTACCAATCGCTGCTCCAGGATGCGTGCTGGCGACGGCTATGCTGGATTTGCACTCCGTTGTCCTTCACGATAAGTACCTCCGGGGATTTCTTGGTGAGCCAGACCGGGGGAGTAGGCGAAGGTGTGCAGAGAATGACCTTGAGGCCGTGCTTCTCTGCAAGTGAAATGGCCTTGTCGAGCCAGCCGAACTCAAACTTTCCCTCTTTCGGCTCCATCATTCCCCAGGCAAACTCGGCGAAATGGGTGAACTTGATTCCCATTGCAGCCATATTCCCAAGGTCCCTGTCCCATTGGGACTCATCCCATTGCTCAGGATAATAATATGATCCGAGACTGAACAGCTCCTCCGTAGGGAAGGAATTGTCAATGCGGTTCTGGGAATGTGCGGCCAAAGAGAGGAGGCAGGCTGCCGCCGCAATGATATGTGCCAGTGTGTCGTGCTTCATAATGTCATAAATTGGGATGCGGTTCTGATTGCCAGAACACTTCAGGATAACAAAAATAGCAAGAATCGTTTAAAAGAAGTAATTTTTAATGAAATTTTGCCGTTTGGAAAAATATTGCTACCTTTGCGACCCCTATAATGTGTAGGGATCGCAAAGTTTATTTATTAACCAATTAAAGATCAAGACAGTGGACACACAAAGTTACAAATCAGTGTACCTTAACAAGGCAACTGTAAAGAAGGAGTGGGTCGTCATTGATGCTACCGATCTGGCACTTGGCCGTCTTGCTTCCAGGATTGCTCTTGTCCTCCGCGGCAAGAACAAACCGGGATTCACACCGAACGTTGACTGCGGTGACTATGTTATCGTTGTCAATGCTGAGAAAGTGGCTCTTGGAGGAAAGAAGATGACCAACAGAGTTTACACTCGTTACACCGGGTTCCCTGGTGGACAGCGTTTCTCTACGCCGAAGGAGATTCTTCAGAAGAGACCTGCTGAACTTATCAGGAAGGCTGTCAAGGGAATGCTTCCCAAGACACGTCTTGGTGACGACATCCTCGGAAATCTGCACGTATATGCAGGCCCTGAGCATCCGCACCAGGCACAGCAGCCAAGAGAAATTAAGTTGAACGAAATTTAAACAGAGCAAATGGAAAAAACAGTAAACGCCCTTGGAAGACGTAAATCAGCTGTGGCTCGTGTTTATGTCGCCGCCGGTACAGGCAAGGTAACGATCAACGGAAGAGAGCTCAATGACTATTTTGCAGATGAGTCACTCCAGTACATCGTTGGCCAGCCTTTCGAGGTTACCGGCACGACTGGTCAGTTTGACGTGAAGGCAAACCTCGTTGGAGGTGGAATCAAAGGTCAGGCTGAGGCGCTCAGACTCGGTATCGCCCGCGCTCTCTGCGAGGTGGACAAAGAGGCTTACCGCTCAGCTCTGAAGGCCGCAGGATTCCTTACCCGCGACGCAAGAGAAGTCGAGAGGAAAAAGCCTGGTCAGCCTGGTGCACGCCGCCGCTTCCAGTTCAGCAAACGTTAGTGTTTGCATACTGCTGATTTATTGTCGCACAGTCCGGTTGACAAATCTTCTGACCTCGCCGGGGATGAGAATTCCCGCAAGCTGCTCGAAGATTGCCGAGACTGCGGAAAATCCCGGAGACCGGCATAAGCCGCTGCTTCAGGATTGATGAAAAGAGCCCGACAGGCTAAGGCAATGGCCCGTAGGGAAAGTGTAACAAACGAAACAACACAAAAAAATGCCAAGAACAAATTTCCAAGAATTACTCGAGGCAGGTGCGCATTTCGGGCATCTTGCCAGGAAATGGAATCCTAAAATGGCTCCTTATATCTTCATTGAGAGGAACGGGATTCACATTATCGACCTGCACAAGAGTATCGTCAAGATAGACGAGGCTGCAGAGGCTATGAAGGAGCTTGCGCGTTCAGGCCGCAAGATTCTCTTCGTTGCCACCAAGAAGCAGGCTAAGGACATCATCGCCGAGAAAGCCGCTTCTGTAAATATGCCATACGTGACAGAGAGATGGCCGGGCGGAATGCTCACCAACTTCCCTACTATCCGTAAGGCTATCAAGAAAATGAATACCATCGACAAGATGAAGGAAGATGGTACATATGACCAGCTTGCAAAACGCGAGCGTCTCCAGGTTGACCGCCAGAGGGCCAAGCTTGAGAAGAACCTCGGTTCCATCAAGGATATGAGCCGCCTTCCGTCAGCACTTTTCGTAGTTGACATCCAGAAAGAGGCAAACGCCGTTAAAGAGGCTAACCGTCTGAATATTCCGGTAATCGCTATGGTTGATACTTGTTGCGATCCTAACCCGATTGATTATGTGATTCCGGCAAATGACGACGCTGCAAAGTCCATCGAGTACATCACCGACGCACTTTGCGCTGCCATCCAGGAAGGATTGAGCGAAAGGAAGCTTGAGAAGGAGAAAGAGGCTACCGCTGAGGCTGCCGAGAAACCGGCTGCCAAGAAGCTCCGTCCGCGCAAGGCCGCCAAGGCTGAGGCCGGCGAGGCTGTAGCAGAGGAGGCTCCAAAAGCTGAGGCAGCACCAGCTGCTGAGGAAGTTAAAGCAGAATAATCTTAAATCTATTACACCATGCAAATTACAGCAGCTGACGTAATGAAATTACGCAAGATGACCAGCGCCGGAATGATGGATTGCAAGAATGCCCTCATTGAGGCTGAAGGCAATTTCGAGAAGGCTATGGACATCATCCGTGAGAAAGGCAAGCTCGTTGCAGCCAAGAGGGCTGACCGCGAGACTACCGAGGGAGCTGTTCTCGTCCGCCTCCAGGGTGGCAAGGCTATCATTGTCTGCCTGGGCTGCGAGACCGACTTCGTCTCAGCTACTCCGGATTTCAAGAACCTTGCAAACGCCATCGCAGATGCGGCTATCGCAGCTTATCCTGCTGACGCTGAGGCTCTCAAGACCGTGAAGATGCCTAACGGACATACCGTTGAGGAGGAGATTTCTGCCCAGACCGGCAAAACCGGTGAGAAGCACGTGCTCGCATACTATGCAACACTTGAGGCTCCGTTTGTAGCCCAGTACGTTCACAACAACTCCAAGGTCGCCACTATCGTGGCATTCAACAAGGAAGTTCCTGAGGAGGTTGGCAAGAACGTGGCTATGCAGATCACTTCTATGCATCCGGTGTCTGTTTCCGAGGCTGACTGCCCTCAGGACACCGTCGAGAAAGAGCTGGCTATGTACAAGCAGCAGATTGCCGAGGACCCGAAAATGGCCGGCAAGCCTGAGGCAATGCTTGAGAATATCGCCAAAGGCAAGCTGAAGAAGTTCTTCAAAGAGCAGACCCTCGAAGCTCAGGACTATATCTGGGACAGCAAGATTTCCGTTCTGGATTATATCCATGCAGCTGACAAGGAGGCAAAAGTTCTTGCTTTCAGAAGATTCTCCCTGAACGACTAATTGCTCTGGAATCAGAATATTTGCAGAGGATGGCTGGAAAGTCATCCTCTGTTTTTTTGCTTTCTCACAACTTTTAGCCCCAAATTCGGGTGTCTGTTAGCTGTATAACGGTTTAATCCTCGTAATTATCACAAAAAGCGAAAAAATATTAATAAATTTTCACTAAAAAATTTGGCAATAACGTTTTATAGTTATATCTTTGCATCAAGACAATAAAAGGTTTTTATGTCTATTTGTTAAGTTCGTTTTATATAAGGGATCCGGCTCTTTGGGAAAAGCGCCGGATCTTGTCTTATCTGCCCTTGGCTGGCGAAAACTGACCATCCGCTTCTGTTGCTAAAGTTGTGATTGTTGTTCCAAAAGTAGAAATGAGAACCGGCCCTGTTCCAGGACCGAAAATCTTGGAGCGAAAATAATTATATTTGTCCCCGAAAGTAATGAGAACAGTAAAATGGAACAGCGTAGAGTTGTCATAACAGGAATGGGCATATATTCCTGTCTCGGGAATACCCTTGAAGAAGTGCGGGATTCCCTGTATAATGGAAAATCCGGAATCATTTTCGATCCTGCCAGAAAGGAGATGGGATTCCGTTCTGCATTGACCGCAAAAGTGTTGGAGCCTGATTTGAAGAAAGAACTTCCTCGTTCACAGCGCGTTTTTATGCCTGAGCAGGCGAAATATGCATATTGTGCAACAAGGGATGCGCTGAGGAATGCGGGAATAGACCAGGATTACCTGAATAGGAATGAAGTTGGTCTTCTGTATGGAAACGACAGCTCGACAGTGCCGGTAGTGAATGCCGTGGATGTCATGCGCGAGAAGAAAGACACCACATTGTGCGGATCCGGAGCAATATTCCAGTCGATGAACAGCACCGTGACTATGAATCTCGGATGCATTTTCAAGCTCAAAGGTATAAATCTCACTGTATCGGCAGCCTGCGCAAGCGGTTCGCACGCCATAGGTCTTGGCGCCCTGCTTATCCAGAACGGTCTTCAGGAAATGGTGGTCTGCGGTGGGGCACAGGAAGTGAATCCGTATTCCGTTGGGTCATTTGACGGAATATCAGCTTTTTCCACAAGAGAAAACGAGCCCTGGAAAGCCAGCAGGCCGTTTGACAGGGACAGGGACGGACTGGTTCCGGGTGGCGGTGCGGCCACTGTCATACTGGAGAGTTATGAGTCCGCGGCCAGAAGGGGAGCGCCGATAATCGCCGAAGTCCTCGGTTATGGCTTCTCCGGCAATGGAGACCACATTTCTTCCCCGAATGTGGACGGCCCGAGCAGGTCGCTTGAAATGGCCATAAGAAGGGCTGGGATCAGCAAATCCGACATAGGCTACATAAATGCCCACGCCACATCCACACACGTGGGTGACACCAATGAGGCGAAGGCCATTTTCAATGTCTTCGGAGAAAAGAGTGTTGAGGTCACCAGTACCAAGTCCCAGACCGGTCACGAGATGTGGATGGCGGGAGCGAGCGAGGTCATCTACTCGATTCTGATGATGAAGAACGACTTCATCGCAGCCAATCTGAATTTCGAGAATCCGGACGAGGATTCGGCCCGGCTTCTCATTCCTGGAAAACGTGTTGAGAAACATTTTGATATATTCCTCTCCAATTCATTCGGATTCGGAGGAACTAATTCTACATTGGTTATTAAAAATTTATAGTTAAGTGTTTTTAAATGGAAAAGCAGGATTTGATCGCTAAAATCAATTCGGCGCTTGCGTCAGAATTTGAAGTGGACGAGTCTGTCATCACGCCTGAGGCCAATATCAAAGAAGCCCTGTCGCTTGACAGCCTCAGTCTGGTGGATCTTGTGGCCCTGATCGAGTCTGAATTCGGAATCAAGATCCAGGGAGCGGAAATGGTCAAGATTCAGACCTTTGCCGCATTGTACGACTTTGTTTACAACAAGGTACGATAAGTTTATGGAACAGAAGGCATTGATGACAGGGCCGGAGGTGTTTCAACTGCTGCCGCAACGTCCTCCAATGACAATGGTGGACAAATTGTACAGCGCGGGGCAGAACTCTGCTGAGACCGGACTTACTGTGTTGAAAGACAATGTCTTCTGTTTGAATGGACATCTTATAGAACCGGGCATTGTGGAGCATTCCGCCCAGAGTGCCGCAGCTTTTGCCGGATATAAATATTATCTTTGCGGAGAGAATCCGCGTGTCGGACTGATAGGGGAGATCAAGGATTTCCACATAAGACGTCTTCCGGCAGCAGGTGAGGAGATAAGGACTACGGTGACAATTCTCGGAGAGGCCTTCGGGATGTCTTTGGTAGAGACTGTCTCCACCGTTGACGGTGAGGAAGTGGCCGGCGGCCGGATAAAGATATTCATCCAGGAATGATGGAACGGAAAGCGATTGTCATAGGCAGTGGCCTTGGAGGACTCCAATGCGCATATATACTGGCAAAGCACGGAATGGAAGTCATTGTGCTTGAGAAGTCTGCGCAGATTGGCGGCTGTCTCCAGACTTTCAGGAGACGGGATTCCGGGGGCATCTTCCATACATTCGACACAGGGTTTCATTATGCCGGAGGTCTTGACGAGGGACAGTCACTGTACCCTCTGTTCAAATATTTCGGGCTGATGGACCTGCCGTGGAAGCGGCTGGATGATGACTGTTTTGATGAGGTGGTTTTCGCTGACGGGGACAATGTCGGCCGTTATCCAATGGCCTCCGGGCATGAACATTTTACAGAACGTCTGGCGGAATTATTTCCTCAGCAGAAAACCTGCCTTGAAGAATATACAGGATTTCTTAAAAAAGTGGGAGACAATATCTTCCGGTCGTTCTCCCCTGAATCCGGGATGAATGACCTGTTCTCGGTGCCGGCTTATGGATTTCTTGAAAGAACTGTTTCTGACCCCTTGCTCCGGAGGGTGCTCTCCGGCTCATTCCTGAAAATGGAGCTTGACCGGGATAGCCTCCCTCTCTATGTGTTCGCCCAGATTAACAACTCGTTCATACAGAGCGCCTGGCGTCTTGGACCGTCCGGTATAAAAGGCGCTCCTGAAGGTGGGGCGATGATAGCCACAAGGCTTGCCCGCTCTGTGGAGAGAATGGGCGGCAGAGTGATGACAAGGTCGGAGGTAACACGGATTCTGACTGACGGAAATGACAGGGTACTTGGAGTCGAGGTCTCCGGTCCGGATGGGACGATATCCGAAATGAGGGCTGATATTGTGGTCTCTGATGCGCATCCTGCCGTGACTGTGGGCCTTGTGGAGCAATGCAAAGCGTTCAGGAACATTTATCGCTCCAGGATTTCCGGCCTCCGGAACACCCGGGGAATGTTCACTGCGAACATAGCTCTGAAATCCGGAGCGCTCCCGTACTTGAACCGCAATCTGTTTGTGCACAAATCAGGAGCTGACCTTTGGCAGCCTGCGATGGGCGGGACTGACAGCGTGATGGTCCATTTTTATGTGCCTGAAGGCAGATCGGCTGTGGCCCTTGACCTGCTGAGCCCGATGTCTTTGGATGCGGATTGGGATAATTTCCCGGAAGAGAGGCGTGAAGAAATCAGGAAGAGGAAACTGGATGAGTGTATAAGTTTGGCATCGAAGGCATTGCCGGGATTGGACAAGGCTGTTGACAGCGTGTGGACAAGCACACCGGCGACGTGGGAGCATTTTACAGGAAGTCCCGGAGGTTCTGCATACGGGGTGGCTGGAGACTGCAGGAATCCTATGGCTACAGTGCTCTCCCCGAGGACTCCGCTCAAAGGCCTGTATATGACTGGGCAGAGTCTCAACCTGCACGGAATGTTGGGGGTTTCGATGACATCGATACTGACCTGCGGCGCGGTCCTCGGAATGGATATGCTTGTGAATGAATTATCTATAAAATGAATTTATCTATAACAATATGCGAAAGATTGTTCTTGTGACAGGAGGAAGCCGCGGCATAGGCCGGGCTGTATGCGTAAGACTGGCCTCGGAAGGGCATCATATAATCGTGAATTATGTGTCCAACGAGGCTGCCGCCAGGGAGACATTGTCCTTGATTTCCGAAGCTGGCGGGACAGGTGAGCTGCTTAAATTCGATGTCGGCAATCCTGAAGAGGTGACCGGGGCCCTGAAGTCCTGGCAGGAAGCCAATCCTGATGAGTATGTCGAGGTTCTCGTGAACAACGCCGGCATCCGCAGAGACAACCTGATGCTCTGGATGGAGCCTGACGACTGGTATAATGTGTTGAGAACCAATCTTGACAGTTTCTATAATGTCACACGCCCCCTGCTTCAGCAGATGGTTGTGCACAAGAGAGGACGGATTGTCAGCATCACATCTCTGTCTGGGCTGAAAGGACTGCCCGGGCAGACTAACTACGCTGCGGCTAAAGGCGGAATCATCGCCGCCACGAAAGCTTTGGCACAGGAAGTAGCAGGTAGGAAAGTGACTGTCAACGCTGTGGCTCCGGGCTTCATACGCACTGATATGGTGGAAGGACTCGACGAGGCCGAACTGAAAAAGACCATTCCGGCCAAACGTTTCGGAGAGCCAGAGGAAGTGGCCGAGCTTGTCGCTTTCCTGGTATCGGACAAGGCCGCCTACATTACCGGACAGACAATTTCCGTCAACGGAGGAATATACTAATCTTCTTCCGGAAGGTCTTCTCCTTTGATGACAGCTTTTTCTCCATACAGCTGGTACTGTCGTGGAGAGCACCCCGTGGCGGACTTGAAATATTTGCAGAAGAACGAGGAGTTTGGAAAATGCATCTTGTCGCTTACCTGCTGCACGGAGTAATCATTTGTCACGAGCAGCACTTTCGCCTCAAGAATCACGGATGCCTTGATGATATCTCCAGGCTTCTTGCCCATCATCTCGGTGATGATTCTTGCGAAGTATTTAGGTGACAGACAGCATCTTCCGGCGTAGAAAGCCACGGATCTCTCCGTGCCGCAGAACTCGTGCACGTCATTCAGGAACTTCATCACAAGATCCTTTTTCCTGGAATTGGACACGACTTCTTCCGGAGTGTCAATGGCCTCGTCTATGCAGGAAGCGATGATTGCTGTTGCAAAGTATGAAAATCCTATTGCGGCATCCTGCATATATTTGACACTCATGCTGGAATATATATTCTTGAAAAGATTGTAGCTGTCCAGTATGGCCTTTCCGATAGGTTCGGAATAGTGCAGTATTCCCAGACCATTGTTCTTCAGAAGCCATTTGCGGATATTGTCTGTACTCTGCATAAGAGCCTTGCCGAAATGTTTCTGGGAGATGGCTCCGAGAATCAGCCGGCAGTCAGATGACAAAACCAGCCGTTCTGCTATCGCTCCCGGCATGCATATCATTCCGCTGTTCTTGTTGAGAACATAGTCAGCCTGGTTGAGCCTGAATGACAGGCTGCCTTCAATACAAAGAACACAGAGAGCCATCATCATTTTGGTAGGGGCGACTTTCATCGGCGCGGCCCTTTTTGCGTTCTGTTCCAGATCGGAGTCAAGATTGTCGTCCAATATGGCGACGTCACCAATGACTATTGCGTGATTTGACATCCGTAAATTAGCAAATTTCAACTGCTGTACTGAATCGGTGTTAAAGCTCATTTTTTAATCTAATAGGGATATTTGTTATACGAAATCCCTTTCTGTAACTCTCAAATTTATCATTTGTTTATGAAAAATCAAATGAAGTGTAATTAAATTTGCTCCTTTTAGACCAATATATACTATTTTTGTCACAAAATAATTGGAAAATGAACTGGTCTTTGTTTGAAAAAATACTCGCTATAGAATCCACAAGCGGCGCTGAAAGGAACCTGGCGGAGTTTCTTGAGAAAAAAATTCCGGAGCTGTCAGCTGAGTGCGCCGGCGGATTCCAGTGCTCCGTGCGCCGTTTTGAAGTTGGTGACGGCACTCTGAATCTTCTCTTCTCCTGGGGATGCGCAGCTGATGAGATTCCGGAGGTCTGCTTCTGCACTCATCTTGACACAGTCCCGCCGTACCTGCCTCCGGAATTCACCCGTGTCAATGCAGGGGACTGCCTTCCGGACGGGAGTTCCGCGGAGTCGGATGATCTGCTGGTGACGGGGCGGGGAAGCAATGACGCCAAGGGACAGCTCTTCTCTATGCTGACCGCCTGCCTGGAGCTTCAGAAGGAGAGGACAGCAGGAAGCTGGGGGCTTCTTCTTTTGGCCGGAGAGGAAACCGGCTCTTTCGGGGCCAAGGCCTTTACAAAGACCGGCATCCAAGGCTCCTGGGTAATCGTGGGAGAACCGACTGGCAACAGGATGGTCTCCGCTTCCAAAGGCACGAAGTCTTTCCGCGTGACCATCAGGGGCAAGGCCTGCCATTCCGGCTATCCTGAGCTCGGGAAAAGCGCTGTAATGCTGTTCAATGATTTTGTCAACAGGCTGGGAGACAGGGATTTCCCTAATGATCCGATACTCGGGAAGACCACCTGGAACATAGGATGCCTTACATCGGACAATCCGCAGAACATCTTGAGCCCGGAACTGTCGTTCAGGATTTATTTCCGCACGACATTCGAGACGGACTCCATAGTAGCCTCGCTTCCTGAGGAATGGAAGACAGAATTCCCTGGCATTGAAGTGGAAGCATTCGGGGGAGACACTCCTATGAAATATGACCTTCTTCCAGGCTATGAGACAGTTCCGGTGTCATTCGGAAGCGACACTCCCCGCCTGACAGGATTCCGTCACAGGGCGATGTGCGGCCCGGGTTCGATTTTTGTGGCCCATACCGCCCGGGAGTTTGTCCTCGGCAGCCAGCTTGAACTTGCCCGGGACCAGTACAAGAGTATGATCAAATCTATATTGAACCGATGATAATAATGAAATTCGGAGGCACCTCCGTCCGCAACAGGGAGGCGATTGAAAGAGTGGTGTCCATTGTCCGTGGAAGGCTTGACCGCAGGCCTCTTGTGGTAGTTTCGGCTCTTGCGAAAGTCACAAGGCAGTTGTGCGCCATAGCCGAGTCAGCCCAGGCCCGGCGCATTGATGAAGCGAGAGAACAGCTGGACGCCTTGAGGGACAGGCATCTGTCACTTGCCGCTGAGATGCTCGGCGGAGACACCTCCATTCTCAATGACTGTGTGCGTTCTGTAAATGCCATCTGCGATTCTCTCAATGATTTTGTGGATGGTGTCTGCCGTATCGGCGAACTGTCTCCGAGAAGCTATGCCAGGATTGTATCCACGGGCGAACTGCTGTCTTCAAAAATCGTGGCTGCTGCCATGAATGTGTCCGGACTGTCCTGCAGGTGGGCGGACGCCAGGGAAATGCTGGTGACCGACTGCTCGTATATGGCGGCGGTACCCGATATGGAAATGACCGAGGCCAATATCAGGAGAGTCTACCCGGAAGTGTCCAAAGGGGTCTCAGTCGTTCTGACACAAGGTTTTATAGCATCATCTACAGAAGGATTCCCGTCTGTGCTCGGATTCGAAGGCTCGGATTACTCGGCAGCCATTTTCGGGATGGCGCTGAATGCCGACAGTGTGGAGATATGGACTGACGTTGACGGCATCAGGACAGCGGATCCGCGGATTGTCCCGGATACCCGCAGAAACAGCCGGGTTTCTTATGAGGAGGCGTCGGAAATGGCTTGTCTCGGTGCGAGAGTGCTCCATCCGCTGACCATCGAACCGGCAAGAAGCAGGAATATTCCTGTGATTGTGCTGAACTCTGCCGCTCCGGACGGGGAAGGGTCTGAAGTTACGTACGAGGAGGTTGCTCCCGGACCGAAAAGCATTGCCCTTAAAGACGATATCGATTTTATACAGGTTATGTCCCGGAAAATAGCCGGCATCTCGCCTATGCTTTCCGATGTGTTCGGTGAGACAGGACTTGCAGGTGTGGCGGCAGGCCCGTTCTCGGCGTCAGGTTCCATTGTATCTTTTGTCGTGGAGTCCGGGCAGCCGGATGAGATGAAGGCCGTGGACGCCCTCAGGCGCAAGTTCGATGTCAAGGTGTTCAAGGACAAGGCTTTAGTGTCAGTGGTCGGCAGAAATGCGGCTGTGTCAAGGCAGGTGATGGACGCTGTCCTCGGCGTGGCGGGAAATATTTATATGCTGTCGGCAAGTCCGTCTCTGCTCAGTGTAAGCATTGTAGTCGACAGGGATAAGGCAGCGTCAGTGGTGTCCTCCCTCCATTTTGAGATTTTCTGACGTTTCATTATATTTGCAGGTCAGGTTCCGCAGAGAGGAACAGCTTATTAAAAGTCGAACTATGAAAGTGTTTATCAGCGGCTACGGCCGGATGGGAAAAATGGTCGAGGCCGTTCTCAAAGAAAAGGGAATTGAATGCGCAGGGTGGAGCGAGAATATCGCGGAAGTGGATGCTTCTGTCGCAAAAGACTGTGTATGTGTGGATTTCACTGTCCCTGACGCATTCCGGGCCAATTACAGCGTTCTTGCTGGGAAATTCAAGGCGGTGGTGGTCGGCACTACCGGCTGGTATGATATGAAAGATGAAGTGTTCTCCTGTTTCGAGAAATGCGGCACTCCGTTGATCTGGGCTTCCAATTATTCTGTCGGGGTCAATGTCTTTTCAGCGGCTGTCGTGCTCGCGTCCAGGCTGCTTGCGAAGGCTGGGGGCTATGCTCCATACATCGTGGAGAAGCATCATTGTCACAAGCTGGATGCCCCGAGCGGTACGGCCAGGACGATAGCATCTGATATTCAGTCGAATATGGGAATTGCTCCGGATGTAGCTTCCATCCGTGTCGGAGAACTTGCCGGCACTCACACCGTCGGATTCGAGGGAGGATGTGACAGGCTGACTTTCGAACACGAGGCGTTTTCCCGCCAGGGGTTTGCTGAAGGGGCCGTCCTCGCCGCTGTGATGGCTGACGGCATCGCCGGGAAGGCTGCCGCAGGCGGGAAGGTCGCCCTGGTCAACGAATTCCGGGATCTGTTTCTTGAAACAAAGTGATTATTACAATTATTCTATGATATATTTCAATGGATTGGGAACGGCGCTTGTTACACCGTTCAAAGATGGAAAAGTCGATTACGAGGCATACCGCAGACTGGTCAGAAGACAGGTTGCGGCAGGAGTGGATTTCCTCGTCCCGCTTGGCTCGACTGCGGAAACTCCGTGCCTGGAAGATGTTGAGAAGCAGGAACTCCTGAAGATAGCCAAAGAGGAGTCCGCAGGGCTTCCGGTAGTGGCCGGCGTGGGCTCGAACTCGTTGTCGGCAACAGTCCGCAATATCCGGGTGCTTGATGATTTCGGCGCTGACGCCTATCTTGTGGTGGTGCCTTTCTATAACAAACCTGTGCAGGAAGGCCTGTGCCAGTATTTCAAAGCTGTGGCGGAATCCACTGACAGGCAGGTGATCCTGTACAACGTACCTGGACGTACGGGTACCAATATGAAGACTGAAACTGTCCTCAGGCTTGCCTCGCTGCCGAATGTGGCGGCGGTGAAGGAGGCATCCGGGAATGTCAGCCAGATTATTGATATAAAGCGCCTTGCGCCGGAGGGCTTTTCAGTGCTGAGCGGCAATGACGACCAGACATTGCCTTTGATGGCAAGCGGCTGCGACGGAGTTATCAGTGTGGCCTCGAATGTGGCCCCGAAGATGATGAAGGCATTGACAGATGCCGTCCGCAGGTCCGACCTGAAAGAGGCTGTCCGGCTGAACAACAGCCTGATGCCGCTTTATAATGCCTGCTTCATCGAGAGCAACCCTATACCTGTCAAGGCTGCGCTCTCTTATATGGGTTATTGCACTGCGGAGATGCGTCTCCCTCTCACTGAAGCAGTCCAGCCGACAAAGGATGTGCTGGCGAGGGTGATCACTGAATTGCAGCCGGAATGACGCGTCCCGGCTTGCGAAACCTGAAATTTATGTCACAGATGAACGAAATGGAAAAGTTTCTCGAGGTCTGCGCTGATCTTGAGTCGGGAAAAATAAGGGTAGCCGAGAAGGTTGACGGTGAATGGAAAGTCAATTCCTGGATCAAGGAGATGATACTCACCGGATTCCGTCTCGGGAAGCTGACAGATATGTCTGCCGGGGGAATGTCTTTCATTGACAAGGACACCATACCTGCCCGCACATTTAGGGTGGAGGACAGAGTGAGGATTGTCCCGGGTGGAAGCTCAGTCAGACGCGGGGCGTATCTCGCGCCTTCAGTCATTATGATGCCGCCTGCCTATGTCAATATAGGAGCGTATGTAGATGAGGGTTCAATGATTGATTCTCACGCACTTGTGGGCTCCTGTGCCCAGATTGGCAAGAATGTTCATTTAGCTGCGGCCGCACAGATAGGCGGAGTCCTCGAACCAGTGGGCGCGCTGCCTGTCATTATTGAGGACAATGTCTTCATCGGCGGTAACTGCGGTGTGTACGAGGGCGTTCTCGTGAAAGAGGGCGCTGTTCTCGGCTCGGGTGTCATACTCAATAAATCCACGGCGCTTTATGATGCGGTGAACGGAATCTATATCCGTCCGGATGCGTCCGGAAGGCTTGTTGTTCCTGCGGGGGCCGTTGTGGTCGCCGGCAGCCGCCCTGTCACCAAAGGCCCGGGAGCGGAGGCTGGTATCCATATCTACACTCCGGTGATTGTCAAATACCGCGATGACAGGACCGATGCATCTGTGGTGCTCGAAGACCTTCTCAGATAAGAGAATATAAGACTCATCAAATGGACTACGGCAGATTCTTTTCAGAAGACACGGCTTCCTTCGTAAGTTCACCTACCAGGGAGATTTTCAAGAAAGTCGATATTAATTCAATATATTCATTGTCAGGGGGTTATCCGGCTCCTGAGGCATTCCCGGTAGAATCTATCGGCGAGACGATGCGGGATGTGCTTTCCAAGTATGGCCCCAAGGCTTTCCAGTACGGAGGCACCCAGGGCGTCGAGGAGCTGCGCAGGGCGGTTTCGGAAAGGTTCGGCGAACCGATGGAGAGGATTCAGATCACCACATCTTCGCAGCAGGGAATCGATGTCTGCGCAAGGGTGCTGATAGATCCGGGCGATGTGGTATTGACTTCCAATCCGACATATCTTGGAGCTCTCCAGTCATTCAAGTCTTACCGCGCGAAGATGGTGGGCGTGGAGCCTGAACCGACTCCGGAAGCATTCAGGGCCGCTTATGTGGAGGCCTTGGAGAATATTGCCGCGGAAGGCCGGAGAGTGAAGTTGATGTATGTCATTCCTGATTTCCAGAATCCTTCAGGCGAGACAATGAGTCTTGAGGAGAGGAAAATCATTGCCGAATTGGCGGAAGAATATGATTTTCTGATACTTGAGGATTGCCCATACAAAGAATTGAGATATGAGGGGGAGCCAGTACGCTCCATTTATTCGCTCTCTCCGGACAGGGTGGTCCATCTCGGCTCGTTTTCCAAGATAATGTGCCCCGGGTTCCGTCTCGGATGGATGTTTGCGAATCCCGGCATCCTGCACCAGATATATGTCTGCAAACAGGCTCTTGACCTGTGCCCTCCAGTTTTTGACCAGTATCTGGCTGCGGAGTTCATGACTTCCGGCAGACTGGATGAGAACTTGAAGAAAAGCATAGCGATGTACCGTGAGAAACGTGACATAATGCTGGAGGAACTCGAGAGGAACATGCCTGCCGGAGTCACCTGGACACATCCGGAAGGCGGTCTGTTCCTGTTCCTGACATTGCCGGAGGACTTTGATTCCGTGGCGTTCTACGACACCGCGCTTTCTGCCGGAGTTGCCTACGTGTCCGGAAACATGTTCTTCACTGACTTCGTGGAGAGCATACACAATGGCGGCAGCCGCAGGGGGCTGAATACGATGCGGCTGAATTACTCGTTTATGACTCCGGAGCGCATTAGGGAAGGAGTCCGTCTGCTCTGCAGGCTGGTTTCAGAGAAAATATCAGGAAAATAATATGAGATTCTACAAATACCACGGAGCCGGAAATGATTTTCTTGTCGCGGATGGCCGTGCTGGCCGTATTGAACTTCCGGAAGAACTGATTGCCTCGCTCTGCGACCGCCATACCGGTTTCGGGGCGGACGGAGTGATGGTGCTCGAAAACTCGGACAATTATGATTTCCGCATGCGGTATTACAATTCCGACGGTTCGGGAGGTATGATGTGCGGCAACGGGGGCAGGTGCATTGTGGCCTTCGCTGCTGATCTCGGTTTCAGCAGTTTCTCTTTCGAGGCTCCTGACGGTCCTCATATAGCGGAACTTGCAAGTCCGGAGAGCATCCCGTTTTCCCGTAAGCCGAGGACTGTCCGCCTGAAAATGAAGGATGTGGAGGGTGCGGTTCCTTGTCCACGGATTGATGCGGGAACTGCAGGATGTTCTTCCGGTCCGGCCGACTGGTTTCTTGATACAGGTACAAGACATCTCGTCAGGTTTGTGGAAGATATTGAATCACAGGATGTTGTAGGTGAAGGTCGAGTGCTGAGGCACGATTCCCGTTTCGCTCCTGTGGGTGTGAACGTGAATTTTGTGAAGGTCAATTCTTGCGGCGGCCCTGAAGGCGAACCGGCTGGCATTACTGTCCGTACATACGAGAAAGGGGTAGAGGACGAGACACTTGCCTGCGGCACCGGTATTGTCGCATCTGCTCTCGCCACCTGGATTGCCGGAAAGGGCGGTTCCTGTTCCGCTGCTGGTGTAATGCCTGCTGAATTCTTGTGCAATGTCAGGGCTCGGATTGCCGATCTGAACGTTTCTTTCCGTCCGTCTCTCTCTCCGACAGGTGATTTCACCGCTGACAATGTCTGGCTGACCGGTCCGGCAGCCTTCATCGGCACCGTAGATTTTATTTTGAGATAACTGCTCTTTTTAGTATATTAGCACGATTTTGAACCGGAATGACGATTCCGCCAATCAAAATCTTGCGCTGGAATGTTAATAATATTAAAACGTTAATATATGTCAAACAAAAACAGCAACGTATTAGCAATAGGAATTATGTTCTTCCTGTTCGCTATGATTTCTTTTGTAACAGGTCTCCAGAACCCTATGGGTGTGATTGTCAAGACTCAGTTCGGAGCCACCAATGCGATGTCCCAGCTCGGCAATCTCGCCAACTTCATCGCTTATGCGTTTATGGGACTGCCTGCCGGACTTATCCTCAAGAAGTACGGCTACAAGGTGACATCTCTCGCAGCTGTTGCAGTAGGCTTCATCGGAGTAGCAATCTCATTCCTTTCAGGAGTCGTTGAGAGCTTCCCTGTATATCTTACAGGAGCATTCGTTTCCGGCTTCTCAATGTGTATGCTCAACACTGTTGTGAACCCGATGCTCAACACTCTCGGCGGTGGCGGAAACAGAGGAAACCAGCTCATCCAGCTCGGCGGCTCCCTCAACTCATTGGCAGCCACAATAGTGCCTGTATTCGTAGGTTATCTTATGGGAGATGTCGCAAGTGCGAAGATTTCTGACGCCAACCCGGCTCTGTTCATCGCAATGGCCATCTTCGCCCTCGCATTTGTAATCATTTTCTTCTCAGCTATTCCTGAGCCTGAGCTTGAGGCTGCAAAAGCCGCTCCTGCAGAGCAGAAAGAAGGCCTTGGAGCAAGCATCAAAGGCGCTCTCTCCCACAGCAACCTCCTTTTCGGTATCATCGCCATCTTTGTTTACGTGGGCGTTGAGGTAGGTATTCCGAACATTGCCAATCTTTATATGACATCGGCTCTCGGCATTTCAGCCGCTACCGCCGGAACAATTGTCGGCCTTTACTGGCTGCTCATGCTCTGCGGCCGTCTTCTCGGCGGCGCCCTTGGCGGAAAGATTTCCAGCAAGAATATGATGACCGGTGTTTCTTCAATCGCCATCCTGCTCCTTCTTCTCGGCATTTTCCTTCCTGAGGGCAGCAACATCTCCCTCGGATTTGTCGGTGACGGTGTGGTTGTCCCGGTGAAAGTGCTATGCTTCGTGCTTTGCGGTCTCTGCACATCCGTTATGTGGGGCAGCATCTTCAACCTCGCTGTCGAGGGCCTCGGCAAATATACATCAATAGCTTCCGGCGTATTTATGGTGATGGTCTGCGGTGGCGGTATTCTCCCTTATTTCCAGGGACTTCTCGCTGACGCCTGCGGATATATCGAGAGCTATTGGCTGGTAGTCGCAGCAGTTGCCTATATGCTCTGCTATGCCCTCTTCCTGTCAAAACCTCAGGAGGAAAAATAATTTTCATGATGATAAGTGCCCGCAACCGGTGGGCCTTGAATATAATTAATTAGAAATGGAAATGAATAAAATGGATATGCCATACGTTGTCGGTGTCGATGTGGGCGGCCAGACGACAAAAATAGGCGTTGTGGATATGAGGGGCCAGGTTCTTGCCCAGACAGTCATCCGCACTGATACATACAATGAGGTTGAGCCGTATATCGCTGAACTCGCCGAGGCTATCAACAAAGTGATTGTGGATGCCGATGTTGTCGGAAAGGTCCGCGGTGTCGGTATGGGTATTCCTAACGGAAACTATTACACCGGCGAGATTGAGAATGCGGTGAACCTCAAATGGGGCAGGTCAGGCAGCCTTCCTGTTGCCAAACTTCTCACCGACCAGATGGGCGGCATCCCTGTGGCCCTGACAAATGACGCCAATGCTGCCGCTATGGGCGAGATGACCTATGGCGCCGCCAGGGGAATGAAGAATTTCATTATGATCACCCTCGGTACAGGTGTCGGCTCCGGTATTGTCATCAATGGTGAGGTGGTTTACGGCCACGACGGATTCGCAGGCGAGCTCGGCCACGTGTGCGCTGTGCGCCACAACGGCCGTCAGTGCAACTGCGGAAAGACCGGATGTCTTGAGACCTACGCATCGGCTATGGGTGTTGCGAGGACAGCCCGCGAGTGGCTTGACCTGTCTGACGAACCGTCTTCCCTCAGGAGTCTCGACAACATCAGTTCAAAAGATGTTTATGAGGCTGCCAAAGATGGCGACAAGCTTGCTCTCAAGATTTTCGAGTTCACTGGCTCTATGCTCGGCCAGTCTTTCGCTGACTTCATCGCTTTCAGCGCTCCGGAGGCCATCGTCCTTTTCGGAGGCCTTGCAAGAGCTAAGGATTTCCTGCGCGAACCTATCGAGAGGGCTATGAACGCCAATGTCCTCCCGTTGTGGAGAGACAAGGTGAAGATTGTCTTCTCCCAGCTCAAGGAATCAGATGCCGCCATCCTCGGCGCGTCCGCTCTCGCCTGGGAGCTGTAATCTTAATTTGATTCTGATAATAGGACCGGCCCAACCAAAAGGGCCGGTCTTTTTTATGTCTTGTCACTGCTTCTGCGTCTCTTCATATTTATTACTATTCTGCCAGCAGTTTCTTTCCATATATTATGCAGGATTTGGCATTTGCTTTCAATGTGGAAGTGGTGAAATTCTAACTTGCAGAAAATCAATTACTTAATAAATTAATTTATACATCAAACGTTTTATATTAAAAAATTTAAAAAAATTCTTGCGTGCTTTCATCTTTTTCCTAATTTTGCGCTTCCGGTGCATTATATATGCGATTTTGCATGAAGCGAAGCGTTGAAATAATCAACAATAATACATATCTATGAAAGCAAACAAGCACGGACTATTCCTGTGCGCAGGTCTCTTTTTGGCCTTGGCCACAGGATGCAAGGATGATGATCCGGTGCCGGCCATTTCAGTGGCTGAGCCGGCCGTCCTTTTCACCTCCGGGGGGGGGTCTAAGAATCTTCAGGTAACGGCCCAGAATCTGTCTGATGAAGGCTGGACGCCGTCAAGCGATGCGTCCTGGTGTCTCGCTGAAAAAACGGAAGACATCCTGGCAATCGAAGTCGAACCCAACATTTCTACAAGCACGCGAAGCGCTGTCATAACTCTTTCAGGAGGAGGCGTTCTCGTGCCCGTGACAATTGATGTCAGGCAGGAAGCCGGAGAGGAGAGGACTTTCATTGTGGAGTCAAAGGAATCATACAGTATTGATTCTGAAGGCGGAAAGGTGATTGTCCCGGTATTCTCCAATGTGGAATGGACAGCGGTGCCGGATGCGGACTGGCTTGCCTGCGAAACAGACGCCCAGGCTTCAAGAATAATACTCACTGCTTCAGCTAATACATCAGATGAAGCTCTTGCAGCTTCTGTGACAATCTCTCCGGTTGACGGGACTGTCGCTGAACCGGTGACGTTGTCTGTGCGCCAGGGCACAAGGGCTGAAAATCCGTATTACAAATGGCTCGGACATTACGACATCAAGGCATCCACTATAATGAAGCAGAACGCCGAGACCGGTGAGCTGGACGTCCCTGCCGAACTCTGGTTCCACGCCCATACCTCCAACGGATATGTTTATCAGGAAGCTCCCGGCGAGTGTTTCGGCACATCATACGAAACAACATATACCACTACATACTGCGATATTCTTGAGGATGAGTACAATACATCCCTGCTGCTCAAGAACTTCCTTGGAGCTGGAATGGTCCTGAAACTGGCTTATGACAAGAATACCAACACAGTCACACTTCCTGCCGGATGGATGGTTGCAGAGTCTGCCTGGGAGGCGATATATCTCTGCTGCACAGTCGTGAGTTTCACATATACCGCCCCTCAGAACAAATACACTACTTACCGTGCGGGATATAACTCGGTGGAACTCAACTGCTCCATTTCCGAGGACGCATCTGTCGTGACAATGGCCGGACTGCCTGACCTCAGCGCTGACGGCTGTGTCACCGGACTCGGCCTCTGGGGAATGGGCGAGAGCGGTTCAATGTATCCTTACCCGAAGACATACCTGCCTATGGGACCGGAGATTTATCTTGTCCGCAATGACTCACAGGAATAAGGCAGAATACGAAAATATCCATTGAAATGAAACACAATATATTATATATTGCCGCAATTGCACTTTGCGCTGCGTTTGCGGTCACATCCTGCGCCGATGACGAGGTGGAGGCGCCGGATTACAATATTTCCCTCGAAGTTACATCCGACAGCCCGCTTTTAGTGCAGGGCCCTGATGCCGGTTCCGGCTCAGTCCGTTTCAAGACAAAAGGCGGGGAACTGTCTCTTGATGTGCTCACCAACCAGAAAGAATGGACATATACCAACAGCAACCCAGACTGGCTCTCCGTCGAGGAGACAGAGTTCGGACTGCTCATTTCCGCCGGACAGAACATGGAGGAGGTGTCTCCATCTTCGACCCTTGTGATTTCCACCGGATATGACGAGCGTATTGTGTCTTATACACTTGAAGTTTCCCAGAATTATTATGGCCAGCCTGAGATAAGCGTTTCTGAGATGGCCCACAATTTCCCGGCATTGGGCGGCGAGGAGATGTCAGTCGTCCTTGATGTTGACACCAATCTGGACGAATGGTCGTTTGAGTGCTCCTGCCCTTGGCTTCTTGTCGAGACCACCGACACTACAGTCACACTCAAGGCCGAGCCTAATCCTCTCAACACCCAGCGTGATATGAAACTGACCCTCATTGCGGGAAGAGGGGACAAAACCGCTTCGGAGACAGTGAGCGTTACCCAGGACGGTATTGCCTACATAAAACTTGACTCAAGGTCTGTGGCCACAGATTATGAAGGGACTGTCGGAGTCATCAATGTGACTTCCAATCCTGAACTTCCTTGGGATGTTGTCAAAGGGGACGAATCCTGGTTCAAGGTGGAGAAAGACGGCAATTCCGTGAAATTCACAATTGATCCGGCCTCTGACAAAATACAGCGTTCCGCTACGGTTTCATTCACAGTCGGATACGGTGAGAACACTGCTTCAATGACAGCGGATGTTTACCAGATAGGTGAAGATACTCAGGAACTTATATATGAGATTGAGGTGACAAAGGACGGTGTGACAGCCTACGATGCCGTTGTCGGAACCGGATCGGGATATGCTTCTGGAATTGACGTGGACATAGACTGGGGTGATGGCACGCCGGTCAAACATTACACCGATGTCCGTCCGACTCACGAGTTCGCAAAAGCCGGAATCTATATCGTGAAAGTGAAAGGCGTATGCAACAATCTCTCATTCGGCACTGTGGACAACGGCACTACTGTGCTTGCAAAGAAAGTCATTTCGTGGGGCGTTATGGGTTATACTCTTGCCAATACGATGTGCAAGACCTGCGAAAATCTGACCGAGATTCCGAACGACGTGGCAGGCTCTTTCTCTGAGGTGACCACATTTGATGAAGCTTTCTTCAATACACCTGTTCTGAAAGCGATACCTCCAAGGCTTTTCTATTATGCTACCAAGGCGACAAAAATGACTGAAACATTCTGTGATGCTGCCTCTATTTCTGAAATACCTGCCGACCTGTTCGTCAACTGCACTGCTGTCACTGACTTCACCGGCTGTTTCTATGAGTGCGGCACCGGCTCGCTTGTTCTGCACGATGCCTTTACAACAGATGAAATCCGGGACTACCTCGCGAAGAACGGAAAACTCAAATCCATTCCAGGAGGCCTGTTCAGGAACTGCGACAATGCGAAGAGTTTCAGCTATGCGTTCAGGGGCACCGCCATCACAACGTTCCCGGCTGACCTGTTCGAAGGTGTTGATGCTAACGGACTTGACTTGACCGAGCTGTTCCACGACTGCGCTCTGCTCGAATCAGCGCCTTTAGGATTCTTCCGCCCTAATATGACGGGCGTGAAGAGACTGTTCCAGAACTGCGCATCTCTCAAGACTGTTCCTGCCGGATTCTTCGAGAACTGTGACAATGTCACCATTGGCCAGGAAATCTTTTATGGCTCGGGCATTGAGACCCTTCCTGCCGGCATCTTCAAGCCGCTGACCAAGATAACGAGCCTCTATGGAATGTTCAAGGACTGCGCCAATCTCAAAGAAGTTGATCCGGGCATATTCGAAGGGATGTCCCTTGTCACCAACGGCCAGTATATGTTTGAGGGCTGCACTTCTCTCAATACTGTTCCTCAGGGCCTGTTCAAAGACTGCGTAAAGATGTACCAGTTCAACTATATGTTCAACAAGTCCGGACTTGAGACTGTTCCGGAGGACCTGTTCTCATACGGGGACAAGACCAAGGCGGGAACATTCAACTATTGTTTCGCCGAGTCAAAGATAAAGTCGGTTCCTGCCGGTCTGTTCGCGGGATGGGGTGCTGTGACAACTGGATTCCAGTATCTGTTCAGAAAATCAGCGATAGAGTCCATTCCTGCAGGACTGTTCGATGACTGCGTCAAGGCAACATCATTCAACAATCTCTGTCTCGACTGTGTCAATCTCAAACAGATTCCGGGAGGCCTGTTCCCGTCATCGACAACAGGAGTCACTTCAGCATTCCAGGGATGCACATCGCTTGAGGTGATTCCGGCAGACCTGTTTTCCAAATGCCTGACGACTAAAGTCATCGCTGTCTCTTCAATGTTCCAGGGCTGCACCTCACTGAAGTCAGTTCCTGCCGGCCTGTTCGACAACCTCGTGAAATCCTCAGCTTTCACATATATCTTCAGATACTGCGAGAACTTGGCTGATATTCCTGCCGGGCTGTTCTCAAAGAATGTCAACCTTACATCCATGGCCGGAATTTTCAATGGCTGCTCCGCCCTGACCTCGCTTCCGGAAGGTATCTTCGATGCGAACATCAAGGTCACCAATTTCAGCTATGCATTCGCCAACTGCTTCTCGCTCAAGACTTTGCCGGAAGGCCTCTTTGCGAAGAATACCAAAGTGACCAATTTTTCATATGTATTCGACGGTTGCACCGACCTGACTGGCGAGAGCCCTTACAATCTCGACGGCGAAACAAAGGTGCATCTCTATGAGAGAGGTAATTATGCCACGACTGTATATTCGAAGATATCCAGCTATTCATCGGCTTTCAAAGGCTGCACCGGCCTCAGCGACTACGGCTCAATCCCGACTAACTGGAAATAATGGAAATTAATTGATTAGAACAATGAAACACAATATATTGCTTGCTTTCGCCATAGGCGGAGCCATTATGTCCGCCACCGCCTGCAACGATGATGAGGAGATATTTTACGCTCCCCAGGTGACGCTCGAGACGAGTTCCCGTGAGGCTTTCTTCCCGGTCGAGGGTGGACAGAAGACTGTATTTGTCTCTTCCAATGCCTCATCCTGGTCGTATGACTGCGAGGAGGACTGGCTCATTATCATAAAAGACAATGACAGGCTCGTTATGTCAGCCGACAAGAACCTCGAACCTGATTCCAGGACGGCTGTCATAACAATCTCGGCCGTCGCTGATCCGGAGACGGGAGATGCTGACAAAAACAATGCTGTGAAAAGGTTCAAACTCATCCAGGCCGGCAATTCGGTAGTGGACCTGTCCGCGGCCGGAACCGCCAACTGCTATATGGCCGGAACTTCGGCTTCCTGCTCTTTCTCAGCCAAAGTGAAAGGCAACGGCAAGGGGGACGGATATTCTAAATATATTGACGCATACGGAGTTGACATCAAGGATGCTGTCTATGCAGACCTGCTCTGGGAGGCGACTTACGATGCGGACAGGACACGGAGTGGAAAGATTATCGACGGCTCTCCTGTCTATGATTCCGCCACCGGCACAGTATGGTTCAAGACCGGTTCGGTCGAGGGAAACGCCGTGATAGCAGTCTGCAAGGCTGACGGGGAAGTCATCTGGAGCTGGCATATCTGGGTGACTGACAAGCCGGTGACTACAAAATTCTTCAATAATGTAGAATGGATGGACCGCAACCTCGGTGCCCTGAACAATACTCCTGGAGACATCGCCAACAGGGGCACATTCTATCAGTGGGGGCGCAAGGATCCGTTTATGCCTTCTGCCGGGGAATACATTGATATGCCGCGTCACGACTATTCCGAAAGCTCGACTGAGACTGCGGAACAGGAGGCGGAGATTGACGCTGAACTTGCGAAACTCCGTCCGTTGGCAAATGTGTTCAACACCCAGGTAGGCGACGGTTCTGCCAAATGGGTTCTCGCCGATTATGTTCCTAACATCTGTTTCACTGCTCCAGGCAACATTCCTCAGAGCGTTTCTCATCCGACGACTTTCTTCCAGTGCCAGTCATCCTCTCTCGGAGACTATATTTTCGACTGGTATCTTGTCCTGGACAAGGCGGATTACAGCGGAGACAGCGACAGGGTCTTTATGCAGTCCCATTCCCATCTATGGGGTGAGTCCGAAGTTTCCGAGTCAAATGACAAGCCGACAGTGCCCCAGACCGGATACAAGAGCATTTTCGATCCTTGTCCTCCGGGATATGTGGTTCCTACACAGGGTTCTTATGCCACAGTTGACGCCGGCCAGTGGCTGGATCTTGTTACAGATGACTGGGTAAGAGCTGATTATGGCTATGTATGGACCAAGGGCACCGGAGACTATTTCCCTTGCGCAGGAGGAATGGACGTGTCCGGCAGACTGAGATATACAGGCGAGGATATGATGTACTGGTCCGCCAAGGAACTCGACAATGAGAATTACGGAAAGGCCGGCGGTCTCGTGTCACTCTACCATTACGTCGCGTTCGGTGCCGTGTATGAGAACAATCCGTTCTCTGACTTCTATTCTTTCGGCGCAAGATGCTGGGCCGCTCCGGTCCGCTGTGTGAAGGAATAATAAATTGTAATCTATTTTGCTGTAATTTAGTTCAATTAGTATCTAAATTACAGCAAAATAGTTTCGAAATATAAGGTAATTGATTCGTAAAATATTGAAACATAATTAATTGCATTTGTGACAAATGCTATGTAACGTTTAACCGCAATTACTTTAAAAATGTTATTGCGCAAAGATTTAGTTTTTTTATTTTTGCGCCTGCATTTTGGCAAGGTGTTGTTGCAGCTCCTGAATATGGCAGCTCCTGAATATGGCAGCTCCTATAATATTGAAGCAAATTATATTTTTATTAATGAAACATTCTTATTTATTTTCGGCGGCGATTCTGCCGGCGCTTATGCTTGTCGGGTGTAACGACCCGTTCAGCACAAAGAACTTCCCGGATTTCTCGGATGTCCAGTTCACAGTGACATCTTCAAATGAGACTTCCACAGGTGCCTATATCAATATCTCCCACGACGGCACATCTCACGACACTTATTGCGGTTTTATCACGACTGACTGCACCACGGGCATTGACGCCATAGTCAATCAGAAAATCAAGGAATTGAATGACAATAAAGTGGACCTTTTCACGGAAGTGAAGAGCGGAACGGCACGCACGGCTGTCCTTACCGGACTCCAGTCAGGCACAAGCTACAGGTATGTAGTGTTCGGCCTCAATACGGACGGCACCACCTACGGCAAATCGGGCGAATGCCAGTTCTCCACACTCAAAGGCGCTCCGGAACTCTCCATCAACCTCGTTGGCAATCCTACAGAGTCAACAGCAATGGTCAGCGTCACCACTACTGGCGATGAGACAGACAAATGGTACTGTTTCGTAACGACCGATGTCGAGACATCCCTGGCCACATTGTGCAAGAACACACTTGCCGGCACGGCAAATCTGAATTCCAAACTCCAGAGCGGAGACCAGACGCTGGAATTCTCAAGCCTCGCAAGCAACACCGCTTACCGTGCGGTCGTGACAGGAGTCAAAGACGGAGCCGTTTACGGCACACCGGTCGCTGTGGAGTTCAGGACCACAAGGAGAGTCTTCGATGTCGTCAAGAATCCGAACTGGACAATCGTTGACAAGGGCAAGGGCAATCTTACTGATTCCCAGGGCAATGTCGAGACTTACGACCATATCATCGAGTGCACCGCGGCCACAAATGAGGATATGTACTTCATTATGGTGATGGACGAGGCCGGAATGGAATACTACAACTGGGATCTTGTCAGCTTCTTCTCCGACGCCTGCGACTATATGACAAGCCTGCTCAAACAGTTCAATGCCCAGTACGGCGCGAACCTCACCTGGTATGACATTTCATACACGACATCAGCAAAAGAGGGCTATACCTTCGATGAGGACGGCAATTACTATGCTTACGCCATCGGTGTGCTGCCGGACGGCTCGCCTTCAGGCAAATATGCTGTCACTGACCCTATTGTGGTCTCAGTGCCTATGTCGGATGAATTCAAGGCGTGGATAGGAAAATGGACCATCGGCTCAGGCTCTTTGACATATTCAATCAACATCAAGAGGAACGAGACCGAGAAGAGCTATGCGATAACCGGATGGCAGTCAGATTATGTCGGCGACACTCCTTGCTATGCGCTCTTCAATGCAGATGACGGATCTATGTCTTTCGCAGGCTCCAAGATTGCTGACAGCGTCACCTTGACTGACGGCTCCGGCAAGCAGCTCGACTGCGCTCTGTGGTTCTGCGGAATCGACGCTTCTTCTTATGTCTATCCATTGAGCAGCGTTTACGAAATCGCGAAATCCACATTCTCCAATGCTGACAAGACCAAGGCCACTGTGACAGGAAACACTGTTTCTTTAAGTGACGGCAGCAGTGCGACATTCGCGACGATGGGCTTCATAGCCACCGAGAACAGCGGAAGCGGCGTTTACGGCTTCGGTGATACCCCGGCATTCCCGCTCACTATGACCAAGTCCGCTTCTTCGGCATCAGCAAGCTCATTCTCAGTGGCCAATCCGAATTTCGGCAAGAGTGTCCTTCTCCGGGGCAATACGGGAATGACTGAAATTTCTTCTAAAATAATCCGATAATCCAGATGAAAAGAATTAGATATATTCTGGCTCTTGTCCTGTCCTGCATCTATGTGGCCGCCGGCGCCCAAACAATCGCCGTGCGCGGCAAGGTCACGGATGCAACGACCGGAGAGGGCATTCCATTCGCAGCCGTTATGGTGAAGGGTACCTCCAACGGTGTCTCTGCGGATGCCGACGGATATTATTCCATAGATGCGTCAGAAGGCTCTGTCCTCGTTTTCTCTTCAGTGGGATATGTTGATGCCGAGCGGCAGGTGAAAGGCAATGCCGCCGTAAATGTCTCGATGAATCCTGACTCCGAGAGCCTGGACGGTACAATAGTCGTTGCATACGGCGTGCAGAAAAAGTCTTCATTCGTAGGAGCCGCCACGCAGGTGAGCGGTGAGAAACTTTCCAAGATGCAGACTTCCAATATCTCCAAGTCTTTGGAGGGTGCTGTGGCCGGCCTCCAGACCGCAAGTTCATCAGGCACTCCGGGTTCCTCTTCATCGATGATTATCCGTGGCCTGGGTTCGGTGACTGCTTCCCAGTCCCCTCTGCTTGTGGTGGACGGCGTGCCTTATGAGGGCAGCCTGAACTCCATCCCTGCCAATGATATAGAGTCTCTCACAGTCCTCAAGGACGCAGCCGCCAACTCGATGTACGGAGCGCGCGGATCCAACGGTGTCATCATCATCACCACCAAGAGAGGCTCGTCAGAGAAGGTCAAGATTACATTCGACGGAAAGGTGGGATTCAATTCCCGCTGCGTGCCTTCTTACGATGTGATTACTGATCCGGGCGATTATTATGAGATGGCCTGGGAGGCCTTGCGCAATGCCGCATATTACAGAAACGAGAACCCGATGTCTCTCGCCCAGGCCAACGCATACGCTTCCGGAGCCCTCATCAAGACTCTCAAGTACAATGTTTACCGTGATGTCTATGACGAGGAACTCGTCGATCCTGTCACCGGAAAGCTCAATCCTCTCGCTGTCGACAGGAAATGGACTGACAACTGGAACAAGGACGTTTTCCGCAACGGAATCCGCCAGGAGTACAATCTGAGCGCATCGGGCGGCTCGGAGAAGACCCAGGTCTATCTTTCGGCTTCTTATCTGAATGATGAGGGATATGTCCCTAATTCCGGATTTGACAGGGTCACAGTCAGGGCCAAAGTGGACCAGACCATCTCTGGCTGGCTCAAGATCGGGGCCAACATCTCTTATGCCAATACTGTGCAGCAGACCTACGGAGGCTCCTCGACTTCCGGAGTGTTCAACAACCTGTTCTATTTCGGGCAGAGCATCGCTCCTATCTATCCTATCTACAAGTATGACCTTGAGACCGGAGAGAAACAGTATGACGCTGCAGGGAAAGTGAAATACGACTGGGGCGAGTCACGTGCGTTCGGACAGCTGTCCAACCCTTACGGCCAGATGATGACTTCCAAGAGCAAGCTCATCTCCGACAACCTCAGCACCAGGGGCTATATTGACATAAAAATTCTCAAGGACCTGAAATTCACGGTCAATCTTTCATACGACGTGTTCAACCAGAGGTCGGATGTGTTCCAGACTCCTGCCGGCGGCGACGCCCTGAATGTGAACGGCCGCGGCGACCAGGAGACATCCAGGTACACCGCCCTGAACACCAACCAGCTCCTGAACTACACCCCGCAGTGGGGAGACCATTCGCTCAGCGTCCTGGTCGGACACGAGATAAAGAAGGACAACTCCTATTCCCTCTCCGCCGAGATGACCAATTTCCTCGATCCGGAGGTGTCCGACTTCGCCAATGCGGCATTCTACCAGAGCCTTACATCCTCGACGACAGGTTATTTCCTCCAGGGAATTTTCGGCAGGGCTGAATATTCATTTGACGACAGGTATTTCGTTTCCGCGTCATACAGGACCGATGCTTCGTCCAGATTCGCCCCGGACAGCAGATGGGGTAACTTCTGGTCTGCGGGTGCATCCTGGAACATCGGACGTGAGAATTTCCTTTCCGGAGCCTCATTCCTCGACTATCTGAAGATCAAGGCCAGCTACGGAACACAGGGAAATGATAATATCGGAATCACGAAAGTCTATGAGGACCTGTATGTAGTGGACAGAGTGGACGGCCAGCCTTCGTTGAGGCGCGTGTTCAGGGCCGCTCCTGATGTGACCTGGGAGAAATCCAGGAATTTCAATGCCGGAGTCGAGGCAAAGTTCTGGGACAGGTTGAGTGTCAATGCCGATTTCTTCATCAAGGTGACGAAGGATATGATTTACTACAGGCCGCTTGCATTGAGCCAGGGAGTTCCTTCGTCCCAGCTTGTCAATGATATGGATATGAAGAACACCGGTATAGAGTTCGAGGTCAGCGCCGACATCTTCAAGACGAAGAATTTCTATTGGAATGTCACAATAAACGGCACGCATTACAAGAACGCCCTCACAAAACTCCCGTCGGACAAACCGGCTGAAGGTTACGAGGCCTATCCATACTACCGTTCGAAAGGCGGCTCGCTCTATGACTACTTCCTCTATGAATGGGCCGGAGTCAATCCTAAGACAGGTCTCTCGATGTATGCCAAATATACTGAGAATGCGGATGGTACGGAGACTGTGTCATACGTGACCACGACTGCTGAGGCTACCCGCAGGCGCATCGGAAAGACCTCCATTCCGGACATTTACGGAGGATTCTCCACAAGCCTCAGATTCTTCGGCTTCGATGTGAGCGCCACATTCGCATATCAGATTGGCGGTTGGACAATGGACTCCAATTATGCTTCCCTGATGAGCGCCGGCTCTCTCGGAACCAACTGGCACAAGGATATTTTCCGCAGGTGGACTCCGCAGAACACCGACACTGCCGTGCCGCGCGTCCAGGACGGATTCCAGGAGGCGAACCAGATGTCAACCAGGTTCCTTACCAAGTCGTCATACCTCAGCCTCCGCAATGCGACTGTGGGATATACTATCCCGGCGCATCTGTTGTCGAAGGCCAAAATCCAGAATCTCAGGATATTCCTCACAGGTGACAACCTCTGGTACATATCGTACCGCAGGGGACTTGATGTCCGCCAGTCCTTCAGCGGCAGCACGGGATTCACTTATTCGGCTCTCAGGACAGTGTCCGGAGGCGTTTCCCTCACTTTCTGATGTCGAATGCTAAATTATTGTGATACAATGAAAAAATTATCTTATATAATATCGTCCATAGCTGCGGTGGCTGTGATGGCCTCCTGTTCGAAGCAGTTCGATGTGCCTTCGACATCATACCTGACCGGAAGCAATGCGGCGCAGATGGTGGAGAATGATCCGGAGTACCTCTCTTCTTATGTGCAGGGACTCTATGCCTACATGGTCCAGTACGGGGCCGGCGGATCCTCCAATCACGATGACTTCGGCATTATGTCGTGTCTGATGATAGGGGACTGGATGGCAGGTGACGTGGTGCTCCACGGAACCCGCAACTGGGGAGTCTATGACTATTCTTTCGATTACAGGAACTTCAACTACACCCGTCCTTACCAGCTCTGGACCACGTTCTACACGCTTATCAACAATTCGAACACAATCATTGACTTCTTCCTTCCGGGAGCTGATCCGGAAAATGCCTCGTCCAGGGCATATCTCGGCCAGGCGTACAGCGTGAGGGCATTGTCATATCTTTATCTGATAATGTATTTCCAGGATCCGACAGACGCATCCGGCGCTTTCAACAGCGAGGCACCGGCAGTTCCTCTGGTATATGCTTCCAGGGATGCAAAAACAGCTGACGAGGTGTCACAGAGACAGGGCAGGAATACCCTTGGCCTCGTCTGTGAGCATATCGAGGAGAATCTGGACGAGGCCCTCAAGCTTCTGGACGGCTACAAGCGTCCGTCCAAGGCAATGATTGACTATAATGTGGCCCAGGGAATAGCTGCGCGTTATTATCTCTATACGCAGCAGTGGGAGAAAGCTGCCGAAGCGGCTTCTGCTGCAAGGAAGGGCTATGACCTGATGGATGAGGAGAGGCTCCACGCCGGCTTCCTCGACATTGAGGACAAAGAGGTCATCTGGGGCTTCAACCATACGTCAGAGACCCAGACAACCTATGCGTCATTCTTCTCCCAGATGAGCAGCGACTGCACCGGTTACGCCGGACTGGACATGATGGGCAAACTCATTGACAGGAAACTGTATGAGTCCATTTCGAATTCGGACTGGCGCAAGAGCCTTTTCAACGGCCCTAACGGCGGCACATGCGACAACATCGAATGTGTCGGAGCTGTCCTGCCTTATGCCGCGCGCAAGTTCGGCTATGCCGACCAGTGGCTCCAGGATTATATCTATATGAGGGCTGCCGAGATGTATCTCATTGAGGCCGAGGCTGATGCAAGGCTTGGTAAAGATTCTGGCGCACAGACTGTGCTGGCAGAACTTATGGCAAAGAGAGATCCGGCCTGGAACAAGACGGCCACTGTTGACGAGATTCTGCTCCAGCGCAGGATTGAGCTCTGGGGAGAGGGCTTCTCCTATTATGACAGGAGGCGTACCTCGCAGGGTATAGTCCGCAGCTATGAAGGCACGAACCACAATCTTGAGATTCTCAACAAGATAGTCGATGTCCCGGCCCATCATAAATACTGGGTGTTCCAGATTCCGGAACGCGAGCTCCAGGATAATCCATATATCACTGATGCAGACCAAAATGAATTGTAATATGTCAGGAATATTCAACAGAATACTGGTCGTTGCGGTTCTTGCCGCATCGGCCGCCCTCAGCTCCTCCTGCTACCAGTGGGCAAAGGAGAAAGATGAGATTGAATCGGATTTCAGCGAAGGCTCCTGGGTTCCTGAAGTCACCATCGACCGCAATGTCGAGGTATATCAATATGAGAAAAGAGTTGTGGTCACAGCGACTTTCAAAGGCGTCAGCAAGAAACTGAAAGGCGTTGAGATAGGCTTTATGTCATCCACCGAACAGGATTTCTCATCGTCCGAGTCCGTGATGCTCAAACCGGCCAACGGAACTTTTTCCGCCTCCCTCCCGGTGACTCCGGGAACGGTGAACTGGGTGGTGGCCATGGCTGCCACTGAAGACGGTGCGGCATATTCCGAGAAGATTGCCGTGGAGGTGCCTGACGTTCCGTGGTATTACAAGATACCGTCTTCATATATAGGGACTTATACGTCAGAAGCCTCCGGTTCCACTTATTCCAACCATCAGCTGTACCTTGAGGTCAATACCGGTCTCCAGACAGCCACGATTTACAATTTCGACCCGTATGTGGCCAAAAATTCAGCCGGTTACAAGGTGGAGGACAGAAAGACCAACTATATCACCGGTGAACTCGATGTGGACAACCGCAAGATAATCTTCAGGCCGTCCGGACAGTTCTATTCTCTCGGTGACGCCACTTTTGATTTCGCTCCTGTCAGCTCTTTTGACGGCAATTCGATAAATCTCGGCTCGTCTTTCGAGATTGAGATAAGCGAGGATGCGTCTGAGCTGGTGATTCCGTGGTATTGCGTTCACAATCAGAGCACTGGCTATGTGGTGGAAATTTACGACAGCGAAGTGACTCTTAAAGCTAATTGAAAAGGACAATGAAAAGAAATATATTGAATACGGTGCTTCTGGCCGCATTGCTCGTGCCGGCGTGCGAGAGAGAGCAGGTGGAGACTGCGGAAGTACTTCCAGTCTCCGGGGCTGCGGAGCCGGATGCATATATTCCGGGACTGCTGCGTGTGAAAGTGTCGGAGGATATGGCCGAGAAACTGCTCGCATCCCGTGACGAAGACGGCAACATTATCAGGACCAAGGCTTTGGGTGATGAAATGGACGGATGCTCCATCTCGTCTATGCGCACCAGTTTCCTTATAGGAGGCCCGTTCGAGGCTGTCCAGAGGAAAAGCGGGCTGCATCTCTGGTTCGATGCCGAGGTGGATTCTTCAACTCCTGTGACCAGGTCTGCAGGGATTCTTGAGTCTGCCGGATGGATTGAATCCGCTGAACCGGTGCTCAGGGTGAAGCCCCAGTCTGTATCGATGAATGACCCGTATTATTCCAGATATCAGTGGCATTATGACAATACCGGCCAGTTCGGATTCCGCACTGGAGTCGATATGAGGCTTCAGGAGGCCTGGGATAATTACGGCGTTTTCGGCAATGACCAGGTGATTGTGGCCATTATTGACGGCGGAGTCCAGTATGATCATCCTGATTTGAAGGACAATATGTGGGTGAACGAGGATGAGATTCCCGGCAACGGCAAGGATGATGACGGCAATGGTTACAGGGATGATGTCTATGGGTACAATTTCGTTGCAAACGGAGCGATAAATCCTGAGGTTCACGGAACGCACGTGGCCGGAACAGTGGCAGCGGTCAACAACAACGGCATCGGAGTCTGCGGCGTCGCCGGCGGGCGTTATCCGGATGTCAAGGGCGTGAAGGTGATGTCTGTCCAGATTATGGATGAGAAATATCCTGACACCGGAGCCAACATTCTCAGGGCATTCCAGTATGCGGCCCAGAACGGCGCCGTGATAGCGCAGAACAGCTGGGGATATGAGAAAGACCAGAATGTCACCTCTCTTCCTCCGTCTGTCAAGACCGCTATCGATTATTTCATTGAGAATGCGGGAATGGACGCCACAGGAAAGCAGACCGGTCCTATGAAAGGCGGTCTCGTGGTCTTTGCTGCGGGAAATGACGCTATGGACCTCGCCTATCCTGCCGCTTACGACAAGGTGATTTCAGTGGCCGCAATCGGCCCTTACGGCACCGCGGCATATTATACCAATTATGGAAGCTGGGTGACAGTGTGCGCTCCGGGAGGAGATCTTTCCTACAACAACGGAGGTGTATATTCCACTGTCAGCGGAGGTGCGTATGGCGGACTGCAGGGCACTTCAATGGCCTGCCCGCACGTCTCTGGTCTTGCGGCCCTGGTGCTTTCCGCTTCAGGCGGGGAGGGCTATACTGCCGATGAACTCTTCCAGACCATCAAGGATGGCACTGATCCTTCCATCTATGATTACAATCCGAAGATGCGCGGGCATCTGGGAACGGGAATGATAAATGCGATGACGGCGCTTTCTTCTCTCAATACTGAAGCCCCTCAGCCGGTGTCTGGCCTGTCTGTGGAGGTGAAGGCCAACTCTCTGGTATTCACTTCGGAAGTACCTTCTGATGACGGAGGAAAATCCAAGGCAATGTACCTTAATGTATATTACAGCACTTCTCCTTTCACTTCCACGACTCTTTCCAAGGCGGAGAAAGTCCAGTTCTCTGTGAACGGGCTTGAGGAGGTCGGTTCCGGAAAGAAACGTTACGTTGTCAAAGGATTGAAGTTCAATACTTTGTATTATTATTCCGTCACAGCTTCGGATTTCGCGCGCAATGAATCCGCCGCGACATCGGTGACTTCAGCCACCACCGGCTCCAATACCGCTCCGTATATCGAGCCAGTCTCCGAAGGCGCTGTCACTGTCAGGGCCTGGGAGGACTACAAGTTCAGGTTCAGGGGAATCGACCCGGATGACCACACGGTCACTGTCACATACGACGGTCAGGGAGAGGCCGGGCTTTCCATAGAATTCGATTCCGCCACGGGAGAGGGCTCGCTCAACATCCACGCTCCTTCGGCAAGGGAGGGCTCGCATACCTGTATCCTTAAAATCAAGGACGAGTACGGGGCCTCCTCCAATTATGAATTGAAATATACGGTTCTGCCGAATTCAGCACCTGAGATTGCACGTGAGATTGAATCGTTCGCCGTCAACGGTGTGGGAGGAGAGTATTCGCTCAATGTCTCTGATTATTTCACAGACGCTGACGGAGAGCCTCTCCAGGTTTCCGCCGCCATTGCGGACAGGAAAATCCTTGCCTGCACGTTTGAGGACGGGGTTCTCACGTTTGTGGGCCGCCGTATTGGTGTGACCCCTGTACGTGTCATAGCTTCTGATGCGAAGGGTGCAAGCGTAACATCTTCGTTCGAGGTTCTTGTCAGGGATGATTCAAATCCGATGGATGTTTACCCGAACCCGGCAGTGGATTATGTGAATATCCGCACTGGCGAGGATATGACCTGCTCCGTGAAGGTCTATTCATCGACCGGTATGACCGTGTTCTCCGCGTCCGGAGTTTCCATATCGCTCAATTCGCCGTTGAAGATTGATATCAGCAATGCTGCTTCCGGCGTTTACACCGTGGTGCTGGAGTCTTCCGGAAAGAAATTAAAGTCTTCATTCTCAAAGAAATAGTGAAATATGAACAATAAAGCAATTTCGTTGGCGGCTCTGCTGGTGTGCGGTTTCTGCACACTGGCGGCCGGCCAGGAATCTTCTTCAACGGCCGCTATGCCGTTTCTGGTTGTCAATCCTGATCCGGTAGCTTCCGGATTGGGCGGTACTGCGTCAAGAGGTGCGTTCTCCCATTTCTCGGGCATTGCCGGGACAGAGGGTGAAGATGCTGATATCCAGGTGGGTGCGGCCTACAATTATTTCCAGCCGGATGCATATACTTCGCATATAGCGGCTGCTGCAGGAGTATGGAAGTATTCGGACAGGCTTGCTTTCACTGCCGGAGTTCTGTACAGGGCTGGGGAGAAGTTTAATGTGACTTCCGAGTCCGGATATTCATTGGGCACATTCTTGCCTTTTGATATCCGTGCTGGAATCGGTGCGTCCTACAGGATAATGGACGGCCTGAGTGCGGGACTGACTCTCAATTATGCCCAGAGCAATTCTGTTCCTGAGATTGATGGGGAGAAGCAGGTGGACAGGACCGGCTTTGCCGATGTCCAGGTGGCCTACCGTTTCAGTTTTCCTCTCAGGCTTGCGGTGTCTGCCACCAGTCTCGGGCTTCCGGTCAAGTCCAGTTCAGGTGACAAGTATGCGCTTCCGATGGCTTTGCGTGCGGATGCCGATTATTATATCGCATTGGGTGACTGCAGCCTGCGCCCGTCCCTGTCTGTCGGAATGTACTTCAAGGGAGCCTCGATTTCCGCATCGTTCGGTCTTGAATACGCTTATAAAGATAATGTCTATGTCCGGGCCGGAGGTCATCTGTCATCCGGAGAGACCGGCCTGCCTTCATATTTTTCCCTCGGCGCGGGTGTGAAGCTTGTAGATTGTCTCACTCTGAATGCTGCCTGGGCTTATGCAGACGGCCCGATGAAGAACACTGTCTCCGCCGGCCTCACGCTTGCGCTGTAAAATGGTAAAAACGAGGGAGGATAGCAGAAAGTCTTTACTCAGACACGGTTACGGATGTCTCTGTGCGGGCGGCCCTATGCCTGCGCCAGTGACTCCGTACCTTTTCCTTCTTACCGAAGCGAATACGAGTGTGTGCTTTCACCTTGGTAAGCTTCAAGACAACTACTATTGTAGTAGCTTGGACAATCGGAATTGCGACTCGTCTTTTCATAATGATAACTAATGGACTTGTTCGAGTCGCATCGGAGCGTCATAAAGTTACATCTCCCTCGAGAATAATATGTCTTGAAAGAAAAACAGGTATCCGATAGGGGCAGATACCTGTTTTTATTATCCATTAGCTTTTCATTAGAAAAGTTGACACAAAATTAGCTGTTTTTCTTTTAATCGCAAATTTTATTTGAGAAATATTTTTCAGTTTTAAGGGTCAAATTGTTACCTTTGCCGGGGAAATATTAATACACGAAACTATGCGAAAAATTTTATTGCCGGCGGCAGCGGTGCTGGCACTTATTACAGGCTGTAAAGGAGTTGAATCGATGGACAAGCTGACTGACAGGGTCTTCAAAGTGGCTGCTGAGCAGTATGTCCAGATGGATGCCAGACTGTCTGACACCAGCCTGCCGAGGACAGTCTCTCCTGAAGGCGAGTTCGTCACCTCGAACATCAGGTGGTGGTGCAGCGGATTCTATCCGGGCTCACTGTGGTATATTTACGAATACACTTCAGATCCAAAGTTCAAGGAGCTTGCGCGCAAGAACACCCTCAAACTCGACAGCCTGCTTTTCAGGAAGACAGACCACGACCTCGGTTTCCAGATGAACTGCAGCTACGGCAACGCCTACAGGCTTACAGGCGATGAGGAATACGTTGACCGAATTGTCTCGACTGCAAGGAAACTTGCAGCCCGTTACTCCCCGGTCACCGGTGTCATCCGCAGCTGGGATTCAGTAAGGAAAGGACGTGACTGGAAATATCCTGTCATCATTGACAATATGATGAATCTTGAGCATCTGTACAATGCTGCCATCATTTCTGGCGAGGATTCCCTCAAGGCTGTTGCTGAGGCCCACGCAAACACGACAATGGCCAACCATTTCCGTCCTGACTACACCTCCTGGCATCTTGTGGATTACGACCCGGAGACAGGCGAGGTGAGACACAAGGAGACAGTCCAGGGCCTGAATAATGAATCAGCCTGGGCAAGAGGTCAGGCCTGGGCGCTTTACGGATTCACTATGATGTACAGGGTAAGCGGGGTGCAGGCATATCTTGACCAGGCGTGCGGAATCGCGGATATGCTGGTTTCACGGCTTCCTGAGGACGGTATCCCGTACTGGGATTTCGATTCCCCGAAGATACCTGATGACTATCGTGATGCATCCGCCGGTGCTATAATGTCGTCCGCTTTTGTGCAGCTCAGCTCGCTGGTCAAAGACCGCTCTTCTGCTGCAAAATACAGAAAGATGGCTGAGAAACAGCTCAGGACTCTTGCCGGTCCGGATTATCTCGCCTCCCCGGGAGAGAACTGCAATTTCCTTCTCCGCCACAGCGTGGGCTCTCTTCCCGACAATTCGGAAGTGGATGTTCCTCTCACTTATGCTGATTACTATTTCCTCGAGGCCCTGCTTAAATACAGGGCGCTTGAATAATAATGACTTTGTCATACCACACTACGGGGAGGGGCTGAAAGGCCCCTTCTTGTATTATGTCCATAAAAGAGGACTGTCCCGCATTTCACAACGCAGGACAGTCGCAATTCTAACCTAAAACTTAACCTATGAAAAAACTATTCGATAGGAAATATTGCAATATCTATGCCCGAAAATTTTTCTTTATGTCCTTTTTAGGAACTATTTTGGTGTTTTCGGGAATAACTATACATTATTCGCTCTTGCCGGCACTTCCCGGAACACCCGTGGATGTGGTGTCAGCAGCTTCAGGAGCAGCAGGAACTGATGCAGGATCGAGTTTGACAGAAATGATGCGGACATCCGAAACCGGCCTGTCACGCCTGTCAGTCGCCACCTGCGCGATCTTGTCAATCACGTTCAGGCCATCCACAGTCTCTCCGAATACGGTGTATGCTCCGTCAAGCTGTGCGCAGGCGTCTTCGTCCTGGACAATGTAGAACTGCGAGCCGGAACTTTCCCTCTGGGGATTGGCGGCATCTCCGCGCCTTGCGGCTGCGAGCGCGCCTTTCTTGTGCCTGTATTCAGGAACGAACTCTGCCGGAACAGTGTAGCCGGGACCGCCCTGACCATATTTCTCCACCATAGTGGTGTCCTTTGTATACGGGTCGCCTCCCTGAATCATAAACCCGTTGATGACTCTGTGGAAAAGCAGTCCGTCATAGAATCCTGACAGTGCGAGTTTCTCGAAATTTGCCCTGTGCTTCGGGGTTTTGCTGTAAAGTTTCACCTTGATGGAGCCGAGATTTGTCTCAATGATGAACACAGGCTCATCCTCAAGTCTGCCGATAAGTTCGTCGGCCGCTTTTTCTTTCTGAATCATTTCCAATTTTGTTAAAGAATCTTTTACCGCCTGTTCAGCCGCTTTCGCAGCCTCGGCCTTTTTGGCGTTGTTTCCGCATCCTGCCGTAACAGCTGCAGCGATGAGCAGCGCCGGAATAATAATGTGTCTCATATTGAAGCTTCAGTTTTTTGATTAATTACATCATTCTCCAAAATTACTAAATAATTTTCATTAATTTTGCGGCATTATGTCGAATCCGTTGAAACAACTTGCCGGGGAAACCGCGGTTTATGGCCTCAGCACCATCCTTGCGAGGATAATCAATTTCCTTTTCGTCCCGTTCTACACGAGACTTCTGACCACTTCAAGTTACGGTGTGGTTACGGAATTTATGGCCTATATTGCTGTTCTTCAGGTAGTTCTCGTCCTGGGACTGGAGACCGGATGTTTCAATTTCGCCAACCGGGAAGGAGTCAGTCCGGTGAAAGTCTATTCCAACGCCCTGGCCGCCGTTTTCGGGACAAGCTTTTCTTTTCTGGCCCTGCTCGTCCTATTCCGCACTAAGATTGCCGGAGCCCTTGGCTATGCCGGTTTCGAGAACTGTATTATATATATAGGTGGAATTCTCGCCCTTGACTGCACCACGGCGATTCTTTTCGCCAAGCTCAGGCAGGAGCACAGGGCTTTCAAGTTCGCGATATTCAAGACGGTTAAAATACTTACAGAGACTGCGGCCAATATGGTGCTGTTCTTCTGGTATCCTTCTCATTCCGGCGGTTTTGCGGACAGCCTCATTTCACCTACACCGGATTTCACTTATGTCATTTTCGCGATATTCATAAGCAGCCTGGTCTGCGGACTGCTTTTCATACCGGACCTGCTCAGGTTCTCGTTCAAGTTTGACGCCAGGCTGCTGAAACAGATGCTCGCTTATTCGATACCGCTTATGATTGCTGCCCTGCCCGGAATTGTCAATGACTTTCTGGACAGGATATTGTTCAGGTATTTCGACACCGATCCGGAGGCGTGGCGGTCCAGCCTGGGCATTTTCCAGGCCGCTGTCAAGCTGTCAGTGATAATGAACCTGTTCATCCAGATGTTCCGCTTCGCGGCCGAGCCGTTCTTCTTCCAGAGAGCCAGGGAAAAAGGCTCCAAGCAGCTCTATGCTATTGTAATGGAATATTTTACGGCTTTTTGCGGGCTTATTCTCATAGGCGTTTTCCTGTATCTGGACATCTTCGCCCTGATTCTCGGAAAGGACTTCCGCTCCGGAATGGGGGTCGTGCCGATAATGCTCCTGTCCTATATGCTGCTCGGAATGCTGTTCAATGTCTCGATGTGGTACAAACTGTCAGGGAAGACCAATATGGCGATATGGATAACGATGGCGGGACTGGTGGTGACTGTTGCTGTGAATGTGGTGTTTATGCCCAGGTTCTCATTCTGGGCCGCAGCGTTCGGACATCTCGCCAGCTATCTTGTAATGTTCATAATCAGCGCCGTTCTCGGCAATAAATTTTACCCGATACCTTACAGCTGGAAGCGGATTCTTACCCTTATGCTGGGAGCGGGACTGGTGTGCGTGTTGGCAATATTTCTGGATAATGCCCTGTTCCAGGGAGTTGCGCCGGGATCGGCTTCCGCCGGGAAGGTCATTCTCAAACTTGCCGCCCACAGTGTGCTTCTGATAGGCTACGTCGCAGTCTCCGCCCTTGTTCTCAAAGGGCGCTATAATCTTGCGGTTTCTTCGAAAAATTGACATTTGTCAATTTTATTTCTAATGCGGATAGTGTATTTTTGTGCCGCCTGGAAAAGCGGTGCCGGATTGTGCCGCTTTGTCCGCAAACTTGAACTTAAATAATGAAAAACCGGAGGCATTTATTCCTTTTGTCTTGCTTATGATTTAAGGCTGAGTTCCTTTCGGTTATAATATTAACCCTGCCTTAACTATAAGGAATGAGTGTGTTTAAATCTTTGATGACCGCCTGCGTCTTCATTATGATGACAGGCGTGATCGCAGCTCAGGAACTTGTGACAGTAAAAGGTGTCGTCACGGCCGAGGATTCTGGAGAACCTCTGGCCGGTGCGTTTGTGGTTGCCGGTCAGTCTTCCGGTGTTTCCACAGACATTGACGGAGCATTTGAAATCACCGCTCCTGTCGGCAGCGATCTGCAATTTCAGTTTATCGGCTTCCAGACGGAGTCCTACATTATTCCCTCAGGCAAATCCGAGATAGTGCACAATGTCGCTTTGAAGAGTGATAGCCAGGCACTTGACGAACTTGTCGTGGTCGCATACGGCGTCCGCAAGAAGGGAACAATAGCCGGCTCTGTCTCCACAGTCAAGTCGGACGCTCTTGCCGACACGCCTGCAGCAAGTTTTGACCAGGCGCTTCAGGGCAAGGCCACCGGATTGATGGTGCTCTCTAATTCAGGCGAGCCAAGCGCTACAGCCACTTTCCAGATCCGCGGTACCAACTCCATCAATTCCGGCACTGCCCCTTTGTTCATCCTGGACGGCATCCCGATTTCCGCATCGGATTTCAACGCCATCAGTCCCAATGACATAGAGTCAGTATCAGTGCTGAAGGACGCATCCAGCACCTCCATCTACGGAGCCCGCGCGGCCAATGGTGTCGTGGTCATCACCACCAAGCGCGGACGTATGGCGCAGGATGCCCACATCACTCTCCGCACCCAGGCCGGATTCTCCCAGATTGCCGGCAACAATTGGAACCTGATGAATACCGCCGAGCGCATCCAGTATGAGCAGGAAGTGGGTCTCACCGCAGGAAAGGACTACGAGAAACTTGCGAAGACCGACATCAACTGGCTTGACGAGGTGTTCAACAAATACGCCCCGCTGCAGAACTACGAGCTCCAGGCCAGTGGTGCGACCGAGAAGTTCAACTATTATGTATCAGGCGGTTACTACAGCCAGGACGGCACTACGGCCGATTCTGACTTCAACCGCTACAATTTCAGGGTGAACCTTGAGGCTCAGGCCAAGAAGTGGCTCAGGCTCGGGACCAACTCTATGCTCGCATACGAGAAATACGACGAATCGGTCGAGGGTGTCTATACTCTGAGCACGCCGATTTCCGCTGCGAGGTTCATGCAGCCTTACTGGAATCCATACCGTCCGGACGGCTCGATTGCATCCATCAACGACGGTTCCTGGAAAGGCACCGGCCAGAACCCTCTCGAATGGAGCAAGAACAATCCTTACACCACCAAGAAGTACAAGGCTATTGCGAACCTGTTTGCGGAAGCCACTATCATAGAAGGACTTACACTTAAGGTCCAGGGAGGTGTGGACTATACCCACGGAGCCGTGAAGAGTGTAAGCTACCCAAGCTACCTGCCGAACAACGGTCAGGGAAAAGTGGGAAGGAACTCCTCGGATGCGTTCAACCTCAATATCACCACCACATTGAACTACAAGTTCGACATCCGTGATGTCCACAGCTTCAATTTCCTGCTCGGCCAGGAGGGTGTTGACTACAGGGCCGAGGGCTTCAGCGTTTCCACGGCCGGCCAGACCAATGACTATCTCACTGACATTTCGTCAGCTACGAGGGCTACTTCCTGGTCAAGCTCAAACTCCTCATACTCATACCTTTCCTTCTTCGGCAGGGGAGAGTACAACTGGGACAGCCGCTGGTATGCAGACTTCTCAGTCCGCGGTGACGGCTCCTCAAGGTTCGGAGCCAAAGGACGCTGGGCAGCATTCTGGTCAGTAGGCCTGATGTGGAACGCAAAGTCAGAAAGATTCCTCAGGGATGTGGACTGGCTCACCAATGCGCAGCTTGCTGTCAGCACCGGAACCACCGGAAACTCCTCGATTCCGAACTATGACCACCTGGCTCTCGTTTCCGGAGGCAAGGAATATTGGAACCAGGCCGCTCTCGGCACCTATTCCCAGGGCAATGAGAATCTTGAGTGGGAGAAACTCTGGACAACCAATGTTGCCCTCCATCTCGGATTCATCAACAGGATCAATCTTGATGTCGAGTTCTACAACAAGAAGACTACCAATATGCTGATGTCCGTTCCTATTTCCTACGCCGACGGCGGTTTCGGATTCAAATGGGACAATGTCGGAACGATGGTGAACCGCGGAGTCGAAATCAAT